>CAVYZP010000021.1:0-41713 GCA_963772985.1 uncultured Chloroflexia bacterium
TGGACAGGTTTTCTCCAACCTTGAAAAAAGCCAGTTTCGCCCGGGCTGCCGTCGACTTACCTTTGAATTCCGTACGGGCTTCATCATAGACATTGGTAATTTTGAACCCCGGGTTGTCCACGCCCAGGAAGTCGGCGTATTTTTGGCATGTTTTCTCAATGTCGTTAACCAGAATCCCGATTTGAGTAACCACCTGTGTTCCTAACAGTCCTTTCTCCATTTTTGCCCATCGCTCCATTCGTTCTGAAAAACAGAACCGGTAAATTTACCATGATTATATAATATCCGACATAAAAAAGTAGGTACGGCAACCGGGGAATCGAGTTTCTTGACAATTGAGCATCAGGCCGTTATCCTGAAAAGCAGGTTTCGCGGAAAAAGCTGATTGTGAGGGAGCTTGTCATGAATCAGATTAAAATTGACATGGAACGTGTCGTCAGCGATATCGACCGGAACATTTTCGGCGGGTATCTGGAAAATAAAGTCTACGGCGGTATTTATTACCCGGATTCGCCGCGGGCCGATAGAGACGGTTTGCGCAGCGACGTCCGGGCGGCGCTGGAGCAGATGCGCATGTCCAATATCCGCTGGCCCGGCGGGAATCTGGCTTCCGGCTACCGCTGGCGGGACGGCGTCGGGCCAAAAGAGGAACGCCCGGTACGGCACGACCTGGCGTGGAACGCGATGGTCTCGAACCAGTTCGGCACCAACGAATTCATGCAATTTTGCCGGAAAATGCACATTGAACCTTATTTTTGCGCCAACTGCGGCGACGGCGACATGCGCGAGGCGGCCGATTGGGTGGAATACTGCAACGGCACCGGCGATTCTGCCCTGGTAAAACTGCGCCGCCAGCACGGCTTCGACGCGCCCCACAAGGTTAAATACTGGGGAATCGGCAACGAAGTGGACGGCCCCTGGCAAATCGGTTATAAGACTCCACAGGAATACGCCCGGGCACTGACCGAGTTCAGCAAAGTAATGAAGTGGGTTGACCCGACAATTAAGTTGGTTGCCGCGGCGGTCTCCATCTGGGAAGATTACCCCTTCCCTGATTTTGCGGGCATTAGAACGGAATGGGTGGAAAGAACACAGTTGATCCTGGAACAGGCCGGCGCCAATATCGATTACATGGCCCTGCACCGCTATGCTCATTTGGACAATAATGCCCCGTTTGAAACGTTTATGGCTTTTGCCGAAGATTTCAATCAGCACCTGAGCGCCTACGAAGGCTTGATTCACGCTGTCTGTCTGGAACGGGGCATCAGGCACGCGATTAATATCGCCGTTGACGAATGGGCGGTAATGCGTATGCCGAACCGCGAAGACCGCGTCATTATCAATTACGTTGAGGACGCGCTGGTGGTGGCGCTGCATTTAAATGCTTTTATCCGCCATGCCCGCTCGGTGAGACTGGCTAACTTTACTTCGATGATGACTGCCATCGGCATTAATTATCCCAGGCTGGCGCGTCTTGATAGACCTGTAATGCTGAATACCATTTTTTATCCTTTTGAACTTTACGGCCGCACCTGCGGGCAACTGGCGCTGGACGTATTTTATAGCGGCGACACTTTCTCCGGCAGTTATCTGGGACGCACTTACAACGGCATCCGGACTTTGGATGTGACGGCAACGCTGGATGAATCCCGCAAACAGCTGGTCGTTTTCGTGGTTAACCAGAGTAAGGACAAGGTGATGGACGCCGCTATTTCGCTGGCTGCCGGGGAATTTGGAAATGTAACAGCGAATGTCATCAACGGCCCGGATGTCAAGGCTGAAAACACCGAGGCCAACCCCAACCGGGTCGGAGTGAAAGCGACTGCGGTCAAAGCGGCTGGGAAGTCTCTTAATTACACCTTTGAACCGCACTCGGTCACCGCGCTGGTTTGCGCTGTCACCTGATTACGATTCAAACATAAAATAACCGCAATCATTGAGCAGAACCGGTTCTGACGGTTTTCCGGACTTTGTCTGAAATTTCACATTTTTGTAATGTATACGCCGGGGATTTTATAACTTCTATATGACTAAATTGATAAACTGATGTCATAAAATGCGGGCGGGGGAAATCTGTCCGAAGAAGGAGTTAAACGATGGCGGAAAAAGCGGCGACCAAAGAAAAGAAAACGGCGAAGCGGAAAATCAACAACGGGGATTCCCTGGTTTGTGATGTCTGCGGCATGTCGGTAATTGTCGAAGAAGTCGGCGGCGTTCCGGTCGCAGAAGAGACGATGTTGCTCTGTTGCGGAAAGCCGATGAAAACCAAAGCCATCAAAACCAAATCGACCGGGAAAAAATAAGGTTTAGCTGGTTTTATTCCGAGTATTTATAGCCAGAAGTTCGTCTGGTACGGTTAATTACTTCATTCGGAAAGTGAATAGGGAAGGTTATTTGGTGTTCTAAACATCATAATTACAGTCAAATAAAATTTGTGTGTAATTATTACTTATGTTACAATTATTACTAGTATGAAGATGAACAATCAGCCACGGCTATTAAGTATCGCCCGTCTGAACGGGAAGGGCCAACTGGTTATACCGAAAGAAGCGCGTGAATTTCTTGGTATCGGGCCGGGAGATCGTGTTCTGATTTCGGCTGCGCCGTTCCGCAAAGCAATATTTATTGCGCGCCCGGAAGACGTGGAAGAACAACTGCAGCAGATGGTCTCAAACACGGAAAAAACTATCGTCGCGATGCGTAAGAAATTAAAAAAGTAATATTCCTGTATCCCTGATGAGCGGCGTCTTAAAACAATCGCTTCTTTCAGATTTACGTTTTCGTGAACTGCTGTCTCAAGTGACGCTCTGAAACTGCGGCAAAATCACCGGGGACCATTTTTTATTAATAACAACGGTCAAATCAAAGAATAGCTTGTGATTTGATGATACAAAAGAGGGAAAATAAACATGACAGTAAATATGGGGACTAAAACGGCCCCGGGCACTGAGGGAGATGTGATTCTGCGCACCATCGGGCTCACCAAGCGTTTCGGCAGCCTGGAAGCGGTGAAAAACCTGAACCTCGAACTTAGACGGGGCGAAGTCTTCGGTTTTCTGGGACCGAACGGCGCCGGAAAGAGCACTACGGTCGGGATGATTCTCGGACTGATTGCGCCTACTGCCGGCAGCATCGAACTTTTCGGAGAAAAACAGGACGGGCACCGCTGGCCCGCGCTGCGGCGTATCGGCGCGATTATCGAAGAACCGGCTTTTTACCCTTATCTCTCCGGTTGGGATAACCTGGCGGTACTCGCCAAGTCCATCGGCGATATCCCGAAAAGTAAAATCACCGAAGTGCTGGAGCGGGTCACATTATTAGACCGTGCCAAAGACCAGTACGGCCACTATTCCATGGGGATGAAGCAGCGGCTGGGTATCGCTTCGACACTGCTGCGGGACCCGGAACTGATTATTCTGGATGAGCCGACCAACGGCTTGGACCCGGCCGGCACTAAGGAAATACGTGACCTGATTCCTCAACTGGCACATGAGAGCCGGGCGGTGCTGCTTTGCAGCCATCTGTTGCATGAAGTGGAACTAGTCTGCGACCATGTTGCCATCGTCAAGCAGGGCACGGTGATTGCGAATGCGCCCATTAAAGAGCTCCTTTCCAACGGTAATCTTTTACAAATCAAGGTAAATGATATTGCAAAAGCTACGGCTATCCTGAGTAGTTTGTCATGGATAAAATCAGTTAAAAAAGAAGACGAATATCTGGTCGTAGATGTTCCCAAGGACCGCAGCGCCGATGTTAACCTGGCGCTGGCGGAAAAGGGTATCCTGGTTTCCGAACTGGTGAACCGTTCTGCGAGTCTGGAAAGCGTTTTCCTGCAATTAACCGGAGGTACGAGCGGTGACTAGTAATATTTCTGTAGTAAAAAAAGAGACTCTGTTCTCGGGATTGGGCCGAATGATCGGGGCGGAGTTCCTCAAACTGCGCAAACGGCAGATGACCTGGGTTCTGCTTGGAATTCTGGTTGGCATCATCGTTATTGTCAATTTGCTGCTACTGGCTATATCCAAAGTGAAAACACCCGGTCCCGGGATCGGTTCGGGAAATATTGCCACGCTTTTAGGCCTGCAATCGGCGATTCCTTTTGCATTCTCGATGATGGCCTCGTTTGGCTCATTGCTGGCCATTATTTTAACAGCGAGCTCGATTGGCAGCGAGTACAGCTGGAAAACAATTCGCCCGGCGCTCGTCTCCAGCGAGAGCCGTTTCAAGTTTATCGTTGCCAAGTTGGTATCTTTGGGATGCATGATTCTTCTCGGCATGCTCATCGGTGTGATTGCGGGCTTTGTGATGGGCCTGGTTACCACCGGTCTCGGCGGTAATGCATATAGTTTCAGCTTTTTCACCGGCTCTTATGCATGGACGCAAGTTTTGCAATACCTGCGTACTTTTTACGTAATCATGCCCTTCGCACTATTAGGTTTTGTGATGGCCATTGTCGGCCGTTCCGCCATGCCCGGCATCGCTACCGGTGTCGGCTTTTTGTTTTTGGAAGCGATTATTACCGCCTTCATGACGGCGGCCGGCGGCTGGATCGCCAAAGTCCCGGCTTACCTGCTGAATGCCAATGTCACGGCCATCACGGCCCTGAACAAACTTCCCGGCCGGTTCGGGGGAGGGGGCGGAACCGACACCACGGCGGTGCCGAGTTTAACTCATGCTTTCATCATTTTAGGTCTTTACAGTATCGTATTTTTAGTTTTTAGTTTTTATCTCTTCAAAAAGAGGGATGTTACCGGATAAGGGATAATATTCTAAAAATATAATTTCAATTTGTTTTGTGTTAAATTAAGGATAGCGGAACTTTCAGGCTGCTATGCCGGTATTCATTCCGGTAAGCAGCCTCTTTGTTGCGGAAAGGCAGGGTTTAATATTGTTACCGTTTCTTAAATTCTCTTTATTTTTAGACACGGCGGCAAATTCGATCATCTTTCTGTTTTTAATCCCCTGCGAAAACAAAAATTAAATGTGAGATTTTAATGAAACTCAAAATGGATTATAAATGGGTGGTATTATCGGTTACCACCGTCGGAAGTTTTATGGCCAGCCTGGATTCAACAATTGTCACCATCGGGCTGCCGACCATTTTAAAAGATATTAACGCCAGCATCGTCCACGGCATCTGGATTATTACCGGTTATTCGTTGATGATGACCATCCTGGCAGTTGTTCTCGGACACCTGGCTGATTTGTACGGCCGGGTCAGGCTATACAACCTGGGATTTGCCATCTTCACCGTTGGTTCCCTTTTATGTGCCCTGTCCCGTTCCGGCGAGGAGTTGGTCATTTTCCGGTTATTACAGGGTTCCGGCGCGGCCCTGCTCGCGGTTAACAGTATCGCGATTATCACCGATGCTTTCCCCAAGGAAAAGCTGGGGATGGCGCTCGGCACCAACATCATGGCCATGAATTTGGGTGCGATTACCGGCTACACGCTCGGTGGAGTAATGATCACACTAATTGGCTGGCAGTCTCTTTTCTTGATTAATGTCCCTATCGGTATTTTTGGCACTGTCTGGGGCTATTTGCGGCTCAAAGCCATTACCGCGAAACCTGTCGAACAAAAATTTGATTATTGGGGTTCTATTTTGTATTGTGTCGGCCTGACCACGATTCTATTGGGGTTGACCATCGGGAATCCGCTTTCCCTGCGGAATCTGCTGATTATTGCCGCCGGAATTGCCTTCTTCATCGCGGTAATTTTTATTGAGTTAAGACAGAAGTATCCGACACTTGATTTGTCGGTTTTTAAAATCAGGGCTTTTGCGGCAGGCAACGCCGCTGCCTTTTTAAACTTTCTGGCATTCGGCTGCGGACCGTTTCTTCGGTCGTTGTATTTGCAACTGATTCTGGGTTACAGCGCTTTAAAAACAGGTATCATGCTCATCCCGCTGGAAGTAGTTATTTTTATCTTAAGTCCCATCAGCGGACGCATTGCGGACAGATACGGCAGCCGCGTGTTGACTTCTACCGGTTTGGCCGTAAACGCTGCCGCTCTATTCTGGTTTTCGACACTGAATCAAACCTCTCCATACAGCGCGGTACTGTTCAGCCTGGTGTTGTTCGGTTTAGGCTCGGCTTTATTCGGTCCGCCCAACATCAGTTCGATCATGGGTTCGGTACCGCCGGAAAAACGCGGTGTGGCCAACGGTATCCGCATGACGCTGGTCATGACCGGCGGCGTAATCAGCGTGCCGTTTTCGCTGCTGCTGATGTCGCTGGTAATGCCGTATAACCGGCTTTCCCAAATAGTTGGGAATTCTCAACTTGTCAGCGGTAACGAAATACCCCTGTTCATGAGATCAATTAATCACGCCTGCCTGATACTGGGAGTAATCGTCCTGTTTGCCATCATCCCCTCTTTATTAAGAGGACAAACGAACAAACCGGCAACTCCCGCTGTTCCGGGAAACATGCATTGACTCGCCGAGATGCTATGTACACTTTTTATTAATCCGGCAGCCAGGTGGAGAAATTTTAAGTTTGAACCTTCTTAAGGTTCTACTTCTTAACTAAGCTCAGCACCGGGAAGAAGACCTGCCAGGCCAGCAGCGCCTTCGCGGTCAGACTGAGGATAATATATGCTTTTTCGCCGAACAGATAGTCCCGCCACGGGCCGACTTTTTTATACTGCAGGACCATATTAACGGCGAAGCAGTTGAAGAAGACGAACAGCGAGATAATAATGCCGTAGACGAAGCCGGGCGGCGATACTTTGAGCCCCGGGGCGATGGTATAAATGACCACGGCAATCCAGGGGATGACACCGGCAAAACTGCCAAACCAGAAGGGCAGCCAGCTCGGCTTGCCCGGTTTCTCGTATTTTTCCTGTAATGCCCCGAAGAGAATCATACTGGCATTGGTGCCAAAAATCGCCAGCAGGGCGGCGATATCGCTGATACCCACGATTTGCGCAATCAGGACAATCATTATCGAAGAACTGAAGAAGTATTCAATCCAGCGGCCGTAATTCTTGTTCTGGAGGAGGTTGCGTTTGTACCAGGGAAACACCGCCGGCGATGCGATGACCAGCAGCGCTACCGCCGAGATGGCCAGAAAGGTAAACACGCCCCAGCCGGTGTCGATGTAGAACAAATGATGCAGCACCGGCGCCGTGCCGGGCGGACCGGCCATAAATGTGGCCGTTACCGGCAGAGAGAAGGCGTTCGTAAGCCCTGCGATTAATATCGCTTGTACGGCCAGAATTACACCGACGACGATGTTCCAGATGCGGAGTTGCCCCAGTTGTTTTTCGATGGTTTGGTCAATTGCCATACCAGCCCTCCTTGTCGTATATTCTTGCGGAACGTACCCATATCTTACCCAGCATATTGGATAAAGTCAATGAGGGGAATCACTGCAGAATATTCTGGAATATTTTAATTCTTGGCCCGTGAATCGCGATTTTTATTCTCCTGTCGGGAAAGCTTATAATAATAAAAATAAAAAGGATGAATTAATGAACCGGATAAAAATCGACCCGGAACGCATATCGGGCAATATCGACCGTAATATCTTCGGGGGATTCGCGGAACATTTGGGGCGCTGCATCTACGGCGGCATTTACGACCCGGATTCCCCGCTGGCCGATGAAAACGGGCTGCGCACCGACGTCCTGTCCGCACTGCGGCGGCTGCAGATGCCGTTAATCCGTTACCCCGGCGGTAATTTTGTATCCGGTTACCGCTGGCGGGACGGCGTGGGCCCGGTAAATCAGCGTCCGTCCCGTTCCGAATTAGCCTGGAAAGATTTAGAGACGAATCATTTCGGCACCAATGAATTTGTCAGTTTTTGCCGGAAGCTGAATACTGAACCCTATATCGCGGTGAACTGCGGCGACGGCAATATGCGGGAAGCGGCGGATTGGGTGGAATACTGCAACGGTACCGGCGAATCCGCGCTGGGGAAGCTGCGCCGCGAGCATGGTTTTCCGGAACCGCACCGCGTTAAATACTGGGGTATCGGCAACGAAGTAGACGGGCACTGGCAAATCGGCTATAAAACGCCGCAGGAATACGCGCGTTTTTGTACCGAATATGCCAAAGTGATGAAATGGACCGACCCCAATATTAAAATAGTCGCCTCCGCCATTTCCCACTGGGAAGCGGGCATCGTCGAACGGACGCAATTGATGCTGGAGCAGGCCGGCAATCTGATAGATTACCTTTCGCTGCACTGGTACGTCGGCAACTGGAATAACGATTTTGCTGAATACATGACGGTTTCCGAACTGATGGAAGAACGCCTGAGCGCCTACGAGGGGCTGGTGCGCGCGATGTGCCTGGAAAAACAACTGGTCAAAGCCCCGGCAATTGCGGTGGATGAGTGGAACGTCTGGTATAAGACCCGTGCCAAAGAATCGGGCGGCCCGACGGTGAACAAACTGGAAGAAATCTATAATCTGGAAGATGCGTTGGTTACCGCGCATGCATTTTAACGCTTTCATCCGGCACGCCAAATCGGTGAAAATGGCCAATATCGCCCAGATTGTGAACGTCATCGCGCCTGTTTTTACTAAAAAGGATGATATGGTCCTGCAAACGATTTTTTATCCTTTCGAACTTTACAGCTCCACCTGCGGCCAGACGGCGCTGGATGTCTGGCAGCAGGGCGACTCTTTCAGCGGCGGGAAATATTCCTTGCCTGTACTGGATATCTCCGCCACGCTGGATAAATCCGGCAAACAACTGGTTTTGTACGTTGTGAACCGGAGTAAAGATAAGAATGCGGAAACTAAAATCGACCTGGCTGCCGGGCGATTTACCGGCAAAGCCCGGGTCAGTACGATTAACGGTCCGGATATCAAAGCCGGGAATACGTTTGAAAAGAAAGACCTAGTTAACCACTAAAGAAAACACACTAGCTGTAGACGGAAAATCTTTAACCTGTGAATTTGAACCGCATTCTGTGACGGCCATAAGGTTTAATATTTCGTAAAGACCTACTGGGAGTTACTTTTGGGGGAAGGCGCGGTATAATTCAGTTATAACGAAAAGGAGAAAACATGAAAGCCCTGTTATTGAAAGAAACCAAACACCTGGAAATTGCCGATATTGACCTTAAAGAGACGGTCGGACCGAATGACGTCCGTATTAAAATCAATACCGTGGGCATCTGCGGCAGCGATGTCCATTATTACCTGCACGGCAGAATCGGGCCGTTTATCGTGAAAGAGCCGATGGTGCTGGGACATGAAGCTTCCGGCACGGTTATCGAAATCGGTTCGAATGTTAAAAATTTGAAAGTTGGCGACCGCGTCTGCATGGAGCCGGGCATCCCCGATCTGAACAGCCGGGCGACGCTGCTCGGGATGTATAATCTCGACCCGGCGGTCCGTTTTTGGGCCACTCCGCCGATTCACGGCTGCCTCCGGGAAACAGTGGTCCACCCCGCGATGTTTACCTTCAAACTGCCGGATAATGTCAGTTTTGGCGAAGGGGCACTGGTCGAACCGTTAGCTGTCGGCATGCAGGCCGCCAAGAAGGCCGCCATTCAGGCGGGTGACGTCGCCTTAGTGACCGGCTGCGGTACTATCGGTATGGTGACGGGCATGGCCGCACTGGCCAGCGGCTGCAGCAAGGTCATCATTACGGACACACTTCAGCCTAAGCTGGACCTGGCAGCGAAGATGGGGATGACCGCGGTGAACATCACCAAACAGGACCTGAAAATTGTTGTGGACGGCCTGACCGGCGGTTGGGGCGCGGATGTCATTTTCGAAGCCAGCGGCAACGAAAACGCCGTGCTCAAAGCCTTCGAACCGCTGCGGCCCGGCGGTTGCGTGGTTTTTATCGGCATGCCGGTGAAACCGGTGCCGGTGGATGTCGTCGCCGCGCAGGCCAAAGAAGCCCGCATCGAGACCATTTTCAGATATGCGAACGTTTATCCCCGCGCCATCAATCTGATGGAATCGGGTAAAATTAACGTCAAACCGATGATTACCGATAAATATAAATTTGCGGACAGCATCAGGGCGTTTGAATATGCGGCCAATCCTAAGCCGACTTCGGTCAAAGTCGCCATCGAGATGTAACCGTAATTATTCATAGCTATATTAAAAACAGGAAAGTGTGAGAATTCACTTTCCTGTTTTAGTTTTGCTTAGTACCCGGAGTTTAGAGACAGATACCTAATTTGCATCTTCCCATTTTTCAATTTGAACGAGCGCCTTACACGGCTGATGGTCGAGAATGGTCTCCGGCAGGTGCTCGTCGTAATGTGTCATCAGGTTGGGGGCACCCCGGGTATCAATCCCTTCCGGCATCAGGACAGTTTTAGTTTTCCCCGGGGTGTACCAGCCGCCGTGAAAGATGTTCACCGTCCCCGGGACAACTTTAGAAGTGACGTAGGCCGGCATGATGATTTCCGCCTGGTCATTGTAAACCCGGACTAAATCGTTATCCTTGATTCCCCGGGCCTTGGCTTCGGCCACACTGATCCAGCAGGCATGGCGGTAGCAGTCCCGGTTGAGCAGAGGCTGGTTGTCCAACAGGGTATGGATACGGTACAGCCCGTGGGGAGATGACATCAATAACGGGTACTTCTCTGAGTCATTACTGAAGTAGGTGGCCTTGCCGCCCTTGACCATCTCCGCCATCGGGGACAGGTGTCCCCCGCCGTACCGTTTATTGTCACGGGTTTTCGTTTTGACATCTGAAGTTGACGCACTTTCCGCCACCTCTTTGGAATAAAACTCAATCTTCCCTGACTCTGTTCCTTTGAAGGGATTTTCTCCCCGCAGCATGGCATTCTTATAGGTGTAATATGGGTCCTGAACCTCCCAGCGGAAAACCGGTTTTTTCTGAAATTCCTCCCAGGTCGGCGGGTGGAACGGGGCAATTTCTGCCCGCACCATCCATTTTTCATAGGCCTCACGGTGCAGGTTGTCAATTGCTTCGTCCCACTTGTCGTCAGTCACGTTCGCCATGCGGGGGCAGTATAGTTCCGCAATGCCCAATCGCTTGGCAATCTGCAGCCAGATCCAGCCGCGGGCTTTAACTTCGCCCGGCGGGTCCACGCATTTCTGATTGAAGACGAAATAATTACCGTTCAGATTCACCATTTCCTTGCGGAAGAGGTCGGTCGAACGTTCTTTTTGGAACGACATATCCCGGCCTTCAAAAGCGGCGTGCATCTGAGGCAGGATGATATCCGCGTATTTCGCGGTGGGGTTATCCAGGTGGTAGGAGAATACCACGCTGAAATCCAGTTTCTTCATCGCCTTAATGTTGGTGTTTACATCCGGGTGCGTCATGATGGGATTGGTCGTAAACAGAATCAACATTTTAATATTGGGTGCGGGATTCCCGGGTGTATTGCCGATGACGCGGTTATACTCGTCTAAAGTTATTTCGCCCTGGTCCAGTTTTTCCCGCAGCACGATCGCTTCCGGCCATTTGAAATGGGCCGACAGTACCGGCGATTGATATACAGCCGGCGCTTTTTGCCAGTCAACCACCGGCTTCGGGATGCCGGGCTCGTGCTGGCCAAATTCACAGGCAGTTTCCGCGGAAGCAGTGGCGCCCGGTGTCATCGTGTTGCCGGTCAACGCCTGCAGATAGATGGCAGCCCGGATGCCGTTTTCACCCCAGAACTGACGTCCCAGAGAAAAGGAGATATTCAAATTGACCGGCTTGCTGCGGGCATAGAGCCGGGCAAATTCCGTGATTGTTTCTGCCGGCACGCCGCAGATTGCTTCAGCCCACTTAGGAGACTTATCCACGCCGTCAGAGGTGCCCACCACGTAATCCTGCCACTGCCGCAAGCCTTCCGGCTCAACCCATTTCTTAATGAACTCTGTGTCGCAAAGGTCTTCCTTAAACCAGACGTTGGCCATGGCAATCATCATCGCCACGTCGGTAGTCGGCCGGATGGGAATCCATTGGCTGGCGACAGTCTCGGCAGTTGGGGTGTAACGTGGTTCAATCGAAATTATCGGGATACCGCGTTCCCGTGCGCGCATCAATGTATAAACGGCATGGTTACTTAAGGTGGTGCCGGGATTGAATCCCCATAAGACAATCAATTTGGCTTTCAGCAGGTTGCTTTCATCCTGGCGCTCATCGACAGTTTGACGCCCCAATACCCACCGCTCCGCTTCATCAACGCCTTGAAGCGAATGACCGCCCCAATCCGCCACTCCTGCGCCGAACCAGGGACTGAGGACAAAACCGTCAGAACCGAAATCGCCGATTGAAAGTGGCCCGAATTTTTCTTTGTAATATTTCAACTTAGCAGCGATGGTGTCCAGGGCTTCATCCCACGATATCCGCTGCCATTTGCCCTCACCTTTCTCGCCAGCCCGTTTCATCGGATAAATTACCCGATTCGGGGCGTTCAGGTTGCGGATGTGGGCGTATCCTTTGGTACACGGCCGGACCGCAATCATGCATTTATCAATCAGTTCGTCAGGAAGGTGCCCGTCCTCCCGCGCGATACCGCGGTTAATCGTGTCGTCCGGCTCCACCGCCCGGATTTTGCCGTTCCGGATATGTACTTTAAGCACGCACATACTGAAGCAGTGGTCGTTGCAGGTCGTATATCGAATAATATCCGCTGTTTGTGGTTTATTACCGGTATTTGTACTTTTCAAGATTATTCTCCCCTTCGTCCCCTCAATCTAATTATAGCTGATTACAGCTTCCGTAACTGATGTCCGTACCTGATTCAGTTTCAATCTCCATTTTACAGTAATACAGCTTTGATACAGACCGGCATGCTTTTGTCTATTCCTGATGTTAAACTGACTAACAAAGCGCCGTCTTTTTGCTCGAATTCTGCGGGACGGCCGGAAACTGCCACCGATTTGATCTCTTTTTCATTCAATCTGCCGAGAGTGTGAATGACGGCCTTAGCTTCACTCCCCGGGCGCATCATGAAGGCATAAACTGCATTGTCTTTTCTGGTGAAGCGGTAATCGGTAGAATGCCAGACGGTTTTCTTTTCCCTAAACGGCCCGCCATCAAGTTCGGTCTTCCCTTCGCGGTATTTCGCGTTGGGACGGCTGCCGTAAATACCTTCGCCGTTGTCTTTCAGCCAGACGCCGATTCTTTTCAGCGTATAAAGCGTTTCTTCATCCAGGGTGCCTTCGGGTTTCTGCGGCACGTTCAGAAGCAGGTTGCCGTTTTTGGCGACGATATCCACCAGCGTATCGGCGACCTCGTCGGCGGTCTTATAGATGTCCCTGACGTTGTAGAACCAGTCGCCGAGGCTGGTATCGTCCTGCCATGGTTCCGGTAAAGGTTTGTCCGATAAACCGCGCTCTATATCGAGCACACCGATGCGGGTGATATCTTCCGCTTTATTTTCCGCGTTATGCTGTTTGAAATTGTAGACGGCATTATTTTCGCCGGCGTGCGCGGCGGCGCTGGTGTTATATAAGTGCGCAACAATGGCAAGCCCGGTATCCCCGAACGGACATTCGCTGTCGGAATAAAGCAGGTCGGGTTGAAATTTATCGATGACGTCTTTGATGCGCTTAAACCAGTCCGCGTGGTATTTGGGATTTTTCGTCAGCCAATTGGTGGCTTCACCGATTACCAGGACTTCGCTGTCGTTATCGCGGTACAGGCTTTGGTTCACCGGGTCGGCGCCGTCATAAGGGACGCCGGCATAGGGACCGGTTTTATCGCAGCCGTGCGACGCAGACAGCCAGGTGTAGGAAGCGGCCAGGTGTTCGGATAACCCGAACGGCAAGCTGTGTTTCCTGGCTTCGGTCTGCCAGAGCGCGCAAATATCTTTTTTCGGACCGAGATTAACTGAATTCCAGGGATTATAAGTGGAATTGAAGTTATCAAAGTTATCGTGGTGCATCGCCTGACAAACAAAATACTTTGCACCGGACTCCACGTACCGGTTCATCAGCCCTGCCGGGTCGAAGTTCTCCGCTTTCCACAACTTGATGATATCTTTATAGCCGAAGTTAGAAGGGTGGCCGTATTTCCGCCAGTGATAATAGTATTGCGCGTGGCCTTCGGTATACATGTGCCGCGCATACCAGTCGCCGTACGTCGGCACGGATTGCGGCCCCCAGTGGCTCCAGATGCCGAATTTAGCGTCCCGGAACCAGTCTGGGCAAATATAATTCTTCAGGCTATCAACAGTAGGTTGGAACGGGCCCGATTTAATTTTGTCGGACATCGCCACGGTTTGCCTCCTGTGAAAGATAAATCAAACAGTTGAAGTGAAGGCTTTTGCGTACAGCCAGTTTATCACTGTGTTTAAGTGGGAGCAAGTTAATTCACCGGTATTAAAAAAGAAAGGCGGAGCGTATGTGTAATTTACGTACCGCCTTTCTGGCTCGTTTGTCGCAGACGGATTATTTAGTTGTGGCTTCAATCTTCTTTAAATTAGCCAAACCTTGAATCGCGAGTTCCTCGCCGGTATCCGCATATTTCCGCCAGATGGCTGCCAGCCGGTTGATTTCCTTAAAACTGGGGTCGAACGATTCAATCCCGAGCGCGCCGTCGTAGCCGATTTTTTTCAGCGCGGTGAAGAATTCTTTCCACGGCACCAACCCGGTGCCGGGAATGCCGCGGTTATTCTCACAGACGTGGACGTAAGCCAGGTATTCTTTGCCGCAGGTTTCCACGGCTTGGGTGAAGTTTGATTCTTCTCTTATCATGTGGAAAGAATCTAGGTGCACTTTGACGTTGCCCGTACCGACTTCTTTACAATACCGCATGGCATCGCCGGCGATATTTAAAAAGTGGGATTCGAAACGGCCGACCGGCTCTACGGCCAGCACGACATTGCCGGTTTTTTTCGCGTATTCGCCTGCCTGACGCATTCCTTCGACCGACCATTTCCATTCGTCTTCCGTACGCGGTTTGCCGCTGACGTAGCCCCAGGCCGCGTAAATCACGCCGCCCAGTAATTTCGAGTCTATTTCCAGATTGATATCAACCAGGGATTTGAGCTTGTTGACACCATTTTTGCGAATCGCCGGGTCGGGATCGATGAGGTTGCAGTCACGAGGCATGCCGATGGTGGTAACGACCTCGATGCCGGCATCTTTGGCGGCTTTTTTAACCGCCTTCGACGGGAACTTTTCGGTATTGGTCATGGAGATATCGATGACATCGAATCCCAAAGATTTAGCCTTAGCGATTAGAGGTACGCCGTTTTTACTGAAATCCTCTGTCCAGATGAGAGATGCGACACCGTATTTAAACATATCATTCTCCTTTATTTTGTACTATTGTTGATTCGATTATATTGTACAAAATACAATAGTATCGTTTCCATAATAGTTAGACCGCGACCACTTCGATGCCCATGGTTTTGCATGCATCGGTGATGGGTTTAGCATAATCGCCGTGAATCAGACTGGCGTGATGGACAAAGCCTGCGTCAATCAGGGTGTTATAGAGTTTGTCCAGGTCCGGTACCTTGACCCAGCTCCAGGAGCCGCGGTTGACCTGTTTGGACTCAATGATGGTGCCTTTGGTGACGAGCATCTTGAATTTGCCCTTATATTCCTGCAAACGGCAAAGGGTGACCACGCCGGGTTTAAGCTCGAACTCACCGGTGCCCAGAGAACGGTCAATGCCCAGTGACGGTCCGAGGATGCTGTGATAGCTGATATCCGGTTTGCAGCCTTTGCAGGCTAATGACGGCGGCGCGTTACCGCAATGCCAGGCGAGCAAGGTATCCGCTAATTTCTGATGTTGAATTGTCCAGTCAATGAAATGCGGCGCCACGTCGGAAAGAGACGCCCGGTACTGGATGAGCATGGTCAAAGCACCGTAAATATCCACTTCGCAGGAAGCCATCACGCCGGAATCGGTTAATCTGCCCATGACATAACAGGGGGATAAACCGTAAACTTCCTGGATAGCCGTCCAGCACTGGACGCCGACGGCGGAGAGGCCTTTCTCATTGACGAACTGTTTGAACGCTAGTTCCAGCCGCGCCAATTTCTCGATCACGATGGGAGTCAAGGCGGAAAGGTCGGCTTGACTTTGCATTGCTTTGGCAATTGTGGTGAGTTCGGGGGTGCCTTTTTTAACAGCGGCGGCGCGCTGCATGATATCAACAAGACCGGTAGGCACGACGCGCTGCCGGAACAGACGGATCATGGCGTCTTCATTGTACATACAGGTTTCGAAACGCTCCGGGCGGGGGCCGACCAGCCCAATGTTGGCGCCGATAAACCCGTTCACGACGGAGCAGGTGCCCATGAAGTCCAGAACAGACTGCTGAAACTTCTTTTCTTCGGGAAAGACGATGCCGCCGAAGACAAATGGGATTTCCCGGCGGTGCAGGCCCGAAGAGATGGAAAGCGTGCCGCAAAACGAGTCCGAACTCCGGAGGCCTTCCGGGGTGATTTCTGCTTCTTTGGTGCCGAAAAGAAAGACCGGTTTCTCACGGAAAGCCTGGGCGACAGCCAGCGCAGCGACTTCATCGCCGAAAGTCATAGCGCCGATGACCAGGCCTTGAATTTCCTGTTGGCGGAAGAAGCGGATAACCCTGTCGGCCTCGGCGTCATTGCGGACGAATCCGCGGTCGGTGAGCGATTCATCGGGAACGACGATTTCAAGATCGGGGATTTTAGCGAAGGTCTTCAAACACCGCTTACGCATTTGCGCGGCCCAATCTTCGTTAAAAGGTACCCGATGGGCGGGCACGAAACCTAATCTGATTTTATCCAACGTTTTTCTCCTTATGGTCAGCGGCTTTGGCTGAAAGTATCAGACGGAAATACCGATTAAAAACGGGGGTCTCGCTGTTAGAGGCGATTGAAGTCATTATAGGGATAACGGTGCGTGATTGTCAACGAAATGAGCGTAGCGGCGTGAAGGCGGTTTTAAGCGAAACGGGAAAAAATATTGGAGTGGATACCGTACATTTGCTTCGGAGGCTGCGCAAAATATCTACGATCTTTCGCCGGGATGGAGAGGGAAATACCCCACCCTGATACATTCATCCGCTTAAAGCGGCCTCGGTACAACATTGCGGTGTCGGATTGCTTCGAGTACTGCGTAATCTCGCAATGACAGTGGTGGGAGGGAGAAAACCGGTGGGCGTTGCCCACCCTACGATACGGGGTGAATCGTATTTCGGGGGTAATACTTGGGCAGGGTTGGATTAATAGATTGCTGCTTTCGCAGGAACGACATTGGGACAGACAAAGAAGCCATATGCTTAAGCGGGCCACATCTGGATGCCGCCATCGACGCGGAGCACCTGGCCTGTAATATAGGAAGAATCGGGGGAAATCAGGAATTCGACGGCTCTGGCAATTTCAATCGGCTGTCCGTAACGGTCGAGGGTGCCGGCGGCCTGTTTTTTAGTTTCATCGATAGGGCGGCTGGCCAGGAACCGGGGCGTGATAATCGGGCCGGGAGCGACAACATTGACGCGGATGTTATCCGGCCGCAACTGGGCCGCCAGACAACGGGTATATTCATGGACGGCGGCCTTGGCGGTGGAATAGATAGCTTCACCAGCATGACCCGAAAGCCCGCTGATACTGCCGATATTGACAATGCAGCCGGACTTACGGGCAATCATTTCCGGGGCGACTTCGCGGCAGCAGAAGATGCAGGTCAACAGGTTACGGTCGAGGACGGTACGGATGTCTTCGGGGGAAATGAAGACAGCGTCATTGGAAAGCGGTTTCCCTGCATTTTTTCCCATAGTGCCCTGCGCACCGATATCGCCGCCGGCGCAATTTACCAGAATATCAATCTGACCGAACTTCTGACGAATCAGGTCCGCAGCCTGTTTGACGATTACCACATCAGATAAATCGCCGCAAACCGGCAAGACTTCGCCGTGATACGCGGAAGCAATGGATTGGGCAACAGCATCCAGTGAATCAGCCTCGTTGAAGGCACGGGTGGAGGTGAGGGTGGTACCGTGCACGGCAACCCTGGCGCCCAGCGAGGCCAGATGGCCTGCAATGACACGGCCGATACCGCGGGACGAGCCGGTAACCCAGACAACCTGACCGGACAAACGGTGCTCACTCAAGGTACTAACCTCCACAATCAGGCTGATATCAGATACGGCCATTCTAGCACCGCGATAATATTAGCGCAACCGCAGATAAGAAAAACCGAATCACAAAATCCAAATAACAAATAATACGAAATATTTAAAAATGAAAATTGCCAAGGGAAACCAGTTATTGTCTATGATTAAGGAAAATCAGGGAGTTAAAGATCCCTTCGGCAAGTACAGGCAGGGACGCCGGTAAAACGATTGAATATAGATGGAGTAAAAACAGAAAAAAGAAGGCACGGTGTTTATTGCCGTGCCTTTCTTTTTAATTCGGGAAAAGATTATTTATTGTCTTTTTTCCCCGATAACACCAGGACGATGGTGATGACTCCACCCAATGCGACTACACCCAAAGCCACCCACAACCACCAAGAATGGTCAGGGGTGGGATTGGCGCCTCCCGTGGTTGTGCCCGTGAAAACGGTACTTATTGGGATTGCCGACGTTGATGCCGCGGTGGTCGTTACCGCATTCACTACCGGGGTTGTGGTAGAGGCTAACGGGGTTAAAGTGGATTGAGTGATCGGCAATGTCGTTTCGACAGGCGTCGAAGTAGTAGAGGTAATAGTCGTAACTGAAGGCGTGGTTGTCGTTGTAAATACGGGGATAGTAGTTGTTGGCACAGCCGTAGTCGTGGTGGTTGTGGTGGGAGCGGCGGTGACCGGTTTAACCCCATAAGTAATGGCATAGACCGTAAAGTGGGAGATTTGAGCAGAGATGGAATTGGTAGTTGTGTCAACTGTTGACGGTACCACGACCCAGGCATTGATGGTCAGACCGAAAACGCCATGAGCGTCAACATAAGAAGATACATTGGTAACACCGGCTATGCCAGGTGTCCCGCCACCGCCGCCTCCTCCA
Source organism: uncultured Chloroflexia bacterium (assembly GCA_963772985.1). GTDB lineage: Bacteria > Chloroflexota > Dehalococcoidia > Dehalococcoidales > Fen-1064 > Fen-1064. Next base: position 18,883 of record CAVYZP010000021.1, read on the forward strand.
CCTCCGCCACCTCCCCCGCCGCCACCACCGGATGGCGGCGCGGCAACCACTATAATCAACCCGGAATGACCCGCATACAAATTTCCCAACGTCAACCTGATGTACCCTTCCCCTATTTGGTGACCAGTGAAGACAGCGCTTTTTTTATCTGCGGCGGGGACTAAATCGGTAGCAACCATTCCGCCGGTCATACTATATAGCGACCACGAATCGGCGGCGGCATTAGCCACAAAGTTACCATACTGATCACGTTCAACACAATAAGCCGTGATGCTGCTTCCAATCGGAACATGGGGATTCGTAATCATACCTAACTCTGTTCCGGTGCCATCAACTGCTGTCTCAACTAAAGCTGCCGTTGGTGCCCCTGCACTTAAAGGACCAACAAGTTGGGAAATGATGCTGATGTTATTGACAGAGAAACGCACTTTAAAGGCGTCGTATGCAGTGTAATATAACAAGTTACTAAAAATCGCTTGTCCGCTGGAATTTGTTGTGACATTGAGTATGCCTAAAACGGTTCCCTTGCCAGTGGCCGGGTCTCTGTCCGCCACAATAGTAATTCCCTGAAGAGGATTGTTCTGAGCATCATAGGCAGTAACCACCGCCGCTGTATTCAAAGCATAATCAACCGACAATGTACTGCCCGGTTGAGTATTAATCTGTAAACGAGTAACCGGCCCCGCGATTACGGTTACGATCCCGGAATTCACACCGGACAGGGTTGCTATTGAAGCGGTTATTGTTACCGTTCCCACGAGATGTCCAGTGAAAACCGCACTTTTATTATCTCCCGCAGCTACCAAATCACCATTGACAACGCCGCCGGTCTTACCGGAGAGCGACCATGTCGCGGATGCGTTAGCCACAAAGTTACCATACTGGTCACAAGTGATAGCGTAAACGGTCAGCGAGCTGCCTGCCGTTATATTCTGTACGGGCACTACAGTCCCGCTCCCATTAGCCTGGGTCTCCACCTTAACCTGAGCGGCCGCGGCGGCGGTAATGGTAATACCGCTCTGGCCGCCCGTAATACTTGAGGTAAGTGTGTCGGTAACAGTTATCATCTGGCTGCCGGCGGTTTCAAGAGTGGCGTTAAACGTATGAGTTCCATTATCGCCAGCAACGAAGGTATAGTCCAGCGGTAGAACAGCCTGATTATCGCTGCTGGTGAAATGAACGGTTCCAGTATAATTTACAATATTATTCCCAGAGCCATCTTGAACAGTTACTGTGAAGCTATGAGAGACCCCGGCCATAGAAGGTGACGTATAACCGGTAACATTAATTTCCGGAGTAACCGTAAGTAGCCCTGAGTCGGTAGAAGTGAGACTGCCTGAGGTCACGCGGATATTGGCAGTACCGGGCAAATGACCGGTAAACAGTGCACTTTTTTTATCCGATGCAGGTACCAAGTCGCCATCAACAACGCCACCAGTCCCATTAGTTAACGACCATATGCCAGGCGCATTGGCCACAAAGTTGCCATACTGGTCACGAGTGACGGCATAGACGGTAATAGAACTTCCCGCCGTGATATTCCGGGCAGATACAACATTTCCACTCCCATCATTGGCGGTCTCCGTAGTAATCTGACTTGCCGCCGCAGGATTGACCGTGATTCCGCTTTGAGTGCCGATAACCCCGTCGACCGCAGTAATAGACTGATTACCAACCGTTTCAAAAGCAGCACTAAAAGAATGGATTCCGTTGTCACTGCTAACAAAAGTATAGTCTGCCGGGAGAACTGCGTGAGAATCAGTGCTGGTAAAATGTACGGTGCCGTTGTAAGTTGTGATAGTATTGCCCATAACGTCCTGAACGGTAACCGTGAAATCTCCAGCGACTCCAGCTGTTGCCGGCGACCCATAACCTGAAACATTTAACTTGAATAATGTCCCGACAACTACAGTCACTGTCCCGGAGTCAACAGATGTCAGGCCCGCTGAGGTAACGTGGAAAATTGCAGTGCCTATTTTATTACCGGTAAAAACTGCGCTCTTATTATCCGATGCAGGTACCAGGTCGCCGTCGGCAACCCCGCCGGTTTTACTTATCAGCGACCATGTTGCGGGCACATTAGCGACAAAGTTGCCATATTGATCCCTGGAAACACTATAAACTGTTAAATTAAGTCCTGCGCCAAGAATCTGAGCCGGTAATGTTGTGCCGATACCGTTTCCATTCCCTTCAACTCTGACTTGAGTAGGGGTTGCCGGATTGATAGTGATGGACACCTGGCTACCATTGATAGTTCCGGTTACGGTATCCGTCGCAACAATATTTTGGCTTCCAGAAGTCTTCAATACGGCATTAAAAGTATGTGTTCCATGGTCCCCACTGACAAATGTATAGTTTGCCGGGAAGACTGCCTGAACATCATTACCGGTGAAGTGAACCGTCCCTGAGTAGCCTGCGACCGTATTGCCGCCAAAATCCTGGGCAGTAACGGTAAAGCTGCTGCCCACACCCGCAATTGCGGGTGATGCATAACCGGAAACACTAAATTTGGTAACAGGTCCGACAATTACGGTTAACATCCCGGAGTCAACAGAGATAAGATTGCCGGAGGTCACATGGATGACAGCCGTGCCTACGCTTGAGCCCCAGAATACAGCGCTCTTGTAATCCAGCGCAGGATAAAGGTCATCATTGACAACACCCCCGGTCTTTATCAGCGACCATGTCGCGGCGGTTTGGGCTACAAAATTACCATACTGGTCCCTGGTAATCGCAAAGACACCTACTGTACTTCCTGACGGAACATTCTGGGCAGCGACGACAGTGCCGCTGCCGTTGGCGGCGGTCTCTACCCTGATCTGGCTAGGTGCGGCAGCATTGACAGTGATGCCGGTCTGCGTACCGGTAATACTGCCGGTCACAGTATCCGTGGCAGCAATGGATTGGTTTCCGGCGGTCTTCAGCGTAGCACTAAAAGTATGTGTACCATGATCGGCATTAACGAAAGTGTAATCTAACGGGAGTGATGATTGAATATCAATACTAGTGAAATGGATTGTCCCTGTGTAAGTTGTGACCGTGTTTCCCGCGGTATCTTGAGCAGTGACGGTGATATTTCCGGCAGTACCGGCGGTGACCGGAGTTGTATAACCGGAAACGCTCAATTTGGAAACCGATCCAACAATAACGATAATAGTACCGGAGTCGGTGGATGCCAGACTCCCTGACGTTACGTGGATGACTGCCGCGCCGGTCAGACGACCGGTAAAAACGGCACTCTTAGTATCTGATGCAGGCACCAGGTCACCGGAGACGACACCACCTGTCATATTTATCAGGGACCATGTTCCGGCGGCATTGGCCACAAAGTTACCGTATTGGTCCCGAGTCACTACATAAGCTGTAATTGAATTACCGGAGGTCAAATTTTGAGCGGAAACGATGGTTCCGCTGCCGGTTGGTGCGGTCTCTACACTGATTTGAGTGGCATTTGACGGATTAATAGTGATGCCACCCTGTGTCCCAGTAATCGTAGCCGTGACTGTATCGGTGGCTGTGACAGATTGATTACCTGCCGTATCGAATGTGGCACTAAAGGTGTGAGTGCCGTGATCGCCGGCAACAAAAGTGTAGTCTGCCGGTAAAATTGCGTGAGAATCAGTGCTGGTAAAATGAACCGTGCCGATATAGGTTGTTATGGTATTACCGCCGGTATCCTGGGCGGTAACCGTGAAATTCCCCGCGGTACCGGCGTTTGCAGGTATAGAATAACCGGAAACACCCAATTTAGAAACTGCCCCAATATTAACGGTCAATGTGCCGGTATTGACAGAGGAGAGACTCCCCGAGATCACATTGATTGCCGCCGTACCGACAAGATGACCGGTAAAAACAGCACTCTTTTTATCGCTGGAAGGGATAAGGTCACTATCTGCAATACCTGCGGTTTTACCGACCAGCGACCACACGCCTCCGCTAATGTTTGACACGAAGTTACCATACTGGTCCCGGGTAATTGCATAGACAATAATTGCACTACCAGAAGTAACATTCTGGGATGGAACAACAGTCCCACTGCCATCAGCCGATGTCTCGGCCCTGATTTGAGTAGCAGTTGATGCAGTAACGGAGATACCGCTCTGAGTCCCGGTAATCGTATTGGTCACGGTATCGGTGGCGGTAATGGATTGACTGCCGGCTGTTTCCAGGGTGGAACTGAAGGTGTGAACACCATGGTCACCGCTGACAAAAGTGTAATTTGCGGGCAGAACTGCCTGTGCATCACTGCTAGCAAAATAAACCGTGCCAGAATAATTTGTTACCGTGTTTTCCGATGCATCTTGAGCAGTAACGATAACATTTCCAGGGGTACCTGCGGTAACAGGCGTAGTATAACCGTAAACGTTCAATTTAGAAATTGTGCCAACAATTACGGTAAGAGTGCCGGAGTCGACCGAAGTGAGACTCCCCGATATTACGTGGATAATTGCTGTACCTATCAAATGTCCGCTAAAAACGGCGCTCTTAGTATCTCCCGAAGGAACAAGGTCTCCATCAGCAACACCGACGGTTTTACCGGTCAACGACCACGTGCCGGCTGCATTCGCCACGAAATTACCGTATGTATCCCGGGTAACAGCATAAACGGTAATCGAACTGCCGGAAGTAACATTCCGCGTAGCGACCACACTGCCTGAGCCACTAGCGGCAGTCTCGACGGAGATTTGAGTGGCGGTGGAAGGATTAACGGTAATACCACTCTGAGCCCCATTAATTGTAGACGTGACTGTATCGGTGGCAGTAATGGATTGGGTACCGGAGGTTTTAAAGGTGGCACTAAAGGTATGTGTGCCTTGATCACTGCTAATAAAAGTATAATTAACCGGTAAAATTGCTTGAGCATCACTACTGGTAAAATGAACCGTGCCGGTGTAGCTGGTTATTGTATTGCCTCCGGCGTCCTGGGCAGTTACGGTAAAGCTGCCCGCGATACCGGCAGTTGCAGGAGAAGTATACCCGGAAATGATTAATTTAGATGAAGGACCTAAAACCACGGTAAAAGACACACTAGCAGCACCCGTAAGCCCAGAGCTGGCGGCGCTTAACGTGTAACCGCTGCCAGGTTTATCGATTGAAAGCCCACTAAAAGCAGCGATTCCATTGACCGCGGTTACGGTTGTATTCCCTGACAAAACAGCGCCGGATGTCCCTGTTCCCGAGGTAATCGAGATAGAGACAGAAAAGTTCGAGGATGTCACCGTGTTACCAACGGTATCCTGAACTGTAATGACCGGTTGGGTTGCGAAAACCACGCCGGCAGTGTTGCTACCGGCCGGTTGCGTGGTAAAGCTCAATTTATTAGCAACGCCGGGTACGATGTTGTTTGCCCTGGGACTGCCTAAACCCGTTACAACATCATAACCCGTTCCAGCCGAAAACCCGTTGCTGCCAGTGGTAATATCATGATAGTTGCTGCTGTACAATCCGCTGGTAGAAGCTTGTGAATAAACTGAGGATACCCCGTTCAAACCACCAAGTGTAAAAAGACCTGCCCAACAGGGCGCGGAAAGGCTGGTGCCGCCAACTACTCCCCAGGCACCTTTACAACATACGGCCACACCGGAATTGGGGTCAGCATCAAATGCAACATCCGGCACGTCCCGATAGGAGGAAGACTGGAAACCCGTTTGATAACCCGGTTTAGCCTCAAATTGGCTCGTACCGCCGCCCGACCCGGACCAAGCGGTTTCACTGCCGTAAGTACCATCACCGTTTAAGGTCAAAGTCGTCCCGCCAACTGCAACGACATAAGGCGACGCGGAGGGGTATTGGATAGCTGGAGGGGAACCGGCTCCACTATCTCCCGTGGACGCAACATAAGTTACACCGGGGTTATTGAAATAATAAGCATCTGTAGAAGTTTCACCGGAAAATTCAGAACCTCCCCAGCTCATTGAGACTACATTGACTCCCTGGTTGGTAGCATAATAGATTGCATTGTAAAGATCTGTACCGGAGTTACTGGGAGCAATGACCAGAAGAATATTCGCAGCCGGGGCAATCGCATGTGCCCACTCGACATCGAGAGCTGTTTCTTCCGGCCAGTTGGTGGCGGTGGCCACGACGCTTCCATAAGTGGTAATGCTAGCTGCGGGTAACCCGAACTGAGTGTCGAAAGATGCAATATCAGTCGCCATATTCGGATCACCATAGGCGTCAACGATGGCAATTGTCTTGCCGGCGCCGTCACCGGCTAATTTATCGATACCGTAAGCTTTACGGATTTGCGCCGGATAGAGCCCGGAAGGCAAAGATGGCGCCATACTGTCAGCAGCAGGTTGAGAAAGTATCACGATAGGGTCCTGTGCACTCCAACCCTGAGGGAAAGATGGGGGCGAGGCTGAAGATGCACCGGCGCGATTAACCGGCACGAAAAAAGCGGCAAGGATGGCAATCACACAGACGCAGTGCGTAAATATAATCCGGTGTTTTTTTTTAATACTGACAATCCCAGACAGCAATTTAATCATCTAGTTTTACCTCAAGTAAGCATATTTGGGCATCTAATGTAATTTTTGTATTTATCCGGGTTCGATGATTTGAAATTAATTGAAACATGGTTAATGTGTTGATATAGTATATGAATCTTCATTATGATAAACACGCAAAATTGGTAAAATATTAACACTAATTTCTATAATTGTCAACATAACGATAATACATTGCAGTGATACTTTTTTACATATATAAAGAACACAATAGTATTTTTATGCCAGGCCTTGATAGAGACAGTGAAAAAAGACTATAATCAGGTATTACCGCATTATAATATTAGATATCGAATATTGACTCAATCAGCCGTTTTTACCGCGGTAAAAAACAGATTATTTCAGTCTTAACCGGCGGCAAATTAATAATACAAAAAAATCGCAGCAGGTACCACGCGGAAGACAAGAATTACTTTTGGAGGTCAAGATGGTATTAGGACAGGGACGCATCACCGATGAAGGTGTTGCCCAGTTAAAATCAAGGATCGGTTCGTATTTTAAGGGAGAGTATGTCTGGACTCCCAATTATGTAATGACCAAACAGGCGATTGCCCACTGGTGCGACGGGATGGGTGATTTCAATAACAAACTCTACCGGGATGAAGAATATGCCAAAAAGACCAGATACGGCTCGATTATCGCGCCGCCAATCTCGCTGAACAGCATTTTCAGCATCACCGGCATGAGGGTTGGCGGATTGCCGGGCGTGCATTCCTTCCATTCCGGCTGGGATTGGCTGTGGCTGAAACCGGTCAAAGTCAACGAGCCGATTACATGGACGTACCGCCCCGTAGACATTGTGGAAAAGAAAAGCGAATTCGCGCTGCGCACCGTGATTATTTACGCCGAAGGCGTCTACCGCAACCAGCGGGATGAGATTGTGGCGAAAAATATCGGCTGGAGCATCAGGGCCGAAAGGGGCACCGCCAGAGACCAGGGCAAATATAGAGAGCTCAAACCTTATTGGACCGATGAGGAAATGCAGAAACGGGTGGAGTATTTACTGGACCATGAAGAAATCCGCGGCGCGACTCCCCGTTACTGGGAAGATGTGAAAGCGGGGGACGAACTGCCGACACTGGTGAAAGGGCCGCTGTCCATCGGGGAGATGTGGGCGTGGAGCCAGGGGCTGGGCGGCGGCGGTGAGGTGCACGCATTTAAAGTGCGCAGCCTGCGCAAACACCCGGCCTGGGGCTGGAAAAATCCGGAGACCGGGGCACGGGAGACGATTAACCAGGTGCACGAGCGGGACGATGCCGCGCAGGGAATCGCTATTCCGATGGCTTATGACCTGGGCGGGCAGCGGAATGCCTGGATCGGACAGTGCATCACCAACTGGATGGGCGACGACGGTTTCCTGAAATCGCTCTATTGCGAATACCGCCGCTTTAACGTTTACGGCGATATCCAGTTCATCAAAGGCAAGGTTTCGAAAAAATATGAACTGAACGGCGAACACATGGTGGATATTGATGCCTGGTCGGAGAATCAGCGGGGAGAAGTGACGGCGCCAGCACACGGGAGTGTGATTTTACCCGTAAAGGCACAGAAAAAGCATAATGATTAAATCAAATCACTCCTCACTCCAGTCTCTCCCCGTACATTTTGCCTTAATGGCAAAAGTATTTCGGCTTCGGTCTCAAGGAGAGAGGAGTCCTGTTTCTGAGCAATGCAAAGCTGTGTTCCACGGACTTTCTCATGCACTAATTGAATAATGAACACTCAGGAGGTCATAGATAAGATATGTTATTACCAGATGGGAAAATCACCCCGGAAGGGATAAAAGATTTAAAGAAACGCATCGGCGTGCCGCTGCGCATCAAACTCTACAACGAGGAAGCCTCAATTGATGCCATCCGGCACTTCGCCCACGGTATCGGCGACCCAAACGAAATGTGGGATAACCCCGGCCACGGCTTCCAGAGCACCTATGGCTGCCTGGTGGCCCCCCCGACCTTCCTCTACAGCGTCGTCTGGCCCAGCGGCATTTTAGCCGGCGGCTTACCCGGCGTGCATTCCTTCTTCGGCGGCAACGACTGGGAATTCTTCCATACCATCCGGGCCGGCGATAAAATCTCCGCCGAAGCCAAATTGACCGATGTCGTGGAGAAATTCAACAGCAAGGCAGCCGGCCACAGCGTCATCCAGTACGTGGAAGTCATCTACAAGAACCAGTACGGAGATATCGTGGCTAAAGCCAAAGGCTGGAGCATCCGGGTGGAACGCTCTGCCTTTTTAGCTAAAGGCAAATACGCCAATATCAAGAAACACCGTTTTACCGAAGAACAGATGAAAATCGTTGACGAGACCTATGATAAGGAAGAAGTCCGCGGCGTCACCATCCGCTACTGGGACGACGTCAAGGAAGGGGATATGATTACCCCGGTAGCTAAGGGCCCGCTCAACCTGGGTGATATCCAGGGTTATGCCTCCGCCGCCATCCCGCCGCTGGCTTACGGGGAGCTAATCCGGTATCTGCGCAAGCATCCAACCTACGGCTTCCATCATCCCACTTCCAACAGACTGGAGCCGGTCTCGCGGGTCAACACGGATGATTATGTGGCCCGGGAACTGGGGATTCATTCGGCTTATGATTACGGCGCCGATAGAATCACCTGGATCGGGCATGCGCTGACTAACTGGATGGGCGACGACGGCTTCCTGAAAAAGCTCAAAGTGGAAATCCGCCAGTTGAATATCATCGGGGATGCCACCTTCTGTAAAGGCAAGGTGACCAGGAAATACAAGGACGGGGAAGACCACCTGGTGGATTTGGACGTCTGGGCGGAGAACATGCGGGGTGAAATCACCGCGCCCGGCAAGGCCACCGTCAGGCTGCTCTCCAAAGAAGTACCCGGCGGCCATTCCTATCTCTATCCGCGGGCAAAAGAATAATGGAAAAACTTGCCAATGAATCGTATTTCGTGGATATAATCTGGGCAAGATTCGCTAGATAGATTCCCGCGTTCGCGGGAACGACATTGGTGCAAGGATTCCGGCCTGCGCCTGAATGGAGATATAATAGAAATATTCAAATTGTCTATCCAAATGGGCCAAGATTGATTGATGAAAAGACCTTTTAGCAGTTTAAAAGTGATTGAATATGGGGAGAACATCTCCGCGCCGTATTGCGCGAAGTTGATGGCCGGCCTGGGCGCGGAAGTAATCAAGATAGAACCACCCGTGGGTGATGAAGCCAGAAGCAACGGGCCTTTCCCCGGGAACACGCCGGACATTGAGAAAAGCGGGCTGTTCCTTTCCCTCAACGCCAATAAATTGGGAATTACGCTGAACCTGAAAAAGAAAAAGGGCACAGGAATCTTCAAGCGGCTGGTCGAAACGGCAGATGTATTCATCGAGAATAACGCGCCCGGTTACCTGGCGAGTTTGGGGCTGGGATACGACACGCTGAAAGAAATTAATCCGAAACTGGTGATGGTGGCAATCACGGCTTTCGGCCAAACCGGGCCGTATCGAGATTATAAAGCCTATCACATCAATTCCTGCGGCGCCGGCGGCGTTTCGGTCGGAGTCGGGGACCCAAAACGGGAACCTTTGACAATGCCGTTATCCCAGGGCGGTTACGAAGCCGGGGCCAACGCCGCGGCGGCGGTGATGGCGGCTTTACTGGCCCGACGCAAGACCGGCAAAGGACAATTCATCGATATTTCGGAGGTCGAGGTCTGGGCAACGACGCACGCGGGCCAGAACGTGATGACTTTCCTTTACCGCGGAGTCAACGGCATCAGGCGGGGGATTCACGGCGGGCGTACTTATCCGAATGAAATCTTCCCCTGCAAGGACGGTTATGTCTGTGTGATTACGCCGCAGTTGGAACAGTGGAAGCGGCTGATCGAAGTTTTAGGCTCGCCGGAATGGAGCAATGACCCGAAATACCGCGACCGCCGGACGATTACCGGCCAGACCGCCGATGAGGTCAATGCGCTGATGATTCCGTGGATGCTGGAACATACCAAAGAAGAGATTTTCAAAATCTGCCAGGACAAGCGAGTACCCTGCGCACCGATTTACAACATCGCAGAAGTGATGAACCACGACCAGTTAAAGGCAATGGATTTCTTCGTCGAACTCGACCATCAAAAGGCGGGAACGCTCAAATACGCCAAAGGGCCGTGCACTTTCGAGAAAACCAATTGGGAATGGCAAACGGCGGCGCCGCTGCTAGGGCAGGATAATGAAAAGGTATACGGCGGGCTTTTAGGATTTTCGCAGACAGAAATAGCCGGCATGAAAAAGTCGGGGGTTATATAGCTCAGATGCAATCGCTGGAAGGATACAGATTACTGGATTTCGGGACGGCTCAGGCCGGGCCGCAGGTGGCGCAGCTGCTGGCGGATATGGGCATGGAAGTCATCAAGATTGAAACCAGAATTAAGCCGGACGGTGTCAGACTGGGGCACCCGATGACCGGCATCGATACCGGCAATGTTGACGAGAGCAAATGGCTGGACATGCAGCCGGTCTTCCACATTATGAACCGGAACAAGTTAAGTTTTACGATTAATTTGAAGCATCCCCGCGCCACGGAAGTCTTTAAACGGCTGATTAAAATCAGCGATGTCGTGCTGGATAATTTCAGTCCGGGGGTAATGGCGAGGTTAGGATTAGACCAGCCTAATCTGGAACAAATCAACAAAGGGATTATCTCGATGTCTTTATCCGGCTGCGGGGAATCCGGGCCCCTGAAAGATACTTTGGTTTACGCGCCGCTGATTATCAGTCTGGGTGGGATGGAAAGCATGCTCGGGTATTACGGCGACAAGCAGCCGATGAACCTGGTGCCGGGCTACGGTGATACCAACGCCAGCATCCACGGAGCGTTCGCGATTCTGGCGGCGTTGTGGCACCGGGAGGAAACCGGTGAAGGCCAGCATATCTCGCTGGCGGAAGCCTATGCAGTCACGAACCTGCTGGGTGAAGCAATCATGGACTATATGATGAACGGCAATGTCCCGGGACTGCAGGGAAACCGGCACCCGGTATTATGCCCGCACGGGAATTACCCCTGCCGGGGTAAAGATAAATGGGTAGCCATCGCCGTGGATACCGAAGAGGAATGGCAGAATTTATGTACGGCGCTGGGCGCGCCGGAATGGCTGACGGACGAACGTTTCAACGGTAAAGGTCACCGGCGGCAGCAGCGGGAAGAACTGGATAAACTGATTGCCGCGAAAACAGTGAACTACGACGCATATGATATCACCGGCATTTTGCAGAAAATGAATGTGGCCGCCACACCGGTGATGAATTGCGAAGACCAGTACAACGACCCGCATTTCCGTTTTAAAAAGACTTTTGTGGAAATTAACCACCCGCTGGTGGGGAAAGAACTGATTTACGGGAACCCGATGCGGTTAAGCGAAATGCCGCCGGAAATAAGACGGATTGCGCCGGACCTGGGGGAGCATAACGATTATGTGTTGCAGAAGCTTTTGGGTTATTCGGAGCAGGAAGCGGCGGAGCTGGTGCAGGAGCAAGTGATTTATTAGGCTGATGGATGCCGACAAAAAATAGATTGCGTTTTTTCATTTTTCACATGGTTAATATAGGCCCAACGCCCCATCCCTGTCCCTACCCGCGGGGAAGGTGAGTGTGCACAATACAACCTTGCCGTTTAGCCTCAAAAAGCTCTGATAAGATTTGAGAACGGAAATAAGGACTCATAGAAAATCTCCGGTTCAGGTATTAAACGATTTTAGCATAGCCAATCCGGCAATGATAATCGAACGGTGCAAAGCCATCATCTCGGAATATCATTTCTCGATGGAGTCCAGGGAATTGGTTTTGAAGTTCGAATCCGAGAACAATTATGCCACCTTATTGAAACATTACCTTGCAGTTATTTTCGACGTAACTGTTTACATTAATGATTTGTGATACAATACCATTAAAATTTACGGGGGGATTCAGGACATTTCAAGGAGGCGGGGTGTGGAGAAAAAAAACGGTAGGAAGCAAAATCCTTCCGGTGAAAAGTCTGAACATATTCCTCAATATGCTCCCACTAATGCTTCAAACCAATCTGTCCCCAGCGTCAAAGCATCATCTCCTGCGCGTAAAAAGAATGCAAGGAATTCCTTAAAAAACAAAGGCCAAGCCCTTGAAAACCGTTATGCCATCCCCATTGTGGCTATCGGGGCTTCAGCCGGCGGGCTGAAGGCGATTCAGTCATTTTTCCAGGCCATGCCGGCAAACCCGGGCATGGCTTTTATTGTCATCCAGCACTTTGCCCCGGCCCGCCGCAGCGGTTTACCTGAAATCCTGGCGAATTTCACCCCATTGGCGGTATCTGAAGCCAAAGATGGGATGGAAGTAAAGCCTAATTCGATTTACGTTATACCACCTGCCCAGAGTATGGGCATCCATGACGGAAAACTTGTTTTAAGTGAACCGGTTCAATCTCCCGGGTTGAGATTACCCATAAACTTTTTCTTCAGCTCTTTGGCCAAAGAGAATGGTCCAAATGCGATTTGCATCATACTGTCAGGTACCGGTCAAGACGGAACTGAGGGGCTCAAGGCTATCAAAGCGCAGTCCGGGACCGTGTTCGTACAGGAACCGAAGTCAGCGCAATATGAAGGTATGCCTTTGTCGGCAATTGATACGGGCCTGGTGGATTTTGTGTTACCTCCCGAAAAAATGCCGGGTAAATTAATTGAACTGGTGAAACATACTATTAAAAACCCGGATGACACATATGCAGCTCCACAAGGTAAACAGAATGAACTTCAGCAAATTATTGAACTGATAAGGCTCCGGACAGGACATGATTTTTCTAAATATAAACCGGCCACTATCCGACGCAGATTACAGCACCGCATGGGGAACTTGCAGGTTGAGAGTATCACCAATTATCTGAAGGTACTCCACGATAATCCGAGTGAAATTCAAGCGTTAGACCAGGATATTCTAATTAGTGTTACGAGCTTCTTCCGCGATAGCGAAGCGTTTAACGCGCTCAAACAGCATTTGAAAATTGTAATTGATAAAAAGTCAACCAATGAAAATCTCAGGATATGGGTCAATGCCTGTGCAACCGGACAAGAAGTATATTCGGTATTGATTACAATAACAGAATGTTTGGAAGAACTCGGAAGCCATTTGCAAGTACAGGCGTTCGCTACGGACATCGACATAAAAGCGTTAGCATTTGCCAGGGCCGGCACTTATTCAACCGATATCGAGGCTGATGTTTCTCCGGAGCGGCTGGCGCGTTTCTTTGTCAAACGGAGCAACGGCTATCAAATCCGCGAAGAAATAAGAAAAATGGTTACCTTTGCCACGCATGATTTGATAAAAGACCCGCCGTTTTCAAAGATGGATCTCGTTTGCTGCCGTAATTTGTTAATCTATTTGGACGCTGACGCACAAAACCGGCTGCTCACGCTGCTGCATTATGCGATCAATCCAAACGGGCTCCTATTCCTTGGATCATCAGAATCGGTGGGGCAATTAAATCGCCTGTTCACGCCGTTGGACAAAAAATGGAACATCTATCAGCGGAAAGACGCAGAATATCAGCTTGGTAAACTCTATTACACAGAAACATCTCGCCCGGATTTTAAACCAATCATTCCCCAGGAGACTGCGCCGGTAAAATTGTCTGAAACGTTGGAAAAAATATTTCTTGAGACAAATGCTCCCACTTTCGTTGTGATTGATGAAAAATACCGGCTTGTTTATGTCAGAGGACGCACAGGAAAGTATCTGGAAATCGTTTCGGAAAAACCTAATTTGAGCGTCTTAGAATTAGCGCGAGAAGGACTCAGAGGCAATTTATCCTCCGCTATTTATCAAGCACAATCCGGGAAAAAGAAAGTGACCTCCAAGGGTATTCCGGTGAAAAGCGATAACGGAACCCAAATACTTGACCTCACCGTAATACCATTGACCAAACCGAGCAGCGTCAATGGGTACTTAATGATTATTTTTGAAGAAAAGGAATCGCTTGATTTAGAAACTAAAGCCCGCTCGCCGGAGAAGCGCAGCCACCGGCGTATATTGGAACTTGAAGATGAAATTAAAATCCTGCGAGAAAATCTTCAAAGTATCGGCGAAGAGCATGAAGTAGCCAGCGAAGAATTAAAAAGTGCCAATGAAGAATTACAGTCGAACATTGAAGAGCTGCAGAGCGCAAATGAGGAATTGGATACCACCCAGGAAGAATTGCAATCGACGAATGAAGAGCTTTCTGTTGTGAATGCTGAACTGCAGTCGAAAAACCAAAACCTGGTTACCACCGTTAACGACCTGCAGAATTTCCTCAACCGCAGCGATGTCGCGATTATATTCCTCGACAGAGATTTAAAAATCAGACTTTACACACCCCACAGCAATGAGGTATTCAATCTCAAACAGATCGATGTCAACCGTTCATTAAGGGACATAACATCCCGGTTAACTTACGAAGGTTTGGTCGCTGATGCCGAGCAGGTGATGAACACATTGCAAACCAAAGAGATTGAAGTGACTAACACTGAAGGGCATTGGTTCAAAATGCGTATTCATCCGTATTTAACAACTCAAAATGTAATGAACGGAGTAGTAATCAGTTTTCTGGATATTGATAGTCAAAAAAAGACCAATCTGGCATTGGTAAAAGCCGAGTCCGAAAACAGTGAACGGATGAAAGAACTGACAGCACTCTATAATTTTGCCGAAATCATTGAAAAAGCCGGTAATGGCATAGATGAGATATGCAGGGAATTGTCCGATATACTGGCGAAAGCCTGGCGGTATCCGGAGATTACTTGCGCCAGGATATTAATCGGTGAACGAGAATTCCGAACAAAAAACTTCAAGGAATCGGATTGGCGCCAGTCCGAGCCGGTCAAGGTCAACAATGTAACAATCGGTAGAATCGATGTAAATTACCTTACCAAAAAGCCCGATGTAGATGAAGGACCGTTCTTAAAGGAAGAAAGGATGCTCCTGAATACCGTCGCCGAGCGCTTGGGAAGAGTTATTCAGCGCATTCGGGCGGAAGAAGCGGTTAAAGAAAGCGAAGTTCGTTACCGAGAGCTATTTGAAAACATGGCACTTGGTTATGCTTATTGCCGTATGCTCTACAAGGATGACAATCCAGTAGATTTTATCTATCTCGCAGTCAATAAAGCGTTTGAAAAACAAACGGGGCTAAAGAATGTTGTCGGCAAAAAGATTTCAGAGGTGATCCCCGGAATCCGTGAATCCGACCCTAAAGTCTTTGAGTTGTACGGCAGGGTTGCTTCAACCGGTTCGCCCGAGACCATGGAGCTGTTTGTGGAATCGCTGAAAATGTGGGTCTCGATTTCGGTTTACAGCCCAAAGCGGGAGTATTTTGTTGCCATGTTCGACGTAATTACAGAGCGGAAACTGGCGGAAGAATCTTTACGAAAGAGCGAAGAAAAATACCGGATTATTGTGGAAAATACCCGCGATATTATTTTCACACTCAATATTAAAGGAGAATTTACTTATGTATCTCCTTCTGTTTCAACCATACTCGGTCTAAATCCCGACGACATGATCGGCAAGCATTTTATTTCAATAATTCATCCCGATGACGTTTCCCAAATTGAAACATTAGTAGGTCGTAATATCAGAGACGGTTATCAGACTCCCGTTGGAGTGGAATTTCGGGCTGGCCGTGCCCCAAATCAATGGCGGTGGTTTAATGGCAGGGGAGATACCATAAAAGACGCACAAGGCAATTTTATCAATTTCCTTGGCACAGCAAATGATATTACCGAACGTAAAAAAGCTGAAGACGAACTGCGTCAATCAGAGCAAAACTTCCGCAGCTCTCTGGATCATTCTATTCTGGGCATACGAATCACCGGCGATGACGGGGACATCGTTTATGCGAATAAGGCTTTATTGGACATATTCGGATATAAAAATATGGATGAATTACGGGCAAGTCCGCCACAGGAGCACTACACGCCAGAATCGAGGGCCGAGTTTGCCCGCCGGCATGAAAAATATCTGATTGACGAACCGCTTCCCGACCAATTGGAAGTTGATATTATACGCAAAGATGGAGCTATAAGACATCTACGGCTTTGGGGACAAAATGTATTATGGAACGGAAAGTGGCTGCGCCAGGTCATAAATCAAGATATAACCGACCTTGTGGAGGCGGAAAAAGCCGTCAAAGAAAGTGAAGAGAAATATCGAATGCTTGTGGACAATACGCTTGATGTTATTTTTACAACAAAAGAGAATGAAGAATTCCTTTATGTATCCCCTGCCGTGAAAAATGCGCTGGGCTACGATCCGGAACAACTCATAGGGAAACCTTTTATCTCTTTTGTATATCCGGAGGACGTTCCGTTACTGCAAGAGGAGATTAAGAGAAGCTACAGGACTGATTATTTGATCAGTAAAGAAATAGAATACCGCATGCGGCATGCTTCGGGGGAGCCGGTGTGGGTTGTTTCCAGAGGCACTCGCCTGGTTGACTCAAACGGTAATTTCCGTTATTTCATCGGTATTATCAGGAATGTCACCGAGCATAAGCTGATGGACCAGGAAAGACAAAAACTGGAAGACAAATCCCAGGTGGCCAACCGGCTGGCAGCTGTTGGGGAGATGGCTGCCGGCATTGCCCATGAAATAAATAACCCGCTTGCAGGCGTTCTTGGTTTCTCGCAAATGCTGCTGGAAAGAGATGATATCCCGGAAGGAATTAAGAGCGATCTTAAATTAATCGCCGACGGCAGCCAGAGGGTAGCAGATATTGTACGGAGGCTATTGACCTTTGCCCGGCAGGCGAAACCGATTAAAACCCTGGTTAATCTGAATGATATTATTGATAATACTCTGAAGTTAAGGGAATACGTATTAAAGACAAATAATATCCAGGTAGTAAAAAGATTTGATGCCGATTTGCCGAGCACTTTCGCTGATCCCGGCCAATTACAGCAGGTATTTCTTAATTTGATCGTTAACGCGGAACAGGCGATGAAAAAAGCCAATGGAAAAGGCACATTAACTATTACTACAGAGGCGAAAGATAACAATATTTACGCCTCATTTCAAGACGATGGCCCCGGGATATCCAAAGAGAATCTGAGGCACTTGTTCGAGCCTTTTTTTACCACCAAAGATGTGGGGGAAGGTACTGGTTTAGGCCTGAGCCTGTCGAGATCAATTATATTGGAACACAACGGGATAATGAGAGTCGAGAGCGAATTTGGCCAAGGCGCCACTTTTATAATCGAACTGCCAATCATCGAAGAGCCACCCGCTGAAGATGCAGCCAATAAAATAACCCAGGGGCAACTCTCTTTAATTAAAAGCGGCAGGATAATGGTGATAGATGACGAACTGCCAGTGAGAACCCTGCTTGAAAAAGTATTGACACCGATGGGATATTCTATTGAAACTGTTAATGATGCCGACACAGTATTGAACAGGCTAAAAGCCGGTGAAAAATATGATGTAATTCTTCTTGATATCAGAATGCCGGGTATGAGCGGCACCGAGCTTTATACACATATTTTGGAAAAGGCCCCGGAACTTAAAGGCAGGATAATTATTATTACCGGTGATGTGATGGGGCTGGATATTAAAGAATTTTTGACAAAACATAATTTACCATCTCTGTCCAAGCCATTCGATATCAAGCTGCTTAAAGAAATAATTGATAAAATTATTAAGGGTGTTTAATGAGTCATTGAAGGATGACCTGTCAATCGGATATTTGTAAAGTTGTTTTACGGGTACGCCATCTGAGAGGAGCTGCGCCCCTCTCCCATTCATTTCGTTTTGGGACTGCATAACTCAAGCCTTGCTTAACACGAAATTGGACAGCGGTTAGAGATACAGACAGACTCACTGGCTTTACTCACGCAAATGGTATTTAGGCCGGATTGATTATTCCGGGAATATGCGGGTAGAATAGGGTGAAATTGAATTTGAAAGGGATGCTGTCCGGCCGTCAGCTGTGAAAAATAACGGCATGACAAAGGAGAGTGCGACATCGCAGATAAAAGATTAAAAGAATTCGCCGAAAGCACCTTCCGTCTGGAAGAAAACGAAGGCGAAGATAAAGTTATTGGTTTACAGGAAGCGGTTAAAAAGAATGTCAGGCCGGGGATGCTGCTGCACATCTCGCCCTTCGGCAGCGCGGCCACGCGGGAAATTATCCGGCAATTCCGGGGCACGAGACCGGAATTCACTCTGATTGCGCCGCCGGTGCTGGGCATAGATATGATACAGTGCGGGATGGTCAAGAAAACCATCGGGGGCAGCGGCGCCAAAGGGGGACGAAAGGGGCAGGGGAGGGGCAAACCGGGCAGCCTGGCGCATGACGTCCCGAATGAAATCTGGTCGCTGGGCGGTATCAGCCAGCGGCTTTTTGCCGGCGCGATGGGCACCGGATTTATCCCCACTAAATCAATGATGGGGACGACGATTGCGGAAGATAATAAAGACGATTTTAAAGTGATTGACGACCCGTTCGGCAGCGGAAAAAAGATAGGAATAATTAAAGCGTTGAATCCGGACCTTTCAATAATCCACGGGTATGCCGCCGACCGTTACGGGAACACGATTTTGTGCCAGGGCGATTCGATTGTTGACGAATACAGCGCCTGGGCAAGTAAAAATCCGGTGGTCGTAACCGTGGAAAAGCTGGTTTCTACGGAGTATATCCGCAAGCACTCGCCGCTGCTGGTGAAAATCCCCGGCTACCGGGTGGCTTCGGTTTCGGTGGCGCCGTTCGGGGCGCATCCGAATTATCTGCCACCGTGGCGCGATTTAGCGGAATTTTCCGGCTATTTTGAAGACGAAGAAATGGTCGAGGAGCACCGCAAGGCACTTTATGACCCAGCAGCGCTGGAGGCCTGGATCAAGAAATGGATACTGGACTGCCCGACTAACGAAGATTATTTGAAGCTGCTCGGTCCGGAGCGGATACAGAAGATAAAAGACGAAGCCCGGGTGGACATGGGCGCGGTGCGTCTGCCGTCCATCCTGGAAAAAATTTCGGTGAGCGCCGAATGCAATGAGAAAGAAATGATGATTGCGGCGGGTGCCCGGAAAATCGAAGAAGCGGCGCTGAACCGCAACCGCAAAGTAGTGCTGTGCGGCGTGGGGCCGGGGGCGCTGGTGGCATTTTTAGCCTACTATCAACTGAAGAGCAAGGGTATACAGATTGCACTGATGGTGGGGAATGGTGTTTTCGATTTTTCACCGCGGCCGGGTGAACCTAACTTAACCAGTTTCCCGAACTGGGACACGATGAAACTGCGGCAGAATTATTTCGGGGCTTACAACCTGATAATCAACGGGGAAAACCAGCAGAGCATCAGCATTATCGGGGCGGGCCAGATTGACAAGTACGGCAACCTGAATTCAGGAATCGAAGGCGGGAAAATTGTGGTGGCGGCGCCGGGCGGCGCGGCGGACGCGTATCAGGCCTGTGAAACGCTGGCGGTGATGAACCAGTCGAAAACCCGTTTCCCGGATAGAGTGTCTTATATTACCAGCGATGGGGTGAAGATAAAGACGCTGGTGTCTTCGCTGGGGGTTTTCGAGAAATTGGGCGGTGATAAGGAGTTTTCGCTGACCGGCTGCCTGCCCATTGCGAAGTTTCCGTCGCTGGAGGAGAAAATCCGGAATATTAAAGAAAATTGCGGTTGGGATTTGAAGGTTGCGCCGCAGGTGGCGGAGATTGCGCCGCCGACCTGGGAGGAATTGATGACGCTACGGATTATCGACCCGGATGGGATATACCGGGGGGAATAGGGCTTTTCCGGTAAATTCCGATATTCAAATACCAGAATCCAAACAAATTTAAAATATTAAAATACAATATACAGCCTTATTCCGGCCGTTGCTGCGATTAACTGTAGAGGCAGGAGAGGCGGGAGGGTTACGCTGCGGCTAAACCCTCCCCTGCAGAATATGTGTGTACGTAAAAAAAGAGCCTCCGATAAAAACGGAGGCTCTTTTGGTTTCTACGAGATTATGGGATTACTTGGAGCAGTGTTTGCAGTTTTTGTCGGTGCAGGCTTTCTCCGGTTTAGCCGAGGAGTCCGCCAGTTTCCATTCGCGGACGCCTAATTCGCCGCTCGGTTTCTTCGAGTAAACCGGCCCGCCCATTTTCCTGCCTTCGGCGGAACCGCTCATGCGCAGGACCTTAGCTTTGGTTTTGCCGATATTTTTAATGGAATGCCGGACATTGGAGGGGCAATAAATTAAGCTGTTGGCGCCGACAACCCTTTCATCGGAACCGATTTTGGCCAGAATTTTACCGGAAATAACGTAATAAACATGGTCGAAAATCGGCATTTCTTCATTATATTCATGGTAATGTTCTTCCACGCCGCCGCCGGGATTGATTACATCCAGCGTCAGCATAAAGTGTTTTGAGGGCATTTTCCCGACGCGGTCTTTCTCGCTGGAGGGACGGATGAAACGATAATCGTCCTGGTCGGGGTGGCCTTCTCTTTTCAGCGAATGCACAGCTTCTTTAATGGGCATGATATAGCCGTTGGCGGATTCTTCCATGGGCGCTTTCTCCTTTTCAATATTAGCTTTTATTTTAGCATAACCGAAGCACAGACAGTTAATATTAGACAGGTGTATTTGATATCAAATATTATATAATAAATATTGCTAAAGGCGCCGATAAAATGTTAGAATATCTGCACTAAACGTAACTGTCTGCGGGAAAATCCATGAACCGTAACCGTGCGGCGAGGATTTAAGTCAAACGAAATTATTTTATCATTTTTGCTGGCTTGACAGATTAATGCGGACGATAACAATCAAGGATGGGGAAAAATGGAAGTAAAATGCAACCTGCCCGATAAATGGGATTTTGAAGCGGACGTGGTGGTGGTGGGTTACGGCGGAGCCGGCGCGGTGGCCGCAATTACCGCCCACGACGCGGGCGCGAAGGTATTAATCCTGGAAAAAGCGCCGCCGGGACAGGAAGGCGGCAATACCCGGGTGGCAGGGCAAGGCTGGCTGAATCCGTATCCGATTGAAAAATCGATTACCTATTTCAACGCGATGTGCGGGGAATATGCCGTGCCGCAGGATATGGTGCAGGCCTGGGCCGAAGAGATGAACAAAAATAACGCCTTTATCGAGAGCCTGGGAGCGGCCATCATGGAAACGGTATATAAGAACCGGGAACCGGCGGAATTTCCGGAATTGCCCGGGGCCGACTGCATCCACGATTACCACATCAGGACGGACGACGGCGGGAACGGCTATTCCCGGCTATGGGTGACCTTAAAAGGCGCGGTCGAGAAAAGAGGAATCAAAGCTCTCTGCGACACCGGGGCCAAAGAATTGATTCAAAATCCCGCGACGAAAGAGATTTTGGGCGTAAAAGTCGAACATAGAGGCAAGAAATTTAATGTTAAGGCGAATAAAGCGGTCATTTTGACCTGCGGCGGTTTTGAGAATAACCAGGAAATGGTGAGGGACTACTGTACCAATCTGCCGCACTGCTATCCCCTAGGTACGCCGTATAATACCGGCGACGGCATCAAGATGGCGATGGCTGCCGGCGCTGACCTGTGGCACATGAGCTGCATTGCGGGCCCGGTTTACTGCTCGCTGAAAGTACCGGAATTTCCGGCCATTTTGGAAATACCGGCGCTGGAGCCGCAATCCCGGGCGGTGTTTCCCGGCGGCGTAATTGTGGTGGGGGCGGACGGTAGGCGGTTTGCCGATGAAAAATACCGGGTGACTCACGGTAAATCACTGATTAACGGCCGATGGGTGCAAACCCCGACGCCGATGCCGCTGCACATGATTTTCGACCAGACGATTTTCAACGTCGGGTTATACGACGGGCACCGTTATCACGGCTGGAACCCGTTATTGAACGTATACACCTGGAGTAAAGACAACAGCGCCGAGCTGGCGAAGGGCTGGATTAAGAAGGCGAATTCCATCGCCGAACTGGCGAAGATAATCAACCTGGACCCGCAGGTGCTGCAAGAGAGCGTATACCGCTGGAATATGAACGCGGCGACGGGGAAAGACCCGGATTTCGGCCGGACGAGGATGGTATCACCCATCGAGGGGCCGCCGTACTACGCGATGGAAGTGACGCCGCATTTTGTGAACACGCAGGGCGGACCGCGGCGCAACGCGAAAGCCCAGATCGTGCAGGTGAACGGCGAGGTCTTGCCGCGGTTGTACAGTGCCGGGGAATTGGGTTCAATCCACAGTCACCTGTATAATTCCGGCGGTCACATCGGGGAATGCCTGGCGTTCGGAAGAATTGCGGGGAGAAACGCCGCGGCGGAGACGGCCTGGAAATAGAAGCCAGGATTTGTTTTTAGTCAATG
>CAVYZP010000022.1:0-60523 GCA_963772985.1 uncultured Chloroflexia bacterium
CCTGGACGTGGTCTTCGGCAATTGTCCGGCTGCCGGTCATCAGGTAGGCCGTGCCGAACAGCACGTTCTGATATTTTTCCACCACCGCCCGAAATGCCTCCCGGTCGCCGGTCTGGCACCGTTTGATAATATCGCCTTCCGTCATCGCAGTTTGTTGTTCTATCATCGAGGTACCTCTATAAAATAATACGTTTTTAATCCGTGAAAAGTTCCGTAGTTTTTAAGTATTTAAAAATTTATTTTTCTTTCCTCCTTCTATTTTCTGCCGGAATTACACCCGGTTATTTTTTCTCCGGCTATTTATGTAACGAATTTTCAGGGAAAAGGATAGTTCCCACCTGCTTTCTTCTGTTCTTTTTCCTCGCTCTTGGGTTTTTAGATCGATAGCTGCAAGCTGACCGCTAATTTGCTTCAATTGTCGGCATATTTTACTCTATCATATATATACGTTATTATCCGGCATCCATTACAAGTACTTTAAGAAATAAAAAAATCCCCGACTTTATAGTCGGGGATTTAATTAAAACCGATTATCAGCGCAATTTAAAAGATTGCGTTCGGAACTCGTTAAATGTTTTCTTATAAAAGCTTGTTCTTACTTCGTTAGCTGCGATGTACAATTGGGGCAGCGCGTCGCTTTCACTGGGATTTGGGTATCGCAGAACGGACATTCTTTCGTCGTCGGAGCTGCGGGCGCAGCGGCTGCCAGCTTTGCTTTTTGCCGTTCACTCATTTTCGCAATCGGGCGGACAATCAGGAAAAAGACTACTGCCGCCACAATTATGAAACTGATTACGGTATTAATGAATGTGCCGTAATTGATTGTTACCGCGTGGGCTGTCTGGGCATCGGCCAGAGAATGGTACGGACCTGCCGGTACGCCCTGTTTCAGTACGACCAGTAAATTGGCAAAATCTACTTTCCCCAGTGCCAGGCCGATCGGCGGCATAATGACATTTGCCACCAGTGACGTTACAATTGCGCCGAACGCCGCGCCGATAATGATGCCGACGGCCATGTCCACCACGTTGCCGCGCATGATGAATGCCTTAAAATCTTTTAACATAATCCGCCTCCTTTGTTCCCTAATTATATTAGCTTCTACGCTATTGTCAAGATATTTCCGCCTTTGCCGCACTAAAAAGAGTAAAAGCCGCAATAGAACCTCTTGTAGGGTGGGCGCGCCTACCAATTGACAACCGCCGGGAATATCTGGTTCTGATGCAGGTATTAGTAAAAACGGCTGAAAACTGATAACCATTGATTTAGTATTTCGATATTCGGATTTAGGATTTCGAATTTTAACTACCAGTCCCTTGCTCCGGCATCTTTATCCAGCGTCCGTTTTTGCCGCTGCACAATATTCGAAATAACCATGGAATTAGGAACAAAAACCACGTTCTCCCCGACGGATAGCACGGTATGCGTCAGGTTGATTTCCGCGATAACTCCCTTGGTCTGATTGACCGTTATCTCTTCCCCGACGCGTACCATACGCGTACTCAAGATGATAATTGCCGCCAGCATGCTGCCGACAATATTTTGTGTGGCAAATGCGATCACAACACCCAGAATTGCACCGGCGCTGATTCCCAGGGTCGCATTGGAAGCCAGTATCGAGATTACCGAAATCGCGGATATCGTATAACCCACAATGCGCACCATCAGCCGTATCCGATTGCGTTGGTCCTCCATTTTCGGCGTATGCAGCCGTAAGGTCGCCAGCCTGAGGGCCAGTTCCACCATAAAAACCGCCAGTCCCGCCGCTTCAATTGCCAGTATGTATTTTTGCTGGTTTGTGATAAACGGAGCCACATTGCGGTGACTAACATCCAGCGTGGCTAAAATTAAAATTATCATCAGGATGGTTCCTGAGAAAGTGATGATGACAGGCCTGACATGCCGCCTGTTTAATTTTTCAATCTCAGCGTTCTTAACCATACTGTTCGTCCTTGTAATATAAATGGATCAATAACTGGTTTAACAACCAATCAATTTTCCGTCTCATTGGCTGATAATTAACTTATCCGATTTTTTCCAACTCTTTCTCGTGAAACATCATGTTGTATCCGGTTTTGTCGGCTTTCATCAGCACATATCCCGCCGGGTCGTTAATCACCGCCACCACCTTGCCTTCCCAGTTCGCCAATTTGTAGCCGCCGTCCGGCCAGCCCGGTTTATCCAGTACTTTTACTCTATCGCCAACATTTAATTCTGCCACTATAGTCTCCTTTTCCGTAATTATCGGTATTTTTACATTTTATGACTTTTTTCTTTCTGCGTCATCACTTTTTACCGTTTCGCCCGGCATCACGCGGCTGCCCTTTTTCAGTTTGATGCCGTCAATCACCTTCACATGGTCTCCGAGTACCGCCGCGTTCAAACTGCACTCATCCCCGATTTTGCAGTTATCCGCCAGTATCGAACTTTTGATTTTGACATTGTCCCCGATTTTGTCGTCGTGCCATAACACCGAATCGGTAATCGTCGTATTCTCCCC
Source organism: uncultured Chloroflexia bacterium (assembly GCA_963772985.1). Taxonomy (GTDB): domain Bacteria; phylum Chloroflexota; class Dehalococcoidia; order Dehalococcoidales; family Fen-1064; genus Fen-1064. The sequence continues at coordinate 2,501 of CAVYZP010000022.1, forward strand.
GATTTTGCAGTTCGGCCCGATTATTACCGGTCCGGTAAATTTCACGCCTTTGCCCACGTTGCAATTGTCGCCGATGACGACCTTTCCCTTAAACTTCACAGATGCGTCGATGCGGCATCGTTTCCCTATCATCACATCTTCGTCGAAAGCGTAACCTTCATGTTTCCCGTTTAAAATATCCCGGTGCAGCTGGATGTAGTTTTCCGGCGTCCCCGTATCCATCCAGTAGTTATCCGTAGCATACGCATAAAAAGGCACTTTGTCCGCCAGCATCTGCGGAAAGACGTCGCGCTCGAAACTGAATCTGGTATCCGGCGGTATTCGCTGCAGGATTTCCGGTTCCACCACCCAGGTACCGGCGTTTATCATGTTTGTCGTTACTTCCTCGGCTTTCGGTTTTTCCAGAAAACGTTTCACCCGGTGATTTTTATCCGTCTCCACCACGCCGTATTGCGTCGGATCGGCGACCGGTGTCAATACGATGGTCACTTTGGCCCGGTGCCGCCGGTGGAATTTCAAAATTGCCGTGAAATCGCGGTTGTGGATAATATCTCCGTTTAATACAAAAAATGTGCTGTCCAAAAAACCTTCCACGTTCTTCACCGCCCCGGCCGAACCCAGCGGTTTTTCTTCCATGACATAGTACAGCTTCACCCCGAATTTGCTGCCGTCGCCGAAATATTCTCGCATCGAGGCCGGCAGGTAAAACTGAGCCATTACAATCTCGGTAATGTTGTGCTCTTTCAGGTTGCGGATGACGTGCTCCAGGAACGGCAGGTTCAGCACCGGCACCATTGGTTTGGGTGTGTGGTAGGTCAAAGGCCGTAACCGTGTCCCCTCCCCGCCTACCAGGATTACCGCTTTAAGTGCCTTTTTCCCTTTTTCGTCTTTTCCGCAATGTTCGCAGCCGCATTCTTCCATCGTCATCCGTCCTCTGAGTTTTCTCGCTAATCAGGCTTAATTGTAATTATCATACAGTGCACGGAAATCAGAATCAAGTGCAAAAAGAAACTCTCAGGAAAACAATAAATGCCATAAATTCGTAATACTATTCTTCGCTATTTTATTACTTTTTGATGCGGCATCATCTACAATTTCCAAAAATACCTTTAAATTACTCAATATTCACCGCCGGGATAGCCTGATTCATTTAAGCTGTTAAATATTAATCAGGAGGGGAAGGATGCAGATGCAGTTTGGTTTACCTGCGGTTAATGGCCTAATAATCGGGATCATCGCCATCGTTGTCGGACTTGTTATCCTTATTTTTCCGAAAATCGTCAATTATTTTATCGGCGGCTTATTGATTGTTTCCGGAATAATCGGTATCACCGGCGGCAGCGTTCTCCCCGGTATCGTCTCCATTATCATTGGTATCATTATCCTGATATTCCCACATATCATTAATTATTTGGTCGGCATCTACCTTATCTTGCTGGGCGTCTGGTTCATTTTCGCCGCTTCAAGCTTGATCGTCGGCATTGTTACCATCGGGGTCGGAATCGTTGTGATGTTTTTCCCGGATATTTTGAATTTTATCTTCGGGATATATCTTATTGCGGCCGGTGTTATTGCGATCGGTCATTATTTAAAATGGTTTTAATTTCATCCCGTGACACGCAGGAATGATATTTAAGCCGTATGAAATGCTTTTTCTATAAATAACAATAAAGCCCGGCGCGAAATTTCGATGTTTTGACGATGGCACATTGATTCTGGAGGTAATGGATATGGTGCTGGCTAAAAAAGATCCGCCGCAAGCTGTCGCCGTTGATGAAGGGGATGCTGCCAAAAGCAATTCTTCCCGGGACATTTCAGGGATATCCGCACGACTTGAGGAACTTGAATCCCGCCCGCGTCGCGGTGCGGTATTGCATTGGCTCGCTTTTATTCTTTCCCTGGTTTCACTGGTTATCCTTGCCATGTGGGTCTTCGGTTCTCAAGGGGCGGTCCCGGGCGTATACGTTATTGGAGACATTGCCATCGGCGTGGTTTTTGCGGTTGAATTCTTTACCCGCAGCGGGTTTCACTGGGGGCGGATTTCATATTTGCGCTCCCGTTTCTTTGACTTCATCGCCATCGTTCCGGCGATGGCACTTGTCGGTCACGGTTTCCCCTGGCAATCGGTATGGTTGTGGATAATTTTCGCAGCCCGTGCGATTCGTGTTGTCGACAGGCTTCTTGGCGACGGATTTTTCGGACGGAATGTATTGGCGCTGGTTGAAGGTTTCGAAGAACAGATTACCGACCGGGTCCTCGAAAGAATCATCGCCCGCATCCAGGCGGACATGGACAAAGCGGGTTTCAGCCACGGTGTCGCTGAAGCGCTCAAAAAAAATAAGCCGTCTATTTTGCAGCGTGTTCATGCCGCCACTCCGCACGAAGGGCTCTTGCCGGATCTGGCTCACATTGCCGGATTGGACAAAGCGCTGGAACGTGTTGAAGAACGCACCTATGATTCGGTAGTGGAAATAGTGAATAGTCAGGAAGTAGATAAAGCCGTGCGTGATTCCGTTAACTCCGTCTTCTTCCGTATGCGGGCGGAATTAGGCGGAAACAAATGGCGTAAGCACCTCGGGATACGCTTTTAGTAATTAATTATGTTTCTTGAAAGCAGCTGGAATGCCCGCCGCCTGAAGGAGGTCAAAATGCCTTACAAGATTGAATTTAAAAAAGACCACCGGAACTCCAAAGGAGAATTTGCCCCGTGGGTTATTGTCAATGAGGACCGTAACGAGATTGTCGGCAGTTCGCAAACCAAAGAAACAGCCGAAGCCAGCATCCGCGCCCGCCTGGCCGGCGAACACGGCGGTTTTAAAAACAAAAGTTAAAGTCGCTTGACTCCTTATTACAAGGTGTCCGCCTGAGTCAGAGCGCGGTAATCTGACATCCCGATGTCATACTGAGTCCGCTTTAGGCAGGCGAATCTGTCACATCGCCAGGACAGAGTATAATGGGGCTAGTGTAAGGAAGGAGATAATATGGAAAGGAAAATCAGTTTAACCAAAGAGGAGTTTCTACAGCGGTTTGAAAAAAAGGCCGCCTTAATCGACTTCCCCAAACTGGACATGCACCAGACCATCACCTTCCGGGGTAAAACCAGGGATATTTCCATCAATGAGGACATTACCGATAACTTTGCCGATTATGTCGCTTTGTGTATCGCCACTGCGGTGAATGCCGTTTTCGCTGAATAAGCCGGTTAACCTGCGTTACGTCTTTATCGCGTGCTCCGCATCCGCCCGGATTTCATTTCTTTAACTGCCTTTATGTAAAGCTTTCTGCAAAACAATTATCCTAAAACGCGGGCCATCCTCTTTCCTTGACATTGAGGCTCCCTTTTACTATTATTTAACCAATATCCCTCTTATTTATTGAATCCGTTTTGATTCGGTCGCTGCCTCGTCGGACCGAATTTTTATGTGTGTAATATTTCCCAATAATAGTCGCACTGATTTACCCTCATCAAAGGAGAAACTGAAATGAATGCTCAAGCGCTTTCCGGACTGAAAGTCCTCGAATACGGTGAATTCGTGGCCGCCCCTTATTGCGGTAAACTTCTCGCCGATTTGGGCGCCGATGTCATCAAGATCGAAAAACCCGTCACCGGCGACCGCGCCCGTGAAAACGGCCCATTCCCGCAGGACAAACCGCATCCCGAGAAAAGCGGCCTCTTCCTCTATCTGAATACCAACAAGCGCGGCGTCACCCTTGACCTGAAAAAAGCCGCCGGCCGCAAGGTTTTTCAGCAGCTCGTCAGGTGGGCGGATGTCTTGATTGAAAATAACCCCCGTCAGGATTTGCCCAAACTCGGGCTCGACTATGAAACCCTGCGTGAAATCAATCCGAAACTGGTTGTCACCTCGATTACCTACTTCGGCCACACCGGCCCCTACCGCGATTACAAAGGCTGCGACCTGGTAGCCAACCACGTCAGCGTTGAGGCTTTCCTTAACCCCTGCTATGAAGTCTATAACGAAGATCTGAACCCCCCGATGAAATTGCCCGGCCATTCCGGCGATTTTCTCAGCGGCGTGATTGCCGCTATCAATACCATGTCCGCCGTTTTCGTGGCGCAGCAGACCGGCGCCGGCCAGCACATTGACCTCTCCGAACAGGAAGCCGTGGCCAGCATTATCTGCCATGAAGTCGGCGATTATTTCGATGCCGGCATTACCTATCTCCGGGACCGTAAATACCGCTGGGAGGAATCTCCCAAATATCCCTGTTCCGACGGCTTTATCATGATGAATATTCCTTTTCAATTCTGGGAAGGCGTCGTCCGCATGATGGACAGTCCCGAATGGGCGCAGAATCCGGAATACAAAACCCCCGTCGGCCTGCTCCACGACCACTGGAAGGAAATCCAGCCGCGTTTAATCGCCTGGTTCAAACAGCACACCTGTGCCGAAGTCGTGAAACGGGCGCAGGCGCAGCGTCTGGACATCGCCATCGTCGCCTCGGCTAAAGAAATGTCCGAAAACAAGATGTTCGAAGAACGCGGGTTCTTTGTCGAAATCGACCATAAAGAGGCCGGCCGGTTGAAATTTCCCGGCGCGCCCTGTAAATTTTCCGCCACTCCCGCCCAAACGCCTCATGCCGCTCCCCTCCTCGGCGAACATAATGCCGAAATTTACAGCGGGATGCTCGGCTTTAAACCGGCAAAATTAGCAAAATTGCAGGAGTCCGGCGTAATTTAACCCGTTCAAAAAGAAGGAGATTACCATGCAGCAAATGCCTTTAAAAAATATCAAAGTCCTCGATTTTACCCAGGTTCGGGTCGGCCCTCAAATTACCCAATGGCTGGCAGTCATGGGCGCGGAAGTTATCCGGTTGGAAACCAAATTCCGTCCTGAATCCTTTAAGATGACGAATAATCCGGGCAATTTGACGGTGGCGGCAAAGTACCGCGTGGGCTATTTTGCTTCACTGAACTACAGCAAAGAAAGCATCACGCTTAACATGAGAAATCCCAAAGCCCTTGAACTGGTTAAAGAACTGGTCAAGCACATCGATATCGTCGCCGAAAACTTCCGTACCGGCGTGATGGAAAAGTGGGGCCTGGGCTACAACGATTTGAAGAAAATTAATCCGGGCATTATTTTGATTTCCGCCTCCGGGTTCGGCCGTACCGGTCCGATGAAAGACGAACCGGCTTATGCCCCGGTCATTGACGGTTTCAGCGGTTATTCTTATGTCAACGGCTATCCCGACGGTGAACCCGCTGAAGCCGGCGCCCGCGGTTTCTCCGATTCCATCGCCGCCTACCAGGGCGTTTTTGCTCTTCTGGCTGCCCTTTATCACCGCTCCAAGACCGGCGAGGGCCAATTTCTGGACCTCTCGATGTCCGAAGCCGATGTCGCCCTCGGGCCGGAAGCCTTGATTGAATACGCCGTTACCCGCCGCGTGCAGGGCCGAATCGGCAACTCCGACAAGCACCTCGCCCCGCACAATGTTTACCGCTGCCTCGGTGAAGATAACTGGGTTGCCATCGCCGTTTCCAACGATAAGGAATGGCAAGGCCTGTGCAAAGCGATGGGTAACCCCAAATGGACTAAAGACGCCAGATTTACTGACGCCGCCGGCCGCCGGGCGCACAAAGATGAACTCGATGCCTTAATCGAAACCTGGACCGTTAAACACGAGCATCAGGAAGCGATGCAAATCTTACAGGCCGCCGGGGTAATTGCCGGGGCATCGCTCAAAGTCCAGGAATTCTGCGAAGACCCGCATATTAAAGAACGCGGCTTCCTTGTTGATATTGAATATCCGGATAAAAGCACCATCCGACGCAGCGCCTTGCCGCTAAATCTAAGCGTCACCGGCAAAGGCAATTATACCCATCCCCCGGAAGCCGGCGAAAATAATCAGTATGTCTTCGGCAAAATCATGGGCTTGTCCGCTGAAAAAATCCGGGAGCTGGAAAAGGAACAGGTTATTTACTAGTTTTTCTAATGGTTCAGTATTTTACTGAGGAACCGTTTGGTGCGTTCCTGCTTCGGGCTAGTGAACAGTATTTCCGGCGGCGCTTCTTCGATAATCTGGCCTTCGTCCATGAAAATAATGCGTTTGGCCGCGGCGCGGGCGAATCCCATCTCGTGCGAAACCACCACCATCGTCATGCCTTCTTTCGCCAAATCCGTCATCACATCCAATACTTCTTTAATCATTTCCGGGTCGAGCGCACTGGTCGGTTCGTCAAACAGCATGATGCGCGGGTTCATCGCCAGCGCCCGTGCAATCGCTACACGCTGCTGCTGTCCGCCGGAAATCTGGGAAGGATAAGCGTTTAATTTTTCCGGGATGCCCACTTTTTTCAGCAAATCGAGGGCAATTTTACGCGCTTCTTCCGGACTGCGTTTGCGGATTATTTTCTGCGCCAGCATCAGGTTGTCCATCACCGTCAGATGGGCAAACAGGTTGAAAGACTGGAAAACCATCCCGATTTCCTGCCGCACCAGGTTGATATTTTGCGCCCCGTGCAGCAAAATGCCGTCCACGGTGATTTTACCGGAATCGTATTCTTCCAGCCGGTTAATGCAGCGTAATAATGTTGACTTGCCGGAACCTGAAGGCCCCACAATCACCACCACTTCGCCCCGGTTCACGTTCAAATTAACCCCGCGCAAAGCCTGCACCTTGCCGAAGTGTTTATGGATATTCTCGATTTTGATAATCGGGTCTTTGTTATCTTTCAATTTTTGTTCGCCGTTCAATATAATTTACGATACGCGCGGAAAAGAGCGTCATCACCAGGTACAGTAACGCAATCATCGTCCACACCTGCAGCGGGTCGAAATTCGCCGCCATGAACTCCCGGCCGCGCCGGGTTAAATCCGCCAGCGCCACCGCGCTCACCAGCGAAGAATCTTTCAACAGCGCGATAAACTCGTTTCCGACCGGCGGCAGGATTACCCTGATCGCCTGCGGCAAAATTACGTGCCGCATCGCCTGGAAATAACTCATTCCCAGGCTGCGTGCCGCCTCCATCTGGCCCTTTGGGATGCTCTGGATGCCGGCCCGGAAAATTTCGCTCATGTAAGCGCCGTAGCAGAAAACAAAGCCGAAAATTGCCAGGAGCACCGCGTTGGCTTCATAATTCGCCAGAAAGCCGATGTGCGTCGCTTGTCCTAAATTCCTGATGATGACCGGAAAGGCGAAATACCACCAGATCAATTGCACCAGTAATGGGATGCCGCGGACGATTTCGACATAAAGCGTGGTTATCATGTGAATGAATTTGTTGGTGGAAATACGTCCCAGTCCGCCCAGCATCCCCACAAAAATCATAATCACGAACGAGGTCACCGTAATCAGCGCCGTCATCCCGATGCCGTCCCGGACAAAGAGGATGATGCGCCAGTAAGGGTCCGGTTTTGTCCAGGCGAGTATTGCAATTACGCCGGCGACCAGCGCCACCAGCCACCACCACACGTCAATGTGGTATCCGAGACCGGCTTCCGGTACATTGTCCAGTTCGGGGGTATTTATTTCCGGGGATTCCGTTTTACGCCGTGAAAACATAATTTACCCTGAATGCCGCTAGAGTAGGCAGGGAGAAGGCTTCTGCCTTCTCCCTGCAATATTCGAAATCTGTTTGTTTCTGATTTTACTGCGCCAGCTGCCATTTTACGGCGATCGCCTGTAATTCGCCGTCCGCTTTTACTTTGGCCAAACCGTCATTGATTTGCGCTAACAAAGCGGTTTTCCCATTTGCCACGGCGATACCGTATTGTTCGTCGGTAAAAACAGACCCCGCGGTCTTTAGTTTGGTGGGATTGGTTGCCACGTAGTTTAACGCCACCGGATTATCGCAGACCACCGCGTCCACCTGCCCGTTCATCAAATCCTGGAACGCTAACCCGATGTCATCATACGGTTTAGCGGTGGCGCCTGCAATATTATTTACCTCGATATTCCCCGTCGTACCCAATTGCACGGCCACGGTTTTTCCAACCAGGTCGTTTTTGCTGTTGATTGTGGTATTGTCTTTTCTGACTGTAATGATTTGCCCGGCATCGAAGTACGGATCAGAGAACAGCATCGCCTTTTGTCTGTCGGCGGTGATGGTGATGGAGGAAATGGCCGCGTCGTAAGTGCCCTGTGCCATCCCGGCCAGCAGCGGGTCGAAAGCGACATTTTCAAATTGAATTTTAAAATTTTCCTTTGCCGCAATCGCATTGAATAAATCGATGTCAAAACCCTGGATTTGTTTGGTCTTTTCATTGACCGTTTCGAACGGCGCCCAGGTTGCGTCCGTCGCCACCTTAATTGTCTCTTCCGAAGATGTGGTGGTGTTTGAGGAACAAGCTGTCATGCAGCAGCCGACAATCAGCGCTGCTGCCAGGACCGGTAACAGAAAACGTTTCATGCACTCCTCCCGATAACTGTGTTTTTATAAATTGTTTTAATAATATCAGAAAACGATTTATTTGCAAAGTTTCGGATTAGTAAATACTTCCGCTTAGTTTTCCGGCCTGGGGACCTTCGCTGATGATTTGATTGCCACCACTAACATCGCCGTCAGCACGCACACCGCGCCGAAAATAATCTGGGGTGTCAGATGGTTTTTCCCGAAAAATACCCCGAAGATGCCGGCAAATACCGGTTCCATCGTCATGATGACGGCTGCAGCGACTGCAGGCACCAGCGATTGTGTCCACGTTTGTACCAGGAAAGCCAGCGCGGTCGCGAAAACTGCGGTGATTCCAACCGTTCCCCAGGTACCGGCATCCGGCGGTAATCTGAGCCCTCCCGGCAGCGCCGCCAGCAGTGTGATTACTGCTACTGTCGCAATCTGTATCAGCGCAAATCCGTATGCCTCGTATTGTGCCGACCATTCCCCCAGTCCGACGATGTGCACCGCAAAAAATATCGCGCAAGCCAGTGTCAGTAATTCCCCTATACCCAAACTCCAGCCGTGCAGGCTGAGCAGCGCCAGCCCCACCGTGGCTAATACCACTGCCAATATCGTGTTCCGGTTCAGCTTTTTCCCCAATATCAGCCAGGATATCACCGGCGTCAACACCACGAACATCCCGGTAATGAACCCGGATACCGTCGCCGAAGCAAAACGCAGCCCGTATGTTTGGGTAATGTAACCAGCTCCAAGCACGGCCCCCAAACCTGCTCCCCGCTGCAATCCTTGTAGCGTCATCCGGCGCAAACAGGTCGGACGCAGAGCAAACATCACCACCGTGGCCACGGTAAAGCGGACCGCCAGAAAATCCATTACCGGCATGCGCGATACGGCATTCTGCACAATCAGAAAAGTTGAACCCCAGACCGCGCAAACCGCTACCAACGCTATCGAGGCAATAATTGAGGATGATTTCCAGTTTTTCAATATCGGAACAAACCTTTACTTTTCGGCCGGCTCATGCTAAAAACCAATAGTAACATCATACAATATTTACCTGCGTTAACTCGAATCTTTTTGACAACACCACCCTGAGCCTTTCATCTGAAGGACGAAGGGTCTCCCTGCGGTTCACAAATATCCGTCCATCGTCATTGCGAGCTTACACAGTACTCGAAGCAATCTGACATAGCAATGCCATACTGAGTTCGCTTTAGGCTGACCAATGTATCCGGGAGGAGTGGGGTACAACAAATTTTGTTATTTGAATTTGTTTAGCATTTCGATATTCGGATTTTCATCTTTGTTTGGTTTTTAGATTTTGAAATTTGGAATTTTCTTTTTCCCCGTTTTGACATTTATTCCCGCTTTTACTATTATCTAACTAACCCCCTCAGTTGCGCTGAATAGGTTTTTCCCCGCTCCGGGCGTGTGTTGTAAGGATGGAATACGAAATGCGGTGGCAAGAAGAATACAAGAAAAAACTCGTCTCGGCGGAAGAAGCCGCCAAAGCCGTCAAATCCGGCGATACCGTAGTCATCCCTTACCGCACCAATACACAGGTTATTCCCCAGGCCATTGCCAATCGCAGGAACCAGCTCCGCAATGTCCATATTATTGTCGGCACTTACCGCGTCGACCCCGCCATCTTTGCCGGTGCGGAAGAATCGTTTAAAGTCACCCCACCCACCGAGTCTAAAATTATCGGCGATTTTGTGCCTTCTCTGTTTGCTCTCAGCTTCAAAGCCCTGGACGAAAAACGCGAAGGCGCTTACCACGACGTGGACGTTGCCGTGGTGGCCGTTTCCCCTCCTGACGAAAACGGTGTCTGCTGCTTCGGGCATTCCCTCTTTCACCAGAAAGGCTATGCCAAGCGCGCTAAAATAGTCCTGGCGGAGGTTAACCGGAAACTCATCCGGACCGGCGGTGATAATTTCATTCATGTCTCCGAAATCGATTATTTCGTCGAACATGATACCGATGTCGCCGAAGTCTCCGGCAAGGGCGCCCCCATTCCCGAATTCGATTCGGTGAAAACCATCGCCCAATACATCGAAACTTTGGTTAAAGATGGTGATATTCTCAGCCTGGGCGCCGGTGTCGCTGTCGAAAATCTGGCGCAAATGGGCATCTTCGATAAAAAGAACGACCTCGGCTACTGGGCCGGCGGCGCTCGCTATGGTATCATCAAGCTCGCCAAAGCCGGGATTATGACCGGGAAATATAACAACCTGATGCCCGGTAAAATTGTCGCCAGCGGCTTTTACGGCGATGAAGAAGATATCGCCTATATGAATAATAACCCGCTGTTCGAAATCTACGGCTATGAATATATGAACAACCCGGTCGTTTGTTCCCAGATTAATAATTTCGTTGCGATTAACAGCGTCGCCTCCATCGACCTGACCGGGCAGTGGACGGTCGGCGTCACCAATACTTATGGCGCGTATTTCCCGATTGCCGGCGTTATGTCCAAAGGCGGCCGCTCCATTCTGGCGACTCCATCTACATCCAAAGCAGGCACGGTTTCCCGCATTACCGCACGTTTTGCCGCCGGTGCTGCCGTGACTTTACCCGCCGCTTTCGGCGATTATGTTATTACCGAATTCGGCATCGCTAAACTTTTTGGTAAAACCTTGAAACAAAGAGCCCAGGAACTCATCGCCGTTGCTCACCCGGATTTCCGGGCGGACTTGAAAAAAGAAGCCGATAAAATGTACCCCTAGCATCTTTCCAATTAGCCCCTTTATCTTTAGAGGGTCAATCCTCTTGCAGGAGAAGTTTAGAGAGGGGAATGATAATTAACACAAATTTACTAATATTGACATCATCGCAATCAGTACCGAATATCCATACCAACTAAAAAACAATATCACAAGGAGCATTAAATATGGCAGGACCTTTAGCCGGCGTCAAAGTTTTGGATTTCACCTTCTATCTGCCCGGACCGTTTTGCGTCTTTATTCTCACCGACCTCGGCGCGGACACGATTAAGGTAGAACGCGTCACGGCCAAAGCCAGCGGCGGGCCGCCGGATAAATCCGAGGAAATAAAAAAAGCCTACGACCCCCGCGACCGCAACAAGCGCAGCATCGCCCTCGACCTCAAGAGCAAAGAGGGTAAAGAAATATACATGAAACTGGCGGCTAAATCTGATGTTGTCGTCGTCGAAGGCCGGCCCGGTATGCCGGAGCGCCTCGGCCTCGGCTATCAGGATTTAAGCAAAATCAATCCCCGCCTGATTTACTGCCATATCTCCGGTTTCGGCTACGGCGGCCCCATGGAACAGGTTCCCGGCTTCGACCCCAACTATGTCGCTTTAGGCGCGGTGCAGGGCCAGATCGGTTACGGCCCCCAGGGCATCCACGTCCCCACCACTGAATCCATTGCCATCGGTGACATGTGCGGCGGCAGCCTCCACGGCGCGGTCGCCATTATCTCCGCCCTTTATGCCCGTGAGAAAACCGGTAAAGGCCAGTTCATTGACACCGCCTGCGCCGACGGTGTCGCCTATATCCAGGGCATGCGCCACGCGCCCCTGTGGTATTCACAGCACAAGAAAATCCGCCGCGGCAGCCGCCTGCCGATGGTTTTTGAATGCAAAGACGGCAAATTTATTCTCTTCGCCGTCGCCGGCGAATATTGGGAAAAATTATGCCGCGCCGTCGGTTTGGAAAAATTCATTTCCTACGTTGATGACATCCAGGCCTTCGGTCTGGAGGATTATCGCCCGGACCCCGTCGAAACGCGCCGCAAGCAGCGCGAGGCTGTTTCCGCATTAACCAGTATCTTTCTCGGCAAGACCCGCGCCGAGTGGATGCCGATTTTAATGAAGGCCGATACCTGCGTCACTCCGGTCAATGAAATCGATGAGCTTTTTGAAGACCCCCAGATTATCGCCCGCAAAATGGTCGTCGAACTTGACCATCCTACCCTGGGTAAAATCAAACAGGTTGGTATTCCCTTTAAAATGTCGGATACCCAGCCTGAAATCCGCAGCATGGCGCCCCTCACCGGCCAAAATACCGCAGAAATCCTGGCGGAATTGGGCTACTCCAAAGCTGACATTAAAAAATTGAAAGACGCCGGTTTCGTCAAAACCACCGGTTAGTTTTTGGTTGTAAGACCGTATTAAGCAAGGTCTGAGTCCGTAGACCGCAGTCGGAGGTACTTTGCGGAGCAGTTCGGAGCAAATGTATAAGGGGCGCAGCCCCTCTAAGAAACTCCCTCCCTCGCCATTTATGGAGAGGGAGCCAGAGGGTGATGTTGGATGGGTTGTGGGATATTTAACGTGGCAAAAACAAAAAACGATAAAGTTTCAAATCAATCAATAGGAGGAAAAATAGAATGACAGACCAGGCATTGTCTGATGTGAAAGTCGTCGAATGGGGTACCTTCATTTCGGCGCCTTTCTGTACCAAATTAATGGCAGACATGGGAGCTGAGGTAATCAAGGTTGAACCCCCGTCCACCGGCGATGAGTCCCGCCAGCACGGACCTTTCCCGCAGGACATCCCGAATAATGAGAAAAGCGGCTTGTTCCTCTACCTGAACACCAATAAATACGGTGTTACCCTCGACCCGACCAAGCCGGCCGGCAAAGAGGTCTTTTTCAAATTAATCAAAGACGCCGACATTTTTGTGCAGAATTATCCTTATAACGTCGTTAAAAAAGCCGGCCTCGATTATGAATCGCTGAAGAAAGTTAATCCCGGTCTGGTCATGATTTCTTTGTCCCCTTACGGACTGACCGGCCCGTACAAAGACTGGAAAGCTTACGACATCAACATCTGTGCATTGGGAGGCATTACGGCCGCCAGCGGCTACCCCGAGCGCGAACCGCTCGTTCCGCCGCAATGCCAGTCGCATTTTAATTCAGGCACACAGGCCGCCATGGTTGCCATGATTTCCCTGTTCAACCGTGATATGACCGGCGAAGGCATCCACATCGACCTTTCTGAAGCGCAGTGCTGGGCCACTTTCCATATCGGTCAGGGCGCTCAGCCTTTCCTCGATGAAAACCGTATCCGCACCCGAAGCGGATACAGGGTCCAGCATCAAGCTTTCACCGATGCTGTTTATCCCTGTAAGGACGGCTATGTCTGCATCGATACGCCGCAGAACCGGCAGTGGAAGAAATTCGTCGAAGTGATGGGAAATCCGGAATGGGCCAAAGACCCGATGTTCAACGAACGTATCAAGATCGTTGATGAAAACCCGGAAAAAGCCGAGGCTTTCCTAACACCATGGCTGATGTCGCACGGGAAAGAAGAAATCTATCGTCTCTGCCAGGATAACGGCGTCCCTGCTGCCCCGGTCAGAAATGTCCAGGATGCCGCCAATAACGAACACCTGAAGGTGAGAAACTACTTTGTTGATATTGACCATCCGGCTGCCGGCAAATTGAAATATCCCGGCGTCGGTTACAAATTCAGCGAATCGCCGTTTACTGTCCGCCGCGCGGCGCCGCTGCTCGGCGAACATAACGAAGAAATTTTCAGTAAAAAGCTGGGCTACACCAAAACCGCCCTGGCGTCTCTGAAAAAGGAGAAGGTAATCTAATGGCTAATAAACTACCTTTCGAAGGCATCCGCGTTGTTGACTTTGGCTGGGTATGGGCAGGAACAGTTCTCGGGCATATCATGGCCGACCACGGCGCCGAAGTAATCAAAATCGAATCCAGAAAAAGGCTGGACGGCCTCCGGCTGGGGCGGGTTTTTGAACTGGGGGACACGCTGGAACTGAATCCGGCTTTCCACAATAATAACCGCAGCAAGATGAGCATCACCCTGGACTGGAATTCACCCAAAGGGCACGAACTCATTAAAGAACTGATTAAAAAAGCCGATGTCGTCAATGAGAACTTTACCGTCGGTACGCTGGAAAAGCACGGCCTCGGCTATGAAGATCTGAAGAAAATCAAACCCGATATCATCATGATAAAACTGGCGCCCACCGGGCAATATGGTCCGGAAGCGAATATCATGGCATATGCGCCGCTGATGTCCGCGATTGCCGGCATCGACAGCATGCTCGGCTATAAGGGCGACCGTCCGCTTGGCTTCAAACACGCTTACGGCGATGTTATGGCCACCCTGACCGGCGCTTTTGCGATGATGACCGCATTACGCTACAAGAAGCGAACCGGCAAAGGACAGTATATCGATTTATCGGAATGCGAAACCACTTCATCACTCATCGGCGAACCGTTTATGGATTATTTCATGAACGGCCGGGTGGCAGGATGTATGGGTAATTTCCGTCCTGGCATGGCTCCTCACGGCAACTACAAATGCGCCGGCGACGACAAGTGGGTGTCCATCGCAGTGAAGACCGAGGATGAATGGAAATCATTCTGCAAAGCTATCGGCAATCCGTCCTGGACTAAAGAAACAAAATTCTCCACACTGGCTAACCGTCTGGCAAACCTTGAAGAATTGGATAAGGCAGTTACCGCATGGACAATCAACCTCGGCGATTATGAAGCCACTGAAATCCTGCAAAAAGCCGGCGTTGCCGCTGCTCCGGTGCTCAACATCGAGGGTGTCTTCTTCGACCCGCAATTCCGGGAACGCGGCATTTTCCTGAATGTCACGCATCCTATCGCCGGCGACCTGACCCTTTATGACCTGCCGTGGCAGGCCAGCGGACTCGGCCGTAAAGCGGCCGGCCCCGCCCCGACTCTCGGCGAAAATAACGACTATGTTTTCGGCGATATCTTAGGTTTGTCCAAAGACGAAATCGCCAAACTCCAGGAGGAACAGGTAATTTACTAACCCCCAAAACTATTCGTAATAAGCAGGGCTTTGAGTTAGAGGGGCGCAGCCCCTCTAATCAAACCTCCCCTTCCCCGCGGGAAGGGTAAGGGATGGGGCATTGGGACTTCATTATCCTGGAATAAAATATAAACATATTCAAGTTAATAAATTCTTTATAAACTCCCCCCGGCCAATCATTCAAAGGAGGCACAATAAATGGTATTAGGACAGGCGCGAATCACTGATGAAGGTGTCGCCCAGTTAAAAACAAGAATCGGCTCTTATTTTAAAGGCGAATATATTTTCGCCTACAGCAAGACCATGACCAAAGGCGGCATTGCCCACTGGTGCGACGGCATCGGCGACTATAACAATCCACTTTTCCGCGACGAGGCGTATGCTAAAAAATCTAAATACGGCTGTATCATCGCGCCGCCGTGTTCGCTTAATGCCATCCTCAATGTCAGCGGCATGCGGGTCGGCGGTCTGCCCGGCGTCCATTCCTTCCACTCCGGCTGGGACTGGCTGTGGCTCAAACCCGTCAAAGTAAATGAACCCATTACCTGCTCGTTCCGTCCCGTTGATATTCTGGAAAAGAAAAGTGAATTCGCCCTGCGTACCGTGATTATCTACGCCGAAGGCATTTACCGTAATCAGCGTGACGAAGTTGTCGCCCGCTGTATCGGCTGGAGTATCCGGGCCGAACGTGGCACCGCCGTTAATCAGGGTAAATACAAGGAAATCAAGCAGTATTGGATTGATGAAGATATGCAGAAGCGGGTGGAGTACCTGCTGGACCACGAAGAAATCCGCGGCGCCAATCCCCGCTACTGGGAAGACGTTAAAGTCGGCGACGAGCTGCCGCAAATCGTCAAAGGTCCGCTTTCCGTTGGCGAAATGATGGCCTGGGCGCATTCCATCGGCGGCGGCGGCGAAGTCCACGCGTTCCGCATGCGCGCCCTGCGCAAACATCCGGCCTGGGGCTGGAAAAACCCGGAGACCGGTGTCAAAGAGACCATCGACCAGGTTCACGAGCAGGACGACGCCGCCAAAGGCATCGCCATCCCGGCCGCCTACGATGTCGGCGCCCAGCGTAATTCCTGGGTCAGCCAGGGGATTACCAACTGGATGGGTGACGACGGTTTTCTGAAATCGCTCTATTGCGAGTACCGCCGCTTCAATGTTTACGGCGATATCCAGTTTATTAAAGGCAAGGTCACGAAAAAATACGAGCAGAACGGCGAACATCTCGTTGATTTGGACGTCTGGGCGGAAAACCAGCGCGCCGAAGTCACCGCCCCCGGTAAAGCCACCGTCATCCTGCCCTCTAAACCCATAAAAACGTAGTGGCTGCGGTACTAAAAACGATTCTCTCTCCTTTGTAAGGCTTATAGTCCGCCTCAGGAGGAAGAGACTAAGAGAGAATTATTTTAATTGGTCAGTCCTCTCGCCCCAGTGTGGGAGAGAGTTAGAGAGAGGGGGCAGCATCCCCTTCTAATCAAATCGAATCACTCAGGAGGTCATAGATAAAACATGTTGTTACCAGATGGGAAAATCACCCCGGAAGGGATAAAAGATTTAAAGAAACGCATCGGCGTGCCGCTGCGCATCAAACTCTACAACGAAGAAGCCTCAATTGATGCCATCCGGCACTTCGCCCACGGCATCGGCGACCCAAACGAAATGTGGGATAACCCCGGCCACGGCTTCCAGAGCACCTATGGCTGCCTGGTGGCCCCCCCGACCTTCCTCTACAGCGTCGTCTGGCCCAGCGGCATTTTAGCCGGCGGCTTACCCGGCGTGCATTCCTTCTTCGGCGGCAACGACTGGGAATTCTTCCATACCATCCGGGCCGGCGATAAAATCTCCGCCGAAGCCAAATTGACCGATGTCGTGGAGAAATTCAACAGCAAGGCAGCCGGCCACAGCGTCATCCAGTACGTGGAAGTCATCTACAAGAACCAGTACGGCGACATCGCCGCCAAGGCCAAGGGCTGGAGCATCCGGGTGGAACGCTCTGCCTTTTTAGCTAAAGGCAAATACGCCAATATCAAGAAACACCGTTTTACCGAAGAACAGATGAAAATCGTGGATGAGACCTACGACAAGGAAGAAGTACGCGGCACCACCATCCGCTACTGGGACGACGTCAAGGAAGGGGATATGATTACCCCGGTAGCTAAGGGCCCGCTCAACCTGGGTGATATCCAGGGTTATGCCTCCGCCGCCATCCCGCCGCTGGCTTACGGGGAGCTAATCCGGTATCTGCGCAAGCATCCAACCTACGGCTTCCATCATCCCACTTCCAACAGACTGGAGCCGGTCTCGCGGGTCAACACGGATGATTATGTGGCCCGGGAACTGGGGATTCATTCGGCTTATGATTACGGCGCCGATAGAATCACCTGGATCGGGCATGCGCTGACTAACTGGATGGGCGACGACGGCTTCCTGAAAAAGCTCAATGTGGAAATCCGCCAGTTGAATATCATCGGGGACGCCACCTTCTGCAAAGGCAAGGTGACCAGGAAATACAAGGACGGGGAAGACCATCTGGTGGATTTGGACGTCTGGGCGGAGAACATGCGGGGCGAAATCACCGCGCCCGGCAAGGCCACCGTCAGGCTGCTCTCCAAAGAAGTACCCGGCGGCCATTCCTATTTGTATCCGCACTCCAAGGAATAGCAGCAACTTACTCAATTAAAATATCAAGGAGAGGGCGTTCCGCCCTCTCCTTTTCCCTTGTCTTTCCTGCGAAAGCAGGAACCTATCAAACCAATCATGCCTTAGATTTAACCATGAAATACGATTGATAGTTAAATCTTCTGCAGGGGCGAGTTTATAACCCGCCCGCCCGTCTTCTCCCATACCCGCCCTTGATTATTGTCCCATTATTTGATATACATTAGTAAACAAATTCCAAACCTTTTTTCTAAAGTAAGGAGTTTAACATGACTGACGGCTATATGGGGAAAATGCTCTTTGTCGACCTTTCCTCGAAAACCATCACTGAAGAGGCCCTTGATGCAAAAATGTGCCGCGATTATATCGGCGGCTATGGCATTGGCGCCAGGATCCTTTACAGCCGCCAGAAACCCGGCGTCGCTGCCCTCGGCCCGGAAAATATGCTCGGTTTCATCGCCGGCCCCTTTACCGGTACCCCGGTTCCCACCGGCGCACGTTACACCGTCGTCGCCAAATCCCCGCTCACCGGCGGTTGGGGCGATGCCAATTCCGGCGGTCAATTCGGCCCTTATCTCAAATTTTCCGGTTTTGATGCCGTTTTCTTCACCGGTATCTCGCCGGAACCGGTTTACCTGCTTATCGACGAAGGCAAAGCCGAAATCAAAGACGCCGGGTATCTCTGGGGCAAAGACACCTACGAAACCGAAGATAATCTGATGGCTGAATACGGTAAACAGTCCCGCGTGGCCTGCATCGGCCCCTCCGGCGAGAAATTGTCACTGGTCGCCGGTATTATGACCGACCATGGCAGCACAGCCGGCCGTTCCGGTCTGGGCGCGGTCATGGGTTCCAAAAAGTTAAAAGCCGTTGTTGCCCGCGGCACCGGCACCGTCTCTGTTGCCGACAAAGATGCTCTCGACAAACTCCGGCGGGAAATGCTGGATTTTTATAAAACATTTTTCATCACCGACGGCATGTCTATCACCGACCGGATTCACCGTTACGGCACGGTTTACGGCACGTTTGCTTCGGCCCACAGCGGCGATACCCCGGTTAAAAACTGGGGCGGCGTCGGCGTGGTTGACCTCCCCGACCGCTCCGGTCTGGAAAATGAAGCTTTTGACTCCCGTGTTGAAAGGTTGTCCGGCTGCTGGCATTGCCCCATCGCCTGCAAAGGCATTATCAAAGCCGGCGAGGGGGAATATCAATATGCGGCCGGTTCCCGCCGTCCGGAATACGAGACCGCTGCCACCTTCGGCGCCCTTTGCGCCAATCACAACACCGAAGCCATCGCTATGGTCAACGATATTTGCAACCGTGCCGGCATCGATACCATCTCCACCGGTACCATCGTCGCTTTTGCTATCGAATTATACGAAAACGGCATTTTAACCGGTCAGGATACCGGTGGGATTGAATTGAAATGGGGTAACCACCGTGCGATCGTCGCATTGACTCAGAAAATCGTTAAACGGGAAGGATTGGGCGATATTTTGGCCGACGGCGTTAAAATCGCAGCGGAAAAAATCGGTAAAGGCTCGGAGAAATTCGCCGTTCACATCGGCGGCCAGGAACTCGGCATGCATGACCCCAAGCTTTCCCCGGACCGCTCCCCCGTTGCCGCTCCGTTCCTCATGGACGCCACCCCCGGTCGTCACAACGCCCGGTTCGGTCCGTCCGGCTTTCGTATGCACCTTACCAATATGGGCGGGATCTGCACACTCAGCAGTTTTGGCCTGATTCAATCTCCGGAAAACGATGTCCGCCTGCTCGGATTTTTTAACGCCGTCACCGGCTTCAATTATTCCCTGCAGGAATTGCTTCGCGCCGGCGAAAGGGTCGCCGATTTGCGTCACGCTTTCAACCTGCGTGAAGGCATCGTCGAACTGAATTGGCCTGTTCATCCCCGTATCGTCGGCAAACCGCCCCAGGCGACCGGTCCGCTTGCCGGCATCACCGCCGATATGGAAGCCCAGGCGTATTGGAACATGGGACAGCTTGATTGGGACCGTTTCACCACCAAACCCAATAAAGAAAAACTGCGTTCCCTGGGCCTTGAAGATGTTGCCAAGGATTTGTGGGGCTAATATACACAAAAACCGACTAAATCCAAATTTGCTGCAGGGTCGGGTTTCCCGAAGGTACGCAGTTTTTGATTGATGCAGAGTTCACCCGCCCTCTTTTGTAATCCCAGTTGCCGTTCCCAGGCGTGCCATCGCACTCTTTGGTTCTTGATTTTCGATACTTGTTTCTTGATTATTGACTATTTATTCTCCCTCCTTTTTAAGGAGGGATTAAAGGAGAATTAGTATCGCGGGGAGGGCAACTCCCACCAGGTATATCCATACCGGTTAAGGCTGGCATATATACTTTTACTATCCATTGTCTCTGATTAAAAAAGGAGAGGGCGTCCCCGCCCTCTCCTTTCCCATTGTCTTTCCTGCGAAAGCAGGAATCCATCAAACCAACATTGCCTTATTTTTAACCATGTAATACGACTGATAGCTAAATCCTCTGCATGGGCGAGTAATTTTACAAGTCCCTATTCCAAATCCAGCAATTTAGCGGAATTCTTCTTCGCCATGAATTCCACCTCCGCCGGGCTCAAACCGTTCTTCAGCAAGAGCGCGATGAACATCCTCATGCCTTCCGCCGGCGGCGGGTTATAATACTGACCCAGGTCGGAACTGATGATGCAGTGCTCCGCGCCGATGAACTTGATCGCTTCCGCCATCGGCTTCGGGTCGTACCGGAAATCGGTGGGCAAAAAACCGACGTAGCAGTGCTCGATATAGGCGCCCATTTCACCCAGCTTCTTCAATTCGTCCAGCGTAAATTTCACGCTGCCGTTTACCCATAACCCGTGTGTCACCACCATCTTGTTTATTCCCATCGCTTTCGCTGCCTCAAATAAGGCAAACGTCTCCCGCGGCGAGACATGGCCGTTCGCCAGCACCATGTTATATTTTTTCACGATGGCAAGGATTCTGTTTACCTGTGGTACCAGGTTGCCTGACGCATCAATCAGGGAAAACCCTTCCCCCTCCAGCGTCACCCCCGGCAGCCTGCGCATATTCGCCCGTGAATTTGTGGAAGAGTGTGTCGGCATCCAGACCACTTTGGTGCCGAATTTGGCCAGCGGTTCCAGAGCCTCGTAATTCAGCCCTCCGATTTCATTGTCCAAGCAGACGCTGCCGAAAACTTTCACCTCCGGCACCAGTTTCCCGATGATATCGGCCATCGGCGCCGTCGGGAAATATGTACTCTTCAGAACCACGGCCCGCATCCCCATCTCGCGCGCCTTTTTCACCGTCTCCAGCGCGTCCATTCGCCCCTCGATCAGCGCGTCCGGGGCATGGTGGCAGTGCATATCGATTGAACCGCGCACTAAATCATCAATTATCATTTCTTTCTCCTTAAAACCGGCTTTAAATGGCAGCGGGAAACTGACTCAATTCTCCGTCATTATTGCAGTGAATATTAACACACTGCGAATCCGGCCGTCAACGAAAAGTCACCCAATTACTAGGCCACATCTAACTGTCGTTCCTGACCTGATCAGGAATCCATCAAGCCTTCGTTGGCTTAAATCAGGCTATGAAATACTCCTACCGGCTTCATTCGGCTTTTTAAGCACAGCGTGGCGATCCATAACGAAGTGCCGTATTGAGTCCAGTTTTCAACACCTTTGGATTTTGTTTTTTCGATATTGCCGAAGGTCCTTCAACTGAAGGATAAGGGTTTAGGTATTCGTATTTCGGATTCACTGCGCTCCCTTTTCTTGAAAGCATTTTTACCACTGTGCTATCATTGAAGAAACGTTTCTGAACGCTCTCCGTTTCTATTCCGAAAACGTCCACACGTTGATATTTTACTCAAATAAATTATTGCGGAAGGAGAAGAAGCATGCCTGAATTTACCAAACTTTTTGAGCCCGGGAAAATGGGCAAAGTCGAACTGAAAAACAGAATCATATTTGCCCCCTGCGGCACTCACTACTCCACCCATTACGGATATATATCCGAACAGCAATTGAATTATTACGCCGAACGCGCCAAAGGCGGCGCCGGCCTGTTAATCATCGAAGGCGCCAGCTGCCGGAAACGCGGCAAGCCGGGACGTATCCTCGTCAACGACGACAAATTCATCCCCGGCATGGCCAAACTGGCTAAAATCTGCCACGACAACGGCGCCAAAGTCGTAATGCAGATGAGCAGCCATCAGGGCAGCATGGATGAAGTCGACTCGGCTTCTCCCTCCGGGTTGCCCCACCCCTTCGCCGGCTGGTCCACGTCTATCCCCAAGAAAACCAGGATGATTACCGTCGCCGACCTCGAAGAACTGGCGGTGGAATACGGCGAGGCCGCCCGCCGCATCATGGAAGCCGGTTTCGACGGCGTGGTAATTCACGGCGCCAACGGCTATCTCCCCTGTGAATTGCTTTCCAAGCGGTTTAACAAGAGGACCGATGCTTACGGCGGCGACCTCAAGGGCCGCGCCAAATTCCTCCTCGACCTCGCCCGTTTGACCCGGCAAAAGACTTCTCCCGATTTTGCCGTGCTGATGCGCCTGATGGGTTCCGACCGTATTTCCAAGCCGGGCGACGAAGGCTGGGACAAAAACGATACCGTCGAGCTCTGTAAATTGATGGAAGCCAACGGCATCACCGCGATTAATATCACCAGCGGCTCGCAGGAAACCCCGGAATGGTCCTGTCCGCCGTACTTCATGCCGAACGGCTGCAATGTGGATATTACTTCTGCCGTCAAAAAAGCCGGCGTCAAAATGCCCATCTGGGTCACCGGTAAAATCATGACCCCCGCCCTCGCCGAACAAATCCTGCAGGACGGCGATGCCGATTACATCTGTATCGCGCGCGGCTTAATCGCTGACCCCTTCTGGCCCACCAAGGCTAAGGAAGGCCGCGTCGAAGATATTACCCCCTGTATTTGCGACGACCGCTGCCTGGAAGACGTCATGGTGGACTGGCAGCCGATGTCCTGCACCGTCAACCCGATGGTCGGCAAAGAACAGGAATTTCATGCTAAAATGCCGCGTATCACCAAAAAGAAGAAAGTCCTGATTGTCGGCGGCGGCCCTGGCGGGATGCAGGCCGCGATTATCGCCGCGCAGCGCGGCCACAAGGTCACCATCTGGGAAAAAGGCAAAGAACTCGGCGGACAATTGATTATCGCCGCGGTTCCGCCGGACAAAGGTGATTTGGGTAATTTGCTGAATTACTTACGGCTCCAGGTTGCCAAGGCCGGCGTCAAGGTTGTACTGAACAAGAAAGCCACCCCCGCCGCGATTAAGGCTTTCGCCCCGGATTCCGTTATCGTCGCGGTCGGTTCCACCCCGTGGGTCCCGCCCATCCCCGGTATCGAAGGGAAAAATGTCATCAACTGCCGCCAGGTTCTCTCCGGCGAGAAGGAAATCGGCAAGAATGTCGTCGAAATCGGCGCCGGACATGTCGGCTGCGAGACCTGTTTCTTCATGGCCGAGAAAAAAGGCTCCAATGTCGTCATGACCTTCCCCGAACCTGCCATCGAGGCCAAATTCTGGATGTTCAAGAAGTATTTCCTGGATAAACTGGCCAAAGATAACGTTAAAATCTATGGACATTGCCAGTATAAGCAGGTTACCCCGGACGGCGTCGAAATTATCACCGAAGACGGCGTGACCATGTTCCTCAAATGCGACACTGTCGTCCTGTCCACCGGCTCGACCCCGGATGATAATTTCGGGAAATCCCTCCGCGGCAAATTCATGGATTATGCCGAAATCGGTGATTGCGTCAAACCGCGCAAAATCCGCGAAGCGCTCGAGGAAGGCATCTGGGCGGCAGTAAACCTCTAATTAACGATTTCCTATAAATCCCAAACACGCAGGGGCTGGGTTTTTAAACCCGGCCCCCTTTTTTTATCATTTCTAACCATTCGGGGCGACGCAATCCTATAATCGTATAATTAACATAGCGACACTAAATCTCCTCCCACTATCGTTCCCGCGAACGCCGAAGGTACTGAACAAAGTGAATGTACGGGAATCCATCAAGCCAGCCTTGTTTAACTCATCTCCCTGATATGCGGTTCAACGTAAAAACTAACCGGTATTTCTGCTTTCGAAATTCAAATTTAGTATTTCTTTGATACTTGAACCTTGATTATTACTCGTCGTAGCATTTCCCTTAAATATTGTTGTAGTATTTACCTATCCGCATCATTATCGAAAAGGCAGATTAGAAAAACATGAACATACAGAAAACACTGGTTTTCTTCGGCGCCCACCCTGACGATGAAACTTTCGGTATGGGTGCCACCCTGGCCCAATATGCCGCTTCCGGCGTCAAAGTCTATTACGTCTGTTCCACCCGCGGCGAGGCCGGCACCGTCGACCCGGAATACATGCAGGGCTACCAAACCATCGCCGACCTGCGCACCGCGGAAATGGCATGCGCCGCCAAAGTCCTGGGTCTGGCCGGTGTCATTTATCTGGGTTACCGCGATTCCGGCATGACCGGCTCCCCCGATAACCAGAACCCGGATTCGCTGTTCAAAGCCCCGGTGGAACAGGTCGCCGGGCTGATGGTTAAAATCATCCGCGAACTCAAACCCGACGTTATCATCACCCACGATGCCGGCGGCGGCTACGGCCACCCCGACCATATCGCCACCCATGATGCCGTGGTCAAAGCCTTCTACGCCGCCAGCGACCCTGCGCAATTTCCCAAGGCCGGCCCGCCGTTCCAACCTGCTAAACTGTATTTCGGGGTCCGTCCTGCAGGCATTATGAAAATAGCGGTCAGACTGATGCCGCTCCTCGGCCAGAATCCCCGTAAATTCGGCCGCAATAAAGACATCGACCTGACTAAAATGCTGGACGTCAAATATCCCGTCCATGCGATCGTCCGCCTGAAAAATAAATCTCTGGAAATCCGCGACGAAGCTTCCGCCTGTCATGCCAGTCAGGGCGGCGGGCGACCCCGTCCCGGCCCTTTCCGTATTTTCCGCCTAATTGACGGCCTCCGCGGACAGCAGGATCACTTCATGCGGGATTACCCGCCCGTTACCGGCAAACACCTCGAAAAAGACCTCTTCGAAGGCATTAAATAATCCCTTGTTTTGTAGGGTCAGGTTTCCGTAGGCCGCAACCGCAGGTACTCGGCTGTTATAAGCCCGATGTAAGAACCTGACCGCCATCGTCCTCTCATCCTTACCGGCGAAAGCCGGTATCCAGAAACAACGTGGAACCTACTGGATCCCGATTTCCAGCGGGATATAATAAAACCGAGGGCTTACACTATTCAAGAAACACCACACTAGAGCGGAGAAAAATCATTTATCTAAAAAATCCCCCGGTCTCAAGGAGGCAGCCAAATGAAATACAACTTCGACTTGAAATGCGATCGTTCCAATACCAACTGTGTCAAATGGGACGCCGTTAAAGACATGTTCGGCAGCGAAGATGTTATCCCGATGTGGGTCGCGGATATGGACTTCCCGGCCGCTAAACCCATCGTCGCCGCCCTGAAAAAACGCGCCGCCCACGAATTTTACGGCTATACCAAACCCGGCCCGGAACTCATCGAGGCCATTGTCAACCGCATGCAGCGCAAATTTGACTGGCAAATCCGGCCGGAGTGGATTGTATTTACCCCCGGCGTCATTCCCGCCCTCAGCGCCGCTGTCCGCGCCGTTTCTCGTCCCGGCGATGAAATAATTCTCCAACAACCGGTCTATTTCCCGTTTTTCTCGGTCGTCACCCAGAACGGCTGTAAAATCGTGAACAATGCCCTGAAATTTGACGGTAAACGTTACACCATGGATTTCAAAGACCTGGAAAATAAATTCCGGCCCGCCGCCGGTTCCCATATGGCCCATAGCCGCGTCAAAGCCATTATTTATTGCAATCCCCAGAACCCCATCGGCCGCCTCTGGACTGAAGCGGAAACCACCCGCATGGGCGAGATTGTCATCCGCAACGGCGGCGTTGTAATTTCAGATGAAATTCACTGCGAAATCCTCTATAAAGGCTACCGGCACACTCCTTTCGCCGCCATTTCCGATGAGTTCGCCCAAAACAGCGTCGTCTGCATGGCGCCGAGCAAAACCTTTAACCTCGCCGGGCTGCACGCCTCCTGCATTATTATCCCCAATCAGAAATTGCGTGACAGTTTTTCCGATGCGATGGCCGCCGTCGTCCCCGGTCCGAACGTTTTCGGTCTGGTCGCCATGGAGGCCGCTTTCCGCGACGGCGACGATTGGCTGGCGCAAATGCTCGACTATCTCAACGGCAACCTCAAAATCACGATGGAATTCTTCGCGAACAGGATTCCCAAAATCAAAGTCATCAAACCCCAGGGCACCTATCTGCTCTGGCTCGACTGCCGCCGGTTAGGCCTGGATAATCAGGCCCTGAGCCGCTTCATGCGGGAACAGGCCCGCGTGGGGTTTGACGACGGCTTCATGTTCGGGGAGTCCGGCTCGGGATTCGAACGCATGAATATCGCTTGTCCCCGGGTGATCCTGCTGGAAGCCCTCGCTCGCATCGAAAAAGCGGTTAATTCACTGTAGGATGGTCGCATGCGGTAAAAAAATACTCCCCATCGGTTGGGCAAATCCCACCACTTTTTATCTCCATACCGGCGAAAGCCGGTATCCGGCACCACTATAGTTGTACAGGCGTCCCTGCCTGTACTCGATTACTGCCATTCCCGCGCAATCGCGGGGGCGGGTTTGAAACCCTCCCCTCACCCTTATTGTTTTTCCCGCGAACGCCGAAGAGCCATTTTCGGTACTTGACGCAGTCAATGTATACTTTGCTTTGGTAGGATTACATCAAAGCTAATGTACGGGAATCTTGAGCCCGCAGGCGAAATACTTTCGACTTTACGTCGAAATGCCCTAGACAGCGTCGCAGGTACTTCGCGAAGTCAAAGTACACTCCTGATACGTTATATCAGGCATGGGAAACACTGCCTTGACTTCTATCTTATCTTTAAACACAATCAACCTCAATTGTAGCTTGTCGAATAGCTCTCTTTGAGTAGTTGGGAACTGCATTCGCTCAGATAAATCGTTGTCACCGACATTGAGCATTGTCCTAACTTTTTTGTGAGGTTCATCCGTCGTTTTGAACATTACTCGCTTGTCTTCGTCCGGTTCCTCTAAGTTCTTTTTCATCTCGGTGACTTGATTCTGCCAAAATCTTAAATAACCTCTGGTTGATTCTAGTTCACCTAACTCATTTGGGTCAGCCTCTCGCCGTAAAGTGAACAACCTAGCCTCTTCTTTTTCAAGATTCTGCTGAGCAATTTTATATTTATCTGCATCCATGTTATCGATGATAAATTTATCAGCAAGACGCGATTTCATTTTAGTAATTTCTTTCAACCGTTTTTCGATAGGCATTAGTCTTGATTCAAGTGCTGATTCACGTTCTTTTAGTTTATTGATCGCTTCAATCACCAGTGGTTGAAGTTTGTTGGGGTCGTCAAGAATGTCTATCGCTCGTTTATAGACTACTTGCTCAAGCAGGTCAGCTCTGATGTTCCTATTAGTGCATCGGGGCGAACCGTCGATATGGAACGTTTTCAATTTTCCTCTGCACGTATAGTTACGGTGCTCCCATGAATGCTTTGCCCCATATGAGCATCCGCAAACACCGCATTTGATAAGACCTTGAAGCGTGAACACTCCCTTCTCAGCGGGTTTAAGATGTTTGTTATTGGACAGCCTCGATTGTGCGATATTCCACTTGTCCTCAGATACGATTGGAGGAACAGCTATCTTGATTGCTTTACTCAGGTCAACGTTGTTGATGTCGCTGATGTGACAATGCCTGTTGACGATGGCCTCACCTTTGTAGGTTGGGTTGATTAAAACGTGCCGTGCGCTGTTGTTATACCACCCTTTGCTGTTCTTGCCTCTTGGACTGACTAATTCTTTATTGAGTATGTCAGCAATCGAACCTAGCGATTTCCCTGAAGCATATAGGTCAAATATCTTTCTGACTATCTCCGCCTCTTTCTCGTTGATGACAAGGTGCTTGGTTTCCTTGTTGTAGTCGTAGCCGAAAGGTGCTCGGCCTGAAGCCCAATACCCGTCCTTCATTCGTTGGAGACGCCCCGTTTTTGTGCGCTCCGCGATATTATCACGCTCCCATTCAGCGGTAAGTCCAAGCACTTGAAAAACAGTTCTGCCGATAGATGTTTGGGTATCAACCATTTCCTTGATTGAAAAGAGAGATATATCCTGCTCCCTGAATTCCGCTTCGAGTTCGAGGATTAGTCTTTGATTTCTTGCAAGACGGTCAAGTTTCCAAACAGCTACCTTTTCAAAATAACCAGCCTTGGCATCCCGCCGTAAAGATTCTAGGCCAGGTCGGTTGCCATCCTTGCCCGAGAAACCGCCATCCACGTAGTGATTGAATATCTCCCATTTTTGCCCCTTGCAGAATGCCTCAAGTTGTTCAGCCTGTGACTCAAGAGATGTGCCATTGTCAACCTGCTCTTGACTCGAAACACGTGTGTAGATAGCCACTCTTATAATGTGGTCTGTGTTATTTACCATATGCTATTACCCCCTTTAGTTATATTCTGCTAATCCCATCCGTTCCCAATATTTAGGAAATACATACAAGGTTATCGCTATCATCCATTCGATGCCCTGATGACCAAATATCGGTTTCCTATTTCTGTCGTATGTGGTATCATCTGCCAGGCTGCCAATTTCTCTACAAACTGCTTTTATTTCTTCATCGGTCATTTCACCATTTGAATGGTCAATGTCCAATACCAGTTTCATTGTCTCGACCAGGGAATGTGCTTCAAAATTCCAGTCAAATCGTTCAACTGCGTCCCAAAAGCCCATCAATATTCCTCCGGAAATAATATTGTTGTAACAGACCTGTCAGCCTCAGTGATAATCCAAATCTTCCAACCATTGTGTTGGTAAGAGGATAATAGCCTCAGATGATTATCTAAGCTGAAGTCGTTTTCTTTTTTATCATTAGCGGATAACTCGCCCCAATCACAGTTAGCGTGACGTTTGAGACTGTCCGTCACGAATTTTGCAAAAACGATATCGTCTGCAACACGGTCATTAACGCCTCTAGTCCAGACTATCCTACCGAGTGGAAATTTCATATTAGCCTCACATATACTTCAGCAGGAATTGTATTGCCAAGAGTACGCCGAGCATAATGAACAACATCTTCCATGAGATTTTATCCAGTGGATTTCTCATAAACATCCTCCTATACCGAATGAGCTGGTTTTAGAACCCTTGAAAAGGGAAATGGGGAGTCAAGGCTTCAGTCGTTGACTCCCCGATTTACGCAATTGAATCTACGTGGCATCTGATGGTTTTACTTCCACAAAGCGATTAGGATAGGCTCGGAAGAGGTTATAACACCCAAAGCTGTTGTGAACTGGGTCTGCACCGAACACACCCTGCTTGACCAAATCATCTAGTTCACCTGCTTTTAGAAGTGATTGATAAACATTATTTTTGGAAGGATAAATCTTGCCTGTGAGTGTGTCTTTAATCGAGACTTTGCCATTGCTGGTCGGCGGTTTTCTCTGTTTTACAGGTGCCTCTAACAATTGCTTGATGGATACGGCCTGTCCATCAACGATTTTACGAAGCTCTTCAATTTCTGCATGAAGTGAGGCCATCGTGAGAGGTTTCGGTTTTGCAGGTGCCGGAGCAGGCGCCGGTGTGGATTCAACAACAACTTCGACAACAGGTTGGGGTTCGGCTGATTTTTCGGGTTCAGCATCTTGCACTTGTGCCACAGGTTCAGATTCGGTTGTCGGTTCAACTGGTGACTCTTCAATCTGTCTGACTGGCAACTCTTCGGGTGATTCAGATTCGATGGGCTCCAATTCAACAGGTACGACTTTCTTGGTGGCTGACTTTTTCTTGCTACTCATATGCAACTCCTTGTGT
Organism: uncultured Chloroflexia bacterium; assembly: GCA_963772985.1. GTDB lineage: Bacteria > Chloroflexota > Dehalococcoidia > Dehalococcoidales > Fen-1064 > Fen-1064. The sequence goes on from CAVYZP010000022.1 coordinate 32,254, forward strand.
TTATTTAATCTATTTAAATCATATATTGAATTATCATAAAAACAAACTTATTTTTGATCCGGCAAATAATTAGTTTTAATGATTTTGATTAATTTTGAGCACTAATGTTTGTTTTTTAGGCTTATTATAATTATGTATTGATGTATTTAATGTTTCGCGTCTTAATCGGCAGAATATTGATTTTATTTAATTTTTTAATGTGCTTCGATGCAAAACTTTAATAGTTAAAAACATTACGACACATAAAACACACACAATAGTCGATTTTGTGTTGTAGTTATTTTTAGCGATCATTCGGCACATTGCCACTAATACTAATTGCTGTTTAGTGAGTAAAATATTTAAAAAACCTCCTATTCACGACATAAATCTGCCGGACTCTTTAAAATGACCAGTATTGCACTTTGGGCAAAGCTCGCCCTCAAGGTTGTCTTTTAATGGAGTGTGGCAAACATTACAGATCGCAGTAACCTCTTTAGCTTCTGGATTTTGAGGTGTAAACGTGGCAACGATCACGTCTTTAATTTCTTTACAATGAGGGCAAAATCCCTCTTTTGAATAGCCTATTGGCTTTGTATCTGATGTGGATGGAATAGGATGGCCACATCGTTTACGATTTCCATTTTTGTCGATGTAAAATTTAAAGTAACCAGCTGTCCTAATAGAATATCCACATTGATTGCAAGTCCAGATGTTTCCGAAAGGCATGGTAATTCCTCCTGTTTAAATGTTGTTATTTACTTGGTAAAATAATACCCAGTTTTTTGTTAATTGCACATAGTTTGCAGTTAATATAGTTAGTGCAGTTAAACAAAATATAAGTGTGCGTTTTCACATAAATACTTAACTTAACTTTATTAACTGCACTAACTACTTCCTTTTATTTCAGATTTAGCTTTTCCTTCCAGACGGCGAACACGTCATCGGTAATGTTATTATCGGCACATACACTCATCAGCATTGGCAGTGTGAGGTACACCCAGTTTTTGCCATTAGATGACTTTATTTGAAATTTGAAATCCTCTCTTAGTATCCGATTGCGTTGGTTGGCACTAAGAAGCAGTGTTTGACAGTCACTACCAAACTCATCTTTTATTGCAGGGTTGATTTCTTTAACATGGATACCAAAACGGTCAGCTTTCGGGTTTTCTTTGACATGATCAACAGCCAGTCGTACAAGAGCTTTAAGTATGGTAGGCCCTTCCAAGTAGGTTTCCTCTTCTTTTAGTTGGACCGATTCCTGCTTCATTTCCTCAACCAACCGATTAATAAAGGCTTCGTCAGAGAAATACTTGGCTATCCTGACCACTGGAGCGAAGCAGTCGAATACTCCAGGCTCTATATCCCATACGTTCTCGACGATAGGTAAATCGGAGATAGTACGAATCCTGTTTAGTATTAGCTTCAAGGTTGCTGATGATAATGAAATAAATTTTTTATGTTGACGTTTCGTTTTTACTTTGATCATGCGTCGGAGAGTAGCTGGGTCTCTGAAAAGGTTTCGGCGGTGAAGAACTGTGGCTCCAAATGTCGCCTTCGGTGCCACATCCCAATTCTTACCTGCCGACTCCATTTTGGATACCTGAGCGGAGGATTTTGAGTATCGCGCGATAACAAAGCTTTCTAAATCGCGAGCCGTCAACTTATCAGCTTCTTCAATAATGAGAGTGCCATTGTTAGCATCTGCCATAGTTTTTCTTAAAGCTGCTTCCGTGATACCGTCTGCAGTAATTGGTGAAACGTGAAAAGCAAGAGCCTTTACCACATTAAGGCTCGAAGTCTTACCAGAAGACGGTGGGCCATAAAAAACTAGACCGGGAAATTGTTCAAATTTGGCGATATGCCAGGTTGCGAAAATGTAATAGGCAATTTTGCGGGCCTGGTATGCATCGTGACCCGCTGCATTTTGCAAGATTGCTTGAGTTAGTTGAATAAATGAAATAAGCTCTGGCAGCGCTCCCGAATTTTCCGGTATCGGCGTGTCCAGAGAAAACACTACCAACTCGGTAGATGTAGGTTGGGAATTATCGACCAGAGGCGTCTCCGCTGAGTCATTCTTTTCTAATTCCTAAGGATCATTGCTTCCATTGTTAAAATTTTTTTCCATTTTAATTCTCCTAATTTATTATTTGGGGAGGACTATTATTTCCGGGAAGTCCTCCGAATTAGCATCCCGGCTAGCTTGCTTAGATCAATGATAATTCGGTAATGATGCCATCGACAGTCTTAACTTCGACATTTTCGGCTTGCAGATCTTCCAATTCCAATTGATCAGGAAGAATAAGCTGTGGGCTTATGCCGAGGATTACAAAGTCGTAGGTATCGCTGGTTATTAGCTTAATCTGTAATCGATCCGTATAGATTCGAAATACCAGGCCCCTATAAATCCTTTCGTCCATGAATTTCACCTCCTTTATTTTTATTTGCCAGTTGCTATTAACGACTGTTAAAATCTACCGCGCAAAATTGTATCTCGGCTTTCGGAGTATCTGAGCACCAAACGACAACCAATGCATTTGAACTCCCTTTTGTAAAACCAAAGGCCATTAAGAGACTGATACTCCTTGTTTTTCTTGCCAGTTCGAACAATCCTGGTTTGGCAGTTTGGGCAGGATACATAGTACCTTTGCGGAAACATATACACCTCCTTCTTTTTTTTATTTTCTTAACCTATCATTGAAAAATAACTATCTTCAGGGTAAACTGAAATCGTCACCGTTTATGTGCGAATTGTTCATCATGTTTCGGTGAAAGTTTGGTGATTTTTGGTGAAGAGGAGAAAAATGGGGAATCAATCTGACAAAAGGATACCTCGGACTTGTGATGATAAGATTAAAGTCTGGATGACTTGGGCAAAAGGCACACCATGGATAAAAATTCCAGCAGTTCTTTCAAAAGAATTTGATCTAACCGAATATCGTTGTAGAATGCTAAAACAAGAATTTGAAGAATTGACCGTTGACGACCTTTCCAAATTGGAAAACTTCCCTGAGCTTTTGATTAGGCATCCTAGATACGAAGCATACAAGAAACGAAAAGCGAGACAAACGGAGGAATCGTCCAAAGCTAATGTCAATGCTAAATTTCTAGAGGATCACTATAAAGTTTTATCGACAACAGCCTTAAGTATTGCTGATCTTGTTCATAATGTGGGAATTGACAATGGTGAACAAACAATCGGACAAATTGTGGATGAATTGGGTACATGGCGAGGTGGAGGTGATCCACCCGTTGGACAATTTGAGCGATATGAAGAGTTATCAGATTTACTTTCAAGCACTGAAGCTAAATGGTTATTGTCACACATAAAAAGTGAAGCACCTGCGTTGTTTATCCACTATATGTATACACGTCCTAAGTTTTTAAAATCTGTACCATATAAAAAGCCTAAGTCAAAAAACATAGATAGGTGGGAGGAAATGACACAGGATGATGTTTCTGCTTATGGGGAAAAGTTAATAGATTTGTTAAAACTCAGGGCTGGAAGGCTAGACTTTCAGGGAACTTGTGAATATTGTGATGGTCGGAAGTAGTTGATGAAATAGAGGTATTAAACGTAGCATATTTAGTTTTATTTTACTGCTGCGCCTATTGAACCATTCATCCAAATAGATTTAAAAGTTAATAAAGTTAGCATAAATAAATGTATGCTGCTATATATATATTTTTTTACTACCTTTTTTAACTTTATTAACTGCATAAATATTAGGGCTCCAATATTTTGTTCTCCCACATATTTTCAATCAATTTTAGCATCCAGTAACCTTCGGGGAGAATCGCATTCCCCTTCACATCCCACCACTTCCTCATTGTCTCAAATATTTGTAAGTATAATTTGCTAGGTGTCCATATTTCTATTTTTGCCGCCAGCAAGTCAGGTTCCTTAACCAGTTTATTAACCCTTTCTGGTCTCTCCCAGATGTCAATATAGAGCTTTTTGTATTCAATGTTACCGGTGAATTCAAATCGTTGTTTAATCCGGCTTTCGATATTATTCATTCTTGCTGGGGAAAATTTCTTTTTTAACATCTCAACATTGGAGGCGAAACCTGCGAGCTGGCCAATTTCGATGTGATAAATCTCAATAATTCCACCATTTATGCTTACATTTTTACCTTTAAAGCCAACAACATCAGCCTCATCTCTCCCACCGCTAACGCCTTTATCGAGAGGAATACCAACTTCTGTTGAATACCCTCAAGACAAAGCCACTCACATGCTAATTCCTCGCTCCAGTTCCTTGGTATAGGCATTTTTGATCTCCATTCACTCTTGATTATAGTAATTGAAAATGATTATATTCCATCCTAACTGATATATCAATAAAAAAATCAATATTTTACCAGGGTGCCTCACTATCCTTAAACATTAAACAGTTAATAAAGTTAACAATAATAAATGTGTGTTGATATATATATTTTTTTATTACCTCGTTTAACTTATTTAACTGCGATTGAACTTGCCGCTCATTAATTTCACTGATTCAAATGGCTTGCTACAACTTAGCATCTTACTGTAATTATCTCTTTACCACATCTACATCACAACATCTGATTTCTGCTTTTGATATAAAACTTAGAGATATGTGAAGTTTTGTAATTTTGTAATTTGTTTTTTGAATTATTTTTGATATTTTAAATTGTTTTTTAGATAAGAGAGTTTTGTTTGTTTTTTGTTTTATAAATAAATAATTTTTAGGAGTTAATGTTAGATAATATATTGGTATGAATTTAGAGTGAGGGGGTAGTATTTTGAGTAATAAATGTGTAAGATTTTTGGTATTTTTATAAATATGTAAGTTTTTTTTGAATTGTGCAATGGAAAAATAGTAGTTAGGGAGTATTTGCTTTTGTTGAGTATGTTATTGTTTTATTTTATTTGGATTTTTTTTTTTTTTTTTTTTTTTTTTTTTTTTTTTTTTTTTTTTTTTTTTTTTTTTTTTTTTTTTTTTTTTTTTTTTTTTTTTTTTTTTTTTTTTTTTTTTTTTTTTTTTTTTTTTTTTTTTTTTTTTTTTTTTTTTTTTTTTTTTTTTTTTTTTTTTTTTTTTTTTTTTTTTTTTTTTTTTTTTTTTTTTTTTTTTTTTTTTTTTTTTTTTTTTTTTTTTTTTTTTTTTTTTTTTTTTTTTTTTTTTTTTTTTTTTTTTTTTTTTTTTTTTTTTTTTTTTTTTTTTTTTTTTTTTTTTTTTTTTTTTTTTTTTTTTTTTTTTTTTTTTTTTTTTTTTTTTTTTTTTTTTTTTTTTTTTTTTTTTTTTTTTTTTTTTTTTTTTTTTTTTTTTTTTTTTTTTTTTTTTTTTTTTTTTTTTTTTTTTTTTTTTTTTTTTTTTTTTTTTTTTTTTTTTTTTTTTTTTTTTTTTTTTTTTTTTTTTTTTTTTTTTTTTTTTTTTTTTTTTTTTTTTTTTTTTTTTTTTTTTTTTTTTTTTTTTTTTTTTTTTTTTTTTTTTTTTTTTTTTTTTTTTTTTTTTTTTTTTTTTTTTTTTTTTTTTTTTTTTTTTTTTTTTTTTTTTTTTTTTTTTTTTTTTTTTTTTTTTTTTTTTTTTTTTTTTTTTTTTTTTTTTTTTTTTTTTTTTTTTTTTTTTTTTTTTTTTTTTTTTTTTTTTTTTTTTTTTTTTTTTTTTTTTTTTTTTTTTTTTTTTTTTTTTTTTTTTTTTTTTTTTTTTTTTTTTTTTTTTTTTTTTTTTTTTTTTTTTTTTTTTTTTTTTTTTTTTTTTTTTTTTTTTTTTTTTTTTTTTTTTTTTTTTTTTTTTTTTTTTTTTTTTTTTTTTTTTTTTTTTTTTTTTTTTTTTTTTTTTTTTTTTTTTTTTTTTTTTTTTTTTTTTTTTTTTTTTTTTTTTTTTTTTTTTTTTTTGCACGAAAAATATTAGAGACACTAAAATGTATGAGAACAGTTATTTGAGTTAAAAGGTTGCTGTACGAGAATATAGACCTTTGCTAATTTGAAAAGTTAATAAAGTTAACAATAATAAATGTGTGTTTTTACACATATATATTTTCAATAGCTTCTTTAACTGCTTTAACTGCAACACGGATATAATTGAGACTATTATTGAGCATATATTGAATTATAAATATTTTCTATTTCAGAGGGACTTGTATAAAACCACTCATTCCAGGTGCTGTTTCGATCCACCTGTTGCGTAATTTCAAAATACTGTGGAGGGTTGTTTCAAGTTGCTGCGAACGGTCACAATGAATAACAAGTGCAACATGAGGCAATTCCGGAAAACTTGTTCCCGACTGATTAAATATTCTCTGAAGTGGTTCGCTATCAGTACGTCCAATTTTACATTGCCAGTTCTTTTCTCCCCGACTTTCTGCAAAAACTCTGTATGTATCAAAATAGTACATATAAACGGCGTTTGAACCATTACCAATATTCTTGTCTGGTTCAATACTTATATTTGGTTTTTCGATTTCCGCGACATCTAGACTAACATCATTCTTTTTGTAATTAAGCACACAAACACCATAGCCTATATTTTCAAGCACAGTATTCCGCATTTTCATTGTTGCCTTTTTAAAAACAGCAACCCCACTGACATCCTTAACTATTCCACCATTCTCCTGATGATATTTGATTATTTTTGAAATTGCTACATCTCTCTTGAATTGTATTCCATCAAAAAATTGAATTAATAATTCTTTAAAAACATTAGGAGTTAGTTTAATGCCGTAATATTTGTATTTTTTCTCCATTTATACGATGTACACAGACACAGAACTTTGCTATCATTTTAAGCAGTTTTAATTTGTATATCAATACCGAATCCGATAACCAAGTTCGTTTAGTATTTGAAAATGCATCAATAAGTAAAGAAATTCAATTATTAATATGATGTAGCCTATTTGGAAATACAACCATTCACTCAGACAAGTTTAAAAGTTAATAAAGTTAGTGTTATTAAATGTGTGTTTTTACACATATATATTTTTACTACCTCGTTTAACTACTTTAACTGTAAAACTTTTCCTGCTGATTTTGCCACTCTTGAGATAAGCAATCTTATTACTGGTATTATATTCACTGTTTTTTAAAAACACAAAAATCGCAAATTGCACTCAAAAACAACATTTTTTGCAATAAAAAACGCTAGGCCGCTTAACCCGAAACAAATTTAACTAAAATTATTTTCTCAACGACACAACGTTTAACAAAAAATTAGATACAAATGGGATGGAAATTATTAATTATGTGAGTGCATGCCGTTCCTAGTTTCAAGTGCAAACCGATGGATGATTAAGTGCTCATGATAAAAAAGAAGTGGACACTCAGAAATGGGTGTCCACTTCTGTATTCTGGGATGAAAATATTAGCTATCAACAATCTAATTAACTTTTATCGACAAACTCTGCGTCTCGGCGTTACCCAGACTATCCGTCACCTTGACGGTGAAGTTAAACGTCCCGCTGGTGGTTGGTTTACCGCTGAGAACACCGGAAGAACTTAACGACAGCTATGAAGGCGCACCACTTATTGACCAAGTGAAGGGCGCCAACTCGCCCGAAACCGATAAGGTTTGACTATAAGTGCTGCCTTTTATTCCGTTCGGCAGCGATGTTGTGGTAATAACTGGTTTGGCCACAATAGTCTCGGTAATAGTACTACTGTTGATACTGTTGTCAATAGAATCGCCACTATAGACTGCCGTTATGCTATGTAATCCGACTGTCAGGCTGTTTATGCTGAAGGAAGCAGAACCGCCTGATAACGCTGCGGTCCCCAGAGTTCTACCGCCGTCTTTGAAGGTTATGGTGCCGGTAACTGTTTTGGGCATGACATTAGCAGTGAAGGCTATTGATCGTCCCTCCACAGAAGGATTTATGCTAGACGTGATACTCGTTAAGGTATTGGTCTTTTTAACTGTATGTGTCCAAGAGTTTGAAACACTACTGGCATAAGTCGCATTGCCAACATACACCGACGTGATTGCATAATTACCAGGCATTAGAGCAGATGTTGTAAATGATACTAATCCTAATTTATCAAGTGAACCTGTGCCTATTATGGTGGTCCCAATCAGGAAATTGACTGTCCCAGTGGGGATGCCCTTCAACCACGTTGACAATACGGCTGCACTGATTGTAACTGATTGGCCATAAATAGACGGTTCTGGTACCACTTCGAGTATTGTCATTGTGCCAATTTTCGACACAGTTGTAAACGATCCTGTTTTTGTTGCAGAAAACGTAACGCCCCCAATAATTGCTATTGATTGTATATCGTAATAATAGGTAGTACCTGATAAAAGCCCGGTTAAATTCACACTGTGGTTTATTGACGAATTATCAATAGCATTTTGACCATAACCAGTAGTAATCCCATAAAACACTTGAGAAGAAACCGAACTAGTGGATTGGTTGCTTGTAGTCCAGGAGATGGTGGCGGAATTGGTAGTAATATTAGATACGTTTACATTGGTTATAACCAGTGGAATAGTACCAGATAAAGTTATAGATGAACTTGATGACGCCAAAGCCGACATACTTGGCAAAAAAATACCAATTACTAAGATAACACTACCGAGAAGCCACCAAATTTTATTTTTCATTTTTCTGCTTCTTCTAAATTATGGGTTGGCATTAAAATTAATATCAATAGTACCATAGCAAATCAAGGTTTAACTACTTCATGCCTTTCTTCTCCGACTTCTCAAGATGTATACCGCGATGACACCAAATATAATCACCGCGGCAGCAATTATCCCAATCATGACCCAATTAATTCCGGAGGAAGTTGGAGGCACGTATTGTGTTGTCAGCCCAAAAGTATTAGTCGTTTCATCTAGAAGCGTACCGTCCTCCAGCATAATTTTAGAATCGATGGTATAAGTCCCTGGAGCCAGTCTACTTTTCGTGGTCAACGTAGATTTGAGTTGTCTTGCAGTCCCAGGCAGTATTGACGAGGTCGTGAGCGGTATTGCGATAGTACCTATGGTTTGTCCTTTGGCGTTCTTGATGGTAACCTCGCCTTGGACATCAAAGTGGTGATTGCCGGTGTTTTGAAAATCGGTCAAGATGTTAATCGGTTGGCCAGTAACCACGCTCGCACTTAAACCAGTAATTTTACCTGTGTGGATAAGCTGGCTTCCCTTAATAGTGAGAGCTACTTGCACGTCTACAGCGGCGACTGTTTGAACACCACTGCCGTTTGCTGATTGCTCCGAAATGTTTATCATGGCATAACGTCCACCGTCACCGACATTTTGAGGAACCTGAATATCAGCATTTACCGTCTCCGAAGCACCCGGATCCAAATGGAACGAACTGTTGTCAATAGAAATAAACGAGCGAGCGGAAAACGGGCCGGTATCATCAGAAACTGCCAATTCCTCATGGACACCGTCGGGAGATTCAGTCATGCCCATTACTTGAACCACAATATTGGTTGCTGGATCCGTTTTAGAGATGCTTACAGAAATGGGCCACGCTAGTATTTGCCCCGGTGAAACGTCAGCCATCAGTAAAGCTCCGCCCACCTCTAATCCGGGGTTAGCCGAGACAGAGCTAGGCAGTAAACCCGCCAGCACAACTACCATAGCCGCTGTTAATAGCAAAGCAGCCAATTTATGGCATGACTTTTTCATAGCTTTTGCCCTAATGTACAATGCTTTCTCTAAAAATAGCTATTATGTGCTTCTTATTAAGAACGAGGAGCAGGATATTTGCATTTCTTAAAATCTCGCGAATTAAAAGCCCAGGCTACCTGTAAAAGTTATGGTAATGGAATAGGTACCCGGTGCCGTATCACTAGATGAAATATTCTGCATAACGTGAAACGGAAGTGGGGCAGTCGGGGAATAAGTTGGGCCACTGGCAACGGTACCACCATAAGTAAGTCCGTCACCAGAGGCTGAATTATACCAACCAATGCCGTCTGTGCTAATATCAAACGCGTTTGTTAGGGGCGTAGTTCCAAACACCATATGGCCGTTGTTTGCACCGGCACTATGGTCATAAGCCGTCACACTCCAAGTTTTTGGAGATTGACTGTTAAAGGTCACGGTTACTGTGCCACTATCTGATGATGATAAAACGTTATCGCCGAATTTAAAAGTCCCAAAAGAAGAGGAAATGGTAGGAACGACAATATCTATTGTGGATCCCACGAGATTACCCGAAAAGGTTTGAGTACCTGTGCTAGCAGCGGATACTGCCAACGGCATTGCAAAGACTAAAACTGAAACCAAAGCCAATACAGTACCCAGAATTAAGATTTTCTTTTTCATTTGTTCTCCTTTTGCTTTTCTTATTTTTGTACCTGTGTTTCTCTATTATTGCGTCCGGTTTCGCTAATCGACCCCGTTCTTTTTTGTATCTTCCCGGTAGCTCACCGCAAACGCGATTAAAAGCCTCTAAACTTGCACTTTAATCAAGCCTTAAGGCTATGAAGACCTCATGATTCAATTGAAGTCGTTGTATCTTTTGTACGGCACCATTTCATTAGCAATGGTCTATGTTTGTTATTGTTTTTCCATTATAAAAAAACCGGTCTGATATTTAATTCTCAGCCGGTTTCACTGTTAGCTTGCTGTCATCCAAGTGACCATATACGGAAGGCAGTTCATCGCTTTCCAAATATTTATTTTGTTGCTTGTTAGTTTTAACTCACCTCACAAAATCCACCCATATAAACATGGATATTCAAACATAATGCTAGAAAAATGGTAACACCAGCCATTGGTATTGTCAATATACTCAAATGTATTGTTAATTTCAATTAACTTCACATATCCTCCCAAATATTAGTACGAAAGTACAAATTTTCTCTGCCTTTATCATTGCCGTCCAACCGGGGTTAACTTGTCGTTGGTAACGCCAGCCCCAATAGTTAAATCATCTCAAAACTGGTAAACTATTATTGTGTCGTACCGCCTTCACCTCTGCGAACTCTATCCAAAACCGTACCGTCAAGAGTGCACTTTGACAAGTGAACGTATACATCCAACCAACTTTACCTCTTTAGATTTTGAAATTGTAATTTTGATATTGTTTCGGATTTCGGATTTAGTTTTTAGGATTTGTTTGGCTATTGTAATTTGGATTTTTCCCTTCTCTCTTCGTGGTGTTATACTCTTATTAAATACTCTCTCGGGAGGCTTACATGAACCGGTTCAGCGAAGAAGACGGCAAACTCATCTGGCAGAAAAATCACGAACTTTTACAAATAGAACCCTGGGAAAACGACAGCCTCAGAATCCGTTCGACATTATCCCCCCGCATCGAAGAACGGCGTTGGGCATTACTGAACCCCGCCAAAATCGCGCCGAAAATAGAAATCACCGATGACGGCGCGACCATCCAGAACGGCAAAATCAAGGCCAAAATTTCCCCCACCGGCGCGGTTACATACCTGAACAGCGCTGACGATTCGGTTCTGCTGGAAGAAAGTTACATCCGCCACGGCGGCCATTCCTATCCCGCGCGCCACTATCGACAGCTCGGCAGCGACCTTTTCCATCTGGAAGCCAGCTTCAAAGCCTATGCCGGCGAACGCCTCTACGGCCTCGGCCAGCACCAGCACGGCTTCCTCGACCAGAAAGGCTGCGTCGTCGGGCTCTATCAGAAAAATACCGAAGTCTCCATCCCGTTTATGCTTTCAAGCCGAGGCTACGGTTTCCTGTGGAACAATCCCGCCATCGGCCAGGCCGAACTGGGGCTGAACCACACCAAATGGACCGCCGAGGCCTCCCGCTGCCTCGATTACGTGATTATCGCCGGCGATAGCCCGGCAGAAATCATGGGCCGTTACGCCGATATCACCGGGCACGCCCCGCCGATGCCGGAATGGGCGCAGGGATTCTGGCAGTGCAAACTCCGCTACAAGACCCAGGATGAACTTTTATCCGTCGCCCGGGAATACAAGAAGCGCGGCCTGCCGCTCTCGATCATCGTCACCGATTTCTTCCACTGGACGCTGCAGGGCGACTGGAAATTCGACCCCGCCTGCTGGCCGGACCCCGACGCTATGGTGCGTGAACTGAACGAAATGGGCGTCAAGCTGATGGTTTCCATCTGGCCGACGGTCAACGAAAACAGCGAAAACTTCCAGACGATGAAAGAAAACGGCCTGCTGGTGCGCAACCGCGAAGGCGGTCTGGCTTCGCGGCCTTTCTTCGATAACAAGCCCGCCGGGCCAATTATCACCTATTTCTACGACCCCACCAACCCCGCCGCCAAAAAGTTCGTCTGGGGCAAAGTGCGGGACAATTATTATAAAAAAGGCATCAAAGTCTGGTGGCTGGACGCCTGCGAACCGGAGCTCGCCGAGGAAAACGAACCGGGCAACCTGCTCTATCACCTCGGCACCGGCCAGGAAGTCGGCAACCTGTATCCCCATTCCAACCAGCGGACTTTCTTTGAGGGGATGCAGGCCGAAAAAGAGACCGAGTATGTCATGCTCTGCCGTTCCGCCTGGGCCGGCAGCCAGCGTTTCGGCGCTGCCGTCTGGTCGGGCGATATCCTTTCCACTTTTGAAGCTTTGCAGGCTCAGGTCCGCGCCGGACTCAATATCGGCCTGAGCGGTATCCCCTGGTGGACGACCGATATCGGCGGGTTTTACAACGGCAATATCAATACGCCCTATTTCAAAGAGCTCGTCGTTCGGTGGTTCCAATTCGGCGTTTTCTGCCCTATTTTCCGTCTCCACGGTTTCCGCGAACCGCGCACCCCGGCTTCACATCTGTTAACTTCGGAATCAACCGGCGCCGCCAACGAGGTCTGGTCTTTCGGCGACAAAGCTTACGGCATCATCAAAGATATCCTTTTCCTGCGCGAAAGGCTGCGTCCTTATGTCAACCGGCAGATGCAGCTGGCCCATGAAAAAGGCATTCCTCCGATGCGCCCGCTGTTCTTCGATTTCCCGTTCGACCCGGGCAGCGCCGCCATTGACGACGAATTCCTCTTTGGTCCGGATATTCTGGTTGCGCCGGTGCTGGAATACGAAGCCCGGAAACGCAAAGTTTATCTCCCGGCCGGCACTATCTGGACCGACGCCTGGACGGATAAAAAGTTCGAAGGCGGCCAATGGCTCGAAGTCGATGCCCCGCTGGAGAAAATCCCCGTCTTCCTGCGCGGCGAAACTAAACTGCCTCTTAAAAAGTAAATAATTTCGAATATCCGTTTATTTGTGAATAACGCGCTAAAGATGAGGGGTTCGAGCTTTGCTCGAACCCCTCATCTTTTTTATCATTGTCGGACCGCCCCCGATAATCCATTACGGCATCGTGTAAACGATATCCAGTCTGGGCGGCGCCCCACCCTCGAAGCTTTGCAGCAGGGCCTGGTTCGGACTCGTGCTCCCGTTGTTGTCCACCAGTATCTGTATCGCGCTGCCTGAAGTGTAACTGAAACTGTTCACCAGTTCCTGTATTACAGCGGCGATGTCCGGAGAATTGTGGTAGGCTCCGTCACTGTAGCCGCTGTTCCAGATCACATTAGCCGTCGTCCGCACCTTTGACGCCTCATTCGCGTTGCTTGTCGGCGCTGTGGGGTTGGCCGATTTTTCCGCGGATATCTTCAGGTTCGTCCCGGCGGCCCAGCTGCTCTCCCCAATCACCAGATATGCATGTACAATCGTCGCCCCTTTCGGGATGGTAATCCCGGTAAACCGGAACCAGTCATTATACGGCGACCCCGGATTGCCCGCCTGCAGCCATCCCAGATTGCTGTAAAAACCCCAGCTCCCCGTAAACCCATCGTCCGCCCCGGTCGCCACCGATTTGATGATTTCCGTGGTCGCGGACTGTAACGTCACCGTTACCGTCCAGTTCTGTACCGTGACTCCATCCTGGGCCGTCACCATACATACCACCGGGCTCGTAAAGTTATTCGGCGTGGTGCCGCTCACCTGGCTGACGCCGCCCACTTTCACCGAGCTCACTCCGGCGGAGGTCGGTAAAAGTCGCCACCAAGCGCCGTGACATTGGTTCCGGCAGGGTACCGTCACCCCGATTGTTCCGGCGGCGCTGTTAATCGCCGCTATCCCGGTCTGTCCCGGCAGGCTGTAAGACGTAATTTGTGCGGCGCTGCTCAATGCTTCATTAACTGTAATAGTATAAGTGTCTTTCGTTGTTCCGTCCGGCGCGGTGACAATTATCATAATGGTGTTACTGCCTGCGTTGAGATTGATTACCCCGGAGGCCTTGCCGCTTGTTACGGCGGCGCCGTTAACCGTGATTGTAGCTCCGGCCTGGCTTGCGGTCGGAGTGACCGTCACCGACGTTACCGAATTGGCAACATTGTCGGTATAGCCCGTTGTTCCTGACGCAAACACCGGCGTCAACGTCCCCGCACTGATTGTGAGGCTGCTCAGCGTGGCATCGGTGGGATTAGAGGTAATCTTCTCCTGCTGTGCCGCTCCGGTCAGTCCGGTTCCGGCAATTGTGATTGTCGGTGTGCCGGATACCGTATCTTTGTAATAAAATGCTGCGCTGTCGCTTCCTGCCGGAATTGTCACCGCCGAAATATTCGCCCAGGCGGTATTGCTTAACGAGAAAACTCCGGCGCCGGATGTCGAAGACAGATTGATTTGGGTATCGGTGCCGCAGTTGAACGGCTCGTTATTCGAATTCTGAGATTGGATTGTTATCTGATTCGAAATTGCCCCGGCTACGAGGGTTTGCGCAACCGAGGTAAATACAATCTGCGTTGCGCTGTTTTGTGTTGCCCCGCCCAAAGAAATCGCCGGCTCCGCCGCCGCGTATTGTCTGACCCGGATGTCCCCGAATCCCGAGTGGAACGGCCCATCCACGCTGAATGTCAGGAAACCCAGCCCGGGGTAGGTGGGATAAGGCAAATCGGAATCGCTAACTGCCCCGCCAATCTGGACGCCGTTGACAAAAGTCGTCATTATGGTTGAGGCTCCGTTCGCCTGCACCTGTGCTTTAAAGTCATACCAGGTGTTAAGCGCCGTCTGGTATCCCAGCGGCGTAATCCCCAGGTTCGTCCACACAGTGTTGACCACCTTGTTTTCCACGACCTGATTGTATTTAAAATCCAGCAGCTGTTCGTATTTCCAGTTGACGTCCTGATATCTCGCGTTGAAGAAAATACTGCCGTTCTGGATAAAGGATTCGATGTCCGCTTCGGCGACATAATTGGCAGGGAAAGCTGTCAACCCTCCGCCGTTATCCGTTATCTGCGCGATGGGTTCGGACCGGTCGAGAGTGGTTGTGCTGGTATTATCCCCCGAAAATTCATACACCGGTCGCCCGTTTTCCATGGTGATTCCCTGACTTGACTGCCCGCCATCCCAGGCTAAAATATGGTCGTAAGTATAAACCGGGTCGCTGAAATCATCCCCGAAGATAAACGTGGTATGGATGTTGCTGGTCGTGGCCGCCGCGCTGTTGGCATAATACATAAAGATTTTGGTTTGCCCCGAAGCGGCGATCGAAGGTACCATAACCCAGAACGTCGCGGACACGCCGGCGGTTTCGTTTGTCACCCAGTAATTCAGCACCGTCGCGTTATCCGCCGCCACGAACCGGATATCGCCGAAATCGCTGCGCATGTTGCTGTTATATGTTACCGGCACGCTTATCTGATAATTGCTCAACGCGGTGCCGGTCCCGCTGATATTGACATTGGCGCGGTAATTCCATGCCGCGTTCCACCAGCCGTTCGGATTAGCGCTCGCGGGCGGTGTCGTAAATGTCTGGTCGGCCCCGTACCCCGTTCCGTCGGCGGTTGCCAGTGCGCGGAAGTGGTATGTTGTCCCCGCTGCGATGCCGGTTATATTGGCGGTGAAAGCTCCGGTTGCAGATTTAGTTTGCAAGGGAGTGATGCTGCCGTAATCGGTCCCCAAACCCCACTCGAAGGCAACCTAGGCGCTCGTTTGTGCCGGGGAGCCGCCCTATTGTCCAGTGTCCCTTTCAAAGTTACGGCATTTGCCGCTGTGCTCGATGAAACGGTTGTGACGCCAGGCACGATTTTAAATGCCGCGGTTACGGTTAAATCCGTACTCATCGTCACTGAATTGGAATTGGAAAAACCGTCGAGGCACCCGCCCCATCCGGTAAAAGTCCAACCCGCCGCCGGGACAGCGGTCAACTGCACACTCGCGAAATAGCTGTAAGTTGAAGCGGCGGAACTGGTGCCGGATAATAAGGTTTGATTTACGGTGCCGCTGCCGCTGACATTAACCGTTAATATATAATCTGTCTGGTCGTCGGCGGACATCGCTTGGGATTTTATAGTTGAGGATGAACCACCCTGTCCGCCGTCATTGCTGTCGGCAGCGCCGTTGGACGTCTGCGCCGGGGTCACGGTTACCGCCCAGTTTTTTTTCGTCGTCCCGTCCTGCGCCGTGATGGTGTAAGTTACCATGTTGGTAAAATTGTTTGGCGTTTTCCCGCTCACCTGCGGTACAGCCCCCACCGCGACAGCGGATACCCCGGAGGAAGTCGTAAAGGTCGCCACCAGCGCCGTAACACCGGTTCCCGAAGAAACTGTAACCCCGATTGTTCCTGCTTTAGCATTTATGGCCGCCGGTCCGGTCTCCCCCGGTACGCTGTAAGCAGTAAAATCAGCCGAGTTGCTGGCAGCCGCGGCCATCACCGGCTGTGCGGTCACCACAGACCAGCTTAATAACATCAGCGCTATCAAAAACGAGCTAAAAACTGTCAATGTTTTTCCGGCTTTTACCATCAATTTCTTTGTTTTTTGTTTTGAATTCTTCCATGAAAAAACTGAATGTTGGGGGTTTTTCATCGCTTCTCTCCTTCCTCAATTTCCTTCTTTGTGCCGCCGGTTAAATTATGCTGTAAAACAATAACACGGAATTCACCGTATCCTTGATTTTATTTTATTGACTTGAATCGGGATTTTTAATTCGTAGACCTACGTAATTAAAAAAAGAAAATTCGCCGGAAAAGTAAGTATTTTCCTAGTTGTCTGGGCACCGGAATAATGCAACGCGACGCGCCGTACTTTATCGCAGTATAGGAAAGACCAACTCTTTGATGTACAATAGGAATCATAATGGTATTTTCAGCCACTAAAAGCGCAATTTTCTTAAATCAAATATTTAAAAGGAGCTACTAATATGACAACGGTCAAACGTGTTTTTCAGGTGGACGGCAAGCCTTTCTTCCCCATCGGCGGCCAGGCCTGCAATTCCAGCGGCTATAACGCCGCAGAGGCCGAACAGGCTTTCAAAATTACCAAAATGATCAACGGTAATACCCTCGAAATTCCCGTTTATTGGGAACAGGTTGAACCGAAAGAGGGCAAATTCGATTTCACCGCCGTGGACGAACTGCTCGCCGGCGCCCGCCGCTACGAAACAAAACTTATCCTCTTGTGGTTCGCCTCCTGGAAAAACGGCAACATGGACTATGCTCCGAAATGGGTCAAAACTGATACCAAACGTTTCAAACGGGTCAAAGCCGAAAGCGGCAAGGATGTCTGGGACCTTTCCTCGCACTGCAAAGCTAATATGGAAGCTGATAAAAAGGCTTTTGTCGCGCTCTGCAAACACCTCAAAGCCAAGGACGGCGCCGAGCGCACCGTCATCGCCATCCAGATTGAAAACGAGCAGGGCATCATCGGCAGCGACCGCGATTACGGCCCCGAAGCCCAGGCCGAATTCGATAGTCCTGTCCCCCCCAAACTGGTCGCCGCGATGAAAAAAGCCGGCTGCGGCCGCATTTACGATATCTGGCAGCAGTCCGGCGCTAAAAAGTCCGGCACCTGGCCGGAAATGTTCGGCTGGCAGGCCGGGGAACTGATGACCGCCTGGAGCATCGCCTCTTACGTTGATAACATCGCCGCCGCTGCCAAAGCAGCTTACGACATCGTCCTTTACACCAACGTCTGGCTGATGGAGCAGCACGCCTGGGTCCGCGCCGGTGAATCCTATCCCTCCGGCGGCGGCGTCAGCAAAGTGCTGGATATCTACAAATGGTATACCCCGCACCTCGATTTTATCGCCCCGGATAATTACGAACTGGATGCGAAAGGGTTTGCCGAAGTCTGCGCCAATTATGCCCGCGAAGACAATCCTTTCTTCATGCCGGAAACCATCGGCGACGCGAACATGTTCCGTGCTATCGCCGACTATAATTGCCTCGGGAATTTCTTCTTCGGCGTCGAAGTACTGTGCACCCCGGAAGGTGAAGTCCGGCCGGAAAGGCAGACCACGATTGACAGCATCCGGTGCACTGCTGCCGCCGCTCCCCTATTGCTAAAATACCAGGGCAGCGGTAAAATTCATACCTTTATCCAGGAAGACAACGTCCCCACCTGGGAAAAAGAAATCGATGGTTTCTCCATACTGGCAGAATACGGCGATAAACGTACCCCGTGGTCCGGCAAGGATTGGCGCCACCGCTCCCCCAGCTGGATGCCCGTCCCGCAAGCTAAATTTAAGGCAGCTTACGGCTGGGTTATCCAGGCTCAAAAAAATGAGTTTTATTTTATCGGCGCGAATTGCCGCTTTTACCTGCGCCCGCAGCCGACTTTAGCAACCATCGGCTCTTCCATTACGGTGGGTGACAACTTCACCCAGAACTTCTCCTTCATCGTCAGTGTTGACGAAGGCCATATCGATAAAAACGGTGAGTTTGCTGTTGACCGCAAACGCAACGGCGATGAAATCGGCCGCCGCGGCTTCTGGGTCGAACCGGATATCCAGGTCCTGCGGGTCATCACCTGCGACTAATCTCGCTGGCCAAAAATATTCAGGGTAACTGTAAAGGGCGGGTGTATAACCCGCCCTTTACTCTTCATGGGCATCGCTCACCGGCTGTCTCCATACCGGCGAAGGCCGGTATCCATTCCCCCTTGTCATTACGAGATTACGAAGTACTCGAAGCAATCTCAGGGCGGGGTATGTGCCCTCTCCATACCGGAGAAGGCTGGTATCTACTGGTTTGTTAGCATTGTAGTGTAGGCATCGCCCGCCAATCTCCACTCATAACTGAAAACCATTACTCATTTTGCAGTATAATTAAAAAGGCAAAAGTTAAATTAATATCAAGGAGCAATGAATATGCCGTTAACCGACCTTAAACCGCAGGCAATCCGCCGCACTCCCGAAGAACTTGTCAAACACATGAAATCCTTCAAACTCACTCCGAAATTCTCCGCCGGTGTCTGGTTTTTCACCCCCGGCGGTAACCGTTTCCATGTGCCCTACGGCAAAGAACGTTCCATCGCCGAAAGGCTGGAAATCGCCGCTACCCTTAAAGACTACGGCCTTGCCGGTATGGAAGCCCATTATCCCAACGAAGTCAATGAAGACAACCTCCACATCTGGCAGAAATTCGAAAAGGATTCCGGCATTAAGCTCATCGCCATTTGCCCCCTCCTTTTCCGCGACCAGACATTCGAATTCGGCTCGCTCTCCAGCCCGATTAAAGAAAAGCGGAAAGAAGCCATCGAATTATTCAAACGCGCCCTGCAGTTGAATAAAGTGATGAAAACCGATTTCGCTATTTGCTGGCCGGGCATCGACGGCTACGAAAACGGATTCGGTATCGATTTCACGGCCATGCGCCAGAGATTCGTCGAAGGTATGGCTGAAGCCATGGATGCCGTCCCCGGTGTGCGCGTTGCTTTCGAACCCAAGCCCTACGAACCCCGCGGCCACATCCTTTTCGGCAATACCGCCGAAGGTATGATTATGTGCCATCAGGTGCAGGATTTACTCAAAAATCCGGAAAATAAGAAAATCCTTGCCGGCGGCGACATCATGGTCGGTCTGAACCCGGAAATCGGCCACGTTTTAATGGCATTTGAAGACCTGCCTTATGCCTACAGCTGGCCGCTCTCCGAAGGACGCCTCGTCCATGTCCACCTCAACAGCCAGCCGCTCGGGAACTACGACCAGGACCTGAATGTCGGCACCATTTCACCGGAACTGCTTGACGGTATGATGTGGATCCTGAAAATGCACAGCTATCAGAGCTGGTTCGGCATTGATATCAACCCTGTCAGGATGCCGGTGGAAACCGCCATCAAGAATAATATCGATGCCGTAAAAGCATCCATCGACCGGATTAATGACATTGATGACGAGTCTGTCATCTGGGCCGCCAACAATCCGGATAAGGCCCGCGGCTGGATTGAAGCCTATCTCCTCCGCGCCCGCACCACTCACCCCGAAAAACTGGCGCCGTTACCCTCGCTAAAAAAATAAATTGCAGGATTAAGCCAGTACTATTCACTCGCTTTAAATTGGTTGAACTTTATCAAGAAAATGGGTGCATGTAGGGTCAGGTTTATAACCTGACCGCCCCGTATCTTCGCCATCTGGCAAAGGTGGCAAAAGTTACTAAAATCATACTCCAGGAAATAAGAGAAATATTATCAAAAGAGGCGGCGCTGCACAGCGCCGCCTCTTTTTTTTGTTCAGAAAGAATGGGTTTTTATTTATCCATGCCGGCGGTGTAAGCAGCCCGGATTACCTCGCCCGGCGTGGTGATGCCCAGTTTCACTTTATTCATGCCGTCATTCAGCATGGTCACCATGCCCTCTTTCAGCGCCTGGCCGCGTAATTCATCCGTCGTCGCCTGGTGGTAAAGCATCGTCTTCAGGGTGGTGCTCATCAACAGCACTTCGTAAATCCCGATGCGCCCCTGGTAGCCGGTGTAGGAGCACAGCTTGCACCCGATGCCGAACCGGAATTTGATCCGTCTTTCTCCGGTCTCCTCTTCGTAGGCAATCTGTTCCAGCGCGGTGGCCTCAATCTCATGCTGGCAATGCGGACACAACCGCCGCACCAGCCGCTGCGAGACGATTCCTACAACCGACGAAGCAATCATAAACGGTTCGATTTTCAAATCCACCAGCCGGGAAAGGACGCCGGCCGTGTCGCTGGCGTGTATCGAAGAAAGCACCACGTGCCCGGTCTGGGCCGCCTGCACGGCGATGTTAGCCGTCTCCCCGTCCCGGATTTCCCCGATGAAAATAATATCCGGGTCCAGCCGCAAAATTGACCGCAACCCGGTAGCAAACGTAATCCCCGCCTGCGGGTTCACCTGAATCTGGGTGATGTCCTTCAGCCGGTATTCCGCAGGGTCTTCGACGGTGATTATTTTCCGCTTCATGCTGTCCAGCGAATTCACCGAAGCATAAAGCGTGGTGGTCTTGCCGCTCCCCGTCGGGCCGCTGATGAGTATCATCCCGAAAGGTACTTTCAGCATCTTCTCATATTTATCCAGCGCTTCCGGCATGAAGCCGAGTTCGGACAGTTCAAACAGCGCCAGCGATTTATCCAGTATCCGCAGCACCGCCGTTTCTCCGTAAATCGTCGGCGTGGTGGAGACCCTGACATCCAGCGGCCGTCCCTTGACGGTGGTCGTAAACTGGCCGTCCTGCGGGCGCCGTGAATCGGCGATATTCATCCCCGCCAGCACTTTCGTTCGGGAAATTATTGCCCGGTGGATGTTGAGCGGCAGCGAAATCATGTCCTGGAGTTCGCCGTCAATGCGGTACCGCACCCGGAAACGGTTTTCCCCGGGCTCGAGATGGATATCGGATGCCCTGGCACGCCCCGCTCCTTCGATTATCGCATTGAGCGCTTCCACCACCGGTGTATAACTGGCAATTTTTGAAGCCAGGATTCCGTCGTCGATGCTGCCGGTAGGGATGTGAATGTGCGTAATCTGCCGTTCAATTTCGCTGTAATCACGGTAATTAAGGTCGATCGCGTCGCGGATTTCTTTTTTACCGGCAATCACCGGCTTAATCTGTTTCTGGCTGATGGTTGCCATTGATTCGCGCGCCAGCATGTTTGTCGGGTCTTCCATCGCCACTTCCAGCTCGTTGCCGGAAACCGCGAGCGGCACGGCGTTGTAACGTCTGGCGATGATTTCCGGAATCAGTCTCAAAGCATCCGGCAGACAAAATAACGGACCGCTTCTGGCTGCCGCCGGTTTCACCGATTCGTCCGCATTCACCGGCGGGGCCGGTGCATTCGCGGTTTCACTATTTATCTGGCAAATCTGGATATGCTGCTGCGCCGCAAACTTGGCCGCTTCGGCATTTAGTTTGGATTTTACCGCCAGCACTTTGTAATCTGTGCCCGCATCGTAAGCCTTAGTATCGAAAAGGGACACCTGGTCCAGATTTATCCCGGCCGCGCCTTCCGGGAAATCAATCCCGATGCTGTAGCCGAAATTATCGATGTCGTGGTAACACAGGATATCGAACGTGTAATCGACGCCGGACCGGCCGGTTACCCGGGCTTTTTCCCGCACGCGGTAACCATGGCGGGTCAAAGACAAAGCTAATTGTTCCATGCTCTCGATATTGACGTTCTCTTTCGTTCCGGACTCCGGCGGATGGGCCGGCGCTTGCGCAAATGTGCCTATCTGCGCGATATCGAAGATTTTTATCCGCTTCTGCCGGGCCAGCGCCTTGATTTTATTATCTGTTTCTTCATCCACGACTAATATTCGCTGGTTGATGCCGGCGTCGTAGGCTTTATTGGAAAAATCGAAAATAATGTTCCCGATGCCGCTTTTCTGTCCGTTCAAGGCGAATGCGATGGCGATAATGTTGTGCACCAGGTATTCGTCGGCTTCTGCCAGCATGTCGAAAATATGCTCCACGCCGGACTGCCCGGTCACCTTCGCCGCTTTGGTTACCTGGTATCCCTGTTTCTTCAGATAGTTCGTTACTTCTTCTTCGATTATCAGACGGTCCGTGGGGAGCGATTTGTTTCTTTGCATTTGCCCGGCCAACCCTTTTGTTTCTTAACTAAATTTTTCAGGAACATCGTGATGATGAACTATTTACAATCAAACGCGTTTATCCATTTGCTGCACTAAATACAAGCCTTTTTTATTAGGCTGATTGTAACATTTACGCCGGTTCTCCGCAAGAAAAGAAGCTAATAAACAATATGCAGTAATGTATAGTGGGCACAGCCACCACTGATTACCATTGCGAGGAATCCGCCTCAGGCGGATGACGCGGCAATCTCCAAGAATATTAAATAACCATGATAAAATTGTTTTTTCCCTCGTTTGCAACTGACGGCTGACCGCTGAAAGCTGATTACCATTGCCTTGACAACCATCGGCGCTAGTAATATTATCGGTATCAGGCACTGACAGGAGGAAATTTTGAAATGATTACCACGATTAAACTGACCCCCAAGTTGATATTCGGCCCCGGCGCTTTGAATCAACTCACCGAAGAAGCCAAAGCCATCGGCCGCAAAAAATTAATGATTGTCACCTATCCCGATATCCGCAAAGCCGGACACCTGGACCGGGTGCTGAAGCTAGTCGCCGCGGCCGGCATCACCAATCCCATCGTTTTCGAGAAAGTGATGCCGAATCCCCGCGCCACGATGATTGACGAAGGCGCCGCACTGGCCCGCAAAGAAAAAGTTGATTTCATCATCGGTCTCGGCGGCGGCAGCGCCATGGATTCCGCCAAATGCATCGGCCTGGGCAGCACCGGCACCAAACCCATCTGGGATTATATCGGTTACATGGGCGCCGCGGACAACCCGCCGCTTTTCATTCAAATCCCCACCATGGCCGGCACCGGCTCCGAAATGAATGTCGCCGGCGTCATCACCGATTGGGAGAAAACCCACGAAAAGACTGCCATCGGCGTCCCCGACCTGCTCGCCCGCGTCGTTATCGTCGACCCCGAACTGACATTGACCGTGCCGAAGCGGCAGGTAGCCGCCGGCGGATTCGATATCCTGACACACCTCGCGGAATTTTATCTCACCGCGCCGGAAAATTCGTTCGTCAATGACGGCCTCAAAGAAACGATGATGAAAGCCGTCGTAAAATACCTGCCCATCGCCCTGGCGAAGCCGGATAACATGGAAGCCCGCATCCAGCTTTCCTGGGCCAGCAATGTCGCCATGTCCGGCCTGGCCAGAATCGGCGATAACTACGGCACGATGGCCTGTCACGGCATAGAAGAGGCGATGAGCGGCCGTTTCGATATTTGCCATGGCGAAGGCCTGGCCGCCATTTTCGCCGCCTGGATTCGCAACATCGAGCCTGCCCGCCGGGAACGCAACCTGATGTTCGCCCGCAACGTCTTCGGACGCACCGATTGCGACGGCGCTAAGGCTTTTGAGGATTGGCGGGACAGCGTCGGCATGAATTTGAAATTGCGCCAGATGGGTTTTGACCTGGCTTATGCCGACGAAGTCGGCGCAATCGCCCTGAAACAGCAGCGCACACAGATTAACCCGACCCCGCTCACGCCCAAATCCATCGGCGATATCTACCGCGCCTGCTACTAAACGAAAAACCGGCAACCACCCAAAAATAAAAAAAAGAGACCCCGCCCTTACCGGCGGGGTCTCTTTTTCGATAACAATTGTTAAGTAATAGGTGCACAGGCATCTCTGATCTCAGTGCCCTACTCCAGTTGCGTCCAGCCCTTATCATCCTTATCGCCGATATTCAGCACTCCAAACAATATCGCAATACCTGCTACACCTGCGACTGATCCGATGATAGTTAAATAAATATATAAGTGAGCAAGAATATTAATAGTTAAACCTGCCGCCGCCAGAATACAATACCCCCAAAATCCCCATCTTTTCCACCGGAAAAGGGCAATGACGCAAATAATTCCTAACAGACTTGATCCTAAATCCGCCGCCGACCTCCACGCCGGTACCCTTGACATGGATTTCATAATACTCGCCTGGGCAACATATATCAATATTGTAAAAGCAAAGCCGACAAGCATCAAAATCAAATAAGCCGTGAGGCAGCCGTGCCTGTTCTTGGTTTTCGTTGCCGGGGTTCCCTTTGCATTGTTCGGCGGGATATTCTGCGTCTGTGTAATAAAAACCCCATCCTGACCTGCCGCCGGTTCCGGCGGCTTAAGTCTTTGCCCGCATTTGCCGCAATAATTCGGCTCGCCGCTTTGTTCAGCGCCGCATTTCGGGCAAAACATAGTTTAGTCCTGCTTGTCTCGTTTTTTGTGTTTCTTTTTTATTTGGCATTTGTGTTTTGGAATTTGTTATTTATTATCATACGTGTGTCTGACTATTCTTATCCTGTTTTTCCGTTTTTCCCTTCCGGCCGTTCATCCACAGTAACAACCGGGTAATCATCGCCCCGATTAATCCGCCGACTAACACCCCTCCCAGGACCGCAAAGGAAATTGTGATTACATTCCATTTCGCCAGGAACCCGCCCACTCCGGTCAGCACTCCGCCGACTAACACCCCGTAGAGTAACCCGATGAACACCTGCCGGTCGTTGTGCGTCTCCTCTGCCGACTTTTGTATTTTAACCTCATTAGCGGCAGCCTGCGCGTCGAACTGCCTTTTCATGTCGGTCTCTACCCTTCTCCGGTTGCCGTATGGGTCACCCCAGTGAAACCGCATCGCGGTGTGTCTGCCCTGAGTAAAATGTTGGCGATATTGACGGCTCATTTTTCCAACCTCCGGTGAGCAGCCCGCCCGCAGGATGCCTGCACCGCTCACTATCAGGAAATTATAGTCTTTTATGAATGTTCTGACAAGCGGTTAATATTTACCATTTTTCATTCCCACCCTCTCCGATAATCCGGTCTGTCCCACTATCGTTCAATCTGTAGGGTCAGGTTTCCCGAAGATACTCAGTCTTTGACTGATGTAGAACCTGACCGTCTTTTCTTCTTTTTTTATTAGTAATTTATATTTTGTTTGAAATTTGGCACTTGGGGCTTGGATTTTGCAAATTAAATGTGCTCTCATATATCATTTTGTGTTATGAATATTCGTACGGATATGATTCTCTTTCTTGACAACCGGACGAATAAACTTTAAACTGAGACCAATTTATCGTATTAATCATAACTTACTCATTGTGATTGGACATGGTAATAAAAGATATGTAACCCGTCGTCAGGAGCAGAAACTTTGAAAAAATTATTTGTTCTACTGGTAACACTGGTTTTATGCGCTTCGACAATTGCCGGATGTTCCGCTCCGCCTAATAAAACCAGTTCGACCACCTCGTCACAGACTACAACGAACGCTTCCGGCTGGGTATCTCAGAAAAACCCCGGTTACTATCAAGGTTTGGAATTTGGAACTGTTTGGGGAACTTCTTCCTCCGATGTCTTCGCAGTCGGTAGACAAGGCACCATCATTCATTACAACGGCAAAATCTGGAGCACGATGACCAGCGGCACAACCGACGACATTCTGGGCGTTTGGGGCAGTTCTTCATCCAATGTTTATGCTATCGGTACCAATGGCATTATCCTGCATTATGACGGTAAAACCTGGAGCCCGATGGTGAGCAACACCGCCGTTTACTTTACCCGGATCTGGGGCAGTTCCTCCTCGGATATTTTCGCCGTGGCAACTCTGGGCGCGATTCAGCATTATGACGGTAAAACATGGAGCAATATGACCATTAGTGTTCCGGTCAATTGGTTCTATGATGTCTGGGGTACCTCTTCCTCGGACGTTTTCGCGGTTGGAGCGGGAGGTACGATTCTGCATTACGACGGCAAGGCATGGAGCAGTATGGCAAGCGGTACGACCAATGTGTTAGGTAGTATTTGGGGAGATTCCCCGTCTGACATTTTCGCCGTAGGACTTGGAGGTACAATCCTGCATTACGACGGCAGCACATGGAGCAATATAAACATCGGCACTACCGCTGCGCTGCTGGGCATCTGGGGAGATTCCGCTTCTGACATTTTCGTCGTCGGAGGTGGCGGTATCGTCCTGCATTACGACGGCAATGCCTGGAGTAGTTTGACTACCGGCACCACAACTGACTTTTTATGCGTCTGGGGCAGTTCTTCGTCTGATATTTTCGCGGGGGGAGCAGACGGCACCATATGGCATTACTCCGGAAACTAAAAATAAAAGAGAAAGCTTATTTTACGAGCCCTTCATTTCTGCTATAAACCTTATCAATTTAATTTACCGAGAAAACTAATGATTAAGCCAAAACATGCCAAACGCGTAAAAAAAAGCGAGTCATTTCTCATTATTACCAGGAATTTCCGCGTTTGCTGGATATGATGCTTACGTATTTCGTTATTGTCTTGGTACTGAGGCGGGTTTTCATCAATGAACCTATTAAACAATAAACATTTTAAAGCATTCGTGAAATGGTACGGCGATAGAATGGTTCAAATCGCTCAGCTAACTCCGCAGTCTATGCGTTGGCCGTCATCCCTGTATCCTTTTTATGATATCCGGCCGGCAGACCGTCAAGAACGCCGGGAACAATCCAGACGAAGAAAACCCAAATAAAACATATTCATGGAATGGCAACCGTCTGTTATTACCCGCTCGTATTTTCTTTACCTTTCATTTCTGTTATAATCCTGTAAATTTATCAACATCTTTATTTCCGTGACAGGTTTTATACCGGTAAAAATATTAGCGGGAGGAGCGAAAATACTGTGAAAAAGTTGCCCGTCCTGTTCCTGGTCCTGGTTCTTTGCGCTGCAGTATTCGCCGGCTGTTCTGCTTCGTCCGCCGGTACCGGACCCGTCTGGAAATCTCAGAAAGACCCCGACACCACGCGCCAACCGCTGGCCTGTGTCTGGGGCAGCTCCCCAACCGATGTCTTCGCGGTCGGTGACGGCGGCACCATTATTCATTACAACGGCACAGCCTGGAGCAAAATGAGCAGCGGCACCACGATTGACCTGATTGGCGTCTGGGGCAGTTCGGCATCGGATGTTTTTGCCGTCGGCGACCTTGGCACCATCCTGCATTACGACGGCAGCGCCTGGAGCAAGATGACCGCGGGCACCAATGATGATATCGGCGGTGTCTGGGGCGCTTCCCCGTCCGATGTTTTCGCCTTAACCAACAGCGGCATCGTCCTGCATTACGACGGCACGACATGGAGCAGTATGACCGACAGCGCCACCAATTCCTTTACCGGCATCTGGGGCAGTTCCCCTACCGGCGTTTTCGCCGTGGGGGAGGAGGGTGCGATTCTGCATTACGACGGCACGGACTGGAACAGCGTCCCCGATCCCACCACCGATTCCTTTACCGGGGTTTGGGGCAGTTCGGCATCGGATGTTTACGCGGTCGGGCTTTACGGCACCGCCATGCATTACGACGGCAGCACCTGGAGCAGCCTCACCGGCGTGGCCAGCAGCGATATTAACTTTTTCGGCGTCTGGGGCAGTTCCGCGTCGGATGTCTATATCGTCGGCAGCGCCGGCACTATCATGCATTACGACGGCACCACCTGGCGCGGCATGGTGAGCGGTACGTCCGGCGCCATCGGCAGTGTCTGGGGCAGTTCCGCGGCGGACGTTTTCGCGGTGGGCAATAACGGCCTCATCTTGCATTATTCGCAGCCGTAAGA
>CAVYZP010000023.1:0-48889 GCA_963772985.1 uncultured Chloroflexia bacterium
ATCGCCTCCAGCTCAACTACGTTAATGACTTCAAAAAAGCTGGCGTTGATCTTTTGGCCATTGACGACCATATCGATACGAGAGAACCGGGTTATAAAATTATGCTGTCATTTATGGGCAGTATGGCAGAGGCGGAACATGACAAAATTGGGATGCGCGTTCAACTATTCCGGGCTCGTGGGAAATCTCAAAACCAATGGACCGCAGGACGTGTCCTCTATGGGTATCGCTTCAACAAAACTACCAAGGAACTTGAAATCTACGAACCTGAAGCAAAGGCAGTCAGATTTGCTTTTGATCAATATACCAAAGCAGAACCCATAGGTCTTTACAAAATAGCTTTTATTATGAACAAAGAAGGATATGTGCCACCGCGAGCTAATCGCAAAAACCAAAAGTCGGACTTCTGGACGCAAAGTACCGTACGTCATATTCTGACGCGTGCAGCTTACTACGGTGGCCCCAATGATAATTACCCTTATCGAACACCGGCGATCATCGCCTTTGAATTGTGGAAAGCAGCACAGTCGCGTTTGACAACTAATACTCATTTTAAGCCGGGTGGCCGCGGTAAAACGCGATATCATGGACGCCTGATTTGCGGTTTGTGCGGCCGCCATCTTGTAATTGGTTGGAATGGGGGCAAAAACAGAGTATACGAATGTCCAGGGCGTAAGAAACAAACGCACCCAGATGGCTCATCCCTTTGTACTCTACCCAGGATGAACGCCGAGAAACTGGAGAAAGATATTACAAACAAGATCCAGCAGATATACGGTAACCCGAAATTACTGATCGAATATATTGAAAACTATAAAATTAACATGGAGACTGAAAAAGAAGCACTTTCAGCACAATTGAAACCATTGCAAATTGAGGCTAACGAAATCAAAGAAGAAATGGCTATCATTGATACTCGCTTTGAGATGAAAAGGATTTCCCGGGACGATTACAAACTTCGCATGATGGACTTGCAATCCAAACTGGCCAGCATTGAAGGCCGGACAAAACCTCGATCCCGGCATGGTCAGGGATATTAAAATTTATGATGCCGGCATTGTTTACTGCGACACTATTCTGGAAGTTCTACAAAAACTGATGGCAAGCGATGATGAATTTATAAGAGAATATCCCGATGCAGAGGAAAAGGACGTTCGTCTGCTGCAAAAATTAACACAGAAATTTTCTAAAGAAACCTTTTCGGAGTTACAAAAAACCATTGTGTTAGGAGAAAATCCGATTGCAGACGCATTCAAAAATTTCATTGTATATCCTGACAAAATTGAACTCAAAGGCAATATCAAAGTCGAGAATGGTAATATATTACCTACTTCAATCCCCCAACAATCTTAACACCCAAACGTTCTGATGTTTGCTTCATATTGATCTCCTGGGTGTTAGCTTACCCCAATCTAACTCAGATTGAAAGAGCTATTTCAATCCACGGA
The DNA here is from genome assembly GCA_963772985.1 of uncultured Chloroflexia bacterium. Classification (GTDB taxonomy): domain Bacteria; phylum Chloroflexota; class Dehalococcoidia; order Dehalococcoidales; family Fen-1064; genus Fen-1064. Next base: position 1,449 of record CAVYZP010000023.1, read on the forward strand.
TTACGGTTGCTGATACTGGGGGCTGGAGAAAATCAATCGAATTTTGCAGTGTTAAGCTTTTTGAACAGTTGTTGTATAATAAAAGCCGAATTTATTAATTCGACAGGAGCATTAATTTTGAAGGCGAATATATTTTTTGAAGAGGATATTGCCGCTATGCTGGATTCACTTTATGAACTATTTCAAGAACGTGAGGATAAAGTTACGGCGACACTCATTGCCGAGAGGATGGAACGAAAACTGCACAGGTACCTTCATCACCATCGAGCCGCTTACCTCTGCCGATTAATGGGGTTTGATGCCATAAGAGGAAATGGGCATTCTGATAAATCGAAATGTTATGCTGTCCCTGATCTCGAACTATTAGCAGAAAAACGAGCCTAGTTTTGCAAACCGTCTAAAGACAAAAATCGATAGTTCCAGGATCTAAATGCATATTGGCACCTGACTGAAGGAGTTGATTATGGAAAAGAAAAAGCAACCTACAACCAAGATCTCTAAAAGTAAGTCCGCCGATTGGACGACGCTTAAAGGTAAGTTTTTCCACACATTTGATCAAGATGGATTCGTAAAAGATCAAGGGAAGATAATAGACTTAGTGGGCGAAGATATTGCCATAGTCCTGTATTTCGAGGTGTATGTCGGCACCCCGACAAGTCATAAAGCAGTATGGGTGAGTGATATTGTTGATGAAGGTTGGATGCTATATGACTCAGAGGAAGCAATGCAGGCGGCATATGACCTGGAGTTCGTAAAAGTCAAACCCGCAGGAAAATGATTAACTAACAAAATCTGACCTCTTACCGATTATTGGAGGTGATAAACCATGAAAGAGGTTGAAAGATGTTGTCCTTATTGTGAAAGGGAAACATATTTTAACGGAAATACTTGCAGATGCTGTCATTTCAATTTCTCTGAGTGGGAACTGGCACATAAATTTGTAATTCGTCCCGTGGTAAAATACGTCGAATATTTATGTGATTCCTGTGTATACGACTGGCGTGCTTCATGCCAAGTACCTGAAAGACCTACCGTTACACTTTGTTCGAAGTACAAGAAAAATGAATGTCACCTTGATTACAAAAGGACCACACCTTTGACGAAAAGAGCGAATCGTAATACAAAAACTGACAACTTCGCAACCGGAAAATAAGAATGAGATTATAATCTCTTTCTGGATAGCATGGGATGCTCTTCCTGATCAACCACGGAGAGTAGCTTGGTTTTATATTCTGGTGTACCGGATTCAATTGTATACTGACATTCAAGAGCAAGACATTCAAAATTATCATTTATTTGGTTATAGAACAAGGCATGTTTTCGGCAAATTGGACAATCCGACAATCGGGGAATTTTATTTCTACGTTCCTCTTCACGTTTTATGGCTAGTTTTCTAAACAATTCAAACAAATCGGTATTTCCCGCTGATACTCGGCAGTCCTTACAAGTTTCATCTGGCGCCTTAGAATCATAATAACCACACCAAGAGCCACATTCCATCCTGGTCTCCTCGCTATCTTGTGCTATTTATAATCGAAGCCGAGAATTTACCTTTCTGGGGAGAATGTTACTCTACCCAGATTAAAAATAGGCATATCAACGGCAAAGTTAACCGATGATACACTATTTAGAATAACTTGTTGTTAATTTCAGCACAATGGGAATATGGTACTGAATAAGTATTCCCTTTCTCCCAATATGGAGCAGGAAAATCGTTGATAAGCTACCAAATTTTGGCTATACTGGGAACAACACGGAATGGTTGGTTGCACTTTATTGCCGCTCAGATCCTGAAACCGAATCAACTCTCGATGGAGTCACAATTCGGGAACAAGGTTGGCATGCAGTATCGTTTTTAGAAAGGGAAAAACGTGCTGACTGGAAGATTAATGAAATCTATGAAGACCAAAAAGCTAGGAGTGTGTCTGAGTAACGGAAGATTGGCAGCCAGTTAACGAGAAAAAATCGCAATGGGAAAAGAAATACGCGGTTTATCCAGTAATGTATGGTAAATTTTAAAAGTGCGTGAGAGAAGGGCTTAATATGCCGTTGCTAAGACGGGTGTTTCCTGGCCGAATGACCTTCGGCTACAAGTTTTGAATAACTTGAGCAAGTTATGACCAGTACAAATGACCTTCCACTCGCTGCTTACATTCTCCAACCCCCTCAGCAGGAAATGATTGAACCCTCGAACTTGCTTGATTTGTCCGAAAACAGGTTCTGGCAGCTCTTTCCTTAGACCGTAACACACTTTTCCCTTTTTGGTTCTCAACTTACGTCGCATCCGGTCAGCTATTGAGAGGCATTGAGGTATACGCCCTCGTGGTGCTGGCGGAAGAGTAAATCTGTGACCTATCTTATCTGGCGGCATGTAGACATCTATCCCCAGGACAGTGAGATTACTGACGGCATCACTTGAGAAATATCCGGCATCGGCTGACATCTGACATGGTAATTGACCTGCATTGACCTTCACTATATCCATCATCGGCTCGGCTTGTCCTCTATCTGTGGGCTTATTCGTGACTTCGGCTGCTACTATTATCTGGTTAGCGCTATCGACCGCGGCCTGGGCATTGTATGCTTGGATAAAATACTTGCCACCGGAAGTCGGCATAATGTGGGAGTCAGGATCGGTGAAGTTTCTTTGCGCCTTATCCGGTGGCGTCCCATCTCCGTCATTTTTATCCGGTTTCTTTTCAGCCTCCAAGCGCGCCTCCGCTTCCAGCGCGGCCTTGGCTTCTTGAATTCTCTTCAGCCGGCTCTCCCTGAAGGCTAACTCCTTTGGTAATTCATCACCTTTCTTACCTTTGCCGTAGCGCTGGTCTTCCTCTTCGTCCACAGACTCCGCTTTCTTCAGTAACTCAGCCACTTCTGCTTCAAGGCGCACCTCTTCTTCTTTCATCCTCTTATAACTCATCGCTTTATGCTTGGAAGCGTTGGCTTTTATCTTCGTCCCATCCAAAGCTACGTGACCAAGTTTTACCAGCCCTGCCTTCTGGCACAGCTTCAACACCTGTAAAAACAGACCAGCCAAGGCTTTGAGATGGTCTTTACGGAAGTCGGAGATAGTGCGGAAGTCGGGGGTGTTGTTCGCCGCCAGTACCCGGAAAGCAATGTCTTCACAAAGACGTTTCTCGATCTTCCGTGATGAAGCTACTCCGATGCAGTAAGCGTAAAGCAGCACTTTCACCATCATCGCCGGATGATAAGGTGGATACCCACGATCTTCCCCAGAATAACGCTCCATTATCGCCGAGAGATCAAGATTGTCCACTATGTCAGAAATAAAATAGGCCAGGTGGTCGGATGGTAACCAATCCCGCATCGATGCAGGCATGAGTGAAATCTGGTCGGGCTCATAAGGGCGAAATGTCTTGCTCACAGTGTACCTCCTCGCCAAGATCACCCTAATTATACCCGTTACTCATTTTTGAGGCTATTACTCAGACACACTCCTAGTGGTTTAGAGCCTAACCGAGAAGGACTAACTAAAGGGTGCGTAAGTAAATGGACACGTCAGGGTGTGATGTAACGCAAATTTGGATCGGCGAAGAAGCCACGAATCAGACAGGGGAGTTTCTGCAGTCGACGCATGGCAGCAACGGCCTTACTTCGGAGGTTCCCCTTGGCCTGGGTGATTGATGAAAAACTTAGCATCAACAATAATTATTTCGGATGAAGGGTGCATTTCTAAAAGTTTTTTGACATAACTAAAATTAAAAATAGCCAATATCCTCTCCACAGATAATTATTTACACATTGCAATTACTAAAGAGTGCGTAAGTAAATGGACACGTCAGGCTACGATGTAACGCAGATTTGGATCGGCGAAGAAGCCACCAATCAGACATGGGAGTTTCTGCAGTCGACGCATGGCAGTAACGGCTTTACTTCTGAGGTTCCCTTTGGCCTGGTCGATGCCGGCGCGACCGATGCGGTCGGCTTTGACATTCTTCCATACCCACTCGTCGGGGTTGAGTTCAGGCGAATAAGCCGGGAACTGGAACAGGCACAGCTGTCCATGGGTCGAAGCCACGAAGTCTTTGACTGCTTTGGAACGGTGGACAGGATGACCGTCGACAAATATATAAAGTTTAAAAAGTTGTTAATCCGAATACAAAATAACCAGAGCATGACCGGTTTGTATGTTATGTTACATAAAAGACTGATTAATTAACCATATCCATACCGAACTTATTTTTAATTTTTCCGTCCCCCGAAGTAAAATGCCATAGTTTCGTCACATAATTTCATTGGATTTTATGACTTTTTGATGTTACGTATCCTAGAATTGTTTATCAGGTTTTTTGGGGGTGATTCAAAATGTCCATCTCAACGGAAACAAAACGAATACAGTCGTGCACAATAGAAGGTGAATCCGAAAAAGAGTCTGAAGAAATTATGATATTTTGTCCGGCGTGCAAAGCTTTCGAAACAGTCTGGTTCAATAAAGGCAAATTAAATCAGAACCGTAAATTCACGCAATTTGGAAGTCATATTTATCATGATTGTGGTGCTAATTCCCCTTGTCGCTTGTATATGACCACTTAAGCGATGCACTCAAGGGTGAAGGAAAGGTGCGGCAGTTCATTGCTTTTCAAACTTAACCAAATATTGCAGGATTCAAAACGGACATTTTAGCTTCTATCAGAATGGCTAAACTATTAGAATAATTGCGACATCGTAATTTTAAATCTGTCTGATCTTGGGCCTTAAATGGGAGGTTCCATGAAAGAAAATAATCAAACCACGATCGTGCTGGCTGATGATCAGGTTATTGTTCGCCAAGGAATAAAAAGATTATTGCAAGATTCGGACATCCACGTTATCGGTGAAGCCTCGGATGGACTAGAAGCTATCAAATTAACAGAAACATTAAAACCTGATTTTTTGATATGCGATATGAATATGGGACCAATGAACGGCCTTGAGGTAACAAGAAGGGTCGCCAAGCAATTTCCGCAAATCAAAATTAATGCAAATGGTCATGCAAGGGATGACCAGTACAGAAATTGGGGGAAAGCTATTTATCAGTCCGCGAACAGTTGATATTCACCGTGCCAACCTCATGCATAAACTCGGTTTACGGACACGAATCGAACTGGTTCAAATTGCACAGCGCCAAGGAATTTTACCGCCGGAATTCGAAATCAAAAAGGATTGAATTGGTACTCAAATGTGGAAAAATATCGGTGCCATGATAGGGTGGCGCTAGGTAAATGAAAGGATCATGGCATGTCGGACGGATTGCCGGAATTGAGATCGGGATCCATTATACTTGGCTCCTCGCGTTGTTCATATTTACTTGGTTAGTAAGGCAAGGTTTTACAATCACCTATCCAGGTTGGCATTCTTATCTTTATTGGATCGCTGGTTTCCTGGCTACTTTTACTCTCTTCATTTCGGTATTAATACATGAACTATCACATTCGCTGGTTGCGAGAGCATGCGGTTTGGCAGTTTCCAGCATTACTCTATTTATCCTGGGTGGTGTTAGTAATCTGACCGAAGAACCGGAAAAACCAGGAGTTGAATTTACGATGGCCATCGCGGGACCACTCGCCAGTCTCGTCCTGGGAATCATATTCTGGATATTGTGGTACGTAATTACAAAAACGTGGGTCCTTCCGATATTTAGCGTTAATGTACCTGCCAATAAACAGACTTTGGCTCTTGCAATCATTGGTTTTCTGGCTTACGCCAATATTGCTTTAACGATTTTCAATATTTTACCCGGTTTTCCACTGGATGGCGGACGAGTTTTCCGTTCGATTCTTTGGGGCGCCACCGGCAACTTAAAGAAAGCAACGAATATCGCAACAATTGTCGGACGTATTTTTGGTTGGGCATTTATTGCGCTGGGTATTTGGATTGCATTCTTCGTCACAGGGGGTCTCGTAAATGGCATTTGGTTTATCTTTATCGGTTGGTTCCTGAATAGCGCCGCCGACAACAGCCGCAGGGAAGCGACGTTACGTGAACATTTGACAGGAGTTCTGGTCGAACAAATAATGCAAAAGGACATTGAATCAGTTCGCCCTGATACAAATGTTGCGGACCTCGTGCAAATGATCTTTGTTCAAGAGCACAAGCGGGCAATACCTGTTACGGAAAGTGATAACCTCGTCGGCATTGTAACTGTCAGCGACGTAAAAAATCTTCCTCAAGAAAAGTGGCAAACAACGCCGGTAGAACAGATAATGAATAAGGGAACGCTATACACCGTTAAACCCGGAGATGATTTGAGTAGAGTTATGAAACTGATTGCCGAACATGATCTCAATCAAATTCCGGTGATGAGTCAAGTGAAGCTAGTCGGCATGATAACCCGGGCTGATGTCATCAATTATCTTCATCTTAGTCAGGAATTAAATTTGAAGGGTAAACGGAAATCAGGGGCGTCTGACACTGAACTTAAATCCTGAACCGTTCAGGTTTCATCGATGTTTTATGATGAAACCGACACGTTTCATAGTGTTTCCTGAATTACCCTCAATTCTTCTTGTATAGAGGGGATATCGCTCTTAGTCTGGCAACGGACCTCGGCAAGACCTGTAAAACACGGTCGATATCTCCCTCAGTCGTCAGGCGTCCCAAAGTGAAACGTAAGGAACTCCTGGCTTTCTCGTGGGAGAGTCCTATTCCTAATAGAACATGAGACGGCTCCGAGCTAGATGAGCTGCATGCAGAACCAGTAGAGATGCAGATACCCTCAAGATCAAGATTAAGACAGGTCGACTCTCCTTCGATGTAGTCAACACTGAAATTCACATTATTGGGTAGCCTCTGCTCAGGATGACCATTTAGTTCAACTTTATCGATTTTTTCAAGAATGCCTTTGATCAATTTATCCCGAAGAACAGTCAGACGCTCTGCTTCTTTGGTCATTTCCAAACCGGCAAGTTCTATGGCTTTGCCAAGTCCGACGATTCCGGGAACATTTTCCGTGCCGGCACGCCGTCCGCTCTCTTGTTCTCCACCGTGTATTAAAGGGACCATCTTAGTGCCCTTTCTGATATAAAGAACTCCCACGCCCTTCGGCCCGTAGAATTTGTGTGCAGACATTGAAAGCATATCAACCTTTAATTCGTTCACATTTACTGGAATGTGCCCGGTGGTTTGAACAGCGTCGGTGTGCAAATAAACTTTAGCCTTATGCGCAATTTTACTTATTTCATCGATAGGCTGTATGGTGCCTATTTCATTGTTAGCATGCATAATCGAAATAAGTATTGTTTTCCCTGTAATAGCTTCCCTGACTTTTTCAGGATCAACAAGTCCATATTTATCGACGGGCAGGTAAGTAACTTTAAATCCTCTCTTTTCAAGAAACCTACAGGTTTCCAAGACCGCGTGATGTTCGATTACATCAGTGATGATGTGGTTTCCCTTGCGGATATTAGCATAAGCAACACCTTTAATGGCAAAATTGTCGGCCTCGCTGCCGCCACCTGTAAATACTATTTCTTCATTCTTGCCTCCTATCGCTTGAGCGACTTTCATTCTAGCTAATTCGATAGCTTGCCTCGCTTCGAGCCCATAGCTGTAAAGGCTCGATGGATTACCGAAGGCATCGCAAAAATATGGCAGCATCGCCTCAACAACCTCCGGACGCGTTGGTGTTGTGGCCGCATAATCAAGATATATTCTTTCCATTTTATCTCCAAAATTATTTCTAAAGGGTTGATGATTTTATTCCCTAAAGTCATCCCTGAGGACGAGCTCCGGCTTTTTGATGAAGACCCTCGTTTCTGGAAGGACGGATTCTGTCAGCCAAACATTACCGCCGATCACAGAGCCAGCTCCGACAACAGTCTTCCCTCCCAGTATCGTCGCACCTGCGTAAATGATCACATCATCTTGTATGGTAGGATGGCGCTTTTTGCCGCGCAGCTGTTCTACTTCCTCTTTGGGAAGCGAAAGGGCGCCGAGTGTAACCCCCTGGTAGATTCTAACCCTGTTACCGATATCGGCAGTCTCGCCAATAACTACCCCAACCCCATGGTCAATAAAAAAGCTCTCTCCGATGCGAGCGCCAGGATGAATATCGATCCCTGTAAGCCCGTGAGTGTACTCGCTCATGATACGTGGCATGAGTGGGATCTGCTGGGAAAGAAGCTGGTGGGCTATCCGATAGACTGTTACGGCGAGTAGTCCGGGATAACAGAAGATAATCTCATCGTAGCTGCCCGCAGCAGGGTCTCCCTCAAACGCTGCTCGCACATCTTTAGCCAAGAATATTCTGAGATTGGGCAATTCGCGGATAAACTTCATGGCTTCTTCCTGTCCTCGTTCTTCACAGTGGGTGCAGGGCAAATCATGCCTAATGCAATCATGCCTTATGCACAGGGCTATTTGACGCGAAAGTTCTTCAAAAAGGGATGTTGTTTCCTGTCCCAGATAGTACTGTAGGTTGACCAAATCAAGTCTTGTTGGGATAAAATATCCGGGGAAGAGAATCCGCTGGCATTGGCGCATTATTTCGATTATTGCGTCCTTGGAGGGAATTGGCTCCGAACTAACATGGTCGAAGCTATCACTGTGGTTACAGGTTCCAACCAGCTTCTCGACGATTTCCGGGAGATCTTCCCGGTAATCAGTCAATACTTGGGTTTTAGCTTTGCATTTATCTTTTTCCACTTTATGTTCCAATTTCAACATCCTCCCTGCACAAATTAATCATGAACAATATTCAGAGCATAAACCAATGCGTTTAACTAACTATTTTAGCACTATTTGACTTAGCTTCATGTCTGCAAGAACAGTTTTTGTACGTATCGCAAGTATGATCCCGGCAAAAATCGGTCGTCACTAAACACACTATGTTTTGTTAATGTTTGTTCTACCATAAAGTTACACGACCGGTCACAATCCACCAAGAGGGCCAATGGTAATAGGACCGTAGAATATCTACGGCCTTTTTAGTCGGGAATTTTTGTGCTTGAAGCATTTCACCGCGGAGGGAACATCCTTACTCCAACGCTCGGTGAATTGGGTAGAGAATTCCATTGCTTTATCCCTACTGGATGCATAGAAGATCGAGCGCATATCGTCAGCCACTTTTTGTTTCAGTTTTTGAGGAACCTTAGCCAGCACATTACGTGCGACGTGGACCTGGCACCTTTGTACCTTTCCTTGGGGAAATTCCTCTCGAAAAACCTTCTCGAGGCCTGGTAAGCCGTCCATAATACCCAAAGTAATCGTTTGGCTATTTAGACCCCGCAGTTTCAAATCCTTAAAGGTCTCCCGCCAACTGGAAGCAGATTCCTTATCTCCAGATTGAATGCCAATAACCTGTTTTTGGCCGTTTTCGGTCACCCCGATTACCACCAAAACTGAGACCTTCTCGATGCTTCTGGCAACACGCATCTCAAAATAGACGCCGTCACAGAACAGATATTTAAATTTTAGCAAAGACAGATCACGATTCCGCCAGTTCTCAATGGCTTTGACCAGTTCCCGGCTGCACCGGCTGACTTCTCCGGAGGATATCTTATGGCCGATTAACCGGTGGGAAATCATCGACAGAGTGCGTGTACTTACCCCGCTAAGGAACATCACCGCGATATCCTGTCTCAGCTCATCTTCGTACTGTTTGCTCTTTGGAATGACCTGAGTCCGATATTCGCCTTTCCGATCCCGAGGCACTTTCACCGCAACTTCACCGATGCCTTTCAGAGCAAAATTGCGTGGATAGGAGCCGTTACGATGATTCGCTAACTCTTCCATTCGCTCATAAGGCTTCCTACCCAAAAAGCGGGTCAGTTCTACCTGCATGATGTCACTCAAATATTCCCCCACTACCTTTGGCATATCGGCCCGAACCATCTCCAAAATCTTCCCTGGGTGCTCTTGTATTTCTTTGAAAACCTCGACCATTTCTGATACACTAATTTCGACTTTCACCGGGCGCTTCTCCTTACATTTTGTTTTATTCTCCAATAAAACCTTGTACAGGAAAGCGCCTACTTTTTCAACCCCTCAGAATTTCACACAGAATATGTTACACTACCTTCAACATCCTCCCTGCACAAATTAATCATGAACAATATTCAGAGCATAAACCAATGCGTTTAACTAACTATTTTAGCACTATTTGACTTAGCTTCATGTCTGCAAGAACAGTTTTTGTACGTATCGCAAGTATGATCCCGGCAAAAATCGGTCGTCACTAAACACACTATGTTTTGTTAATGTTTGTTCTACCATAAAGTTACACGACCGGTCACAATCCACCAAGAGGGCCAATGGTAATAGGACCGTAGAATATCTACGGCCTTTTTAGTCGGGAATTTTTGTGCTTGATTGGGATGCGAATTTCAGGTCATCAATATCACTCCTCTTTTTCGGATAGGGTAGTACCGGCACCGTCAGGCGGGATCGCCAGGACTGATCCAGAAACTAGATATAGCGGTGCTTGGCCATTTGTGGCACCGTCTTCACGTTGATTCCCTGGGATGCCAGGTAGCGTATCGAGTGCGTACCAAGACCATGGGCCAAAGACCTGGAGTGATGCAGTATTCCATCGCCGATATCGTAAAGCGGGGTCGCCGATGACAGTCCGGTATATATCCAGTTGGTGGCCTGGTAGATTGTACCCAGATGGCCGGCAGCCGGGTCGCTATAGGCCAGGACAAACTTTAAACTGGTCTCTTTTTGCAGTGACCGTAAAAGAATGCCAATAACGCGGGATTCGGAGTTACGGGGCAGGTTATCTGCGAGCCATAATCTAGTTAATGTAATGCAATCTTCGGGAGTTGCCCTATCAACTAACCCGTAACCGAGGAATGGGCCAACGCCCAGAGTTATTGCTCCCTTTAAAATAGACTGGTAAAATATTCCGAAACTCAATTTGGTACCACCGGGAAAAGAATGGAGGTAATGGTTACTGACCAGGAGTCTTTTGGCATCCGACTGGGGAATAGGCGTCACTAGCAGATTCCGGACAACAGAATATGAATCCGAAGCAGCGTCAATACTCCGGTCCGGTTTCCCGGCGTCAACCTGTTTCGTTTTTTCTGAATCTACGGTTGTCATATTTGGCTCCCCAAATTTTCCACCTTATGCAAGACTTTTAGACGAAAAAGAAGAGAGGGCCGTGGCAATACGTATAAAATATCAGTAGGCGACCTACCGACCTCCTCTTCAGCCTCAAATCGTCAAAGCGCCTCTTCAGCCTCAATCATTGCCTTTTTCTCCTCCACTGTCGCAGTAAATGACTACCTTGTCTTTGGGTTCCTTTTACTACTACTTGCTTATAATCAAATATTAATTTAAAATGATGTATTAAGCGAGGCATTATATGCATAACAATACTGCATAAATGAATCTAAGTTAAAATACAACTGCATTCTTGTAAATGACAAAACGATAAAAATGGGAGCTAAAAATGGGACGCTCTAAAGGCGATAAAAATATCGAGCAAAGGGTCAAAAACGCTATTGTATACCTAAAAAAAATTAAACCTAAATACAGCCCTAAGCAGATATTGCACGAATTGAATTTGGAGAAGAATCGGGAAGCATTGCATATTTTGAGAGGCGACAGATTACCTAATGAGAGACAAACCTTTCAAATAATAAAAGACAATAAAAATGAAATCGATTCATACGTGGCAAGCGAATTAGATTCGGAATGGAATGTGGGCTTATGCATGCAGAATGATATTCCGGCTGCAATGATACCGCTTCTAATTGAGTTCGAACAAATGAAAAGAGAATTATCTAACGTTCTATCTGGCATAAAATTAACGGTGCGGCAATGTCGATGGTTTTCTTACCTGTACCAGAGCGCGACGGCAAGCGAGTTATTAATTAAACAGTTTGACGCCCAAGAATTAAAAGGCTATATTGCGATGTTGGCCGAAATGTACGCGATACGTGAGCAACTGTGTGAAAGCCTGGAACAGCCTATTGAGACATCTGACCTTGATCAATTCTTCCAAAACCCGGATGATTTTGATTTAGTGAAAATATGGATGCAAACGGTCGATGCCGAAGAGTTCGAGAAGCATCAAAAAGTATTGGATGATTTTGAGCCGGTATCGGGGAATGACTTAGCAGAGGTGCCTGGATATGGATTTAAGGCCAGCCCAGGTAAATATATTTAATAAATGGTTGTACAATGATTTACTCAAGAGGGTCGAGCCTCACAAGGCTGGAAAAATTGAGAAAAAATTACTTGAGCAACATCCAGAACTTTCTCCCATGATAACTGCGTGGGTTGAATATAGGGAAGAGTGCTTGAATCATCATTTTGAAAAAGAAAAAAGGGCAAACGAAACAAAAATTTAATGGCTACCGTAAATCTGCATCAAAAGAATAAGATTTGCGAAACAGCTGCTATGTTTTCCTGTGATCCTTCGTTTCAGGTTTTCCATGTTTTTAACGGTCGTGGGATTTTGCTCATTTAAAAAAGAGAGATCACATCAAAACGTATAAAATAATAGTACGCGACCTCTACCACCACGTCTCCAGCTTCAAAAAAGCTACCCTTGTCCCCACCCCTGTCCCTGCTGCAATCATTGTCGTTAACCTAGTTATTGTCCCAAATATCTCAATGGGTTTAGCCTTTTCTATGTTACCTACTTTGAAAAAGAAAGAGAGACCACGCCCATACGTATAAAATATCAGTAGGTGCCCCACTGACCACCTCCCTAGCCTCAAAATGGCCAACCACCTCCCTAGGCTCAATCATTGTCACCATCCCTGTTGTTATCTCCTCTATTAATCCTTCGCTGTTCCATGCTTCTCTTAAGCGGGATGGCTGAAGGCTGTTTACCGGGAAGTCCAGGGCTATGATCGTGGATGAAGATATCTCGCGGAGTTACATTTTCTGCCTGGTTATTCGATGCCCGAATCCCACGGCATGGTCCCAGGGTCGCCTGATTGTATTGTACTGCACATATAAATTAGACAGCCATCTCCACTGACTTAGCAAAGAAATAGGGGTACAAAGTCAGGACCTAAGATTTAGACCACCGCAGGTTTATAACCCCTTTTGGAGCAATTTTGGAGCGCCTTGGATGGGGTGAAATTTACTTCGGCGGGTTGCGAAACAGGGTACGGGAAAGGGGTAACCACCCTCCGTTTCCTTGTCTGGGCGTGGTCAATTTTTGTCTGAGGCTATTTTTTCAGCACCCTTGGCTTGACTATATCTATAAAATAATAGTAGGCGACCTCTACCACCACGTCTCCAGCTTCAAAAAAGCTACCCTTGTCCCCACCCCTGTCCCCTGCTGCAATCATTGTCGTCAACCTGATTATTATCCCAAATATCTCAATGGGTATAGCATTTTCTATGTTACCTACTTAGAAAAATAAAGAGAACCATCGCTAAACGTATAAAATATCAGTAGGCGACCTACCGTTTACTCTTCAGCCTCAAAACCACAAAATACCTCTTCAGCTTCAATCTTCGTCATTCTCTCCCCCACTGGGTTGCCACGGAACGCGGCCACATGATAACAATGGGTAGCTACGACGATGTATAGCTGGCGTTTCCGTTTCAAGAATTACCAGGACATCAAGGAACAAAAAGAGGGGATACCCCGTAACCAATGGTTGCTGGGATATGTCCGGCTTTTTACCGAAAATGTCAGCCAATCAACGCCTGTATACGCTCAATTAAGGGGTTGCCTGTCATTTTTGGCTATTTCCGACACCCTTGTCCCGCAGAACACCACAAAAACCGCAATATTAGTGGCGACCACCAACAAAAAATAACGGTTTTAAGGGGATGAAAAGGTTGAAAACAGGTCATGTATACGCACCAAAACCGACAAAGAGGGAATTTATGTTAAGTTTTCGGGGTCAGTGGGTAGCAGTACTCCGAAAATTTGAATCTAGTCAACACTTGTTACTAATAATACCTATTCGGTGCTACCGCTACCACTATTCACTACTTCTATTTAAAGAAGAAGGTGTACTTATCGGGTAATAAAATAATGGGGGTGTGGGGGCCCTACCCCATCCGGGTATCAAATAAAGGTAAAGAACTGCCTATAATATAACAGATTTATGGGGTAGTGGGAGAAATACTGGTGATGATGCCGCAAGGCTCATCTACTATCACTGACATTCCACAAACGCCACACTCGTAAACATCCCCTTTAGAAACTTTCCTTTTAGTAGCTGTATCTTTTTTAGCTGGCATTTGAGTCCTCTTTATACCAACATTTTCTGAGTTGATTTAATTCCAATTTTGGGATTCAAGTTTATATTTATAAAGGGCTTAGTTGCTCACAACTAGTTCGTTATCGACTTTGCAAATACCGGGGGCGGTTAACGCGGCTTTTTCCACCTCTTTTATTTCGGCGTAAGAATGGACAACCCCCGCTAGTTTTACAGTATCTCCGCTTACCGTCACATTAAGCCGCTGTGCGTCCAATCCCGCATGCCTTCGCAAAGCACTCTGTATTTTTTGTTGAACATCAGTTGGCTTGGCAAGCGGTTTCACCATTATCAGGTTGTAAATCCCTTTTACACCGAGCAAACAGCAAACAGCATCATGAGCCTCGACTTTCTGATAATTAGAATCAACTTCGCCACTGAGGGTAACCCACCCATTTTGCACATGGACTTTGATTTTTTCATCGGGTACATAAGCATCCCATTTAAGGGCACTAGCCACAGCCTGGGCCAGATCTTCGTCCGAGCGTTCTGAAACCCGGGGAAGCTTCACCTCAATTTTCTGGACGACTCCCCTGACTCCAAAAACACTTTGTACGACCTTTTCAGCATCCAATTTCTCAAGAAGGCTATTGGCATAGCCGTTCAAAGTCACGACACCGTCTTTAACCGCAACATTTATGGCTGCGTCATTAATCATTGGTTCCCATTTCAATTCATCCATAACATCCTGTTTCAGTTCAGCATCAGTTCTCATAGTATTCACTTCCCGATATTTTTAATTATTGTAATTATTGACGGATCGAGCTTAATGAGTAATTTCTTTCATGCCTGAATCCCTTACTATCCATGTGTACTGTAATACTATACAAATTAAAAAATCATAAAATAACGTCGATAAAAATTACAATTGTGTTTCATTTTACGATACAAACTCATAGGGCAACATCTTGTTATAGTGTGCTTAGGTTAGTTATCGAATGCGTTATCGGAAGCTTCGAATGAAAGGTATTATCAAGAATAGAACCCCAAGTATGAATGCTGTCAGTGCAGAGAGCAGCACTCCGGCTGCCGCGATGTTTTTCTAGCTTCCCCGGAAGGCCGGGCCATCACCGGCACTACGATTAATGCCTTCGGCCAGGGAAATCCGCTGTTTTACCTGCCGAAAAAATAACGCCCGCAGCCTCAATATTTTGTCAACGGCTTAAAAAACGTACTATACTGAGAACATGCTGTTTTATTTACCGGCGGCGAAAGACGGCTCCGGAATTGTTAACCGCCGTGCCCCCGGTTAATCCGAAACGGGTATTTACACAATATTCATTTTTTCCCGTAATTAATAACGCTGTAATTTCAGGTGCGAAAATTCATTGAAACGGAAGACGGATTATAAGTGGGTTGCCTTATCGGTTACTTCTCTTGGCACCTTTATGGCCAACCTGGATCTGACCATCGTGGTCATCGGCTTGCCCACAATTCTACAGCAGTTGCACGCCACGATTTATCACGGCATCTGGATTATCACCGGCTACACGCTGATGATGACCATCCTGCTGGTGCTGCTGGGACGGCTGGCTGATTTATACGGCCGGGTGCGGCTTTACAACCTGGGGTTTGCTATTTTTACCATCGGTTCACTGTTTTGCGCGTTATCTCGAAACGGCGCGGAGTTAATTGCCTTCCGGTTCCTTCAGGGCGCGGGCGCGGCTTTGCTCTATGCCAACAGCGGCGCCATTATCACCGACGCGTTTCCCGCGGACGAACTCGGCATGGGCCTGGGCATTAATGTCATGGCGGTGAACCTGGGTGCGATTGCCGGCTACACTCTGGGTGGCGTAATGATTACTTATTTCGGGTGGCGTTCGATATTCCTGCTGAATCTCCCCATCGGGGTTTTCGGCACCATCTGGGGCTATCTGAACCTGAAAGAAATCAGCCGTAAACCTGTGGGCCAAAAATTTGATTTTACCGGCGCGCTGCTGTACTGCATCGGCTTGGCGACCATTTTGCTTGCTTTGACCATCGGGGACCCGCTTTCCATCCGTAATCTGATTGTCCTGGGGTGCGGCGTCGCATTTTTCATCGCAGTGATATTTGTGGAACTGCGGCAGAAATTCCCCACGCTGGATTTAGCGCTTTTCAAAATCCGTCAGTTCGCTCTGGGCAACATCGCCGGGTTTCTGAACGCCATTGCCTTCAGTTGCGGGCCTTTTTTAAGGTCACTATATCTGCAATTGATTCTGGGTTACAGCGCGGCCAAAACCGGCCTGCTGCTCATTCCGATGGAAATAATTATTTTCGCCATTAGCCCGTTCAGCGGGAAGCTTTCGGATAAAATCGGCGCGCGGGTTTTGAGTTCAATCGGTTTATTATTGAATGCTGCGGCGCTGTTCTGGTTTGCCACGCTGAATAAAACCTCGAGCTACAGCGCGGTGCTGGTCAGTTTAATCCTGTTTGGTTGCGGCATGGCGCTCTTCTTCCCGCCTAATTCCAGCGCAGTCATGGGTTCCGTAGCCCCGGAGAAGCGCGGCGTGGCTAACGGCATCAGGATGACTTTGAATCAGACCGGCAACGTCTTCAGCGTGCCGTTTTCGCTGCTGCTGATGACGCTGGTGATGCCTTACTCCAAACTATCCCAGATTGTCGGCAGCTCGCAGCTGCTCAGTTCCAACGAAAGCACTATTTTCATGAATGCCATCAATCACGCCTGCTTTATCCTCGGCATAATTACCCTTACCGCTATCATCCCTTCGCTGGGTTTGCGCCGAAATACAGATCAACTAAAAGGTTGAAATTTTTCCCTCCGTTCGGTACCGATTTTCGTCATCAAGGGTATTTGACAAAGGCGGATTCCGATGTTATACTGCGCTTAATTTACCCTCGATTTATTTACCGTTCACCCTCCAACAACTTTTCAAAAAACAATTGCATCAATCGAAGATATGATATTAATCAATGGAGGAGTAAGTCATGAAGTCAGAAGAATTGGAATCCAAAGTTAAAGCGCTCACCGAAACCGTCAAAAATCTGGAAAAGCAGGTACAGGCCCAGGCGGATATCGAAGCCATCAAGAAATTGCAGCGGTCTTACGGTTTTTACCTGGAGCACTGGCAGGAAGATGAAATCGTGGAGCTGTTTTCCCGCAGCCCGGACGTCTCGCTGGAAATCAACGATACCGGTCTGTTCAAAGGTTGGGAAGCAATAAGGGACAGCTTCAATTTTGCCGACCATTATACCGCCTACGGCGTGAAAAAAGCGCCGGGCGAATTTTTACACATTTTAATGCCGCTGGCCGGTATCGTGGACCTGGCGCCGGACGGCAAAACTGCTAAAGGCCGCTGGTACGGCTATTTCCTGGGTGCGATGCCCCGGCCGGTCGAAACCAAAGCCTTAATCGGCTGCGGCATCTGGGAAAACGAGTATGTCAAAGAAAACGGCGTCTGGAAATTCAAGAAGCTCTTCTGGAACGATATTTTCTGCAGCCCGCTGGATGAAGGCTGGGTGAAGAACCCGTTCCTGGGGCACCCGATGAAAACCGTCGCTTCCAGCCCGGATTATCATTTCCAGCATTATCCCTCGGGCTTTATTCTCCCGTACCACTATAAGAACCCGGTTACCGGCAAATAAAAAATAACCGGAGAGAAGAAAGATGAAAAGAGCCTATGCGGATATCCCGGAAGGACAAATGCATTACCGCACGGAAGGGAAAGGCGAGCCGGTGCTGCTGCTGCACATGGCGGTGGCGTCATCGGACGAATTCACGCGGGTGATGCACATTATCTCACAGCAATACAAAGCCATTGCGGTTGATTTCCTGGGTTTCGGGGATTCCGACCCGGCCCCGCGTCAATATCAGATTATCGACCACGCGAATACGGTCATCCACTTCATGGATGCGCTGGGCATTAAAAAAGCACATATCGCCGGCCAGTTTTTCGGGGCGGAAATTGCCGTGGAAGTGGCGGTCAATTGGCCGAAGAGGGTGAATAAACTGGTGTTAGCCGGTGCCGAATTCTGGGAAGAAAGCCAGGCCGTGGACTTGAAGGAGCCGGATAATTTCACCACTACTGTGGAAATCAAGAAAGACGGTTCCCACCTGCTGGAATGGTGGCGGCGGGCCTGCCTCTGGGGCGATTATCCGCTCGATATCCTCGAAGAACGGGTGATTGAGTACGTCAAGGCCGGGCCGCGGGGTGAAGAGGCCCATTGGGCCGGCGGTGAATATAATTCCAAGACCCGGTTGCCGCTGATTACCCGGCCGACGCTGATTCTGGATGCCACCGGTTTTCCGCTGCATTCCCGCTCCAAAGTCATCCAGCAGATGATTCCCGGTGCCAAACTGACTACCGTCCAAAATGGACCGATGTACTGCGACCGGGCGATGCCCCAAGAATACGCCGGGGCCATCCTCGATTTCTTGAATGCGGGAGGTTAAATTTGAAATCGGATAATTTGGCCGCTCAAATCGATGTACTGGAAGCAACAATCAAGCAGCTTGAAGCAAAAGTCCGGCTGACCGAAGATATCGAAGCGATTAAAAAACTGCAGCGGGCTTACGGCTACTATCTCGAGCACTGGCAAGAAGAAGAATTAATCGGTTTGTGGTCTCACCGGCCGGACATCTCCGTCGAAATCAATGATTTCGGGCTGTTCAAAGGGTGGGAAGGCGTTAAGAGCTGTTTCCATTTTGAGGACCACTATCCGGCCTACGGCCACGCCAAAAAAGCGCCGCCGGAATACCTGCATATCCTCATCCCGTTGGCTGGCATCGTGGACGTGGACCCGGACGGTATCAATGCCAAAGGCCGCTGGTATGGCTATTTCCTGGGGGCGATGCCGCGGGAAGGGCAAACCCGGGCTTTAATCGGCTGCGGAATCTGGGAAAACGAGTACGTCAAAGCAGACGGCATCTGGAAATTCAGGTGCAGGAAATCGGCAGCATCATCAAAACGATGAAGGAAGCGGGGAAAACTATCCTGCTGGTGGAACAGAATGCCAACCTGGCACTGAAACTGGCCGACCGGACCTATGTCCTGGAACTGGGCAAAGTGGTGCTGGAAGGCAAATCCGTCGATATCATGAACAATCCCATCGTGAAAAAAGCCTATCTCGGTGCTACCTGACGGCTTTAATTTGGGTTTTACTGTCTAAAAAGTTCAGTACCGCTTCCGCGAATTGCTGTGGCATGGCGCGGTCCAGATAAATCGGCCCGTTTTCAATCACAGCCAGCCTGGCCCCGGGAATTGAGTCCTTCACCTTTGCTGCTCCGGAAAAGAACGGGTCGAAGGTGGCCGTCAGCACCAGTGTCGGGCAAGTTATCAGCGGCAGCCTTTTTTTCAGGTCGTAGGACGTGGCGGTGGTGTGTTCTTCCTCCCCTCTGGGGCCGGCTTTGAGGTATTCCAGGAACCTTTCCTCTAAAATTTCCGGTGTATAATCGCCCCACAAAATTGTACGCCGCCACCATTCCATCAGGTGCGAGCCGTCTTTCTTGATTTCTACCGCGCTCATAAAATCCGGCGGGTCTTCAAAAGGCACGCCGTCTACCGGTTCCGGCCGGTAGCCCAGACCGGAGAGTACCATTTTGTTTACCCGTTGCGGCCAGGTGATTTGCGTTTCCGCGGCGACGATGGAACCAAGGTGGTGCCCAACCAGATTGGCTTTATTAATACCCAGCGCATCCATGAAATTGATTACCGTCCGGGCATGATCTGGAATCTGATAGGCAAAAGGCGAAGGGTCGGAATCACCCGCGCCCAGGAAATCCAGGGCAATCGCCTGATATTTTTGGGAGATAAAATGCATCGCCCGCGTGAATTCGTCCGATGACGAGACGGCCATGTGTAGCAGCAGCACCGGCTCCCCCTTACCTTCAATCCGGTAATGAATTTGTCCCTCCGGGATATCCGCATAAGCTCTTTTCATTTTTACCTCTGGTGATTTTATGTTTTAAAACTATTGCCGTCTATCACTGTTTGAAAATGATTATAATCTGTCGTGGGAAACATATCAAATTCCGAAGAACACAATATTATCGTCGGCAAGCTCTAATGTCCTGGTCGATTTTGCGTTAGATGTTATGATTTTGTTACGATTTCCGCCGGTATTTTATATTTTTTCGATACCCCGGTGGTTATAATCATGGAGAGGAGAAATTAATGATTAAGAAAATTTTAATTCCCCTGGATGGTTCGAAACTGGCCGAAAATGTCTTGCCGTATGTTGAAGAATTAGCGCAGAAGCTCAACGCCGAAGCGGTTTTTATCAGCATCACCAATCGTCTGCAGGGATACTGGCCGTTTGAGGATGCCAGTCAGCCGGATAAAGTCACGCTGGTGCCGCAGGGCACCTGCACCATGGAAGAGATGGCGGCCAATTATCTTAGCGAAGCTGTTAAAGGACTGGAAAGGAAAGGGATTAAAATAACCAAAGAAGTGATTTGCGGCAAGACGGCGCAGGAAATTGTTTTCTATGCTAACGACAATCACTGCGACCTGATTATCCTTTCCAGTCACGGTCGCAGTGGTTTGTCCGGGTTAACCCAGGGCAATGTTACTGCCAGAATCCTCAAACTGGCGACTGTGCCTGTGATGGTGGTCAAAGCCGCGTCGCTAAAATAAAAATATTTACGTAAAATTAAAGCAATTTTCAGGTTGGCTTTTTTACGCGCGGTGGTTTGACGCAGGGTTTGTCTGCCTTGTATTTGGCCAGTTTCTTTTTTATTTCGTCCGAGTACTCTTTTTGTTTCGCCGGCGGCATTGTGGAAGTCCGGTTGGCAGCCCACGCCTGTTCCGGGTCAGCCGGGTGATATTCGTCCCAGTGTTCCATTTTCCCGGCCAATGTCAGTCGTGACCTTTTCTGTTCGGCCTCGCTGAAAATAACTTTGATTTCGCCATTTTCAATTTTAAGTTCACCGTAGATGCCACAAATCGGGCACTGCACGGGATTTTTCCCTTTGATGGTGATTTCGTTCTGGTGACAGACCGGGCATGTTCCCGGTTCATCTCCCCGCCATTTCATCGCCGTGGCCGGTTTCCCCATCACCGCCGCCACATGCTTTCCCAGTTTACGCGCCCTGGCCATGGCCGTGTCATTCAATAACACCTGGCCTTTGACGATATTCGTGCCCAGCACCATCTGCTGGTCGACAACTTCCAGCTGGATAGAAAAAGTCATTGTCTGAAAAAGGGAGAGACCCAGCGAAAGCCAGTCCGGCGTGACCGAACCGCCCACCGAAATAAACGCGCCCGGGCGGGTTTTAAAGCACCTTTCATCCACGAATACTTTTTCACCGCGCGCTTTCAGCTTTTTACGCTCCATCATCCACGCCACGTCGGACTTGGAACCGAACAGCCGGTCCCGGATGACAAACAAATAGCCGGGCGGTGTTAAGCAGTAAACCGGGCCGCTGATAATCAGCCCGTCGCAGTCCATGATTTTATTCCAGACAAAAACGGCATCGTCTTTAATCACGCAGTCTTCCTTGCCGGTGATTTCCGCCTTACATTCCTTACAGCCGATGCACGGCTTGACGTCAACATCCAGCAAGCTCAAGACTTCCGTTTCGACGCCGTATTCCGCCGCCCCCATCAACGCTTCCCGCAGCAATATTTCGCTGTTTCCCATCCGGCGGCCGCAGGAGATTCCTAAGAGTTTCATCGCCGCACCCTCCGTCAATCGCTTTTTTATCCGGATAAAATGATTGTTTAATTATATCCTTGATTATAGCAAAAGAATTTGCAATTAGGTAGGCAGGATTATCATCTGACCTTTTAGCAAATAGAGCGCATGGCTTTGTCATTGGTTTCAGCGCTAAACACGATGAAATTGATTAGAATAGATGGGGTAACTCCAGCGGATAAACAATTTACCATGTTTATGGCAATAAATAAAGTAACATTTTGGATTTATGTGCAGTATTTTTGTACAATGGGTAGAGTTGCGACTTAATATGATAATGAATAAACCAAATTCCTTCATTTCCTGGTATTTTTCTTGAAAATAATAATTCCATATAAAATAAAGGCGATGGCAATGATACTGATTATTAAAGATAGAATGAAAGAATAATTATGCACAAATACGTCTAGTAATATATTTATTACGCATAAAATCATTCCGATAATCAAACTGAGAAGAGGATTTAGCTTCATACTTTCTTGACTCAAGAACAAACAGCTGTTTTATATTACCATAATTATAAATTAATACGTGCGTCCTGTTCCGATGGCAGAAACCACCAGATTGAGCAATCTAAAATATTCAATAAAGAAGGGAATCAGCGTGAAAGGGGAACATAAAAAACTCGATAACATCTTCGAGCTGTCTTTAATCATTGTCTTTTTGATTTTAGCAATAATCGTATTTTTATATCAAGTGATCCCCGGTCACATTCGCTATTGGGTCCTGGTGGGATTCACAATAATCTACTTTATTTTGTTATTAACAAAACTACTTTGGGACCGAATGAAATCAAAATAATATTTACTTGCAAGTGAAATTAACTAAGATTTTCGATTGGTCCCGTTTCATGTTCAATAACTGAACGTTGCTAGCATACCTTTAAAAAGAAAATATTCAAGAATGGCTAAAAATATGAATGCAGGGATTCCTAACAGAATTATAACGGTTGGTATTGAAGCTAACAAGGCGGTTAAGCAATAAATATTCAGTAATAATGCACACCATTTTATTTTTTTTAATGTACCTATTGTCAAAACAGCGACTAACACTACGCTAGAGAGATTGATAATCAGATATAATCCAGACGCTCCAGTATCGGAAAAAGACTTGCCTAAGGCTTCCATGCGGGCATTTATGATAAAACCTAATAGTGTTCCCGGAGAGTATCCTGCAAAAAAAGGCAAAAACGATTGCAATAAAGTCAGCACGGCGAGACAAACACCTGCAAAGCCCGCTAACCTGATTTTCTTCTCCGTTAGGGTTTGAGTATTTGCCATACTAATTATTTATCGCAATAAAGCGGCGGGTATTTTGAGTAAACAGAAGATTATTTGTTGCAATTCGGTGAGGAGTATTTATATCGAGTTTTTAAATTCGACATGATGCTATTATATCATTAGTGTAACATTCTTGTATATATTGGTATATTATGCTTTGGTACCAATTTGGCTAGAGAATGTTTGCACTTACTAAAATCCGAGTTTAGGTTAGCTTCGGAGCATAACTCACCTAATTGCTTACTGGAATTGATGACAATGCCCTTGGAAATTAAGTCGATAAGGGATATTGAAAAAATGAAAAACTATCTGCGAGAAAATGAGCGATAACAACCGGTACAACCGATATCGGGTACTCGGAACAAGGTCAATTCAATTTTATGCATATGATATCAGCTCTGGTTTAGAATATGAGTTGATAAGTAAATAAAAATAAGTCACATTTCGCCCGTTTGTTACTCGTATGGCTGGATTTCGTTATATTTATATTCCAACTGGACGCCGGCTTCCCTTAACAGTTGTTCGCTCTCTTCCGCCAGTTGATATTTGCGTTCACAAACCACTTTTTTAATCCCGCAATTGATCCACAGCATCGCACAAGTCCGGCAAGGAGTCATTCTCTGATAGACTGTGGCGCCTTCAATGGAAATGCCTCTTTTGGCGGCCTGGCAGATAGCGTTTTGTTCAGCATGCACCGTCCGTACACAATGTTCGCTGATCTCCCCGTTTTTTTGAATCACTTTCTTGATTATATGTCCTGCATCATCGCAATGAGGCAGACCGACAGGCGAACCGACATATCCCGTCGCCAGGACTTGTTTATCCCGAACGATGACGCATCCGCTTCTGCCGCGATTGCAAGTGGCTCTTTTTGACGCGGCATCGGCCAGTTCCAGAAAATAGTTATCCCACGAGGGCCGCTCACTCTTCGGGGAATTATTAATCATGGGTGCCTCCAATCGAAACAAATAATATAATACAATCTGTCAAGTTCAGATTCGAAAATTCACAAGGGATAATGCCAAAATTATAGCATAAGCATGCGGAAATTGAGTATTCCGCTAAAGATGAGCTTGATAATGGCACGTTCGAGGATTGGTTAATCCAAACAAAACTGAATCCGGCGCGGTAAAGCATCAGAATAAAAAGCTTTCCACTTCAAACTTATCCGGCTTGTATATCTGAACTAAAATGTTTTTTAGGGGTTGACCGCGGTGGTGGGAAGATAGGGAATTACGGTTAAACTGACGGGGGAACTGGTGATACCGGAAAGAGTTGCAGTTACATCTGTTGTGCCAACCGCCAAACCGGTCACCACCGGTACTGACGAACTCATGAACATCGCGATGCTTGCATCGGAACAATTCCATATTGCTTTGTTAGAAATATCTGCAGTTGAGCCATCCGAATAGGTCCCCGTTGCCGTGAACTGCTGCTGGTGGCTCACGTTGATACTGGCTACCGGATTCGGTGTTACCGCAATCGAAATTAATGACGCATTAGAATTATGTGTAGTTGCACTATTCGTCCCTGTAGACGTTGATTTTGATGAACAAGCCGCCGTAAACAGGAGTAAGGCGGCCGTTAGCCCGATGATAAGGGCACAGCTAATAAATCGTATCAGTTTTCTGTTCATTATAAATTGTCCCCCTTTGGGACCACTATTCTTTTCCTGAGCTCAATATATCATGGTTTGGAGTTTTTGTTTTTTTAATGTATCCGGGCGGGCTGGTGAAAACCAGCCCGCCCTTTAATAACATTTTGTTCTGCCGATAATTATCGGAGTTTATTTTCTGGTTTCGTGTTTACGGTGACCTTAATGCAGGGTTAATCCAGACTGCATAAGGAACGCCGCCGCCAAAGCCTGCGCCTAAAACAGCATCACCCAGTGTTGCGGAACCGGGATTACCCTGAACCCACGGCTGGACCATATTGAAAGTAGACGGTTGCGCCACCGAAATATCGATGTTCTGTGATGCAATGTAGACGTTATCGTCATGCAGTATCTGCGCTGTGGCAGTCACGGATTGGGCGGCTATTGCCTGTTGATAGTAATTGTTAATGGTGGGGTCGTTAACATTAAGATAGTTTACCCCGTAGCCACCCGTCAATTTCACAAGCTGGTGGAAGATGTCGTAGTTAACACCCATAAAACCTTGGTTGCGCGCCGCAAACGCAGTATAATTACGGGCTGTAATAATTTGGCTCTGCCATGGTGCCGGAGCCACCAGCGTGACACTGAGATTAACACCGATAGCCGCAAGTTCAGACTCAACAATTTGATATAAATCTGAATTCGCATCAGTGCATAATATCAGCGGGTAAGTAATCGGAGTCGTTATCCCGGCTGCGGTTAACATCTGTTTGGCCAACGTTGGGTCGTAAGTATACTGGGCTTGGACCGATGCTGGCCATTGCGGATACGCGCATCCCCAGCCTCCCAACCCCATTTGATTTTGAGTTAATGAGGAAGGCCACGGTGTGGCGTAACCCTGGAAGAAGGAAGAAGCAATCAACGGTATATTGATTGCGTGCTGGATTGCTTGCCGGACACTGGGATTATTAAACGGTGCAACAGCATTATTCGGCGATAAGTCCGCCTCGTTTCCTTGTGGAGATTGTTTCGCGTTCATGGCAGGATTTGTTTTCAACATAGCCAAGGCATCGGTAACCGGCATCGAGGCGAAAGAATCAATCTTACCGACACGCATGGCAGCCTCAGCGGTGGCATTGGAAGGTATTATGAGGAGTTTCTCTCCATCCAGATAGGGAAGTTTATTCTGCGGCCACCGCAGGTCTGTTTGCCAGTAACTGGGATTTCTGACATAGGTTGCGGAACTGGAATCAACAAAGTCAGTCAGAATAAATGGTCCGGTTCCGATAGCCTGATTCCAGCTCGTAATAAAAGCCGAATTCGCGGTTGTATAAGCTTGAATTGCCTCAGGGGCCATAATCTCGGTGTCAGCCCCTTGCTGCTGCAGCAGCGTCAAAATTTGGACAGGATTAGTGCCTTGTTTCCAACCAAAGGTAACAGTAAACTTGTCAGTAGCGGCCACCGATGTTAGCAATGCCCAGCTTGCATTACCGACATAGTATGGATCTACCGTCGTGAATCCGTCACCCAATCCCAACATCCGGTCGAAGTGATAAACGAGGTCGTTAGCCACTAATTGGCGGCCGCTGACCGGTGCGATGTTCTGCCAGTAGACATTCTGGCGGATTGAGCAAATTACCGTGTAAGGATTCGGCATGGAATAACTCTTGACCAATTCGCCGGCGGCATACTGTTCCGGTATCCAACCGGTGGAGAAGTCCCATGTAGACGGGTTAACAGTGTAGTCATTTTCAAATAGTGACTCGAGGTAGGGCGCAAATCCGGCCTGGCCGTTGGTGCTCTCATAATCGTCCCAGACTGTGATGTCCGAGGTCAAATGGTCAATCAGGACACTGCCGTATTGGGGTGTTCCCAGGGTGTCCCACCAATTGCCGGTTGATGTTGTTGTTACCGATGTTGTGGCGTTAGAAGTCACGGCGGTTGATGTCGTTGATAATACATTTGTCGTGGTAGTCATTGCGGCTGACGTGGTGGTTGACGCTGTTGTTGTGGGTACCGCTGATGTAGTGGTCGTTGTAGATGTCGAACCGCAAGACGCGAATAACAGCGACGCGACTACGACGAGCGATAGTGATACTAAGAGTATTGCTCTTTTCATGAAACCTTCTTTGCTCCTTTTTAGTTCCTAAATTTGTCCGGGATCAGATGAAACGAACTGCTAAGTTTTGAACAATATAACATCAGAAAATTAACCTTGTCAATTATCAATGGAATATTCATTACCATTTATTCTATTATTAAAAATGAGAGTGGTAAAAATTAAAAAAATGCGTTCTTATCACCTTATCAATTCAGGGCGCGAAAGCGTTCTTTCTATTGACACTGATTTAATTAATCCATATGATTAAGGCATATTTTAAATGATTTATTTCAGCGGCAATAAGGTACAAGATGATGACTGACGCTCGCCCTCAGGTAATTATCCGCAATTGCGATAGCTATGACGTGCCGGTAATCAGGGCGATAATTCGCGACGGTTTGCAGCAAATGCAACTTCAACCGCGCGGACGGACGTTACTGAAACCAAACCTTGTTTCCAGTGGGGAGCTCTTCGAACATGCCTACACGCGTGCCGAGTTCACCGAGGGCGTTTTACTTGCCTTGCGCGACGAAAATAAGGGGGCAATGACCGAATTAGCCGTTGGGGAACGCAGCGGCATTACAATGCCCACCCGCCTGATTTTTAAGGGCGCCGGTTACGACAAACTGGTCAAGCGGCTGGGCGTCAAACATTATTATTTCGACGAAGAACAGCAGGTGGAGTTTGCACTGCAACACGCAGGCCGCCTGCGCGATTACATTTTCATTCCGGATGTCCTGACGAAAACCGACTTTTTTGTGGACTGCCCCAAATTTAAAGCTCATCCATGGACCACCGTCACGTTTTCGATGAAAAACTATATTGGCCTGCAGGACGACCGGCACCGTATGATTGACCATCACCATCACCTCAACCGGAAAGTGGCTGACCTGCAATACGTCATTCAGCCGCAATTTATCGCCATTGACGCCATCACCGCCGGACAGAGCCGGATGCTGACGCCCCAGCCTTACGACCTGAAGCTGATTATCATGGGGAACAACCGGGTGGCTTTTGACGCCGTCTGCTGCCAAATCATCGGCATTGACCCGCTTTCGGTGGAACACATCCGGTTGGCTTATGAACGCGGGTTCGGTCCGGTCGAACTTCCCCAAATAGATATCAGCGGCGATGTAACGCTGGCCCAAGCGGCGGCACGGGGGCGTAATTTCAAGTCCGGCCTGATACGGGTGGAGGATTATTTCCGGGATACGAAAATCAAAGCCTATGCCGGTGTGCCGACGAAAGACGAAGCGTGCGATTATTGCTGGGGCGGGTGTCCCGGCGCGCTGGAGGAAGCGATTGAAATCTTGCGGCGGTTCGATCAAATCACCGATGCTAAAATGCCGCCGCTGCATCTGGTGCTGGGAGCTTATCAGGGCCCGATTGATGCCAAACCCGGCGAGAAGGTCGTTTTTATCGGTGACTGTGCGGAATGGCAAGGGATAATCGGGGGAGAAGCCGTTGACATCAAACGGCTGCCGCCAAAACGCG
The DNA here is from genome assembly GCA_963772985.1 of uncultured Chloroflexia bacterium. GTDB lineage: Bacteria > Chloroflexota > Dehalococcoidia > Dehalococcoidales > Fen-1064 > Fen-1064. The sequence continues at coordinate 29,727 of CAVYZP010000023.1, forward strand.
CCCGGCTGGACCCCCATTACGCAGCCGACGCGGATATCTTCGGAAAAATGTTGATGGTGAGCGGGAAATTATTGCAGACCCGAAGTAAAAAATACCTGCGGCTGAACGGGTGCCCGGTGGGTGTGGCCGAGCAGGTGCTGTTATTAGCCTATATCGGCGGGGCGAAAAACCCGTATTTCGATACCAGGATTGAATTTGACTATTTACAATCATATCTGGCCTTACATGCCCGGAATTTATTCAGTTTCCGGCCATATCAGAAACGGCAGGAATGAAAAAGCCTGTATCATTACGAATAATAAAGATTTTTCCCTCACCTTGACCCGACAATCCACGATATTTCGACCGACCTTGAGTTTGATTATTCGCGATTCATATCGGTAGACAAACCGGAATGAAGCTGGATTTCAACGCGATATGTTATTATTGGATTTATGCTCGGAGTATTTATTGCCTTAGGAGCTTCGCTGGCGTGGGCCGGCAGCAGCATCCTTTTAAAATACCTCTCCACCAGAATTGACGCCATCGCCGTCAACACGCTGCGGTTGTGGGTGGGGATGGCGGCGCTGATTTTGCTGGTGCTGGTTTCGGGGCGGGCCGGCGATATCGTACACACGCCTTTACTGCCGGTACTGCTGGTGGTGGCGTCCGGAATTTTATCCAACGCCATCGGCGATACGATTTATATCCGCAGCCTGTCTTATCTGGATGTCTCCATCGCTTATCCGATTTCACAATCGGCGTTTCCGGTGTTGACGCTGATTGCGGTCTTTCTTTTTTTAAGCGAATCTTTCACCTGGTTGAACATCCTAGGGGCGGCGCTGGTCATCGCCGGTATTTTCATGATCGTCCGGAATAATAAAAAAGCCGCGGCCTCGAAAAACACGGTCAAAGGCGTCGTGATGACGCTGGCTGCGGCAATCCTGTGGGCAGCCGGTTCGATTACCCTTAAAATCGGGCTGGAAAAGGTGGATACCTTTTTAGCGGCGGCGATTCGCGTTACAATGGCGGCGATGGTGCTGACGGTAGTGGCCTTCGGGCGGAAACCGGAGGAGCGGCCTAAATTAAGGAGTTACGGCACCCGTAATTTGACCATAGCGGCTGGCGCGGGGCTATTGACCTACGGCATCGGGGCAATCGGCTATGTCACGGCGATACATCTCATCGGTGCTGGCAAGACGACTTTACTTACCGCGTCGGCCCCGGTGTTCCTGCTGCCGATGTCGGTGCTGATTCTAAAAGAGCGGTTATCGCCGGTGGCCCTGGCCGGGGTCGGGGTTGCCATAGCAGGAATATGCCTGGTCGCGCTATGATGAAGATAAGCGTTCATCAGCAACCATAATTAAATACGAGGTTTCTCGAGGGGGTTTTCGATGGAAAATATGGATAATACGCAAAATCCGAAAAAACCAAACATGAAATGGATGCGGATCACCGGTACAGTGTTTATTGCCGTTTGTATTTTAGTGGCTGGATTCGGGGGTGGGTTGTATTATCAGACCTACCAAAACAGGAACAAAGATACCGTTACCGTCAGCCAGGTCGATAAATCGGAGGTCGAGCTTTTCAACCAGGCTCTAACAACTATCCAAAAGAATTATGTTGACCAGTCGGCTGTTAACACCCAAAATCTGACCTATGCGGCAATTTCAGGCATGGTAAATTCGTTGGGCGATACCGACCACACCGTTTTTTTAACTCCTGCCGACGTACAGCAGGAAAATCAGGCGATTGCCGGGAAATATGAAGGGATTGGGGCTGAAATACAGACGAAAAATGGAACTGTAGTTATTACTGCGCCATTTGACGATTCCCCGGCACAGAAAGCCGGACTCCAACCCGGGGATATCATTCTCAAAGTTAATGGAACAGCTGTGACCAACGCCCAGGATGCTTCAAATCTTGTCAAAGGCCCTGCAGGGACATCAGTAACCTTAACGATTCAAAACACTGCCGGCACAATCAGTGATGTGACAATAGTACGTGCACAAATCACCGTCAACCCGGTCAGTTGGCAAATGCTGCCGGGAACCACCATCGCGGATTTACGGATATCTTCTTTTTCTGATGGCACGTCAAAGGCGTTGGATACGGCATTAGCAGCAATCAAAGCACAGGGCGCCACGGCGATTGTCCTTGACCTCAGGAATAATCCCGGCGGGCTTTTAAGCGAAGCAATCGGGGTGGCCAGCCGTTTCCTGACAGGCGGCAGTGTCCTGGAGGAAAAAGACATCAACGGTAACATCAAACAGGACGTAGTTTTAAGCAATGTAACTAAAACCAACCTGCCGATGGTAGTGCTGGTAAACGGCGGCACGGCTTCCGCGGCGGAAATTGTTTCCGGCGCGCTGCAGGACAGGGGCAGGGCCAAGCTTATCGGCCAGACTACTTTTGGCACGGGCACTGCTTTGGTTGGATTCCCGCTGGCAGACGGTTCGCAAATACAATTAGCTGTTGTAGAATGGTTGACTCCTTCCGGCAAGAGCATCTGGCATACCGGGCTGACCCCCGATGACACCGTCGCACTGGCGACCAATGTCGATCCGCTTATCCCCGATGCGATTAACGGGATGACGGCGGCACAATTGCAGGCCAGTGGAGATGCACAGTTGCTGGACGCGATTAATATGCTGCAGCAGTAAAGCAATTGGCTCAGCATTTAGCTCCCCGATGTTTTTTCAGAGCCAGGTGAATTGGGGCGTTGTCCCTCCAGAGTCAGATTGATATGTTTATTATATACAACTTAAGAACTGATGATTTCAACGTTTATGATAGCCCCAGTTTCCCCGCTGCCCATTGTGCCATTTCCCACACTTTGGGTTGGGCATCATTTCGGGCATTGAGAATGCATTCCCGATATTTATCGCTGTAGTTGTTGACCATCGCATTGATTGCGTTTACCTTCCATTTCCAGACATCATTTTGCCGGATATACCAGAATTTGGGTTGAAGTGTCTTTTCCAGGAAACTATAGTCTGCCGCAACCAGTTTTTCCAGTGATATCTGTTGGCTCAATTCAGCCAATCCCGGGAATTCTTCAGTTGCGGTTCGAACGTGTTTATTGAATGGGCAGACATCCTGGCAGACATCACAGCCATAGACCCAGTTGCCAATCTGAGTCCCGAGCCTTTCTCGTGTTGCGCTTAAATCCCCAAACGTGGTTTGAAAGGAAACACAACTCAACGGATTCATCGTGTAGGCTTGAGACAGCGAGGATGTGAGGCAGTGTTTCATGCACAAACTGCAGCCTTCGGGGCACGGCTTGACCGTGGGCTTTACAATCGCTTCCAGTTCATAATCAATCAGCCAGGCTTCCAAAGATACCCGGGAACCGGAATCCGTGTAAAAGAAATTGTTCTTACGCACCAGGCCGAGACCGGCCTCCGACGCTGCCCAGCGCAGCGCGGTAATCCCGAATTTCCGCTCGGTGACAGCGTCAAGTCCGAAATCTTTCAGGCATGTTTCAAATCTAACACTGTTCAGGTAGCCCGGCGCCATGGGATTCGTTCTGGAGTCAAAAAGATAGCTCTTGCCGATTACTCCTTCCAGTCCGTCGGGGACGATGTATTTACCATCATTTCTCACACAGACGACGATGGCTTTCGCCCAAGGATATGATTCTTCGAGATGGGCAAATCCGCGATAATTCTGATAGAAAAAATTTGCGGCGGGAATTAGTGCCATCCGCTCGGTTAGTTTCCTTTCGAATCCGGACATCGCGGAAATCTTGATAATGCCGCACGCCTCGTACCCTGCGGCCAGCGCGGCGTTTTTGATTTTTTCTTCCAAATGCTCCATGGTACCTCCAGGCTATTATGTTTTTTAATTTTTTCCCGGCCATTCCGGACAGCTACAAGAGTGATCCCTTTGCCTGAATTTGTTAAGCTTTCCCGCCTGCCAAGCCAAAGGTATTCCAGAACTCTCCGACACTTTCAGGGGAACCGGTTACCTGCATGGTGCGTGCGTACTCTCGGCGCTTTTCCCGTTTCAGTGCGAGGAATGTCGCCCACGCTTCCGGCGAGGTTGCCAGTACCACATCGGGGTTTTTCCTGCTGCCCTCTTTAGCGGACCAGCCTTCACCGTTAAAAGATACGGTGTAGGGACCGCCCGGTAGAAAATCGAATACCCAGGTTGCCGGTTTTAGTATCTTCCAACCGCGCTTGTTTAGCGAGGCCGCCAGCGTAGTCATTACCCTGTCGGGAAGGACTACTTCTCCAGGGCGCGGCGGGCACATCGCATATCGCAAACCCCAGTCCGTTAATGCCTCCACTACCGGATTAAGGTCCTGCCCCGCCGGTGTTAATTTGTACCAGACTTCCCGCCGGTTTTCGTATTTTTCCCGTTCGATAATCCCGGCCTGCCCTAATTGGCGGAGCCTGGCTGTCAGCCACTTCGGGGTGATATTACCGGAGTAGTGCATCAAGTCGGTGAACCGCTGCGGTTTCTGCAAAAGGTCCCGGATAATGAGTAAAGACCACCGGTCACCGACAAGCTCTAAAGCGTGCGCTACCGGGCAGTATTGAGCGTATATTTGTGCCATATGTTCCTCTTTCTTAAAGATACTATCTAAAAGATACTATGATGATATTTGTAGTATAACATGGTGTTTTAAAAATATGCAAGACCGTCCGGACTTTCAAACCATGTTCTCAAAATTTATAGATAAGGATGGGCTGCAAAATCGGCCTTATTATCGATGCAAAATACTTCAATAATAATCCGAAAAATCGGACCTATTTTTAGTGGAAATATTTTTTATTTGCCCCCTTGCCAACCCTTCATATAGGGTAGACAATAAAATTAAGGAGATACTTTAATGAGTAAATCCATCACTAAAATAACGGCACAAATCCGCTGGCGCCTGATGTCCGACCGCGAACGCTATGCGCAACTCTGGGCGCGGTCCAGGGCCCATTGGGATTCAATTTAGATACTAATAACGCATGCTGAGTGAAGGCAGATACTGACAGGCTGAAAACTTGATGCGCTCATAATACCGGCGTGATTTTGTATTCATTTCATCTACGGTATAATACTGGTAATGCTGTATATTTTTCCCGGGAAATATTGCTCCTCGCATAGCTTTTAATCGCAATGTCTGTTACAGAAGCAAGCACAATTTCGCACTGCAATTATAGGTTAGTCACTTTCTTACTGGAGAATTATAATGGAAGCTGAAATCAAAGATAACAACCAGGCGACATATCCGGCACAATATGAGACCGAAGCCGTGCTCAACGACGGCTCGGCGATGATTTTCCGGCCGATCAAACCGGACGACGTCGAGTTGTTCCTTGCCTTTTTATCGCGGCTGGGGCCGGATTCCCAGTATGTCTGGCTGCATCATATCCCCACGCAGATGACGCCGGAAGATGCGCAGCGGTTCTGCACCATTGATTACAAAAACAGCTTCATCCTGGTAGGGGAGGTTTTAAAACAAAAGACGAAGCAGATTGTGGCTGTCGGGCGTTATTACCGGCTGCCCAGGAAAAATTCGGCGGAAGTGGCGATTGTCATTGACGACGCTTACCGCCGCAAAGGTATCGGCACCCGGTTAATTGAAAACCTGGTCAACGCCGCCCACGACAACGATATTTCAACTTTTGAAGCGGATGTTTCCTCGAAAAACGACGATATATTAGCCCTGCTCAAGGGTTACGGCTATCATGTCGCCCGGCAGCTCGAAGGCAACGCGCTGCATGTCGCTTTCCCCATCGCGCCGACACGAAACGTGATGCGCCGTGAAGAAGAACGGGACCGGGTTTCGACCATTGCCTCAATCAGGCACCTGCTATCCCCGAAATCGGTGGCATTAATCGGTGCGTCCCGGTATCCCGGCACCATCGGCTACCTGATGCTGCACTGCATGCTGCAGGGCGGATATACGGGCACGGCTTATCCGGTCAATCCCAACGTCAGCTCCGTCATGTCGGTCAAGACCTACCCCTCAATACTGGATGTGCCCGACGAAGTGGATATGGCCGTCATCGCGGTCCCGGCCAAGCTGGTGGCCCGGGTGGCCGACGAATGCGGGCAGAAGGGCGTACACACGCTGATTGTCATTTCCGACGGGTTCAGGGAAACCGGCCCGGAAGGCGCGGCCCGCGAAAAGGAACTGCGGAACATCGCCCTGGGGCACGGCATGCGGGTCGCCGGCCCGAACTGCATGGGCATTTTGAACACCGACCCGCAAATCAGTTTAAACTCGACGTTTTCCCCGGTTTTCCCGCCGGCCGGTAATGTGGCTTTTCTCTCGCAAAGCGGGGCGATGGGGCTGACGATTCTGGAATATGCGAATAACCTGAACCTGGGGGTTTCCACTTTTGTCAGCGTGGGCAACCGGGTGGATATTTCCCCTAACGACATGCTGGAATACTGGGAAGAAGATAAAGCCACCAAAATCATTTTGCTGTATCTGGAATCGTTCGGCAACCCGCGGAAATTCGCCCAGATTGCGCGGCGCGTTTCGGCCAAAAAACCGATTGTGGTGGTTAAAGGCGGCAGCACCGCTGCCGGTTCCAAAGCGGCGGCCTCGCACACCGGTTCGATGGCCACTTCCGATATCAGCACGGACGTGCTTTTCAAGTATGCCGGCGTCATCCGGGCGAATACTATGGAAGAACTGTTCGATATCGCCAGCGTGCTTTCCAATCAGCCTTTACCCAAAGGCCGGAAACTGGCAATCCTCACCAACGGCGGCGGGCCCGGCATCATTGCCGCCGACGCCTCGGCGCGGAACAACCTGATACTGCCAACATTCTCGCCGGAAACAATAACGAAACTGAAATCCGTGATTAAACGCGATATCGTAATCAATAACCCGCTGGATACGACGGCTGGAGCGACTGCCGAAGAATTCCGCGATATTTTACAGGTATTGGCCGAAGAGCCGGACATCGATTCGGTGATGGCCATTTTCATCCCGCCGATAGTCTCGAACAAAGCCGCTTCGGAAGAAGCCATCCGCAGCGTGGCGCCGATTTTCTGGAAGCACCAGAAACCGCTGGTGGCCTGTTTCCTGGGGGAAAGAGGTTCGACGGCGAAGTTAGGTTCGAACGGGCATTTCGTACCCTGCTACCCCTTCCCGGAGGAAGCCGTGTCTTCGCTGGCGCGGGCGGTAGAATACGCCGAAAATTGTAAGAAGCCTGTGGGAGAAGTCCCGAAATTCCCCAACCTCGCACGCGGCAGGGCGCGTAAGATAATTGATAAAGCCATGAAAGAGAATAGCCAGCGGCCCTTCTGGCTGGGAGCCGAAGAGACCTACGATTTACTCGATTGTTATGGCATCCGTCTGGCACCGATGGCAATCGCGAAGACACCGGATGCAGCCGCCGCGGCGGCGGTGAAAATGGGCTTTCCGGTAGTCGTGAAGCTGGTCTCGGACACGATTACCCACAAGACCGATGTCGGCGGAGTGGTGGTCGGCGTGAAATCCAAAAATGAAGTAATCAAAGCTTTCGATAAAATCAAGGCCAACCTCACCAAGCTGGGGCGGCAAAACGAGATGCAGGGCGTGATGGTGCAGCGCATGGTTGCCGGCGGCATCGAAACAATTGTCGGTGTGACGCAGGACCCATCCTTCGGCCCGTTGATGATGTTCGGCGCCGGCGGGATTTACGCCGAGCTGATGAAAGATGTCGCCATCCGGTTACCGCCGCTGACTGACCTGGACGCCTCAGAAATGGTCAAATCCATCAAAATGGCGAAGATGCTGCAGGGCTACCGCGATACGCCGGTTTCTGATACGCACGCGGTGGAAGATCTGCTGCTGCGGCTTTCGGCGCTGGTGGAAGATATTCACCAGGTCAGCGAACTGGATTTCAACCCGGTCAAAGTGATGCCGCAAGGGGAAGGCTGCTGGGTCGTTGACGCCAGGATTATGCTGAAATAAAGTTATCAGGCATAGGTTGAACAACACACGCAGTTCAGCTAACGGAAACCATATTAAAATAGTGCCGGAAAAATCTGCCTGTGAGCTGAAGGAATTGTTAACTGAGCGGGCAGGTTATTCTTCCCGGTATTGACTGTAATTCTTGGGGAAATTTTTCAGTTTTCTTTTGAGGTTTTTGCGGGACCAGTTGTCCCACCATTCCGGGGTATAAAAGTCGTCGTTAAAATTAGAGGCCTGTTCGTTTGTTTCTGTAGTCATTTTCTTTCCGTATATCGTGTAGTTTTCAGCGCCGGGTTTTCCCGTAGCAATGTAGAAGTTATGATACTATAATTTTATTCTACTGCGGATCAGACTCATGTCAATACATAATTTGTGATAATTAGTCCAGGAGCGCAGTCTCTTTTTAGGGAAGCGGTTTAATATTTAGATAAAGCTAAATGGTTATATCAGAAACTGAGCAAAACAAGGCACAACGACCCATTTCGTGTTTACCTGACAAGAACCTGAGACCAAGAATCAGGGCGGTCGGGTTCGAAACCCGACCCTACAAAAAATACTCTTATTTACACGTACTTTTTGATATCGTCCGTATGCAGAAACAAAGGACAGCTTTGGTTTTAGTCAGCCTTGAGTTTAATGCCGGTGCCTTCGCAGTCGGGGCAGGGCTGGTAGAGATTGGCGCCCGGCTGGCTCTTTTTAGCTTTGACGGATTTAGCGCCGCTGCCTTTACAGGTCTTACAGTCCTGATAATCTTCTGCTTTGCCGGGCAGAACGTGAAGGCCGTTCTTTTCTTTGCCGCACCCCGGCGCCGGACACGGCTGTTCCTGGGCATGCAGGTTGCGGACGTCGCGGCCGGTGCCGTGGCAGTATTCACACTTGACGATGAATGTTTCCGCCCGCGGCTGAGCTGATGGTTCTGATTTTACCGGCACACGCGGCAGCGCATATCTGATTTCCATACTGGCGCCTTTGCCTTTCGGGGGGAACTGCAGGATTTTGTCGGTGGAAGGGCGGTAATGCTCGTACATCACCTCGCAGCAAGTGGCCATGCGGTGGAACGGGCCGGGATAATCGCCGATGCGGGCGTGCAGCTCGTCGGCGCGGATATCCACAAAAGGATTTTCCTCATGCTCCGCTTCACGGAACCATGCGTCCAGGGCTTTTTCAAAATCGGCTTTTTCAGGGATACCTTCAGTCATGTTTTAGTCTCCAATTTATGTTATAAAATCGGGCCGTAAACCGGCTATTATGGAGTCGATACTATTGTAAATTTTACAATAGTATCGTTTTCAGCATAGCGGACGGTTTGCGGCATGGTGAAAAAATATCAGTTAACTTTACATAAAGTATAAATTCTGATTTGTACCATTTAATGGGTCTACCTTATTTTACCAGAGATGCGCCGACGATTGCTTTATTAATCTCCAGACTGACAGAAATCACGACATTGCCGGGTTGGGCGCGGTAGAGCCGCTCGATTTTGAAATCGGTGGTGTAGCCGTATGCGCCGTGCAGCCTGAGGGCGGCAGCAATTACATCGGTGACGACCGGCTGGACGAACAGCTTACAGGCGGCCGCCTCGGCCTGGAAACTCGGGTCTTCGGTTTCGTGGAGCATGGCGGTGCGGTAGGTCAGCCAGCGGCAGGCCTCTATTTTCGCGTGTAAGTCTGCCAGTTCGAAGCGGATGCCCTGCATATCCGATATCGGTTTGCCGTTGGCGAGGCGGCTTTTGGTGTATTTGACGGCTTCGTCGAGAGCGGCCTGGGCCAAAGCCACAGCCACGATGCAGCCTTCCACTTTTTCGATGGCAATCCAGTAAAGCAGGGCCTCAAACCCTTTGCCTTTTTGATGGAAAATCTGGTCTTTATGCACGCGGACGTCGGTATAAAAGACATCCGCCGGTTCGATGCCGCCGGTGCCCATCAGCTCCCAGATTTTGGGAGCGGTGTAGCCGGGGCAATTTTTATCCACCAGGAAAGCGGTGCAGCCGCCGGTTTCATCCTTCGTCCAGACAATGGCCGTACCGTCGCGGGCGCCGAAGGTGCTAAAGCGCTTCTGTCCGTTGATGATGTAATAATCGCCATCGGGGCGGGCAGTGGTTTTAAGGGCGCGGGCGTCGGAGCCGGTATCCGGTTCGGTGAACTGGACGCTGAAACATTTGGTGCCGTCGAACATGGGTCGGACAAAGCGTTTTTTCTGTTCCGTGGTACCGAATTTGCAGATAATTTCGGGGAGGCTGTTATTAAAAGCGACGGGCCACCAGCCCGGGGTGCCGGAATAGGCCAATTGCTCAATTGCTAAAAGGTGGGCGAAACCGCCGGCGCCGCTGCCGTTGTATTCCGGGGGCACGGTCATGCCGAAGAGCCCCAGCGAGGCCAGCTGCTGCACCAGGTCGTCAGGGATGCGGCGGGATTTTTCCATTTCCTGCCAGCGGGGTTCGACGTCTTTGCGGGTGAAATCCCGGACCATGGACTGGAGCATTTTTTGTTTTTCGGTGAGCGTAAAATCCATCATGCGTCTCCTGAATCTGCTTGCGATACCGGTATCACTATAGTAGTACAGGGGAGAAGGGGAGAGCAAGTAGAGTGGAGGAAAAATTCAAGTTCCAGATTCCAAATTCCAAATAATACCAAAATTCCAGAAACCAAAGTCCAAATATAGAAGAAATAAAGAATAATGAAAGAAGAAAGGGCGAGCAGGTTCTTTCTATGAATTGTATTTCGCCTTCGGGCTCAAGATTCTCGATCAGGTCGGGAAAGACAGTGGGCGATACCAGCGCTCGCCGGTATGAAGAGGGAAGATACCCCGCCCTGATACATTTGTCCGCCTAATGCGGACTCAGTACGACATTGCGGTGTCGGATTGCTTCGAGTACTTCGTAATCTCGCAATGACAATGGAAGGATTTATCATGTTTTCTCGACGACATGTTGGCGTGTGAGGTTGTTACGTCATCCGCCTGAAGCGGATTCCTCGCAATGGGGATAACCCAAGATGCCGCGCGGTGTTCGCAATGACGATGAGCCGGGATAGAGGCTGATTGTCATCGGAGTGAAGGCTACTAGATTCTTCGGGTATTTCATAACCTCAGAATGACAGCGGGGCGTGGCTGGATTCCTATTCCCTATCAAGTATGGTTCAAGCTTTCATCGGGATGGAGCCAGTGGTAAATGACTGGATTCTTCGCTTTGCACTAGATGACAATATAGATGTATTTCAGTTGCGTACAGGCAGGGACGCCTGTACAACTATAGTTGCTATTGGAAAAAGTTTACGAAGCATGAGCTTGCGACCACCCTACGGTAAACAACGAAAATCCAAGTTCTCCCGCTTGACTGCATTCAGGCAGAATGCAGCAAATTATCAGCACAAACTCCAAATTCCAAACCACAACCCAAAGCCAAACAATAAGTAAAACCGCTATTGACACGGCATGGTATAAGACCTATAATACAAATCCTGAGATAAATCCGTGAGCAAATGGTGGCGGTGATATGGCGTCTTCATTTGGGCACCGGGATGGCAGGGAGTCAATAGTGAAACCGACCGAAAGGCCGGTTTTTTGTTTTTTAAAGGTAAAGGAGGCACTAAAATGACAACTCACCTGACCAGACAGGGCAAAGTAACAATCAGAGCGATGGAATCTAAGGACATCGGGGCTATTTTCGACATTGACCGCGCGCTGCTCGGGGAAGAAAGAAGCCTCAATCTGATGAACCTTATGACGGAAGACTTCGGCGGAGCGCTGGATTTAAGTTATGTCGCCGAGGTCAACGACCAGGTCGCGGGCTTTATTTTAGCGCGGCATACCTGTATCGGCGAGCCGGTGGTGGAAGCCTGTTTGATTCAAGGCCTGGGGGTACATCCGCTTTACCAGGAACACGGCCTGGGGACACAGCTGGTAAACGTATTATTCGGAATTTCCAGAGGCAAAGGCATCAAAACCGTGCGAATAATTCTGAGTGAGCGTGACAGCAAGCTGGAAAGATTTTTCTCGTATCTGAATTTCCAGCGCAGTCAACAAATCGTCTGTGACAAGGTATTGTGAAACCCGGCGCCTGCGGACTAGCCAGCCGCGCAACAGAAAAAGAAGCAGCTTTAAAGGTACATTAAAGTATGACACGGAGGTCGAAATGAACAGTGCATTGCCGTATGTCATCACCATCAGCCGCCAGTTGGGGAGCGGCGGGGCTTACCTGGGACAACGTCTGGCCGCCCGTCTGAATATGCTTTATGTTGACCATCAAATTGTCTGCCAGGCAGCCCAGGAAATGAAGGTACCGGAACAGGATATGGTGTTCCGCGACGAGAAGGTCACTTCCCGCTGGCAGTTGCTGTTACAAACCATGGGGCATACTTCGGACGCGGTGTACGCGCCGCCGCCAATCGATACGTTTACCGACAAAGCGCTTTATAGCACAGAATCGGAAATTATTACCAGGATTGCCGGGGAGCGCAGCGCGGTAATCGTGGGACGCGGCGGTTATTATGTGCTGCGCAACCATCCCGGATGTCTGCACGTATTTTTACACGCAAACATGGGATTCCGGCAGCAGCGGGTTCAGGAGTTGTACCATGTACCGCCCGGGGAAGCTTTAAAGCTGATAAATTCCATTGACCGGGAACGGGCCGGATATTTGCGGACGCTGACCGGACATGATTGGCTGGACGCACGGCAATATCATCTCTGTCTGGATACCGGCGCGGTGGGACTGGAAAAAACAGAGGAATTAATCATCACAGCTTTTCAGGCACGATTCAGCGAAATAACGGCGGCAGCGAAAATGTGACTCGAGACCGCTTAGACGCTTGAAGAGGAGGGAAACGGCAATGATGAACTTAACAGAAAATGAACTGGAAATTCTTTATGTGCTGCTCCTGAAAGAGGCGGAAGACACGCGGGTAGAGATGCACCACAGCAAGAACCATGAATACAAAATGTTTCTCGCTGACCGGGAAAAATTTGTGAATGAATTAATCTGGAAAATTGAAAAATCGCTGCCGGTGAAAACATGCTGACATCCCGGAGCGCGGTGATTAATTTCCGGCATAGTTTAAGATAGTGCCGTTAGCGCCCACCAGGAAAACATCGTTTGCGGAACTGCCCCAGATACCGTCAAGTTCACCGGCGGCACTGCCGTTCATCTTGCTCCAGACCTTACCGTCGTAATGGACGATGTTGCCCTGGCTGTCCACCGCGAAAACATTAGCGGCTGATGTCCCCCAGACCTTCAGGAACAGGTTGGCCGGGACACTGCCGGTCATGGTGCTCCAGGTTTTGCCGTTGTAATGCAGGATGATGCTGGCTCTGGAACTGTTTCCGCCCACCGCGAAAACATTTGAAGGCGAACTCCCCCAAACGCTTTCAATCGTATCCTGCGTGCCGCTCGTCATCGGGTTCCAGGTCCGGCCGTCATAATGCAGGATGGTACCGGGTAAATGACCCACTGCAAAGACATCGGACGAAGATGTACCCCAGATATCATTGAGGGTATTGGTCGTGCCGCCGGTCATGTTACTCCATGCCGTGCCGTTGTAATGGATGATGGTCCCCTGTTTGCCGACTGCATAAACGTCGGAGGATGAGGTCCCCCAGACCGCCGCTAAAAAGCCGCCCGCCGGGGTGACGGTCATCGTGCTCCAGTTCTTGCCGTCGAAATGCAGAACCGTGCTGTTACCGGAATTATCTCCCCCCACCGCGAAAACATCTGAAGGCGAACTGCCCCAGATACCCGCCAGACCGTAGTCCGCGCTGAAGTTCATCGTACTCCAGGTCTTGCCGTCGTACTGCAGGATGACACTGCCCGAATTATCATCCCCAACGGCGCAAATATTGGAGGGGGAACTGCCCCAAACGCTGAAAAGCGTGTCCTTCGTACCGGCGGACATCGGGTTCCAGGTGACGTTCGCGGCCGGAGCCGCGCAGCCAGCCAGTGCGGCGGCGCACAGCACAGACGCGATGAACAGAATAACCAGTTTTTTCATGATTTTCTTCCCTTCCCCGATATGACACGGACCGCCGGTGCGTTCGATGTCCAGCCTCTATTTTATTGCCGGTGGATACCCGGCGGAAAGGATGGAAGTGTCAGTTAATCGGGCTAAAAGGCTCAATAACTGAAATGGGGATAATTACAACGCTTATTTACACTTCGACGTCTTCGGTTATATGATAAGAGGAACAGGAAGGATTATTGCGGGATATACAAGGAGTCAAGGCCATGGAGACGAGAAGACTGGGGAAGACGGGGCATTTCAGCTCGATTGTGATTTTTGGGGGAGCAGCGTTCTGGCTGGTGAATCAGAGTGAAGCGGACGCGGCGCTGGAACTGGCGGCGGCGCACGGCATCAACCATATCGATGTCTCGCCGAGTTACGGGCAGGCGGAAATCCACATGGGGCCGTGGCTGAAATCTAAAAAGCACCGCGAGAGCGTCTTTCTGGGCTGCAAGACGATGATGCGGGATAAAACCGCGGCAACCAAAGAATTAAAAGCATCGCTGCAGACGCTCCAGACGGACTACTTCGACCTTTACCAGTTTCACGGCGTGGACGACATGGCGACGCTGCACAAAATCCTGGGACAGGACGGGGCGCTAACCGCAGTGCGGGAGGCGCAGCGGGCGGGGATTGTGAAATACATCGGGATCACGGGGCACAAGCCAAGCTTCCTGGCGGAGGCGTTAAAGGTCTTTGATTTCGATACGGTGATGTTCCCGCTGAACCGGGTAGAGGCGGCGCATCCCAGCCAGGCGAACGAATATAAGGCGCTGTTGAAACTGGCTAAAGAGAAAGATACCGGCACGATGGCAATCAAAGCGGTGACGAAGAGTCCGTGGGACCGGCAGATGCACATGTACAAGACCTGGTACGAGCCGTTCGACACGCAGGCGGAAATCAATCAGAGCCTGTGGTGGACGTTGAGCCAGGACATCACGGCGGCGGCAATGCCGGGCGACCTGCGTTTGTGGCCGGCGGTGATTGACGCGGCGGAAAGATTCAAGAAGATGAGCGCGGCCGAGCAGGCTGCGGCGATGGAGGAAGTGAAAAAACTGGCGCCGTTGTTCCCGAAAGAATAACAAGGGATAAATTCGAAATCCCTGAAGGTATCGAAATACGAAACAATATCAAAATTAGAATGATAAAAGGGAAAAAAGAAAAGAGCCCGTTGGAATAAACTCAACCGGCTCTTTTTGGTAAGAATGACGGTTTTAGATGGATGGCGCATCATTCGCTTTTGAGTGGAACCCCTTTTGCGTCTTTATTGAACGTCCCTGTCAAAATCAAAATGCCTTCGATAAAACCCCAAAGGCCGCCAATTCCAAATGTGATTATCGTGACGACTATCTGGACTATGCCGATGCCGACATAGCCAAGGTAAAAACGGTGGATGCCGAGTGAACCTAAAAATATTCCGAGCAACCCGGCGGCCAGTTTGGATTTTTGTCCGGGAATTACCGCATTTTGGGCAGCCAAGCTGGAGCCGCATTTCAAGCAGATGACCGCCTGCGGATTTGTGGCTGACCCGCAAACCGGACAAAATAAGCGACCGGCCTCAGGTCTAGCCCCGCAATTCATACAAATTTCAGGCTTCCCCACCAGAGGTTTCCCGCAGTTCCGGCAAAACGGACCGGACGGTTTATTTTCAGCAGTTGCCTGCAGGTTACTACCGCATTTCGCGCAGAATTTAGTATTCGCATCATCAATTTGCTGACCGCATTTTGGACAATTCATCGCACGCTCCTGAAATAATAGTGACTATGGATAATATTCATGTCAATTATACTATTATTCATCATTTTGTCAACCCGGTGGTTTAGCTAACAATGATAGTTTAATTGTCCTGCGGTGTTGTTGCTGCTTGTAAGATAATTCACAAAGGACTATAATCCCGAAATAGGAATAGGCGATGGACATGCGCGGCGTTGCGTTTGTTCCCGGGAGGTTAGTACAGATGGCGATGAACAATCCTAATAAATTTGTTATATCGGTGTCAGAGGAACTTAAAGGGGAATTTGACGACGAAACGAAAAAGAATATCCCGGCGCACAAGGTTACGGATAAAAACGATAAATATGTTTACCTGGGGTTGAGCATCGGCGTGGTACTGGGGGGAATCATCGTGGCGATTACCGGTGTTTTACTGAAATGGCAGGTTTTCTCGATATTTTTCGGGGTCATCGGCGGGATGGTGGCGGGAGGATTGCTGGGGGCCGGGATCGCGTGGATGGCAACCAGGGGAAAGAGCAAGGATACTCCATAAAAAATCCAAGCTCTTCCGCTTCACTTCGTTTAGGCGGGATGCAGCAAATTATTAGCACAAATACAAAAATCCAAACAAATAATCAAGATTCAATACATTCGCTAAAGCTCAGTACCTTGTAATCAAGTAAAGACGAAATCCGAATATCGAAATACGAAACAATATCAAAACAATAAATACAAATATACCCATTAGCAGACCTTTGTAAGTTTGAGCGGACGGCTATATGTACGTTTCGACTCAATGTCGAAAGTATTTCGCCTGCGGGCTCAAGATTCCCGATCAGGTCGGGAACGACAGTGGGGGCGGGGCTGGATCCCGATTGTCATCGGGATGGAGGCCGTTCAATAATTTCCGTCCAGTGCGCATACCGGTTAAGATGGCGATTGCTTTTTCATGATCCTTAGCTGCTGATCGGTACCGACCCAAATAAAACCGTCATAAAATTCCGCACCGGGTTGCCGATATGTTAAAATTAATCAATTTGCAGGAAAAGAATTAGGCAGAAGGGCCGATGACTGTTTTTACGCTGATTTTCTCGATAATCTTAGTTTTTATTGCGTCGCTGCTGTTTGTGAACGCGCTGGAATGGCTGGGGCATCACCTGAAGCTGGGCAGTTCGTTCGTAGGGGCCATCCTTTCACCACTGTTCACGTCTTTGCCGGAGTTGATTGTCATCCTGATTGCCATCTTTCCGCAGCGGGGCACCACCGGTTCCGAAATCGGCATCGGGACGATTTACGGAGAGCCGTTCATGGCTTCCAGCCTGTCTTACGGGCTGGTGGGAATTGTGGTGCTGGCCGGATTTCTGCTGAAAAAGAGGCCCACCGCGACGATGGTCATCGACCGGGGTATGGCCCTGCCTTACATCTTCATCATTGTCCTGTTCCCGCTGACGCTGATACCGGGGTTTGTGCATCTGGCCTGGCTGCGATACGCCTTCGGGGTGTTTTTCCTGCTGGCCTTTGTGTTGTACGTCACGCTGATGTACCGTAAAAAGAACGACGAATTGATGGAAGAACCGGACGAGCTGACCTTCGCGCGGTTCATCAACAAATCGCTGACTTTGCAGAGAATCGCGGCGGCGGTCCAGGTGCTGGCAGCGGCAGTGTTGCTGTATTTCGCTTCCAAGTCGCTGGTAGGGACGGTGGCGACAATTGCCCAAAGAATCAACGCGAGTCCGCTGGGGCTGGCGATGATTATCATCCCGGTAGCGACGGTGATTCCGGAAACGATTACGGCGTTAATCTGGGGGTTCCGGGGAAAGGACACGCTGAGCATCGGCTCGCTGGTGGGGGAGAAGATTTTATACGCAACCTTCTATCCGGCGCTGGGGCTGTTCATCACGGCCTGGGCGCTGAACATCGACGCGGTGTACAGCGTGATTGTAACGACGGCGGCGTCTTTACTGCTGCTGGTTTTCATCCTGAAAAAACGGCTGCCATGGTACGGGCTGCTGCTGGGCCTGGCATTTTTCGCGGCCTACGCGGTGATTGTGTTTGCTGCCCGAATCTGATTCATGCCCGGAAAAAATGGAAGAACCCCTGGTCGCGTTTTGGCTTATCCGGCTCAGGCATATTATCTTTTATATCATATGCGATGCCAATTAACCCAAGATACATGGCAAGATGTTTAACGGTTTCCTTTGATAAATGCACTTCCCAGTTATTGACGATATCGACCTGCGGAATTTTATTGAAAGCCTCTTTCAAATTTCCCCATCCCGGGAACTCTTCGAAATATTTTTTTCCATTGACAACCATCCATTCCTCCAGCTTTTGCGCGGATGCACGAAAAATATCTATTTCCCGGCCTTGTAGCTCCGGCAAAATTAAATTGTACTGCTGGATTTCCTGCGCGATTGAATCATTTTTCTTTTTCAAGCTTGCGAGACGTTTGCTGATTTCAATTTGGTGTTCATTCACTTCCTTTTTCGATAAATCATTATCAGACAAGTCAGCGTACATCCTTATCACATTGAGTATTGCGTAATGCGAAATCGCTTTAACTTCATCCTGAATCACACCCAGTGAATACTGTAACTCCATAACTTCATCTTTGTCGGAACTGAAGCGGATATAGTGGGCCACCGTGGTTGAGGGGTCCAGCAGAAAATTAAATGAGTCTACGAATAAATCGGTGACATCAGATTCCAGTTTATTAAACACAAAATGCCAGTTATTCACGACCGATTCAGCTTCGTTACCCAAATTGTCCAACCGTTTCAGGATATCAACGATACGCGTTTCATCGTCAGCGCCTTTCTTGAAATAGCGGACTTCAGTGGATAAATTATAAATTTTGTTCCACATATTTGACGTTTGTTCAATGCAGGACAACCGTTCTTTTGACCGTGCCGCCTGTGCGCTGCGAATCCTTTCCTCCACCGTGCTCCCGATTTTAAAAATCCCGCCCATCGCAGCCAGAATGAGCGGAATCAGCAGGCTGATGGTGACATCTTTAAAAGTATCGGTGCCGCAGTAATTGGAGATTTGGACCCAGATATCCTCGCCGGGAACGGTGTGCTGATAAGCGAAAAACAGCAGGTAATTAACGCCGAGCAAGAGCACGAAGAAAAAGAGAACCCAGAGCCAAATGTCGTTAGCACGGAAAGATTTACTGAACATTTCTTTGCCCCCTCAATAGTTATACGGGTTATTTTGCCGGGAACCCGGGTAAAACATACATGAAGGCGAAGCGGTGATAGAACCGTGGAAGATGGGACAGGAAAACAATTATAACAACTCGAATAAGATAAATCAATAAAAGATGCAATAATTTAGGAAATTATAAGGAATATTAATAAATCTGGATGATACGCCGCCTAGATGGAAGGCGATAACGACAGTGTCCAAGGCGGCAATTGACGGCTGACCCTGTGAATAAATAACATTCAATCGCCGGCGTTAAAGTATGCATGTCCGAGACAACGATACATGTTATTTCGGCAGATTGGCGCCGAAATCATCATAAAAAACAATTTCAGACAGTTCTTTCCGGGGTTTTAGTGGCG
>CAVYZP010000024.1:0-9527 GCA_963772985.1 uncultured Chloroflexia bacterium
AGACTTGCGTTTGATTGAATCGTGAGGTCAAATGCATTAAAATGACTGGAACGTCAGGTAAAGGGCATGATTTGTTATCATACGCTTTATGGCGCACCACGGCAGTAGATAATTATGAATGAAACTCCCCAACCGAAAAATCAAACCCCGCCGGAAAAAATTCACTGGGTAAAACTGGTTGCTGCAATCCTTTTGGTGTTTGCCCTGAGCGTGCTGTTGTACTGGCTGATTAAAGAATTCGTCAGTCCCCATGTTTCGCTTTCGTCTATCGCCTGGATCGCTTATTTAACACTTTTCGGGCTTACTCTGCTGATTAATTTGTCTTTCATCCCGCTGCCTTTTGCGGTGTCTTTGATGATTGCGGCAGCAGCTAAATATAACCCCGTGCTGATTGCGCTGGTGTGCAGTCTGGGCGCCTGCATCGGGGAAATGAGCGGTTATTATGCCGGCATGCTGGGGAAAAAGGTGGCAATAAAAAATGAAAACAGGGGTTATCAGTTGATGAAGAAGTGGATTGATAAATACGGCTTCTGGGCGATTGCCTTTCTGTCTTTTCAACCGGTGCTGCCTATCGAAGTGGGGGGGATTATTGCCGGGGCGGCGAAAATGCCCGTGGTTAAATTCTTCCCGGCCTTGTGGCTGGGGAAGATTCCGAAATATATCATCCTGATTTACGCGGGTTTGGGGTTAATCCATTTCCTGCCGTTTTTAAAAACATAAAGGCGATTTGTAGAGCCTACGAATAGATACCGGCTGTCGCCGGTAAGGAAAAACCGGTGGACTTCGCCCACCCTAAAGTACTAAATTCCGAGTTCCAAAATCCAAAAGCCAAACAAAAACGAAAATCAGAATAGCTTCCATGTTTCCCCTTAGATAGTATTTTTGGGGATTTACTGCGGTAAAGAACTAAGATGGATTCCCGCTTTTGCGGGAACGACAGTGGGAGTTATGGAAAACGGGGCGGGCGTACATTGTTGCTACGTCCCTCAAGTATTTGGCTTTAAGACTCAAGATCAACAGTAGGCGAGCAAATTTTCTTTAATGAATAATTCTAACCGGTAAAATGTATTTTTTATTGTAACTGCCTAATTAAGTGCTATGATAAAGAAGATGAGATACTGTTCCATCTGGTTATTCCTACTTATAACAAGAGACGACAGCGATAAACACGAAAATCATGAACCATTAATTTGATTTGAGGAGTACAGTCATCAGGAAGCTATTGGAATTATTTTCTCATGTTAACCGTTTGAAGACTGTACCGCCGCGTAAAGCCGCCCTGGTGACATCGGCGTCATTTGCGGCCATCGGCCCGATTTATTTTCTGGCATCCAATGCCGTCGCTCAATTATTACACCCCAATGTCAATCCCATCGCGATAACCGTCAGTTTTCTGGTTTTCGGACATTACGGCTGGATTCAAACATCCGCTTTTTATATTTTGGGGGTCTCGTTTATTGCCCTGGCAGCGGCGTTGATAATCAAAATCAATTCAAAACTGAATTTTGGCGCGATTGTGGTGTTTCTCATCGGGGTTTGTTTTATTTTAGTCGCCGGCAACCACGTTCAAAGTCCCGGCACTATCATCACGTTGTCCGAAAAAATACATCGCGATTCGGCGATTGCCATCGTGGTGATGTCGCCCATCGCCTGCTTTTTACTGGCGCCCAGCCTAAAAGCCAGCGGGCACCGCGGTCTCTGGATTTATTCAATCATCACGGGCGCGATTGCCGTGCTAACGGTGGTTGTCGGTTTTCTGATACCGACGGCGCACGCCGATTTTCTGGGTATTTTTGAACGTATTTTGCTGTTAAACGGCCAAGTCTGGGGCGAAATCATCTGCCTCCGTCTCATCTGGACCGCTTTTAAATCGAAACCGGCGCAAACCGGGCCGAACAGCAGTTTACTGCGGCTTTTACAAATCTGGGTTAATTCCCAACCTGCAGAGGAGCAATAATGGATTGGCAATTCCCGCGCGATTCTTTTTGTCCGCCAGATGACGACGAAGAAGAATAAATAAGTGTCATAATCCTCCTTTCTCTACTTGAAAATTAAATTTCAGGCGAGTAGCATTGGAAGTTAGGCATATACATCTTACATAATAATAATGTGGATGTATAAAGGAGGAAATCATGTCAGCAGCTGTCATTATTATCATCATCGTGGCCGTTGTCCTGGTCATCTGGTTATTGGGGCAATCCATCCGTACCGTCCGTCCCACCAGCCGTGGATTAGTCGAACGCTTCGGGAAGTACAACCGGTTTGCCAACCCCGGTATTATCTTTCTGATTCCTTTCATCGAGCGCCTGGTGCGCATCAACATCACGGAAAATATGATTGACGCCGGTTTGCAGGAAATCATCACCAGCGACAGCCTGAACGCGCAGGTGGACGCACAGGTCTATTTCAAGGTCCGCTCCGACGAAGAGAGCGTCAAAGCCTCGCAATACAATGTCTACAACTACATGGTGCAGATTGTGGCATTAGCCCGGACCACCTTAAGGAATATCATCGGCACGATGACATTGAAAGACGCCAACAGCGAGCGCGGCAAAATCAACAGCGCATTATATAATAACCTGGCTTCGGAAACGAAGAACTGGGGACTGGAGATTGTCCGTACCGAACTGAAAGAAATCAACCCGCCGACCGATGTCCAGGAGACAATGAATAAAGTCGTTAAAGCCAGTAACGAAAAAATCGCTGCGATTGACTTTGCCACTGCCCGGGAAACGCAGGCCGACGGCGAACGGCGCGCCGCGATTAAAGTGGCTGAGGGACAAAGACAGGCGGCCATTCTGCAGGCGGAAGGTCAAATGCAGGCCAAGGTACTGATTGCCGACGGTGAGGCCCAGGCCATCAAACTGGTGAACGAAGCCGCGGATTTGTATTTCAAAGGCAACGCGCAGCTGCTGCGCCAACTGCAGGCAGTGGAAACATCGCTCAGTATGAATTCGAAGATTGTGGTCCCGACCGATTCCTCGCTGGTGAACGTCATCGGCGGGCTGGCCGGCATTGACGGCACCCCGAATCAACCCAAACCGCCGGCAATGAAATAACCTTGAATTTTCAGTAACATTAAAGTTTAGAGCGGGAGCCTGATAGGCTCCCGCTCTTTTTGTTCTGGCGTATGATTGGCAGGATTATTAGATATCGCGGTACGACGCAAAATAAGCTAATGAAAAGTTCAGCCAGCGGTCCTTTAATTAATTGGCTATTGGGTATTTAATAACGGCACCGGTAGATTGAGATATTTTACCGATTGTGCTTACCTCGATGAACCACAAACAGCCATCGCGTCCAGCAGCAATACTGGCGTCAGAAATGGCAACGTTGGCTTCGGTAATTTTGCCAGATTAGGGATAGTTTCCCGATTTTATCTGCAGAGTATCCTCTGAACCACAGGTTGCTGTCAGGGCCGTTATTGATATTATAATTTTTGGGTTCGGGGTTGTCTTACTTTTACATCAAGTTAACTCGAATTTAGTGGCCAAACGAAGTGCGATAATACAACATCTCCAGAACTTTTTAGGACAGATGGTTAATCTCTTGTCTCATCGGATTCCATATATCGGTTTATCAGTTCAGAGTGAACTGAACTCAGCATTCATGTTTTTAGTAACCGCCTTAAAATACAACTTTTTAATAACTATTCTGTTGAAATGTTACTTCTCAAAAAATGGTGTTTGAAAATCAATTCAAGCTAAGTTAAACTATACACAACCTGACATGAAAAATTACCGGTTTGGTGAATATCTAAAGAGGGTCGTAAAATGAGGTTAAAAAACAAGGTCGCGATAATTACCGGTGGCAGCCGCGGCATCGGGCGCGGCGTGGCCGAAGCCTTTGCCCGGGAAGGTGCAGCGGTCGCCGTCGTGGGCAGGAATCAGGCCGCCTGCGACGAGACCGTCGCTTTCATCATTAAGAACGGCGGCAGTGCCATCGCTATCGTCGCCGATGTGTCCAAAGAAGCCGATGTCGCCTGGATAGCGGCCGAAACGTTAGTCAAGCTGAACCGAATTGACCTGCTGGTGAACAGCGCTGCGGTGAATTTGCCTTACCGCGAAGTGGCGGACGTCTCCCTCGATGACTGGAACCGTTTGATCGGGGTGAATCTGACCGGCATTTTCCTCTGCTGCAAAGCAGTATTGCCCCAGATGAAGCTGCAGCATTATGGCAAAATCATCAATTTTTCCTCCATTGGTGGGTTGTCCGGCGCGCCGGGCCGGGCACCGTACCGGGCGTCCAAAGCTGCGATTATCAACTTCAGCGAGTGTCTGGCGGCCGAAGTTAAAGAATTCGGGATTGATGTCAATACCATCTGTCCGTGCGTGGTGGAAACAGACATGCTGCGCGAAACCAAAAAAACCGTGGCTATCCCCAATATCCCGATGTCCCCGGCGGAAATGGCGGAAGTGGCGGTCTTTCTGGCTTCCCCGGAGGGACGGGCCATCACCGGCACTACGATTAATGCTTTCGGTCAGGGGAACCCGCTGTTTTACCTGCCGAAAAAATAACGCCTGCAGCTTCAACATTTTGTCAACGGTTGAAAAAACGTACTATACTGAGAGCATGCTGTTTTATTAACCGGCGGCGAAAGATGGCTGGGGAATTTTTAACGGCCTTATCCAGGGTTAATTCGAAGTAGGTATTTGCATATTATTCACTTTTCTCTTAATCATAATGTTGGAATTTCAGGTGCGAGACTAATTGAAACGGAAGACGGATTATAAGTGGGTTGCCTTATCGGTTACTTCTCTGGGCACTTTTATGGCCAACCTGGATTTAACCATCGTGGTTATCGGCTTACCGACGATTTTGCAGCAGCTGCATGCCACGATTTATCACGGTATCTGGATTATCACTGGCTACACTCTGATGATGACCATCCTGCTCGTACTGCTGGGACGGCTGGCTGATTTATACGGCCGGGTGCGGCTTTACAATCTGGGTTTTGCCATTTTTACCGTCGGTTCGCTGTTTTGCGCGTTATCTCGAAACGGCGCGGAGTTGATTGCCTTCCGGTTCCTCCAGGGCGCGGGCGCGGCTTTACTCTATGCCAACAGCGGCGCAATTATCACCGACGCGTTTCCCGCGGACGAACTCGGCATGGGCCTGGGCATCAATGTCATGGCGGTGAACCTGGGTGCGATTGCCGGCTACACGCTGGGTGGCGTAATGATTACTTATTTCGGGTGGCGTTCGATATTCCTGCTGAATATCCCCATCGGGGTTTTCGGCACCATCTGGGGCTATCTGAACCTGAAAGAAATCAGCCGTAAACCTGTGGGCCAAAAATTTGATTTTACCGGCGCGCTGCTGTACTGCATCGGCTTGGCGACCATTTTGCTTGCTTTGACCATCGGGGACCCGCTTTCCATCCGTAATTTGATTATCCTGGGGTGCGGCGTCGCATTTTTCATCGCGGTGATATTTGTGGAACTGCGGCAGAAATTCCCCACGCTGGATTTAGCGCTTTTCAAAATCCGTCAGTTCGCTCTGGGCAACATCGCCGGGTTTCTGAACGCCATCGCCTTCAGTTGCGGGCCTTTTTTAAGGTCACTATATCTGCAATTGATTCTGGGTTACAGCGCGGCCAAAACCGGCCTGCTGCTCATTCCGATGGAAATAATTATTTTCGCCATCAGCCCGTTCAGCGGGAAGCTTTCGGATAAAATCGGCGCGCGGGTTTTAAGTTCAATCGGTTTATTATTGAATGCTGCGGCGCTGTTCTGGTTTGCCACGCTGAATAAATCATCGAGCTACAGCGCCGTTCTGGTCAGTTTACTCCTGTTCGGTTGCGGCATGGCGCTCTTTTTCCCGCCCAATTCCAGCGCAGTCATGGGTTCCGTAGCACCGGAGAAGCGCGGCGTGGCAAACGGCATCAGGATGACTTTAAACCAGACCGGCAACGTCTTCAGTGTGCCTTTTTCGCTGCTGCTAATGACGCTGGTGATGCCTTACTCCAAACTATCCCAGATTGTCGGCAGCTCGCAACTGCTCAGTTCCAACGAAAGCACTATTTTCATGAATGCCACCAATCACGCCTGCTTTATCCTCGGCATAATTACCCTGGCCGCTATCATCCCTTCGCTGGGTTTGCGCCGGAATACAGACCAACTAAAAGTTTGAAATTTTTCCCTCGTTCGGTACCGATTTTCGTCCTCAGGGGTATTTGACAAAGGTTAATTCCGATGTTATACTGCGCTTAATTTACACTCGATTTATTTACCGTTCCAACAACTTTCCAAAAAACATTATCAATCGAAGATATGATATTAATCAATGGAGGAGTAAGTCATGAAGTCAGAAGAATTGGAAGCCAAAGTCAAAGCGCTCACCGAAACCGTCAAAAACCTGGAAAAGCAGGTACAGGCCCAGGCGGATATCGAAGCCATCAAGAAATTGCAGCGGTCTTACGGTTTTTACCTGGAGCACTGGCAGGAAGATGAAATCGTGGAGCTGTTTTCCCGCAGCCCGGATGTCTCGCTGGAAATCAACGATACCGGTCTGTTCAAAGGTTGGGAAGCAATAAGGGACAGCTTCAATTTTGCCGACCATTATACCGCCTACGGCGTGAAAAAAGCGCCGGGTGAATTTTTACACATTTTAATGCCGCTGGCCGGCATCGTGGACCTGGCGCCGGACGGCAAAACCGCTAAAGGCCGCTGGTACGGCTATTTCCTGGGTGCGATGCCCCGGCCGGTCGAAACCAAAGCCTTAATCGGCTGCGGCATCTGGGAAAACGAGTATGTCAAAGAAAACGGCGTCTGGAAATTCAAGAAGCTCTTCTGGAACGATATTTTCTGCAGCCCGCTGGATGAAGGCTGGGTGAAGAACCCGTTCCTGGGGCACCCGATGAAAACCGTCGCTTCCAGCCCGGATTATCATTTCCAGCATTATCCCTCGGGCTTTATTCTCCCGTACCACTATAAGAACCCGGTTACCGGCAAATAAAAAATAACCGGAGAGAAGAAAGATGAAAAGAGCCTATGCGGATATCCCGGAAGGACAAATGCATTACCGCACGGAAGGGAAAGGCGAGCCGGTGCTGCTGCTGCACATGGCGGTGGCGTCATCGGACGAATTCACGCGGGTGATGCACATTATCTCACAGCAATACAAAGCCATTGCGGTTGATTTCCTGGGTTTCGGGGATTCCGACCCGGCCCCGCGTCAATATCAGATTATCGACCACGCGAATACGGTCATCCACTTCATGGATGCGCTGGGCATTAAAAAAGCACATATCGCCGGCCAGTTTTTCGGGGCGGAAATTGCCGTGGAAGTGGCGGTCAATTGGCCGAAGAGGGTGAATAAACTGGTGTTAGCCGGTGCCGAATTCTGGGAAGAAAGCCAGGCCGTGGACTTGAAGGAGCCGGATAATTTCACCACTACTGTGGAAATCAAGAAAGACGGTTCCCACCTGCTGGAATGGTGGCGGCGGGCCTGCCTCTGGGGCGATTATCCGCTCGATATCCTCGAAGAACGGGTGATTGAGTACGTCAAGGCCGGGCCGCGGGGCGAAGAGGCCCATTGGGCCGGCGGTGAATATAATTCCAAGACCCGGTTGCCGCTGATTACCCGGCCGACGCTGATTCTGGATGCCACCGGTTTTCCGCTGCATTCCCGCTCCAAAGTCATCCAGCAGATGATTCCCGGTGCCAAACTGACTACCGTCCAAAATGGACCGATGTACTGCGACCGGGCGATGCCCCAAGAATACGCCGGGGCCATCCTCGATTTCTTGAATGCGGGAGGTTAAATTTGAAATCGGATAATTTGGCCGCTCAAATCGATGTACTGGAAGCAACAATCAAGCAGCTTGAAGCAAAAGTCCGGCTGACCGAAGATATCGAAGCGATTAAAAAACTGCAGCGGGCTTACGGCTACTATCTCGAGCACTGGCAAGAAGAAGAATTAATCGGTTTGTGGTCTCACCGGCCGGACATCTCCGTCGAAATCAATGATTTCGGGCTGTTCAAAGGGTGGGAAGGCGTTAAGAGCTGTTTCCATTTTGAGGACCACTATCCGGCCTACGGCCACGCCAAAAAAGCGCCGCCGGAATACCTGCATATCCTCATCCCGTTGGCTGGCATCGTGGACGTGGACCCGGACGGTATCAATGCCAAAGGCCGCTGGTATGGCTATTTCCTGGGGGCGATGCCGCGGGAAGGGCAAACCCGGGCTTTAATCGGCTGCGGAATCTGGGAAAACGAGTACGTCAAAGCAGACGGCATCTGGAAATTCAAGAAATTGTTCTGGAGCGAGATTATCAGCAGTCCGCTGGAAGAAGGATGGGTGAAAAAACCATCGATTCTAAACCCGCCGCACCGCTATAGTCCGCCGTCCGGCCCGAATACTGTTTTTGCGCCGTATCCTTCCGGCTACATCCTGCCTTACCATTACAAGAATCCGGTCACCGGGAAATAAAACGGGGGCATAAACCAACAACACGATTATGCAAAAGGGACGTTTAAATCATCCCTTTTGACGTTTCCCGGGCCAGGGTATCGAAAGCAGCTCGCTTCTGAAAACGATAATCTGCGCCGCCAGCAGCAGCATTACGATGTCCAGCGCGAGGCTCTCGTTGCTTAACAACGGCCGGGCCAGACCGAAACAGTTACAGGTCTGGATGTTCAGGTGCATCGCCAGCGCGGCGATTTTGGAAGCGGTGAAACTGATCAGCATCAGGCTCGCGATTCCGGCCGTTATCCTCAGGACGATTCCCAGAACCAGCAGCATTCCTATGATAATTTCCAGGTAGGGCAAAACGTGGCCGTAAAGCGAGCCTAAAACCGGCGGTAATATTTTGTACTGGTCGATTTCACCTATCAGGGCATTAATCGTGTGAATTTTGGCAAAGCCGGCAAAGATAAAAATACCGCCCAATATCAGCCGGAATACCAGTGAGGTATAACTGCTGCGCAATATACTTAACATAATAGCTTTCAGTTTTTTACGCTGGCGGTAAATCAGCCAGGCAATGGCGAAAATAACGGCCAATGTCAGTATCGCTGCCCCAATCACTCCTGATATCATCCAGGCCGTCCAGACACGGGAAAAGCTCGCTGTGACCTGCGCATCGGCATTCAGTGTCAGCGAGGTTTCAGCCGAATCCGGGTTGGTGACATTCGGCGTCCAATGGGTGAATTTCCAGCCTTTACCTGGAGTTGCTTGCAGGTCAATAACGGCGCCCTGAGGATAATAATATTGGCCGGAGGCAGGAGAAACATTGCCGTTGCCGTGTGTAACGATGGTCAACCTCGGTGTTATCGGTGTAAAAGATGCGTGCACCGCGATATTGCAGGTCATGTAGACTGTAGCGGGATTTTCCGTGCTGTTAAATTCTGTCCCGCTCCAGGAAACAAAACGGTACCCCGGCGCCGGGAGGGCTTGCAGCGTGACTGCTACCATCGAGCCGTAAACAAAATTGGATAAGCCTGTATTTACCGGTTTCCCATCCACCGTCACGGTGCCGCCGCTGCCACTGACAACCACGGTCAGTGTATATGGGGGCGTTACTC
>CAVYZP010000025.1:0-11313 GCA_963772985.1 uncultured Chloroflexia bacterium
GAGAGGTGACCGAGTGGCTGAAGGTGCCGCTCTCGAAAAGCGGTTTACGTTTATCGTAACGTGGGTTCGAATCCCACCCTCTCCGCCAATCCCTTATTTTTGAAAAGGAAAATCATGGACCGCGAATGGTTCTTTTACATGCTCCGGTGCAAAGACGATTCGATCTATTCGGGAATCGCGCTGGATGTTGCAGCGCGGCTGAAACAACACAATAACGGTACCGGCGCCCGTTACACTGCCGTTCACCGCCCCGCCGTGTTGATTTACTGGGAACGGTTTAATTCAGTCTCAGCGGCGATGCGGCGCGAAACCCAGGTTAAAAAATTACCCCGGGATAAAAAAGAACAACTGGCCCGGCGTTTTTTTGATATGGACACAAAGGTGCAGCAGTACCTCGACAAAACGCCTCCGCCGCAAAAAGCAATCTGCCTCAAATTACGTCAAATCATCCTGCAGGTGTTCCCGGACATCACCGAAGCAATGAAATCCGGCGTGCCGGCCTATGCAGGGGGGCTATTTACTATCAGGGTTCAAAATAATCAGGTAAATCTGGGGGTTTCAATTCAGGGATTGACTAAAAAACAAGTTGCCCTTTTCCCAAGCGGCGGCAAGACGAGGCGTCACATGAAATTCCGTACGCTTGCCGACGTTGATGAAAAAATGATTGTGAAACTGCTGAAAATTGCCGGCAAAGGCATCAAACCCGGTTAATTCAGCTCAAGCTCTTTACAAAAACCGGTCTTTCAGCGTAAACTTAGATTTAGGCCAATCATAATAGTGGAGAGGTACTGCAGAGGCCTAACAGGAGCGTCTGGAAAGCGCTTGTAGCCGTAAGGCTACCGTGGGTTCGAATCCCACCCTCTCCGCCATCCCCACGTTAAATTCGTTTTTCTTACTTACCTCACCGCCGGCAGCACAAAATTGTGAATCAAATGCCAAATTGCTACATATTCGGGAGTATCTTCAGGGCTTTCCTCTTTCACTGTAATCACAGTGATGATGTCTAATTCCGGCACCACCCAGATAAACTGTCCGCCGTAACCCAAGGCCAAAAACGCCCGATATTTTTTGTTGTGCATCCGGTCCTCTAGGTTATCCAGCCACCAGGCGTACCCGTAACCGTCTGTTTTTTCCGGATAAGAATGTAAAGCAACCGATTCCTGCACCCACGGCCGCGGAACTACCTGCTGCCCGTGATACATGCCTTCCCGGAGATACAGGTAACCGAACTTCGCCATGTCCCGCGGGGTTAACCTTAACCCCCAACCACCGAGATAATAGCCCTGCGGGTCTCGCGCCCAGGTGTAATTGGTGATTCCCAGCGGACCGAATAAAAACTTATCGGCAAATGCTTTGGTGGACATGCCGCTGGTTTTCGTTAGCGCTACGGATAAAACATTCGTCAAGCCGCTGTTGTAATCGAATTTTTCCCCCGGCTTATACAGCAAAGGCCGGTCGATTACATATTTACAGCAGTCCGGACTTTTTCCCCATGCTTCGTAATTTTCATCGGCAATTTCCAATCCCGCCGTCATGGTCAACAAATGCTTCAGAGTGATTTCTCTTTTGCGCGGGTCGGAATTTTCGCTAAAATAATCCGGGAAAATATCCGTCAGTTTTTGGTCGACACTGGAAAGATAGCTATTCCTGATGGCGATGCCGATTAACGCCGAGATGACGCTTTTAGTCACGGAATAAACGACCACGAGTGAATTCTGATTATTCCCGCGGTAATATTTTTCGTAGACGATGCGGCCGTGCCGGACTACCATAAAGCTCATTACGGAAGGCATGGTTTTCTGAATGGCATCGTCCGCTTTAGTTAGTATTTGAGAATCCAAACCCTCTTTTTCCGGGGTTGAAATATCCATGCCCTTTTCTCCTGCACTGCGTTCGTTTTTACTGCTTTAAAAATTCTGTCACCATGCGGTCGATTTCTGATTCGGGCGCATTTTCCACATCGAACCATTTGATGCGTTCATCCTTGAGCCGGAACCAGGCGTACTGATGGCGGATAAACCGGTGCGTGCCCGTTTTAATCTTATAAACCGTGGCATCCAGGGTCATTTTTCCGTTCAGGTACTGCCCGATTTCCCGGTAGCCGATGCCGGACATCGCCGGCAGATTCAGACGGTAACCCATTTTTTGCAGGGCTTCAACTTCTTCAACAAAACCCTGTTTCAGCATATTGCCCGCGCGCTCATCGGCACGACGGTATAATTCTTGCCGGTCGGCAGTCAAGCCGATAATCAGCACCTCGAATAGCGGTGGTTGCTTTTTTTGCAATTCAGAAAATGTCGTCTCCGCGAGTTTATTGACTTCCAGGGCGCGGATGACGCGCCGGATGTTGCGCGAGTCGATTTTTGCGGCAGCCGCCGGGTCGATTTGCCGCAAATCTTCGTACAGCTCTGCCCCCTGCCCCATCCCGGCTCTCTGTTCCAGTTCCTGCCGAAAACCGCTGTCCGGTGCGATTTTGGGGATAATCCAGCCTTCCAGTACCGCCCAGACGTACAGCCCGCTGCCGCCCACTAAAAACGGAATTTTACCGCGTGTCTGGATATCCTGGATGGTTTTATCCGTCAGCTGCTGATACTCCGCCAGACTGAATTCTTTGTCCGGCTCTATTATGTCAACTAAATGGTGCGACACCGCTGCCAGTTCTGCCTTTGTCGGTTTGGCCGTGCCGATGTCCATGTAGCGGTAAATCTGGCGGCTGTCGGCGTTGATGATTTCACCGTTAAATTGCAGCGCCAGCTCGATTGCCAGTCTGGTCTTACCGATTGCCGTCGGCCCGATAATTGCGATTAATTTATTCATCTGACTTTTAAAAATCCCGGACCACACTTTTATTCTAAAAATTTGGATTTGGTTGCCATAATTATATAACAATCCGTGCCGGTAGAATTACAACGCAGCGAATGTCTGAACTCGAAGACCGCATAATTCCCTAGTAGCAACTCTGAAATAAAAGCTATCAGCGTAACAAAGAATAATGCTTCTCCCTCATTTTCAAGCCGAAGACATTTAATCATAGGTACTGAGCAAAGCGAATGCAGAGAGATTAACGCTATGATCCGCCTGAGGCGGACGGAGTAACTTATAGATTGACAATTTTCTATAAGCTGAAAGTTGATGCGCGCTTAAACCAAAATTGAGACATCCGGTGTTAATATCGATATATTGCATAGACGTGGTTATTGGCTGCGGGCAGATAATTGGTTTAGCTTTTCCGCTGCCAAGAGGACGAGATGGGTATTTCTGCCGCCGTTTCCCGGTTTCTTACCGTCAGGTAATGCAATAGACACAGTCGCTTCGCCGCCGAAAATAAAAGCCACTTTTCGTTGTGGATTATCGGTATTATTAATTAATACGACGCTGATGTCCGCCACATTAGTGCCGGTCGGTCCGGTCTCAATTTCCAACCCCAGCTTTTTAAAAAAGGTGGCAGAATCATAGGCCGCCGTAAAACTTTTTTCATCCAGCCCGTGATTATGGGCTTCCCCAATGGTGTCCATATCTGCGATTGCACCCGCAAGGTCGCTATGTCCGTCGATACCGTCAGTTGAAAAACTCGCAAATGTAATCCTGTCTTTATCCATTAAATAGGGATTGATTGCTTCAAAAATATTCTCGATTTCCCGGGTAACCTCTGCTTTTATCTTGTCAACGGTGTTGCCGGTTTTCCATCCAATTAAGTTTACTTTATAGCCAAGTTCCATGGCTTTTTCTCCTGCTGCTTCCATGGCCTGGTCGTTGTTCGCAATAATCACGTATTGGCTTTTAACGGCGCTGAGCAGCGGGGAGTTTTTCGGCAGCGTTTCATTTTCTTTTATACCGATATTATCCTGGATATATTTTCTTACAGTTACCGGCGCTTTATCCCAGATATTGTACCCGGTTAGGACTTGTTTAGCGGTTTCAAACGTGGAATCATCACCGACAGTAGGCCCGGAAGAAATTACGGATGGGTCATCTACAATGCCGGTTTTGGTTACCGGTACGTCTGACAATACCAGGGAAATAAAAGCCCCGGCTTTTGAAGCGCAGCGACGCATTCTGCCGCCTTTTAGCAAATCGATGTGTTTGCGCACGGCATTAATTTCGTCAATCGTAGCCGGCACCGTCATTAACAACCTACTGATATCCTGATAATCACCGATGCTGATTTCTCCTGCCGGAATTGCCATCAACGATGAGCCCCCGCCGGAGATCAGGGCAATCACAATTGTTTTTGCATCGGCATTTTTCAGCAATTCTATCATCTGCCGCGCCCCTTTTAATCCTTCCTCATTGGGGGTAGGGTGATCCGCGGCAAACAATTTAATTCTCTCGGAAATGGGTTCTTCTGCCTGGTCCCGGTAAACGTTCAAAACACCCGCGGTAATCTTATAACCCAGTATCTGCACCAGTTCGGCACCGGTACGTTTTGCGGCTTTGCCTCCGCCAACCACGATTATCCTTTCAAAACCGCTGAGATTGTATTTCTTTTTGGCTACTATCAATTGATTGGTTTTCTGATTAAACGAAACATAACGCCTTAACGCCTGTTCGGGTAACACCATTTCCACCACATGCGTAACGATGTTTCGAACTTCGGCTATTGCCGGTTTTTCCTGGAGGTGTTTTATCTTGAAATCTTTTCCATCCATATTCATAATTCCTTGTCTGGATTATTTATGCCCAACATAACATGAATTCATGATGAGTCAAGAATCTTTCTGTCTGCTGCGCCGGATATGATTATAGATGTAGAAACAAACCAGGAGAATGACCAGGACAAAAATTACCGGCTCAAACGGACGTATCGCCGTATTTATTTTTTCCCAATTTTGCCCGAGTAGATATCCCGCAAAGGATAATGCGGTACACCAGATAAAGGAACCGGCAAATGTGTAAATAAGGAATTTGCCGAAACGCATTTTTGCAATGCCGGCTGGTAGACTGATAAAGCTGCTTATTAAAGGTATCATCCTCGTAATGAAAATCGTCCAGTCACCGTTCTTTTGAAACCATGCATCAGCTTTGTCAATATCATGGGGTGATATCAGTACATATTTTCCATATTTGTTGAGGAAAGGCCGTCCACCTTTTGTCCCGACGATATAGGCAATTGTTGCGCCGATAGTGCAGCCCAGTGCTCCTAAAACACCGGCAAGCAGATTAAAAGAAACAGGTAGGGACTGGTTTTTTATCAGCATCCAACCGGCCAGTGGCATGATTATTTCACTGGGAATAGGGATGCAGGCGCTTTCGATGGCCATCAGGGTAACGACACCGGGCCACTGCATCAAATTGTAGGCGTGCTGGATAAAATTAAGAAGAGAAGACTCTAATGATGACATCTTGTGAAGTATAACAAAACTCTCCAGTTTGAGTCAATTCGTTCTAATTCCAGCCTTGACAATCTCAGGCGGACATCTTACTATGGAGTCAATCAAGATGACTAAAATATTGGATAGGATTGATAGCCCTAGCGACCTGAAAAACCTGACCTATCCGGAGCTGAAGCAGCTGGCCGCTGAAATCCGGGAAGAACTGGTGACCGTGGTTTCCGCAAATGGCGGTCACCTGGCTTCAAATCTGGGTGTTGTGGAACTTACTTTGGCCTTGCATCGTGTTTATAATGCACCGCGGGACAAAATTATCTGGGACGTCGGGCATCAGGCATATGCCCACAAATTAGTTACCGGTCGGCGAATGGATTTTCAGTCTTTAAGACAATATGGTGGATTATCAGGTTTTACCAGCCGAGAGGAGAGCGAATATGACGCTTTCGGCGCCGGTCATTCCAGCACTTCAATCTCTGCGGCTTTGGGTATTGCGGTGGCCCGTGATTTTGCAGCTAAGGATTATCATGTTGTTGCAGTAATCGGAGATGGCGGCATCGCCGGCGGGATGGCAATCGAAGGGCTGAACCAAACGGGACACATCGGTACACGTCTGGTGGTCGTACTCAATGATAACGGAATGTCAATTTCCCCCACCGTCGGGGCGATTGCCCGGGTGCTAGACCGGATCCGTTTCGACCACCGGTACATGGTCAGCAAAGAGAAAAGCCAGAAATTTTTGAAAGGCTTGCCGCTTGGTAAACAGGTCTGGCGTTTCGGCTTGCAGATTGAAAGCTGGCTGAAAGACATCTCCCGACCTACCCGATTCTGGGAAAATTTCGGTTTCAACTATATCGGCCCGATTGACGGACACGATTTTAAGAAACTTGAGACCGCACTCACACGAGCGCGTAACTATACTGCCGGTCCTATCGTCGTCCACGTTATCACTACCAAAGGCAGCGGGTATTTACCGGCAGAAGGCGATTCTGTCTATTTCCACGGTATTGCCGGCACCAATGGTAAATCAAACAACAAAACAATCCCTACCTACAGCAATATTTTTGCCGAGACGATTTTGAAACTGGCCCGTGAGAATCCTAAGGTGGTAGTAATAACCCCGGCCATGCCGGAAGGTAATTGTTTAAACATCTTTCAGCAGGAATTCCCCAAACGTCTTTTCGACGTCGGTATCTGTGAGCAACACGCTGTTACTTTTGCGGCGGGATTAGCCACCCAGGGATATTTGCCCGTGCTGGCGATTTATTCCACCTTTCTGCAGCGTTCCTTCGACCAGATAATCCATGATGTCTGTATTCAGGAACTGCCCATGGTGTTTGCGGTCGACCGCGGCGGCATTGTCGGTGACGACGGTAAAACGCATCAGGGTATTTTTGACCTTTCCTATCTTTCTTTAATCCCAAATATGATTATCTCGGCGCCCAAGGATGAAAACGAACTGCAGCACCTGCTTTACACGGCGGTTAAGTCGGGTAAAATAATGGCGGTCCGCTACCCCCGCAGTCAGGGTTTGGGAACAAAGATGGATGCGGTGTTCAAAGAACTTCCAATCGGAAAAGGCGAAATATTAAGAGAGGGCAGAGATGTTGCGATTTTAGCTGTCGGTTCAATGGTCGCACCAGCGGTGGAATCTGCAAAGAAATTAGCCTTGCAGGGTATCGAAACCACCGTGGTAAATGCCCGTTTCGTGAAGCCGATTGATACCGAGCTGATTATTGACATGGCAACGCGTATTAAACGTATTGTCACCGTTGAGGAAAATACCCTCTCCGGCGGCTTCGGGAATTATGTCAATGATGCCGTCCGACAAGCAGCTTTAAGGGATGTTATAATAAGAAATGTCGGCTTACCCGATGTTTTTATCGAGCACGGCGGACAGAATTTTCTGCGGTCAAAATATGGTTTGGATGCCGCCGGAATTGTCAACCAAGTTTTAGAGATAGTTCCCGCCGGTTCGGGTTCTAAAATAGTTCGTTAATTTATTTAAATATATTTATGTTGAGGAGAACATGGACAAGTTAACAATCAGGGACATCGATGTCAAGGACAAAAGGGTTTTAGTCAGGGTCGATTTTAATGTACCGATGAATGAAGATACCGGCGTCATTACCGATGACAGCCGTATTCGTGCCGCCCTACCGACCATTCAATATTTAATTGACCACAAAGCGAAAGTTATTCTTTGTTCACATCTTGGCAGGCCGAAAGGGGCTCCAGAGGATAAATTCCGCCTTGCCCCGGTTGCAAAAAGATTATCCGAATTACTTGGGAAGCCGGTCGCGACTACGCGTGATTGTATCGGTCCGGAAGCTGAAGCTGCCGCTAAAGCCTTAAAGAGCGGCGATGTACTTTTACTCGAAAACCTGCGCTTCCATGCTGAAGAAGAGAAAAATGGCGCCGATTTTTCCAAAGCGCTGGCCAGCCTCGCTGAGGTTTATGTTAATGACGCTTTCGGCACCGCGCACCGCGCCCATGCTTCCATTGTCGGCGTGACCAAATATTTACAGCCGGCAGTCTGCGGTTTCCTGCTGGAAAAGGAATTAGTGAACCTGGGAGGCATTCTTACCAACCCGGTACATCCTTTCGCCGCACTGTTCGGCGGGGCTAAAGTCAGCGACAAAGTCGCTCTCATCGAAAACATACTGGGCAAGGTGAATTTTATACTAGTGGGCGGCGGAATGGCGGCTACTTTCCTTAAGTCTGAAGGCTATGAAGTCGGTCAATCCTTAATCGAAGCTGATCGCATTCAAACCGCGGCCGATTTGATTACCAAAACCAAAGCCAACAACATCAGTTTAATACTGCCACTGGATGTCGTGATTACCAATGATGTCAGTGACAAGGGTTCATATCAGGTAGTAGCGATTGATAAAGTGCCGAAAGATATGAAAATTGTAGATATCGGACCTAAAACCGTAGATTCATTCACCGTTACTCTCAGTCAATGCAAGACCGTCTTCTGGAACGGCCCGATGGGTGTTTACGAAATATCTCAATTTGCCAAGGGCAGTATCGCCATGGCCCAATTATTAGCCGGTCTCAAAGCCTCCACCGTCATCGGCGGCGGCTCCACCGCCGATATGGTTTATGAAATGAAATTAGCCGATAAAATGACTTTTGTTTCTACTGGCGGCGGTGCTTCGATGAGCTTCCTGAGCGGCGAAGTTCTACCGGGTGTTGAAGCGCTGACCAATAAAAAATAGGGGTTGCCATGTTTTCTCAAGACCAGATAAAAGCACTCGCTCAGTCGACACCCAGTAAAATAATATTGTTAGTCCTGGACGGACTTGGCGGATTGCCCCGACCGGAAACAGGAAAAACGGAACTGGAAGCCGCACACCTTACAAATTTTAACAAGCTGGCAACTATAAGTATCTGCGGCCTGAGTCAACCGGTTGGGCCCGGTATTACTGCCGGCAGCGCACCGGGACATACTGCGCTTTTTGGTTACGACCCATTCGCGGTTAATATCGGGCGCGGTGTGCTTGAGGCGGTTGGCATCGATTTCCCGATTGAGCAGGGTGATGTTTTGGCCCGCGGTAATTTTTGTTCCGTTGATAGAGACGGAGTTATAACCGACCGCCGGGCAGGCAGAATTGCCACCGATTTGAATGCCGAGCTTTGTAAATTGCTCGATATGAAAATCGACGATATCCAAGTCTTAGCGGCGCCGGTCAGAGATTACCGGTTTGTGATTTGTTTCCGCGGCGCGGCCTTGCGGGATGCCGTCTCGGAAACTGACCCCCAGCATGAAGGGATGAAACCGTTATCGGTGACAGCTACGACTGCCGGCGCAATCAAAACCGCCAATGTTGCCAACCAATTTGTCGAGCGGGCGAAGAAGATTTTGGCAGATAAACATCCAGCTAACATGCTGCTGCTTCGCGGGTTTTCCCGGGAGCCGGAAATTCTCAGTATGCAAGCAATTTACAAACTAAAACCGGCGGTAGTGGCTACTTATCCGATGTACCGTGGCCTGGCCCGCCTGGTGGGAATGGATAATTTGCCGACAGGTGCCACTTTTGCCGATGAAATTAAAACAGTAACAGAACACTACAACGATTATGATTTCTTCTTTGTCCATGTTAAACCGACCGATGCGGCCGGTGAGGATGGCGATTTTGACCGTAAAGTTAAAATTTTAGACGATATTGATAAGACTTTACCGGACCTCCTAGGTTTGAATCCGGACGTCCTCGTGGTTACAGGGGACCATTCGACACCGGCGATGCTTAAAGGCCACAGCTGGCACACTGTCCCGACAATGTTGTATTCAAAATACTGCCGGCCGGACAAAGTTACCGAGTTTTCGGAGTCGGGCTGCCTGGGCGGCGGACTGGGGATTTTCCCCGCAACGGATATCATGCCACTGGCAATGGCCAATGCCCTGAAGTTAAATAAATACGGCGCTTAGCTTTCGCCACTCGTATTTATTTCATCATGGCAGTTTTTAATTTCGCCAGGAACTTATCCAGTTCTTCTACTTCTTTGTGTCCCTCGACACTGAACCGGCAGGAGAACTGGTACTTGCCGAAGATGATTATTTCCGAGCAAGGCACGACGGCGTTTTGCGTGACGATAATGAGCGAATAATCCGTTCTTTCCACGCGGTGAATGGAACGCAACGGACAGACGGAATAGTGACATTTCATCGAGTTAAAGACAAATTCGTAAAGTCCAACTTCATAAACAATCAGTCCCCTGGTGGTGTCAACAGGGTCACCTTTCAAGGCCAGCAGCGGGATTTCCTTCGTCTTCCAGAACAGACAGTCGCTGGGGATTTCATGCGGTGCGGGGCGGACATCGGACAGGATTGTCTTAATAAAAGTGTCCGCTTTGGTTGAATATTCCCGGTCGTTGATGAAGCGAGCTAAAACGGGGTGCTCGTATTTTTCGGTAAACAACAGGTTGATTTTTTCTTTCTGTTCCATCAGATGTCTCCTTTCAGACGTTCAAGAAAATAATAACCCTCGTACGGGCAATTGTCTATACTTTCTGCACACTTTTCTTTTGCCTGTTTTCTGTGGTACATTGGAATTGTTCGGTTAATTATTTTTATCTTTAACAGGAGGAAACAGCATGCGTGTGCCGATGATTGCCGGCAACTGGAAAATGAACACCACCGTTAACGAAGCGGTAAAACTGGTCGGGGAATTAAGGACCCAACTCGACGCGGTGAATTATGCCGAAAAAGTGGTTTGTCCGCCGTTTGTCTCGTTAACCGCGGTCAAGGAAACCCTGAAGGGTAGTACCATTAAACTGGGCGCCCAAAACATGTATTTCGAAGAAAAGGGCGCCTTTACCGGCGAAGTCTCGCCCTTAATGCTGGCGGGTCTTTGCGAATATGTCATACTGGGGCACTCCGAACGGCGGCAGTATTTTGGTGAAACCAACGAAGTCATCAACAAGAAGGTCCGGGCGGCACTGAAAGCCGGTTTAAAGCCGATTCTCTGCGTCGGAGAGAGCCTGGCGCAATACGAAGCCGGGCAGACCGAAGCCGTAGTGACCGACCACGTAACCGGTTCGCTCAAGGGCATCCCCGCCTCTGCCAGCCTGGTGATTGCCTACGAGCCCGTTTGGGCCATCGGCACCGGCAAGGCGGCTACGAGCGAGCAGGCAAACAAAATCATCAGCATCGTGCGCGAGGTGGTGGTTGAATTATACGGCGACAGTTTCGCCCAGAGCCTTCGCATCCTTTACGGCGGAAGCGTGACCGCAGATAACATCCACCGAATTGATGAAGCAGCCGGAAATCGACGGCGGTCTGGTCGGCGGGGCCAGCCTGAAAGTAGACGCTTTTGCCAGCATTGTCAAACAGACGGCGCAAGTCAGAAAATAGAACGGAGTCCGTATTCCATCTTTTTGAGGTACCTCTACAATGAGGCGAGACTCAAAAAGAAAAGTCTAGCTGACTAGTTTTGTAAAAAATGACTTTTATTTGAACTAAGCCATGTTCATTTTGGCT
>CAVYZP010000026.1:0-169923 GCA_963772985.1 uncultured Chloroflexia bacterium
AAAGTTTTTCCAGCACTGAATTCGATAAGTTCTCTACCGCTTCATTAATTACCCGGTCCACGAATGACATCACCCAGATACAAATGCTGCTGGTAATGCTCTTCCGGATTGTTTTTTACGCTCCTATCATCGGCGTCGGCGGCATCCTTAAAGTGTTGGGTTCCGCCAATTCCATGCTCTGGATTATCGGCGCGGCCGTCGGTTTATTAATCACCATTATGGTGGCGATGTTTATCGTCGTACTGCCGAAGTTCCGTTCGATGCAGGCACTGATTGATAAGCTGAGCCTGGTGATGCGTGAACACCTCACCGGTTTGATGGTTATCCGCGCCTTTAATGCGCAGAAACATGAAGAAGCCAGGTTTGACAAGGCAAACCAGGACCTGACCAAAACGAGTCTGTTTGTCAACCGGGCCGTCCTGGTGTTTTTAATGCCGGCGATGATGTTCCTGATGAACGCTGTGATGATTGTCATCATCTGGGTCGGCGCCCACGAGGTGAATAACGGGACCATGCAGGTCGGTAACCTGATGGCGTTTATGCAGTACGCCGTCCTGATTATTTTTGCCTTCCTGATGATATCAATCGTGTTCATTATGATTCCGCGTGCCAGTATTTCTGCCGTCAGAATCAGTGAAGTGCTGGAAACCGAGCCGGTCATTGTGGACCCGGAGAAACCGGAAAAATTCCGCACCGACCGGAAAGGTATTATCGAATTCAAGGATGTGGCTTTCCGTTATCCCGGCGCGGAAGATGACGTGCTGAAACACATCACGTTTACCGCCAAACCCGGGCAGACCACGGCTTTGATTGGCAGTACCGGCAGCGGTAAAACCACCCTGGTCAACCTGATTCCGCGCTTCTACGATGTTACCGGCGGCGCCATCCTCGTCGACGGGGTTGACGTCCGGAACGTCACCCAGCACGACCTGCGGGACAAAATCGGGTATGTGGCCCAAAAAGCGGTCCTCTTCTCCGGCACCATTGAAAGTAATATTAAATACGGCAACGAAAATGCGACCGATGCGGAAGTGGCGCAATATGCCGAAATTGCCCAGGCGACGGATATCATCAAAGAAAGCGAACAGGGTTATCAGACACCGGTCTCCCAGGGCGGTACAAACCTCTCGGGCGGTCAGAAACAAAGACTGGCTATTGCCCGGGCGCTCGCCAAGAAACCGGAAATTTACATTTTCGATGACAGTTTGTCAGCCCTTGATTTTAAGACCGATATGGCGCTGCGCAAGGCCTTGAAAAAAGAGACGGCCGATGCCACGGTGCTCATTGTTACCCAGCGGGTCAGCACGATTATGGGCGCCGAACTTGTTGTGGTGCTGGATAACGGCGAAATTGCCGGCATCGGCACGCACCGCGACCTGATGCAAAACTGCAAGGTCTACCAGGAAATTGCGCTGTCTCAACTGTCAAAGGAGGAACTCGCCCAATGACACAATCAAATGATACACCAAGAAGAGATAATAAACCGGCTTTCGGTCCGGGTAGAGGCGGCCCGATGGGTGGTCCGATGGGCCGGGCCGGGATGGGCGTAGAAAAACCAAAAAGTTTCCGCAAAGCGATGGGGACGTTCCTGAAATATCTCAAACCGTACCGCGTTTCCCTGGCTTTGGTATTTATTTTTGCCGTCGCCAGCACTGTTTTCATGATTGTCGGCCCCAAAATGCTGGGTAACGCCACCACCAAACTCTTTGAGGGCATTGTAGACAAGGTCATGCATGTCCCCGGTGCGACCGTCGATTTCTCCTATATCGGCCGTATTGCCATCATCCTGTTATGTTTGTATGTGGCCAGTGCCATCTTCAGTTTCCTGCAGGGCTATATCATGTCCGGCATCGCTATGAAAGTCACCTACAATTTCCGGAAAAATATCGCGGAAAAAATCAAAAGGATGCCGCTCAAATACTTCGATACCAAGACCCACGGCGAAGCGTTAAGCCTGGTTACTAACGATATTGATACCATCAGCAATACACTGGCCCAGAACCTGTCCCAGATTGTTACCTCGGTGACGATGATTATCGGCATCCTGGTAATGATGTTTACCATCAACTGGATAATGACGCTGGTGGCGATAGTCATTCTGCCGGTTTCTTTCGGACTCATTACTGTCGTCATCCGGGCTTCGCAGAAATATTTCAAACAGCAGCAGGTTTACCTCGGGCATGTTGACGGACATGTGGAGGAAATGTACGGCGGCCATACTGTCATCAAGGCCTTTAACGGCGAAGAAAAATCTATCCAGAAGTTTGACGGCCTGAATACCGAGCTGTACGGCGCCGGCTGGAAGTCTCAATTCCTTTCCGGTCTATTAATGCCCATCATGACTTTCGTCAGCAACATTTCTTATGTTGCTATTTGTATCCTCGGCGGTTACCTGGCGGTACAGGGTACCATCAGTGTCGGCGATATCCTGGCCTTCATCCAGTACGTGCGGTCGTTTACCCAGCCCATCATGCAGGTCGCCAATATTGCCAACGTGCTGCAGTCCACCGCGGCTGCCGCTGAGCGTGTTTTCGATTTCCTGGATGCCGAAGAAGAATCGCCGGACCCGGTCGATGCCGTCAAGCCGGCAGCCGTCAAAGGTACCGTCTCTTTCAAGAACGTCAGCTTCGGCTACACCCCGGACAGGGTCATCATTCATAATTTCTCGGCCGAAATTAAACCCGGCCAGAAAATCGCCCTGGTCGGGCCGACCGGCGCCGGTAAAACCACTATCGTCAAGTTGCTGATGCGTTTTTACGATATCAACAGCGGTTCAATTGAAATTGACGGCGTGGATATCCGGAAATTCAAACGGGAGGACCTCCGCAGCATGTTCGGCATGGTGCTGCAGGATACCTGGCTGTTCAACGGCACAATCCGCGAAAATATCCGCTACGGCGATTTCAATGCCAGCGATGACGCCGTGGTCACGGCCGCCAAGATGGCCAATGTCGACCATTTTGTGCGCACCTTACCGCACGGCTATGACCTGGAGTTGAACGAAGAGTCCAGCAATATCTCGCAGGGGCAGAAACAGCTTTTGACCATCGCCCGGGCGTTCCTGGCCGACCCCAAAATCCTGATTTTGGACGAAGCTACCAGCTCAGTGGACACCAGGACGGAAATTCTTATCCAGAACGCTATGTTCGACCTGATGAAAGGCAGAACCAGCTTCGTTATCGCCCACCGCCTGTCCACCATCCGCGATGCGGACATTATCCTGGTCATCAAGGACGGCGACATTGTCGAGCAGGGCAAACATGAAGAACTCCTGGCCGCCAACGGTTTCTATGCGTCTCTCTACAAGAGCCAGTTCGAAATTGCCCCCGCCGATTCGCTTTAATCCCCGGCAAACGTTTCGGAAGAATCAAAAGGAGTCCGCCTGAGGCGGACTCCTTTTTTATCGATGCCCATTGCCAGAGCTGCAAGGACGCGGCAATCTCAGAGCGGTAATCTCCATCCCGACGCAAATCGAGGCCGGTTCAGTAAAGAATTTCCCGTCCTTAGTTCGTTCCTGGATGATGTTGACATCGGCGCACCGGTATTTTAGAATGCTTAAGTCATGTCTGAAATAGATGAAATACTGCAGTTGAAAATTAAACCCCGCGAAATGCAGGCGAAACTGGTGGAAGCCGTCCTACAAAAAACGATACCGGTGCAGGACCTGATTCAATATTTCGAAAACGCCAGGAAAACCGGTAAAGGCATTTGCGCCGATGTCATGGAAGAGATTTCGAAGCAGCAGCCGGAAATGCTGGCGCCGTATCTCGACATGCTGATACCTTATATCAATTACGACTTGCCGAAGGTAAAATGGGGCACCCAGGAAGTAGTGGCCAATCTGGCTAAAAGCTATCCGGAAAAGGTGGCGGCGGCAATCCCTTACCTGCTGAAAAATACCACCGGCGATGCGGCCAATACCACGGTCATCAAATGGTGCGCCGCTTTTGCGCTCACCGAAATTGCCAAATACAATCTGCAGGCCCGAAAACAACTGCTGCCCGTTTTCGATATCATCATCAAGAACGAATCGAACAACGGCGTGAAAAACGTCTACGTCAAAGCGCTCAAGAAAATCGAGAAATCCTAATTACAGGTAGCCCGCTATTACCCCACAAGCAATTTCTTCAACGGCACGGTTCGAACAAGATGTCCTTTTTATAGCCAACTCTGTAAAATATTTTTTCCCTGAGACTAAAATAACTCTTGACATGCAGCAAGTGAATATCATATAATCGTAACATTCACAAAGGGGAGAATATTACTTTGTATACGCCGAATTGTTAC
Organism: uncultured Chloroflexia bacterium; assembly: GCA_963772985.1. Lineage (GTDB taxonomy): Bacteria > Chloroflexota > Dehalococcoidia > Dehalococcoidales > Fen-1064 > Fen-1064. The sequence continues at coordinate 4,288 of CAVYZP010000026.1, forward strand.
ACTACCGTCAGCCACGTTTTTGGAACTGGTATGGGTCAGGCAATTAAGTACCAGCGGGCTCGGCGTATTTTCAGTTCGGAGAACAGTTAAGGCCAATGTACACAAAACCGCAGAACAGAAAAACCGAGCCCGGGAAACAAAAACCCCGGGCTTTTTTGTTGACCGGAAACAACAGGATGGAGTGAGATATGACAATTATCAAGGTGGAAAACCTCTGTAAAGACTACCGACAACGCAAAGGGAGAGAGGGTCTGACCGGGGCAATAAAAGATGTTTTCAACCGGGAAGATAAAATAGTTAAGGCCGTGGACAACGTGTCATTTTCCGTGGAAAAAGGCGAAATTGTCGGGTATATTGGCCCGAACGGCGCCGGGAAATCAACTACTATCAAGATGCTGATCGGCATCCTGGTTCCCAGCAGCGGCGCTATTGACGTAAACGGTGTGATTCCTTTTAAACACCGTGAATTGAATGCCAGAAGAATCGGGGTAGTGTTCGGACAGCGTACACAGCTATGGTGGGATATTCCTCTCTCGGAAACATTAAGCCTGATGCGCTATGTGTATGACGTTCCTGAGCAGCAGTACCAGGAAAACCTAAAGATATTTGCCGATATCTTGGCCATTGACAAGTTTATCCACACGCCGGTGCGACAGCTCAGTTTGGGACAGAGGATGCGCGCCGACATCAGTGTTGCCCTGCTGCATAACCCGGATATTTTGTACCTGGATGAACCTACTATCGGACTCGATGTGGTAGTGAAAGAGCGCATCAGAGAGTTTATTTTGGAAGTCAATAAAAAGCGTAACACTACGGTCATTCTTGCCACCCATGATATGTCAGACATTGAGCGATTGAGTTCACGGGTAATGGTCATCAATACCGGCAAACTGGTATATGACGGTAATCTGGATACCCTGAAAAAACGTTATGGCTCAGAGGAAATGATTGTCGCCGAATTGGCGAATAAAATCGAGGATACCAGTGAACTTACCGGAATGGGGGTAGATGAAATCAAATATCAGGATAATAAGATAACGATTAAATACGACAGTCTTAAAATTAATTCTTCCACCGTACTCAAATGGCTGATAGACAAAGCGGAGACCAAGGACATCAGCATAAAAGTCACTCCGATCGAGGATGTCATCCGCAAAATGTATGCGGTTAGAAACTAAATGGTCTTTGATTAAATAAAATGAAAAAATACTTAAAATTTATCCAAATCTCTTTTTATAATGGCCTGGCTTACCGCGTGGAATATTTTGTTGGCACGTTTCGCAACCTGGTAATTCTACTGGTGCAACTTTGCGTCTGGCGCGCGCTACTAACCGCCGGCTCCGTAACGACCAGTACCGGGGTTGTGACGCTGCGGGAAATGAATACCTACGTCCTGATTAGTTCTATGATTGGGACATTACTTACGGTCAATGTGGTTTGGAATATGACCGACCGCATTCGCAACGGCCAAATAGCAATGGACTTGTTAAAGCCGATGAATTTCCAGGCTTACACATTCGCCAATATGCTTGGGCAAAACATGTTCGCCTTTCTTTTTCAGCTTTTACCGATACTGGCAGTCGGGATTATATTTGTCGGTATGAATTTTCCCTCAATCCCGAATTTACTGCTATTCCTGTTTACGATGATTAATGCCATTGTAATTTCGTTTCAGATTAACTACATTATTGGTTTGGTGGTTTTTTGGTATCTGCGGGGCTGGCAGGCAAATATTGTTTGGATGTTGAACCGGTTATTCTCCGGAGCATATATCCCGTTGTGGTTTTTCCCCACATTTCTCGTTACCATTTCGAATTTCCTGCCGTTCAGGCTATATTATTTCGTGCCGATATCTATATACCTGGGAACACTTACACCGCGGGATTGCCTATACGCGATTCTGCAGCAGTTTGCCTGGATGATAATTCTTTATGGGTTGACAATGCTGGAATGGCGGGCAGCGATGAAAAAACTGGTAATTCAGGGTGGCTAGATGAGAACTTTCAAATTGAGTTTAAGATTTTTCGCAGCTGCTGTTAAAAGTATGCTGGAATACCGCTTGACTACCTTAATCGACATATTTACTTACATATTAAATTTTGGGGTAGGTTATATCTCGACGTGGGTACTCCTCAGCAAATTCCAATCTATACACGGGTGGACGCTTTACGAGGTCTTTTTCCTTTTTAATATCAACATGGTAGCGAGCGGCATTAGCGGGCTTTTCATTAGTTCCCCGATGCGCGGTATGGAACAAATGTTGCAGAACGGGGACTTCGACATGGTATTAATCAGGCCGATGGATTCCCTGTTTTATACCATAATCGGCCGTCCCAATTTTACCTCGACTTCCGCCCTGATATTGGGGACCGGCGTATTTATATTGTGTTTTACACATTTGGCAATCCACATCACGATACTAAAAATCGTCTTTCTGTTGGCGGCAATTCTCGGCGCTGCATTAATACAAACCGCCATTCTCGTGGTCATCGGCACAATGAGTTTCTGGCTTGTAAAAAATACCGCTACATATTCTTTGCTTAATTGTTTTAATAATTTCCTGGATTATCCGATTACGATTTACGCCAGGTCCATTCAAGCTTTTTTAACCTTTGTGATACCGGTAGCCTTTGTGAACTTTTACCCGGCGCATTATTTTCTAAATAAGACGGGTGATAATCTTTTCTTTCCAGCATTGCAGTATGGAACGCCAATAGTAGGGTTGGTGATGTTTTTCATGGCCTACCAGTTCTGGAAAATAGGGGTGAATAAATACGAAAGCACCGGGTCTTAGGACCGGGAATCTCGCGAAATGAGCAGTTTATGATAAATAAAACCTACACCGCCACCATGAATAATGTCCAGGATGGAAAACCTAAAATCACCTGGGGATTACTGAAACGTGTCTGGGGTTATGCCCATCCCTACCGCGGGTGGATACTCGGTATGCTGCTGATGACGTTAGCCAGTACCGGATTAGGACTGCTGACGCCGCTCATCCTGCGGCAGCTGATTGATAAAACCTTACCCGATAAAGATTTACACAGTCTATTGTGGTTGACGATTGCACTGGTGATGATACCGCTCCTCACCGGGGTACTGAGCGTATTTCTACGGCAGTTCAATTCCCGTGTGGGAGAAGGTATTACCTATGATTTAAGAGCGGATTTATTTTCCTATTTACAGCGCATGTCGCTGAGTTTCTTTACCCACACTAAAATCGGCGAGCTGATGAGCCGGTTAAATAATGACGTCCAAGGGGCGCAGAGCGCTATTGTCAACACTATTGTTAATATCATCACCAATCTGATTCAAGCGGTCGTTATGCTCACCATCATGTTCGTGCTGGAATGGCGTCTGACTCTGCTCAGTATCGCTATTCTTCCTTTTCTGTTGTTAATCGCGGATAGGTTGGGAAAGCGTTTGCGTATCCTCACCCGCCAGCAACTCGACATCATGGCCAAGATGAATGCGGTCATGCAGGAACTGCTCAATATCAGCGGTGTGCTGCTGGTAAAACTCTTCGGCCGTACCGAAGAAGAAGACAACCGCTTTAAGAAGCGCGCCGCGGATGTCCGTGATATTAATGTCCGGCGCGCAATTATCAGCGCCTCATTCTTCGTGAGCATCGGACTGATGGGTTCGATCGGGGTGGCACTGGTCTATGGTTTTGGCGGTTATCTGGTGATTAAGCAGACCCTGACCATCGGCACTATCGTCGCATTAACGATTTATTTGGGAACATTGTACAACGCTTTACAGGTTTTAACGAATGCACCGGTGGATTTTGCCACTTCCCTGGTTAGTTTCGAACGGGTATTCGAGGTGCTGGACCTGCCTCAGGAAATCACAGAGAAAGCCGATGCTCAGGTACTAAGCAATGTGAAAGGCGTGATCCAGTTCGATGATGTCAGTTTCCATTACATGAAAGAAGGAAAAGGATTATTGAAAGACGTCCGGCGATTCGGTTTATTGCAGGAGACCCAATCGGCGGCTTCCCGGAATGGCACGAATGCAACAGGAAATAGTAAAAATAATCAGAACAATGAAAAAGTCGCCCCAGGTCAAGCCCGGGAAGAAGTATTAGACCATATTAATTTCCGGGCCGAACCCGGACAACTGGTAGCGCTGGTCGGACCCAGCGGTGCAGGTAAAACGACGTTGACTTATCTCATCCCGCGTCTCTACGACCCGACCGAAGGGCGTATATTGCTTGACGGGCACGATTTAAAAGATGTCACGCTCTCATCATTGACATCACAGATAGGCATGGTCACCCAGGAGACTTACCTGTTTAATGACACCATCCGAACCAACCTGCTGTACGGTAAACTCGATGCCACTCAGGCGGAGATAGAAGAGGCAGCGAAAGCGGCTAATATTCACGATTTTATCATGGGATTACCTTTACAATATGACACTATTGTCGGAGAGCGGGGTTACCGGCTCAGCGGCGGGGAAAAACAACGCATCGCATTAGGACGAGTCATCTTGAAGAACCCGAGGATTCTGGTACTGGATGAGGCTACCAGTTCACTGGACAGTCAATCGGAAGCCCTGATTCAGGAAGCGCTGAGTCGGGTAATGGTCGGCCGGACGAATATCGTCATCGCACATCGGCTGAGCACCATTCTTTCGGCGGATTTAATCCTGGTTTTGGACTCCGGCCGTATCGTCGAACGGGGAACACACATTGAGCTGCTGGCCAAAGGAGGGCTCTATACTCAATTGTACGAAACCCAGTTCCGGCAAAAAGCTAAATAACAGAGCCATTTTTTTATTTCCATGAATGCTTAAAAATATTTTATCTCTATCCCCTTGACAAACGCCGATAAATGTAATATATTTATCACATTATATAATATTATTATCACATTTTCGCCGCGTAAGAGGGTAGACGGAATGAACAGGGATTTTTTAGTATTCGCGCCGAATATCATTCTTTTAGTGCTGTTTATCATTTATCTCTGGCTCTGGCGCCGCCGCTCGCTGAAAGAGTTCGACTGGGTGACGTTCGGCTGCATGATTCTGGGGATATCGCTGCTGACAATCGTGATTTTGTTGATTCTGAAAAATCACCCCTCAGCCGGCCCTGTTCAAATTTTGTTAATCGCCGTGCCGACACTGGTTTTTGTGCTTTTCCTGCTCTTCCTGACGCGCATCGTGAGCGTGGAAAAAGTACAATCCAAATTTCACCTTGACGAGCGAATCAACGAAATCAATGCTAAGAGCGCCCGAAACGCGCTGATTGCGGTTTACCTCGGCGTGCTGATTAATATCCTGATTTATTCCTCTATCAGCACCGAGCTGCTGCTGGAAATAATCGGCGTGAGCCTGGCGGTTTACCTGGCTTCGCTGGCCATTTATTATTACCGGACTTTTTAACCAAAAATCCCGAAAGGCTTCATGATGAAAATGAAAACCAGAATTAAAGAACTCCGGGCCCGCTACGATTTAACGCAGGACGAACTGGCGGATATCGTGGATGTCAGCCGCCGCACGATGCTGTACCTGGAAAAAGGCAAGTACAACCCCTCGCTGTTCCTAGCTTATAAAGTGGCAAAGACACTGCGCTCGACCATCGAAGAAGTATTTATCATCGAGGAAGACGAATAGACGATTTCTTTTGTATTTCACCGGATTTTTAGATATCAGTAAATAAAAATAAAAACAGGAGAGTTAAATCATGGGAAAAATTAACGTAGCCATTATCGGGGTCGGCAATTGCGCTTCTTCACTGGTGCAGGGCGTCCATTACTACCGGAACGCTAAAGAAGATGAATTCGTGCCCGGTCTGATGCATGTCAACCTGGGCGGTTATCATATCTCAGATATCAACTTTGTGGCCGCCTTCGATATTGATAAGAACAAGGTCGGCCTGGATCTGGCCGATGCAATTTATGCCAAACCGAACAACACCATCGTTTTTGATAAAGTCCCCAAGAGCGGCGTCATCGTCAACCGCGGCATGACCAACGACAGCCTGGGTAAATATCTCTCCCAGGTTATTGAAAAAGCCCCCGGCCCCACCGCCAACATCGTCAAAATCCTGAAAGATACCAAGACCGACGTCGTGCTGAACTATCTGCCCGTCGGTTCTGAAATGGCCACCAAGTGGTATGTCGAGCAAATCCTGAACGCCGGCTGCGCCATGGTCAACTGCATCCCGGTTTTTATCGCCCGCCAGAAAGACTGGGGCGAAAGATTCGCCGAAAAAGGCCTGCCGATTATCGGTGACGATATCAAGTCACAGGTCGGCGCCACCATCGTCCACCGCGTCCTGACCAACCTGTTCCGGGAACGCGGAGTCCGGCTGGAAAGAACCTACCAGTTGAACTTCGGCGGTAATACCGATTTTCTGAACATGCTGGAAAGGGAAAGACTGGAATCGAAGAAGATTTCCAAGACCAATTCCGTCACCTCACAATTGGATTACACGCTTGACCCCGGTGACATTCACGTCGGGCCCAGCGACCATGTGCCGTGGCTGCTCGACCGCAAATATTGCTACATCGATATGGAAGGGCGCACCTTCGGCGACGTGCCGTTGAAACTCGAACTGAAACTGGAAGTCTGGGACAGCCCCAACTCCGCCGGTGTCGTCATTGATGCCATCCGCTGCTGCAAACTGGCCCTGAATAAGGGCATCGGCGGACCGCTGGTCGGGCCGGCCTCTTACTTCATGAAATCGCCGCCGGTCCAGTACACCGACGCCAAGGCTCATGCTGAGACAGAAAAGTTTATCGCTGAGAATGCTTTAAGTGCAGGTGAAGCTAAAAAATAATAGTTATTGACCATCATTGAGGCTACCGAGAGGCCGAAAAATGATATACGAAGGCGCACGGCCAGTCACCCCTTTACACCGGGAAGAAAGATGATTCTCCTTCCTTAGTTAGCAGGGATTAAGGGAGAATTAACTTTTATTATGGAGGAACTTACCTTTCAATTGGCGGCCGAAAACGACCTGCAAACGATGCTGTAGCTTTATAATTTCTATATCGTTAATACAACCGCCACATTTGACCACGGCCAAATAACGCCGGAGGAATTCCGGCAGCGCATATTCATCGGGCATGAAAAATACGGGACATACCTCATCCGCCTGGATAAAGAAACGGCAGGGTTTTGCTTTTTAACGCAATACCGCAATAAAGCAGCTTATGACCGGACCGCAGAAATCGGACTCTACCTGAAGCCGGAATTTACCGGTAAAGGCATCGGGGATACGACAATAGATTTTCTGGAAAAAGTTGCGGTCAACAAAGGAATCAAAGTGATTATCGCTTCGATTTCCGGGGAAAACACCGCCAGTCTAAAATTACTTCAAAAAAAGGGTTATGAAAAATGCGCCCATTATAAGCAGGTGGGCGAGAAATTCGGCCGTTTCGTAGATGTCATCGACTACGAAAAAGTACTTTCAGATTAAACCACCAGGCATGATTCAGGCCGTGATTGCCGCTCACAATTAATGAATTTGCAAAATACCCCGTGAGGCAGATATAATTTCGCTCACAGGCGCTAAACATGCGCGGAAATCAGAAGGGCGGAAGGTTTCGATGACGACAGACGGTACACGGCCCCGGGTTATCATCCGGGCTTGCGATGCTTACCATGTCCCCACAATCAGGACGATAATCCGTGAGGGCTTGCAGCAACTCCAGATTCGCCCGGCTGGACGCACCTTATTGAAACCGAACCTCGTCTCCAGCGGCAACCTGTTCGACCATGCTTTTACCCGCGCCGAGTTCACCGAAGGTGTTCTATTGGCCCTGCGCGATGTCAGCGGCGACACGATGACCGAATTAGCCGTCGGCGAGCGTAGCGGCATTACCATCCCCACACGCTATGCTTTCAGAGGCGCCGGCTACGACAAAATGCTGCGGCGGCTGAAGGTCAAACGTTACTGCTTCGATGAAGAGCAGCAGGTGGAATACCAATTGCGGCATGAGGGAAGGCTGCGCGCCTATATTTTCATCCCGGAAGTGCTGACCAAAACCGAATTTTTTATCAACTGCCCCAAGTTCAAAGCCCACCCGTGGACCACGGTGACTTTTTCTATGAAGAATTACATCGGCCTACAGGACGACCGGCACCGGCTGATTGACCACGATACCCATCTGAATCAAAAAGTGGCCGACCTCCAGTACATCATCCAACCGCAGTTCATCGCCGCCGATGCCATCATTGCCGGCGAAGGCCGGATGCTGACGCCGCTGCCTTTCGATATGAAACTGATTATTATGGGTGACAACCAGGTGGCTTTTGATGCCGTCTGCTGTCAAATCATCGGGGTTGACCCGCTTTCGGTGGAACATATCCGACTGGCCTATGAACGCGGTTTCGGGCCGGTTGACCTTGCACAAATCGATATCAGCGGTGATGTTTCACTGGAGGCCGCCAGGCAGCGGGCGCACGGTTTCCGTTCCGGGCTGATTCGGGTGGAGGACTATTTCCGGGAGACGAAGATTAAAACCTATGCCGGCGTGCCGGATGAAAAATCAGACTGCGATTACTGCTGGGGCGGCTGCCCGGGCGCGCTGGAGGAAGCCATCGAAATCCTGCGCCTGTTCGACCCTGAAACCGACCGGAAGATGCCGCCGCTGCACCTTGTTTTCGGGGCGTACAAAGGCCCGATTGATGCCAAACCCGGGGAGAAAGTCATTTTCCTGGGGAACTGCGCCGAATGGCAAGGCACCATCGCGGGAGAACCGGTGGACATCAAACGGCTGCCGTCCACCCGGGATAAAAAAGACCCGCAATACGCCATCCCTTCGGATATTTACCAGAAGATGGCGGCGGTAACGCTGCGCCTGCTGCGTTCGAAAAAGAAAAGATATCTGCGCCTGCCGGGATGCCCGGTAAGCGTGGCGGAACAGGTGCTGCTGCTGGCGGACATCAGCGGCGCGAAAAATCCCTATTTCGACCCCCGGACGGCGGTGAACTTCACCAGGTCGTACCTCGCTTTCCGCACCGCCAATATGTTCAAATTCCGGTCTTACCAGACAAAAAAGGGCGTGAAATCCAAACATTCAAATAATCAGGTGCAGGGAGGGCCGTCCGGATGATACAGCTGAACCGTGAAGACGTGTTGAAAATTCTTGATGAACATAAAAAGTTTTTCGCTACCGGTAAAACCAAAAACATTGATTTCCGGATAGAACAGCTGCGCAAACTCCGGCGAGCGATAACAGACAACGAAGAAGCGATTATTGACGCATTGCATCAGGACCTGCACAAATCCCGCTATGAAGCTTTTACTACGGAAATCGGGCTGCTTTATACCAGCATCAGGATTATGACTAAAAACCTGAAAAAATGGGCCAAGCCGCAAAGAGTCCCCACGCCGCTGCTTTTTTTCGGCGGACAAAGTCACATTTACCACGAACCCTACGGCACGGTGCTGATTATCGGGCCGTTCAATTACCCGATGAACCTGGTTTTTGAACCGCTGATCGGGGCGATTGCCGGCGGCAATTGTGCGGTCATCAAACCGGCGCAGATGACACCGAATGTCTCCAAAATCATCGGCAAAATCGTCAGGGAAAATTTTACAGAAGATTATATCCGCGTGATTGAAGGCGACCGGCAGGCGACTTCGGAGCTGATTAACGCGCCGTTTGATTATATCTTTTTCACCGGCAGCTTGAGCACCGGCAAGATGGTGATGACCGCGGCCGCCAAAAATATGGTGCCGGTGACGCTGGAATTGGGCGGGAAAAGCCCCTGCATCGTGGATGAAACGGCAAATCTCGATTTAGCCGCGAAAAAACTGGCCTGGGCCAAATTTTCCAACGCGGGTCAAACCTGCGCCGCGCCGGATTATGTTTACGTGCACAGCCAGGCGAAAAAACAGCTGCTGGATAATCTGCGCAAATACATCCTGCATTTCTACGGCCCCAATCCTAAAGAAAACAATGACTTCGGACGAATCGTGAACATGCAGCACACCGAAAGACTGGCGAACCTAATCGAACGGGACAAGGTCGTTATCGGGGGAGATTATGACATTGCAAATCAGTACATCGCACCGACCGTTTTAGACCGGGTTGGCTGGGACGACCCCGCAATGGCCGGTGAAATCTTCGGGCCGGTCCTGCCGGTGCTGGAATATGAAAACCTGGAAACATTGATACTGGAAATCAACCGCCGGCCCAAACCGCTGTCGTTATATCTGTTCACTACCAGCAAAACAACGGAAAAAAAGATAATTGACAATATCTCCTACGGCAACGGCTGTGTCAACGACGCTTTTATTCAGGTGGGCAATCCATACCTGCCTTTCGGCGGGGTGGGGGCTTCGGGAATCGGCGCTTACCATGGACGCCGGAGTTTTGAGACTTTTTCGCACCCGAAGGGGGTCTTAAACCGGAAGTTCAATCCGTTCCCCGACATGATTTACCCGCCCTCCGACGCAAAGAAAGAAAGCCAGGTCCGAATGTTTTTAAAGTAACATTACGACAGGCTTCGCCGTTTTGGAGCTTTGCCAAATTACTGAACCGGCCTTGAAATTACTAAATGCCAGGGTGAATTACCGGCAGGGTACGTCTCAAAATTGGTCAATGCACCGGTATTTTGGTTTATCCGGTAGGATACAATCCGGCCGGACGCCAAACCGGCAATATAGAGGAAATTGCCGTCAGGGTCCAGGCGTAACGACCGCGCTTCCGCTTCCGCGGGGACTCTTCCGATGGGTGTCAGGCGTCCGTTTTTAATATCGGCGGAAAAACAGGCGATGCTGTTATGTCCCCGGTTATTGACATAGAGAAACTTGCCCGACGGCGAAATTTGAATATCAGCACATTTGCTTTTCTCCCGGTAACCGTCCGGCAATGTCGAAATAGACTGGATGGCGCGCAAAGTACCGGCTGCGGCATCCAATTTATAGGCGGTGACGCTGCTCCCTTCCTGATTGCAGAAATAAACCATATCCAGGTTGGGGTGAAAACAGAAAAGGCGCGGACCGGCATCTTTCTCCGGAATAACTCTGTCCGGGGTATTCGGCGTTAAATGACCGGTAGTTTCATCAAATTTGAATTGCAGGATTAAATTAGGGTCGCTGCCGGCGATATGAGGAATGAAGGCAAACCGGTTGGAAGGGTCAGTCTGAATCGAATGTATTCCCCGGTAAGTGGTCAGCCATTCCACTGCGAGCGTTTGCAGGATGCCGTCGCGGCCGATTTGGTGAACGGCCAGCCGGCCTTCACCGATATAGGTCGAAAACAGAAATCTGCCCTTCCGGTCGGTCGCCAGGTAGTCCGGTTCGAGTCCGACCGGCACGGTACCGGCGAGCGATATCGCTCCGGTTTCACTATTTCTGCGGTACGAAGAGATGGACCGGTCGGCTTTGCGCCCGACGTAAATAAATTGCTGACCCGGGTCAAATGCCATGTTTGCCGGGGAACCTGATACCTGCATTTCGCCTTGAGCCTGCAGTTTTCCTGTTTGCGAATCGGCCGCGAAAATCAGGATTTTATCTTCCCGGAACAGTGAAACATACAAGTGGCATTTCATGCTTTACACCCTCGTTTTACAAATTAATCAACAGTATAACACAACGCGGTCCGGTCATAAATTATTCTGCTGCGAGGCCTGTTCTTCATGTAGAATAATGATAGGACATCTATCCGAAGATATTTTCTTTAAGGCTGGGGTTGGGCCGCAATCTGACTTTTAGCGGTAAAAAAGCCGGTTAACCCGGAGAGATGAGTGAATATGCCGAAAAAATTACTGTCAAAATCGAAATATTTGAACGGGCTGCAGTGTCTTAAATATCTCTGGCTGCTTTATAACGACCCCGGAAAAATCCCCGCGTTTGACGCTTCCACACTCCGCATTTTCGACCAGGGGCATCAGGTCGGGGAACTAGGGAGGCAACTGTTTCCGGGCGGCATCAACATCCCGGATGGTGATTTTATGGGCAACCTCAAACTGACTAAAAAACTGCTGGCGGAACGCAAGCCGCTTTTTGAACCGGGTTTTTACCAGGACAACCTGTTTTCCCGGCTGGATATTTTAAATCCCGCCGGTGACGCTGCCTGGGACATCATCGAGGTGAAAAGTTCGACCTCTGTCAAGGATGTGAATCTGCAAGACGTTTCTTTCCAGCGGCATTGCGCACAAAAAGCCGGCGTAAAAATCAACCGCTGTTTTCTGGCGGTGGTGAATAATAAATACATCAAGAACGGCGATATCAATCCTTCCGAATATTTTACATTGCATGACATTACCGAAAAGGTTGACCAGGCAGCACAGGGCATCGAGGAGAGAATCGAAGAGATGTTCAGGGTCATAACCGCACCGGCGTGCCCGAAAATCCGCATCGGGGAATACTGCTCGTCGCCGTACGGTTGCCCGGTCACTCTTTGCAGCGCCGGGCTGCCGGAGAGCAATATCTTCGAATTATACCGCGGCGGCAAGAAATGCTATCAGATGTTTTATGACGGCATTCTGAAAGTGGAGGATATCACCGCGGATTATAAGCTAAGTGAAGCGCAGCAGATCCAAAAGGAGTGCACAATCAGCGGAACTCCCCATGTTGATAAAAAAGCGGTCCGGGAATTCCTGAGCAAGATAAAACCGCCGGTTTATTACCTTGATTTTGAAACCGTCAGTCCGGTCATACCGCTGTTTGACGGGACCAGACCGTATCAAAGAATACCTTTTCAGTATTCCTTGCATAAAGTAACCGGGAGCGAAATTAAACATTATTCTTTTCTGGCGGAAGGCAAGGACGATCCCAGGCCGGCGCTGTTAAAGCAATTGAAAAAAGAAATCGGCACAAAAGGCAGCATCCTGACCTACAATCAAAGTTTCGAAGAAGGAGTCATCCGGGAAATAACCGAGGTTTTTCCGGAATATGCGGAATGGTCGGAAGCAATCTACCCCCGCATGCTGGATTTACTGCAACCGTTTCAGAGTTTCAGTTACTATCACCCGGAGCAGCACGGCAGCGCCTCGATTAAAAAAGTCCTGCCGGCGCTCACCGGTAAAGGTTATAGCGATTTGGCAATCGCGGAAGGAGAGGCGGCCAGCAGCGCCTTTTTAACAGTTACTTTCGGCGAAGCCGCCGAAGCGGAGCGCCTGCAGGTGAGACGGGACCTCGAAAAATATTGCGGCTTGGACACGGAAGGAATGATTTGGATTGTGGACGCACTGAAAAAGGCGACCGATGGAAAAAAGCAAATTGGCGTTCAGGGGAGACTGGCTGGATTATAAAAGAGCGGCCGTCCGGTAAATCGCACTTTTGATTATTTCTCTTCCATTACCGCCAATGCCGCGTTTACGCGGCCGGCTTCCAGAGTCAGTTTTTCCCATTCTCCGTTGACCTGGAGAATATCGCTTTTTAGTTGACGGTGTTTTTCCATCGTGGCCTGTACTGCTTCGCTTTCTTTGTAAAATCATTCTTAAACAATCGCCAATCAATTTGCCAGCTTCTGATTTTAGTTTTATACTTAGTTCGAAAGTATATGAAAAATAAGATTTTAATCGTTGAAGACGATGCTAATATCTTGGAAGCGCTCAAGTATAATCTGATTAAAGAGGGTTATGATACGCTCACGGCGGTTGACGGCGTTCAGGCTCTGGAAATTGCCCGGACCGGCAAACCCGACCTGATTGTCCTGGACATCATGTTACCCCATATGAGCGGTTTCGAAGTGTGCCGCATTTTACGTACCGAGATGGCGGTGCCAATTATCATGCTGACAGCCAGAGATGATGAAATTGATAAAGTAACCGGTCTGGACATGGGCGCGGACGACTACGTGACTAAACCTTTCAGCATGCGGGAGTTAATGGCCAGAATCCGCGCACTGTTGAGGCGGATGGAAGTTAAGACGGTAATTCCGGAAACGCCGGTCAAATCCGGTGACCTGGAAATTGACATTCTGCATCACGTGATTACCCGAGCAGGGATTACGTTGAGTCTTTCGCCAAAGGAGTTTGACCTACTGGTGTTTCTGGCCGGTAACAAAGGCCTGGTCTTCAGCCGCGACCAGCTGCTGGAAAAAGTATGGGGATACGAATATGCAGGAGACACCCGGACCGTAGATGTACACATCAGATGGCTGCGTGAGAAAATAGAAAATAACTCTGAAGAGCCCAAGCGCCTGATAACAGTAAGGGGCGTGGGCTATAAATTTGAGGGGTAAAGTTGTCGCGTAGTATCTACTGGAAAATAACTGTTCCCCTGATTGTCCTGGTTTTACTGGGCATGGGATTCCTGGGCGTGTATGTTACCGTTTCTGCCAGGAATACTCAGGTTAATCACTTAAAATCCCAGCTGGTTAACGAAGCAAAGCTTGTTGCCAATATCAGCATGTCAAATTTTGCAGACCCTAATCAACAAACTAATCTCGACGCCATGGCCCAAACAATCGGGACCGAAATCAACACCAGAATAACGTTTATTGCCCTTGACGGCACGGTTCTGGGCGATAACGACCATGCCGCTGCCAGTATGGAAAATCACGCTACCCGGCCTGAGGTCGAAGCCGCGCTCGCCGGCGGTATAGGACAAGATACCCGCTACAGCACCACGCTTCATGAATACATGATGTACGCCGCCGCGCCTGTAATCAGTCAGGGGCAGGTAATAGGCGTTGCCAGAGTCGCAGTTCCGTTATCTGCGGTAGAAAGCTCATTGAACAATGAGGTATTTACGATCATATCCGCCGTAGTAATCGTTGCAGTACTATTTATTCTGATTGCCGCTCTGATTGCCCGCATGATAACGCGGCCGGTACGGCAAATCACCAAAGCCGCCGTAGGAATAGCCGCGGGCAACCTGGGTCAACAGATAGAAATCAGGACCAATGATGAAATTGGCCGGCTTGCCCATGCGTTTAATGAAATGTCACAAAACCTGAAAACGACGATGGCCGCGATAGTCAACGAAAGAAGCAACCTGGCGATTGTATTAGCCAATCTGACTGACGGTGTTGTAATGACCGATGCCGAAGAGAAAATTTTGTTAGCCAATCCGGCAGCGGAGCATCTTTTCGATTTCAATAAAGTAACTGTCACCGGTCATCCGCTTATCGAAGCGGTGCATGATTATGAGATTGACGAAGTAGTTAAAAAAAGCTTGAGTACGACACAGGAGCAGACCGCGCAACTGGAATCAAACGGCCGGTTCATCCGGGTAATAGCCGTCCCAATAACAACCGGAAAGTCTTATTCTATTCTCGTCCTGTTCCAGGATTTAACGGAATTGAGAAACCTCCAAACGATGCGGCGGGAACTTATCGGGAATATCTCTCATGATTTAAGAACACCGATTGCAGGAATTAAAGCTATGGTAGAAACCCTGCAGGATTCAGCACTTGACGATAAACAGGCGGCCTTGAATTTCTTAAGCCGGATTATCCACGAGGTTGACCGGTTAACACAAATGGTCACCGAGCTCACCGAGTTATCGCATATCGAAAGCGGTAAAGCCGAACTCAGAAGGGTGCCGACAAACCTGAATAACCTCATCGAAGAAATTACAGCTCAAATGAATCCGCTGGCAGCAAGCAGACCGGTAACCATTGCGACGGACCTAAATCCGAATCTGCCCGTGATAAAAGTTGATAAAGACCGCATCCGTCAAACCATTACCAATCTGGTGCATAATGCCATCAAGTTTAATTATCCCGGCGGAAAGGTAACAATTTCTACTAATTTTAACAACGAATCCGTTAGCTGCAGTGTGTCCGATACCGGAATGGGAATATCCAAAGAGGACTTACCGCATATTTTCGAACGTTTCTACAAAGCCGATAAAGCCCGCTCCCAGGGAGGCAGCGGACTTGGATTGGCGATTGCCAAACATACAATTCAAGCCCACGGCGGCAGCATCTCGGTTAAAAGCGAAGAAGGCAAAGGCTCTACCTTTAGCTTCACTCTTCCTTTCAACACCGGCACAAATCTATAACCCCCAAATTTTAACAAAAATTTAACAATATCTTAAACGGTTCTTAAACTCTGTCCCTTATTGTGATGGTAGAGGGAAGAACGGTATAAGGAACTTTCCTTAGGCCACGTGAACTTAGGGGGCGGTATGAAAAAAGTTTTAGCCCTGATTGCGCATGATGCCAAGAAAGACGACATGATTCAGCTGGTTAAAGCGCATAAAGAGGAACTGGCCGGTATTGAACTGATTGCCACGCTCGATACCGGGCAGCGCATCCGCGAGCGGACCGGGCTTGCAGTGAACCTGCTGCTCAGCGGGCCGCTGGGCGGGGAAATGCAAATCGGGGCGCTGGTTGCGAACGGAGAAGTAAACGCCGTGATTTTCCTGCGCGACCCGCTGAACGCCCGTTCGCACGAGCCTGAATTACACAGTTTACTTAAAGTTTGCGACGTCCATAACGTACCGATTGCCACGAATCTGATAACAGCCGAAGCGGTGGTGCATTTATTGAGCGAACACCCCGAAGCCTTAAGTGGCCACCATCTCGCCGCCCAATACCTTGAAGAAATGGCCGACAGGCATGAATAATTGCCAAAGCAGCCAGGAAGAGGTAAACGATATTGACCAGGCGTAATGGAGAAAAGACCGTGTCTCCCGTTCGGCCGAATACCCGGCTGCCGGCCCGGCATTCCGGCTACAGCGATAAGATTTTCTCGAATTTGACGCTCTTTTTCACTATTGTCATGGTGTTAATTCTGGCGGCGCTGGTGTTTATTCTGACAAAAGATGCGATGCCGGCGATTAACAAATTCGGGTTTGCCTTTATTACCAACCGGATGTGGAACCCGGTGACGGATATTTTCGGCGCTTTGCCGGCAATCTACGGGACATTGGTTACTTCCCTCATCGGACTTTTAATCGCCGTGCCTATCAGTATCGGCGCGGCGATTTACCTGGTGGAACTGGCCCCGAACTGGTTGAAAGGCCCGGCTTCATTTATCATCGAAATGCTGGCGGCCATCCCCAGTGTCATTATCGGCCTGTGGGGGATCTACGATCATGGTGCCGGTTGTGCGTAACAACATTGAAAAATGGCTGGGCGGTCATCTGGACGCCCTGCCGCTGTTCCAGGGACCGCCGTTCGGGGTGGGCTTCCTGTCGGCCGGCTTGCTGCTGGCGATTATGATCATTCCGATCATCACGGCGGTTACCCGGGACGCGATGAAAGCGGTGCCTAACGAGCAGCGCGAAGCGATGTTTGCCCTGGGCGCCACGCGCTGGGAAACGATCAATAAAGCCGTCCTGCCCTATTGCCGCACCGGGATGATCGGGGCGGTGATACTGGGATTGGGACGCGCCTTCGGCGAAACGATGGCCGTCACGATGGTGATTGGCAACGGTTATAAATTAACAGCTTCCCTCTTCTCGCCGGGAGCGACAATTGCCAGTACCATTGCCAGTCAGTTCGGGGAAGCGACGACGGGTGTTTATACCGGCAGCCTGATCGAACTGGCGCTGATACTTTTCGGGCTGACGCTAATCGTGAATGTGATTGCACGGACGCTGGTATGGCGGATGACGTCCCTGAAGGCGGCGAAAAAATGATGAATTTACAGGAACACGGCCAGGCCCGCCGTAAATTTATCAACCAACTTATGCTGGTGCTGTGCGGAACGGCGGCGGCGATTGCGATTCTGGTACTGGTACTGATTTTAGGTTATACGCTGTTCAAGGGTATCTCCTATATTAATTTGAATATCCTGATTCAGGCGGCCAAACCGATGGGGCAAGCGGGCGGCGGCATGCGCAACGAAATCTTCGGCACATTGATTCTGGTGCTGCTGGGGTGTGTTTTTGCGCTGCCGATCGGTGTTTTAGCCGGGATTTACCTGGCCGAATTCGCTAACCCCAGGGTGGCGGCAACCATCCGTTTCACGGCTGATATCCTGTCCGGGGTGCCGTCAATCGTGGTGGGCGTGTTCGTTTATGCCATCATGGTGATGCCGATGCATTCATTCTCGGCGCTTTCCGGCGGCGTGGCACTGGCTGTCATTATGGTCCCCGTTGTTGCCCGGACGGCCGAAGAATCGCTGCGTCTGGTGCCGGACTCGATGCGCGAAGCGGCGCTGGCGCTGGGCATTACCCGCTGGCGGGCAGTGGTGGGAGTGGTGATGCCCGGGGCGATGACCGGAATTATTACCGGTATCATGCTGGGAGTGGCCCGCATCGCCGGGGAAACCGCGCCGCTGCTCTTTACCGCACTCGGCAGCTCTTTCGGCGTACAGGGGCTCTTAAAGCCGATTGGCTCTTTATCCCTGATAATCTATAAAGATGCTTTGTCGCCTTATCCCACGGACCAGCAGCATGCCTGGGCCGGCGCTTTTCTGCTGGTGCTGCTGGTGCTCGGCATCAGTATCCTGGTGCGCTGGGTCAGCAACCGTAAACACAATTAATGGAGCAAAATATGGAAGATAAAACAAATATTACGATACAAAATACCGCCGGCGAGGAAAACCCGAACCGGACGTGTCTCGAACATCCGGAAGATACCAAAGGGATTCTGGAAGTAAATAATCTGAGCGCCTGGTACGGCAAAACACTGGCGATTAAAAATATCAGCATGAGTATCCGGGCTAAAACGATAACCGCCATCATCGGCCCTTCGGGCTGCGGCAAATCCACCTTTATCCGCTGTCTGAACCGGATGCATGAAGTTGCACACGGCGGGCACGCGGAAGGGTGCATCATGCTGGACGGACGGGACATCTATGCCAGAGATGCCGACCCGGTTGTCATCCGGCGCAGAATCGGCATGGTTTTTCAAAAACCGGCGCCTTTCCCGATGATGTCGGTCTTCGATAACGTGGCCGCCGGCCTGAAATTAACGCAGTTCTGGAGCCGGCACTGGGAACTGGAAGAAGTCGTCGAACGCAGTTTGCGTCAGGCGGCGCTCTGGGATGAAGTCAAAGACAAACTGCATCAATCGGGGGCTTCGCTTTCCGGCGGACAGCAGCAGCGGCTGTGCATTGCCCGCGCCATTGCCGTGCAGCCGGAAATCATCCTGCTGGATGAGCCGTGCAGCGCGCTGGACCCGGCATCGACCCTGAAAATTGAGGACTTGATGCGTAGCCTGGTGACGGAATATTCCATCGTCATTGTCACCCATAACATGCAGCAGGCGGCACGGGTATCGGATATGGCCGGATTCTTCCTGGCGGACCAGGACCGGTCCGGCATATTAATTGAATACGGTAAAACATCGCAGCTGTTTACCAATCCTAAAGACAAACGGACGGAAGACTATATCACCGGCCGGTTCGGATAATTCTGCGGAGGAGAAAACAAATGGAAATGCGGGCGGCTTACCACAAGAAGTTACGTGAAATCCAGTATGAAATCATGGTCATGGGCAGCATGGTCAGCAAAGCCATTATCCGGTCGATTGAAGCCCTGAAAAACCGGAACCTGGAGTTAGCCAACCAGATAATCGCCGAAGACCAGAAGGTAAACAATAAACGGTTCGAGATTGAAGAGCAGTGCATTGAACTCATCGCCACCCAGCAGCCGATGGCCAGCGACCTCCGGGTGATTACGGCGATTCTCAATATCACCACGGAGCTGGAGCGAATCGGGGATTACGCGGTAGGCATCGCCAGGATTGTCATCATGATTGGCAATGAGCCCCCGCTAAAGCCTTTAATCGATATTCCCCGCATGGCAGAAAAGACGGTGGACATGCTGAGCCGCGCCCTGGATGCTTTTATTAACCGCGATGCTGAGACGGCAACGAAAATTGCCGGCGAGGACGACCTGATAGATAATCTTTACGACCAGGTATTCCGGGAACTGCTGATTATCATGGCCGAAGACCCGAAGACGATTACCCGGGCAACCCGTCTGATGTGGACGGCGCATAACCTGGAAAGGGCGGCCGATAGAGTCACTAACATCTGCGAAAGGGTAGTTTATATCGTCACCGGAAAGATGGAAGAAATCGGCGCTTCGAAATATTAACCGGATTTATTTTTTCCTGAAATAAACTTCCCACGACCTTACGGTCGGGGTATTAAATGAACTCAAACTTCGTTTGCCCTGTATCTTTCTGGCCTTGATTCTCAATGTACGCTTGAATTATCGCTTCGTCGACACCTACCGTCGAAACGAAATATCCGTCTGACCATATTCCATCTGTGCCCCAATATACTTTGGTCAAGAATGGGAATTTTTGCTTTAATTCATGAGACATATTTTGTTTTATTATCCCTACTGCTTTCCCTACGGCCATCGTTGGCGGAATCGATACCAACATATGTATATGGTCTTTATCATGATTTACTGTCTTTATCCTTATTAACGGGTAATGTTCTGTAATTCCTGCCAACTCTTTCTCGAAATGTGCAAAAATTCCTTCGTTAAACACTTTTCGACGGTATCTTGTTACTAACACGATATGATAATCACATGTATAAACACAGTGAGCTAGATTTATAAATTCCATATCGCATATTATACTCCTACTCGAAAGATACAGGGAGAACTCCATCCCTCGACCTTACGGTCGGGGTATTAAGTAAGGAACAATAAATTCTACTGCCATTACGAGCGGGGTAATGAACAATAAATCCTCCCTTCCTGAAGCTCGTCTGCTGGTAATAACCACTCGGAATCCCCATTATATTCTTACGCATAATTCCTGATATCGTAACCGTGATTTACTTATGAAGCCGCAGAATCCTCAAATTCAAATCATTTTTAAAAAAATTAACATTCCCTTAACACCGCCTTAAACTCCTCTTAAAGATGCAGCCCTATGATGAAAGAAGAATGAGAGAAAGGAGAAAAGAAAATTGTTAAAAAGTTTTAACAGGAAATGGATCATCGTCCTGACATCATTGCTGCTGGTGACCGCGATGATCACTGTCGCTGCGTGCAGCAGCGCTGTAACCACTTCTGAGAATGCGACCCAGCCCACTTCGACTACTCAGGCCGTATCAACAACCCAACCGGTATTGACAACAACGACCAACACTCCAATATCAACAACATCTGGCCCAACAACGTCAACGACTTCTAGTACAACTACTGCTACCACCAGAACGACAACTACGTCTACTCCGATTGCAACCACCTCTTCCGCGCCGCCCGTCGCGCTTAACGGCGCCGGAGGGACTTTCCCGGCTCCGTTGTACTCACAATGGTTTTCTACTTACGCCTCAATTACCGGCGTACAGGTAAACTACCAGGCGGTGGGTTCCGGCGCCGGTATCACTGCCATCACCAATAAGACGGTTGACTTCGGCGCCAGCGACGCCATTATGACCAGTGCCCAGGTGGCGGCGGCACAAGCTGCGGGCGGGCCGCTGCTGACCATCCCGACCACAATGGGTGCGGTGGCAATCGCTTATAACCTCAATACGATGGGGACAAACCAGCTGAAACTCAACGGTACGGTACTTGCCAACATCTATCTGAAAAATATTACTTACTGGGATGACCCGGCAATTGAAGCGCTTAATCCCGGTATCAGTTTCCCGCATACGGCGATCGCGGTAGTGCATCGTTCCGATTCATCCGGCACCAGCTACATTTTCACCAACTACCTGTCACAGGTCAGTCAGCAATGGTCAACCCAGGTCGGGGTCGCCACAAGCGTTAATTGGCCGGGTGATGTCGGCGGTTCGGGAACGGCAGGTGTCGCGGCGGACGTGCAGCAAATCGGCGGCTCAATCGGTTATGTTGAACTGGCTTATGCAGTACAGAATAATATCACGGTGGCGCTGATGCAAAACTCTTCGGGCAATTACATCGCGCCTTCGATAGCGTCAGCCAGCGCAGCAGCGGACGGGGTAACATTACCGGCGAACATGCTGGTTATGATCACCAATTCTCCAAATCCTGCTGCTTATCCGATTGTCGGTTTTACCTGGTTACTGGTATATCAGAATCAAACCAATCAGGTCAAAGGGCAGGAGCTGGTCAACTTGCTCTGGTGGATTCTGACACGGGCGCAAACTTATAATGCCTCATTGACTTACCCGCAGTTACCGGCGGCAGCGATTACGATAGCCGAGGCTGAGGTCAACTCTATTACCTATAACGGCACGCCCTTGCAGCACAATTAATACCTAAAAAATACCAATCAGACAAAACAGGGTGTGGGAGGATAACCTCCCACACCCTTAAAAGTTATCCTCAAGTCAATTGCCAAATCATTCTTGAAATGTTATAAAAAGATAGTTTGGGCCTTTAAAATGCAGGCGGAAAGCAGTCTACCCCTTATCTTCCACTTCCGCCAGTTCCCCATTCACCCGCTCGGCTTCCAGTGTCAGCTTCTCCCATTCTCCGGTGAGCTGTACAATGTCGGCTTTTAGCTGATGATGTTTTTCCATCGTGGCCTGCACCGCTTCGCTGTCTTTGTAAAATTCCGGCCTGGCGAAAGCCGCTTCGATTTCCATTAATTGGGATTCACAGGCTGTTAATTGCGTTTCGTTATCGGCCAGCTTTTTGGCGACGTCTTTACTGGCCTGCTGCAGCTTCTTTAAAAGCGCGATTTTGGGGTCGGCGGGCGGCTTGGGCTTTTTCCTGGGAGCCTGCCGGACGGCGACCCAGCCGCGTCCGTCGTCATATTCTTCCAACTCAACAGCGGTTGGTTCAAGTTCTTTTTCGGGCTCTGCTTTTACCACCGGCAGCGGCGCGCCGTGCTCTTTACGGTAAAGATAGCTGGCGTAATCGCCGGGGAAAATTTCCGGCACACCGGCCTGGATTTCGATGATTTTATTGGCGGTCTGCTGAATCAGTGTGCGGTCATGGGTAATTAGGCAAATCGTACCTTTATAGGCTTCCAGTGCATCGGCCAGAATTTCCCGCGAGGCAATATCGAGGTGGTTTGTGGGCTCGTCCATCAGCAGGAAATTACTTGGCTGCATCAGGATTTTGGCGAGGGCAACGCGCGCCTTTTCGCCGCCGGAAAGGACTGCGACCGTTTTGCGGACGTCATCGCCGCTGAACAAAAAGCCGCCGAGGATTTGCCGTAAATGCTGTTCCAATTGGTTCGGGGCCGACCGGGCCAGTTCCTCCAGCACGGTATTTTCCGGCTTGAGCAAATCGAGCACATACTGCGCGTAATAAGCCACGATGACGTTCGCCCCCAACACCCTTTCGCCGGATTCAAAAGGCAGCACGCCCGCCAGCATTTTCAGCAGCGTAGTCTTGCCAGCGCCGTTCGGGCCGACCAGAGTCACCCGGTCGCCGCGGTTAATCGTAAGGTTTAAATCGGTATAAATCACTTTGTCGCCGTAGGCCTTGTTAATATGATGCAGGCTGATAACTTCCCGCCCGCTGTGCGGCGGTTCGGGGAAAGCAAAGTGGATTTTCCTGGTGGTGCGCGGGATGGTGATAGTCTGTATTTTTTCCAGTTTTTTGATGCGGCTCTGCACCTGGGAAGCCTTGCGGGCTTTGTAGCGGAAACGCTCGATGAAGCGCTCTTCTTTCTCGATTTGTCTTTCCTGCCGTTTGGCTGAAGCTTCCAGCTGTTCCATTTTTTTCTGCTTGGCGATGACGTAGCTGTCGTAATTACCGTGGTGCAGGACGACTTCGCCCGGTTCGATGGCCAGTACCTTGTCCACCACCCTGTTAAGAAAGGCGCGGTCATGGGAAGTGACCATTACGGCGCCGCGGTAGGTCGACAGGTATTTTTCGAACCAGATTTGCGCTTCCAGGTCGAGGTGGTTGGTCGGCTCGTCCAGCAGCAGCAAATCCGGTTTGGTCAGAAGCAGTTTGGCCAGTTCGGCGCGCATCAGCCAGCCGCCGCTGAATTCGCTCAAAGCGCGTTCATAATCGGTCGTTTTGAACCCCAGGCCGGAGAGAATTGCCTGCGCTTCGTGGTGTACATCATACCCTCCCGCCAGTTCGTAACTATGCTGTAATTCGCCCAGCTGCGTCAGGAGCCGCTCATGGTTGGTGGTATCGGTGTCTTCCAGCGCCTTATGCACCGCTGCCATCTTTTCAGCGATTGCAGTGACGTCCCGGGCGGCGCTTTCCACCTCTGCCAGCAACGGGTTCTTCGAGCCGGGGTTGATTTCCTGGCGTAAATAACCGATGGTGCCGTCTTTGCGTTTGATAATCTGGCCGGAATCCGGCAACGTCACTCCGGCGATGATATCGAACAGCGTCGTTTTGCCGGAACCGTTGGCGCCGATTAAGGCAATACGGTCCCGGTCGCCGATATCAAAACTGAGATTGGCGAATAAAACCCGGTCGACATATGATTTGGAGACACCTTCAGCACGCAGCATAATTTAGTTCCATCATTCATTATACGGATTGGAGAACCGGAAATGAAATAAAAATGGTTTTTAATAGATATATCTATGCATTATTTTCCGGGTTGTCGGTTCAA
Organism: uncultured Chloroflexia bacterium; assembly: GCA_963772985.1. Lineage (GTDB taxonomy): Bacteria > Chloroflexota > Dehalococcoidia > Dehalococcoidales > Fen-1064 > Fen-1064. The sequence continues at coordinate 28,581 of CAVYZP010000026.1, forward strand.
GCGGGACAATGACAAATCTATATATGATACCATGTTATCGTTTTATCATCTGCAAATAGTGCACCAGATTTTCGCAGCTGATTTGCGTCAGTTCCTGCGGAACCGCATCGGGACGGAACCAGCCGATTTCAGCACATTTTTCCGGTTCCTTAATCTCCGGTTCACCGGAGGCAATGGTACAGAGAAAAGTGGGCGATACCCAGTGCTGCCTTTCCGCTTTCAGGATATGGTCGACAACATCCAGCAATTTCCCGACGGTAATCTCGATCCCGAACTCTTCCCGCATTTCCCTTTGCAGCGCTGCCGCCATGGTCTCGCCGAATTCCACCGAACCGCCCGGGAATTCCCACAAACCGCGCTCGTTTTTGGCTTTAGAGCCGCGCCGGGCTAAAAACAAACGGCCTTGATTATCGACAATAATCGCTCCGACACCTACGCCGATGTAATCAACGCCGCGCTTCACTGCTGTTATTTGCTCCGGAATTTATTAAGAGACAATCTTTTCCAGCTCGTTGGTTTCGATGGCCATTTTGAGTTCCATGGCGATGCGGCGCCCGGTGGAAACAGGCTTGCCGTAAGTCCAGATGGAATATTCGGAGCCGGTGCCGAACGGGTTGGTGCCCGCCACAATCCGGCCGGAAATTTCAAAAACCGTAAAACCGGTATTCGGGTGATAGAATGTTTCCAGCGCAAACGGGCCGATAATGCCCGGCGGAATCAGTTCCTGAGCTGCTTCGACGGTGCCTTTGCCCATTTTGAAAACGTCGGGTAATAAGCTTTCCCGGAGGGTGACCCGCTGGTTGCCGGTAATGGTGTAATCCATGAACTCCAGCGGCACGTCCGGCAGTGCCCGGTAAGCTTCGTCAATAGGCTCAATCCGTTTATCAAAACCCATGTGGATGAGCGTGCCGTTTTTCACTTTATAGCCGACGGTGTTTGCCAGCGGCGAGAAGAAATAATGCGGATAATAACGCACGCCGGGCAGGAATTCCTGGATGGTATAGTGCTCGGCGTCCTCTGCTTTCACCAGCCCAACCTGAACCCTTTCCTTCATCCGCTGATAGAACTCCTTTTTCGAGGATGCAGTGAAAAAGCCCTTGCCGCCTTTGGCGCCGCGAAATTTAACGAAGATTTTGCGGTCGATTTCGTCCGGCGAGGTATATTCTTTGGGCAGCCTCAATCCGGCAGCCAGCAGCCATTTGCGCTGACTGGCGCGGTCGCTTTCCCATTCCAGGGTGTTGCGGTTACCGAGAACCGGCACATAGAACCCGCCTATCATGTTGGAAAGTCCGACATATTCCACGAATGAGCCATGCGGAATCATGATGGTATTATGGGCGATTAATTCCTGCTGCACCCGCTCCGAAAGGATTTCGCTCCAGTCATTCACCTCGATGAAAAAATCCGGGGTGGCGGCTGCATAGGCTTCATAGGTGGCGCGCCGGTCCGGCTTGACCACCCCGACGGTCTTAAATCCTTCCTGTTTGGCGCCGTAGAAAATCTGCAGCGCGGAGTGCGAGCAAATCGTGCCGATGGTTATTTTTTTCGGGTCGTAGGAATCCAGTATTGCTTTCACTTTTTCGTTCATCACGTTACCACCTCGCTCAGTCTGCCAAGTTTCACAGCTTCCAGAATATCGATTACCACCAAATCCAGCGGGTCGTTAATCTGGCGCCCTTCATATTTTGATTTTAGTAACTTTTGGAATTTTAACGAAAGGTTCCGCATTTCCGGCGAAGTCGGGCCGATGGCCGGGTCGCCCGGAATCCGCGGGGAGACATCGAAGATGACAAATTCCAGTTTCCGCGGGTCGTCATGTGCATAGGCAACCGCGCCCTGCAGCCCGAATGGGCCGATCATCCCGGGCGGTTCCTCGCGCTTCACCGTATCGATGAATTTATGCGCCGCTTCCCAGAACATGGGGTGCAGCGATTCGCGCATCGTAATCCCATAATGCCCCACTTCTTCGTTGGTCACCGGGATGTTCAACTGCAATTGCTGCTGGGCCGGCAGCTGCAAAAAGCCCTGCAGGTTGACCTGTCTCCGGTCGCTGAAACCAACCAGATCCAAATCGCCGAATTTATCCGCCAGCCCGTAGGCTTGCCAGTTAGCATTGACCCGGGAACCGAATGCGTATTCCTCGATGCGGGCTTTCTTCAAGGCATCGGCGTTTATTAAACCTTTGCCGGTATAGAATTCCGCCTGCTGATAATATTGTTCAGCGGAATTGGCGTAGAAAAACGCCCTTTCCAGCGGCTTGTCCGCGCGCTGCACTTTCACCAGCACCAGCCTATCGATTTGCTCCGGTTTTTCAAACTGCTTGGGAAAGCGGATTCCGGCTTTTTCCAGGAAATAATACTGGCTTTTGACCGCGTTGCGGTCTTCTGTGCGCAGCATTTTCCGGTTGCCATACATCGGGATTTTAAACTCGTTTTCGATGCCGTCCACCCCGACGTAAACCGTGAAAGAGCGGTGTGGAATCCAGACGGTGTTGTAACTCAACAATTCGTCCTGGACTTCCGGTTTCAGGATATCCTTGAATTTCTCCAGGGTGACGATATGGTCGTAAAGGTGCTTATGCTCGCGGGCATACAGCGCGTCGCGCCCTTTTTCCACCACTAAAAGGGTTTTGGCGCCGAAAGACTTGGCCGCCATGCCCATTGCCAGCGCGGAATGCGAACCGATGACACCGATGTGTGCTTTTTCGGCGGTATAAGTTTTGGCAGTGCTGCGCATTGATTCTAAAGTTATCATTTTATCTTTATCCCTCTGTGGTGTTCAGGTCTCCGAAAATATTAATTGTACAATCCTACAATAAATCGCTTGTAAAAGTAAAGCCTAGGAATCACTCGAGTAAATTCTGATTAAGTTGAAATAAGAAGTTGAAATTATATTTACCCACCCCAATTATTACACAACGACCCTCACCTGTCCTCTCCCTAAAAAGGAGAGGGAAATATACGAGAAGGAGGGCTATCGCCCTTCTTCTTCTGGAGTTTGTACTTAGTCCCGACCCAGTTCTATTTTGAGCCTGCAATTATTAAACAAAAATACCCTTAGTTCGTTAGTTGAGAACAAGAAGCCGCTATAACCGAAGAAATAACTCTGAGCATCCCTCTTTTTAAGGAGGGATTGAAAGGAGAATTGTAAAAAAACCCTCTTTATTCTTCTGAACTTTTACTAAACATCCAGGTTCTTAACGTACTGCGCGTTGGCGGTGATAAAGGCTTTGCGCGGGGCGACTTCGTCACCCATGAGGACCTGGAAAATCTGGTCGGATTTAGCGGCATCTTCCACGTTGACCTGCAGCAGCGTGCGCGTGGCCGGGTTCATCGTGGTTTCCCACAACTGCTCGCTGTTCATTTCGCCCAGACCTTTGTAACGCTGCACTTCCACCCGCTTGTCCTTCAGTTCTTTCAGCACCGCGTCGCGTTCCTGGTCGGAGTAAATCCACCGTTCCTCTTTGTTGGTTTTCACCCGGAAGAGCGGCGGCTGCGCGATGAAAAGGTGCTGCTCGGTAATCAGCCGCGGCATGTGCCGGAAGAAGAATGTCAGCAACAGGGTGCGGATATGGGAACCGTCCACGTCGGCATCGGTCATCAGGATTACTTTGTGGTAGCGGAGTTTTAGCGGGTCGAAACTCTCATCGAGGCCGGCACCCAGCGCCGTAATCATGAAGCGGATTTCGGCCACGCCCAGCATTTTCTCCGGGGAGGCTTTTTCCACGTTCAGGATTTTACCACGGAGCGGCAGGATAGCCTGGAAACGGCGTTCGCGGCCCTGTTTGGCGGAACCGCCGGCGGAATCACCTTCCACCAGGTACAATTCACAAAGCGTGGGGTCTTTTTCCGAACAGTCGGCCAGTTTGCCGGGCAAAGTACCGGTATCGAGGCTGTTTTTGCGGACGACCAAGTCGCGGGCTTTGCGGGCGGCTTCCCGGGCGCGGGCCGACAGCAGACATTTATCGATGATCGCTTTGGCGTCGTCGGGATGCTCTTCCAGGTATAACGCCAACCCTTCGGCCACCACGGCTTCGACGGCCGGTTTGGCTTCGGCATTGCCCAATTTCCCTTTGGTCTGCCCTTCAAATTGCGGCTCGCCGATTTTGACGCTGACAATCGCGGTCAAACCTTCCCGCACATCGTCGCCGGAGAGGTTAGGGTCGTCGTCCTTGAGGAACTTATTTTTATGGGCATAGTCGTTATAGACGCGGGTTAAGGCGGAACGGAAACCGGTGAGATGGGTGCCGCCGTCCATCGTGTTAACGCAGTTGGCAAAGCTGAAAATGGACTCGCTGAAACCGTCGTTATATTGCAAGGCGACGTCCACGCCGATGCCGTTGTTGGTTTTCGAAATGTAAATCGGCTGTTTGTGCAGCACGACACGGTTGTGGTTCATGTGGCGTACGAAACTGGACAGGCCGCCCTCAAAATAGAAGGTCTGTTCTTTGTCGTCATTGACATCAATTAAAGATATTTCCAGCCCTTTGTTGAGGTAAGCCACTTCCCGGACGCGGTCGCACAGGGTGTTGAAATCATATTTTATCGTGCCGAAAATTTCCGGGTCGGCCAGGAAAGCAGTGGTGGTGCCGGTGCCTTCGGACTTGCCGGCCACGGCGACATCCACAACCGGGATACCGCGATGGTATTCCTGGAAATACAGTTTATCGTTACGCTTGACCCAGACTTTAACCCAGGTGGAAAGCGCGTTCACCACGGAAGCGCCGACGCCGTGCAGACCGCCGGAGACGGTATAGGCTTTGCCGCCGAATTTGGCGCCGGCATGGAGCACGGTCATCACGGTTTCCAGCGCGGATTTACCGGTCGCCGGATGGATTTCTACCGGGATGCCGCGGCCATTGTCTTCCACGGTGATGGAATTATCTTTTTCGATGGTGACTTTGATGTGCGTGCAGTAGCCGGCCATGGCTTCGTCCACGCTGTTGTAAATAATTTCATAGACCAGGTGGTGCAGACCGCGCTGGTCGGTGCTGCCGATGTACATACCGGGACGGCGGCGGACCGCTTCCCGTCCGCCCAGGACGGAAATTGCCTCGGCATTGTATTCGGCGGTGCCGTCGTTATGCCGGTCTCTCTTAGGAACGTTATGTTCAGTCATAATTGACACTCACTCCAGGGAATTAATAATACTCACGATTTGAAATCAGCAAAGACGCCGGAAGGGCGGTAATTACGATTTGATTCCGATACAGAATCCAACACATATTTATTATACCACACCACAGCTTAGATTTGAAGCTGGACAGATTCAAGAAAATCCGAAACCCGAATATCGAAATACTAAACAAACTCCAAAACCTGAAATAAGAAACACCCTGAGTCCGCAGACGAAGGGTCTCCCTGTGGTTCACTAAGGTCTTTTTTCTAATTGAAATTTGGGGAAACTTTTCTTGAATTTAGGTATGCGGCGCCCCTCGCGGTAAACGGGATGATGAGCTGCGATTTGGGATTTTGTCCCAAACTGGAACGAAATATCCGGATTGAAGATTAAAATCTTGTATTACCGGATGTGGGGTGTATTGAAGTGGAATCCCGCGTTTTTAAGAAAAGTATTTGCTGCTGCGGGAGGGCCGGAGTGCCCCAAACCCCATTTAATTCCGTTTTCCCATATAAACCCTTTATTGGGCGCTTTTAGGACTGATTCTGACGGAACATTTACCGTCCGGTTTGGTGTAGCCATAACACATGGGAGACTCCAGGTTTCCCATATTGACCCCGGCGGCCAGAACATGACGGAGCGTTTCTCGTATCTCGCACAAACGGTAATAGTATTATATGACGGGTTATTCGTGGTCTGTCAAGGGGCTTTTGTCACCCCCCTCCATAACGAAATAATCAAGAATCAAGCTTCAAATATCAAGAAAATTCTAAATACTGGACAATATCAAAACACTAACCAGCGGGCAGCTTTCAATAACCCCCCCTCTCCAAACTCTCCCACACAGGGGCGAGAGAGCTGAGGTTGGAACTTTCAGCCATCAGCGGTCAGTTTTGTTGTACACCCTCATCCTACACATTTGTTTCTATGTAATGCTACCGAAACAAAGTGCCTTCGGCCTTCTCTACATTCGCTTCGCTCAGTACTATAGCCCTCAAGGGAGAAGTGAATAACATGGGGCGACTTTTGTCACTATTTTTCCAAAATGGGAATGAAATTGCCGCTGTTAACACAAACCTAATAACACCTTAAACTTTCATTAACCTTATTCGGTACTATTTAGTACTTAAGCACTATTTACAATTTTTATTAATATATGAATGATATATATAGTATTAAATATATTGTTTTTCAAAATTATAACTGAATGGAAGCTAACAAGAGGTTAAATTTGTCCCTTTTTAAGTTGTATTCTATCTGGCCATTTATCATAGGTATGCCCCATCGCTTTTCGGATGGGGCGTTAAGATTTAATAATTGTTTTGAAAAGAATAATAAAAAATAAATAAAATGGAGTGAAATGATGAAAAACTGTTCCAAATTAAAATTGTTTTCACTTGTGATAGTGGTTGCACTTGTTTTAAGTATTTTAAGTTTTTCAAGCGTAAGCGCGGCTGATTCGTCTTTTTCTGTTTATCCCACTTCAATCGCAGGTTTACCTGTTATTTTAGTTGAAACTAACGCGAACGATATCGCAATACCCAGCGGTGATGTAACTTTAGTTCTTCTTGATACTACCTCCTCCACAATTCAGGAATCTTCGACAAAATTAAATCTCAATAACTAATTAAAAAATAATCCTTTGCCAAAGAATGTATCTTTTGAAGTTTATGGTGGGCCTGGAGTAACGGCACAAGAAAAAATACACAGACCACAACTACACCCTGATATTTTCGCTGTGTTCAGTGCTATAGTCATAGTTTTGTTTCTGACCGTTTTGGGCTAATGCAAATACATCTCAACTAAGGTTAACGGCACCTTCAGATGCGGCTTTCGGAAGATTTCGACTGCGGGCCCAACAATGAAAAAGAGCGATGATATACAGGCAGGGAGATATTCTCGGCTGCACTCGAGTACCTTCCCCTCCGGCTGCACTCATGGTGTACTATTCAAGATTTTGTCCCCTTTTGTGAAACCCCTCACTCTACACTTTTTGCTTCGTTGTATGTCTACCGAAGCAAAGTACCTTCGGCTCTCTCCCGCTTCGTGGGGCGAGAAGAGACGAACGGGTTGACTTGGAAAATCGAGGGAAATCGGGATATGAATCATATTTCGTGGTTAGTATCAATGACAGGTTTGTTTGATAGATTCCTGCCTTCGCAGGAACGACAAGAGAGGTATCCCTCGCAATGGAAAACGCGGGGCAGAGAATGATTATCGCAGTAATTTTTCGATTTCAGGCACGAAGTGTTGACAAGTCGTTTAGAGACATGTTATAATAATAGAAGTTAGACATTGAGAAGCAACCAAGGGTTTTGACCCGAAGAAATGCTTCTCTTTTCTTTTTATGGGGTTAAATAATTTCCCCTTTTTTACCAACTTCTTTTTTAATTACGGCCTTGATTCGGGTAATCAGCGGTGGCAGTTCGATGGTAACGGTTTCCCAGACAAGGTCGTTATTGACATCAAAATAGCCGTGAATCAGGCGGTTGCGCATGCCGGACATCTGCCGCCAGGCAATTTCCGGGTACTTTCGGCGTAACTCTTCAGAGATACCCCAGGCGGCTTCCCCGATTATCTCCAGTAAACGAATGAGCCCCAATACCAACAGCTCATCGTTATCGAGGTCGGCGCGTTTCCGGGTTTTAGTGTACCTGACGGCTTTTTGCGCGGCTTCAAGAATATGCCGCATACGGGAAACGTCATCAATTACAGGCATAGCACTTTTGCCTCCGTCAGGACGCGTTCACGGAAATGCCGGCTCAAATCCTGCGGGGTGCGCAGGTCAACCTTACGTCCACCTATCAAGTTGGATAATTCTTCCTCCATGCCGGCCATTTTCAGGAATCCTGGTGTTTTCCCTGGTTGGAATTCCACCAGCACATCAATGTCACTCTCCGGTTTGAAATCATCGCGCAGGACAGACCCGAACAGCGATAACTTTTGAATGTGATTCAGCTGGCAAAATCCGGCCAATTTCGGCCGGTTTATTTTCAGGCGGCGGTCAAACGGATCGGTAGATTCCGGACGTGTTCCGGTTGGAGGGGCGGGCAGATGAGACAACAGCGCCCGGATATCCTTAAACAGCGGCGATTTCCGGTCGGCCCGATAATATTTTTGCCGGCCTTCAGTAATTGAGACCAGCAAGCCGGCCTGCTCCATGCGTCCAAGTTCGCGGCTGACATTGGTGGAATCCTCCCCGATTGCGGCCGCCAGCTGACGCACAAAATAACGTTCACCGGGGTGGGTAAAAAGCTGTCCCAGAACCTTCAGCCTCAATCTTGACCCGAATAATGTTTCCAGCATCTGAACCTCTTGTTTTTGCAGTGTCAATTACTGCATACATAGTGTATTATACTGCAATATGGGGGAAAGATAAAGGGGCGGAAAGATTAACCGAGCAATCAGCGGTCAGCTTTCAGCTGATAGCAATAATCACTCTCCTTTAATCCCTCTCCCGTTCGTACCTCCGAGACCTCCAGCTTCGCTTACGGCCTGAGAGGGAGGGAGAAGCGACCAACACCGGGAGGTGTTTATCGCTTTTTTACGGCCCGCACTCTCCCGCTTCGTGGGGAGAGAAGAAGGAGTCGGGCCATGAATCGTATTTCGTGGTTAGTATCGATGACAGGCTTGTTTGATAGATTCCTGCTTTCGCAGGAACGACAAAGGGGGATTCATCCCTGTAAACTCGGTGCTTTGCGAGGAAACTGAGATAGGTTAATCGCGTCTTCTTCCTCCAAATGTGCAAACGGGATGATGGGTTACATTTTAAACCGGGGTGACAGGTAACACTTTTTCATTGGTTTTTCGGATTTAGGATTTATTGGATTACAGGAAATGGATTCCTGTACATACACTTCGTTCAGTATTTCGACTGCGGTCTCAACTGTGCGCGGGAATGACGAGGTTTTGAAAGTTATGTGCTGACGGCAGACCGCTCTGGTATAATGAAGCCATGCCAGAAAAACCTTTATTAGTGCTCTTCGACGGCAACGGGTTGATTCACCGGGCTTTTCATGCCCTGCCACCGTTCACGGTGCGCAAGACCGGCGAAATGGTGGGGGCGGTTTACGGCTTCACTTCCATTTTATTGAAGGCCATCAACGACCTGAAACCAACCAATTATGCCGTCGCTTTCGACCGCAAAGCACCGACCTTCCGGCACCTGATGTACGCCGATTACAAGGCGACGCGGCCGGAAACCCCGGCGGAACTGGCGGGGCAATTCGGACGGGTGCGGGAACTGGTACGGGCGTTCGACATCCCGATTTTTGAAATGGACGGCTTCGAGGCCGACGATATCCTGGGCACGCTGAGCAAACAGGCGGCCGCGCAGGGCATGGATACCGTCATCGTGACCGGCGACGCCGACATGATGCAGCTGGTGACCGACAAGACCAAAGTGTTCTACCCCAAGCCGCGCGGCACCTTCGGCGATGCCGACCTTTACGACGCCGCGGCGGTGCTGGCAAAATATGAAATCGGGCCAGAGCACATCGCCGATTACAAAGCTTTAAAAGGCGACCCTTCGGACAACATCCCCGGTGTCAAAGGCATCGGGGAAAAAACGGCCGTGAAACTGATTCAGCAATTCGGCGGCATCGAGCAGATTTATCAACATCTGGATGAAGTAAAGCCGCCGAAACTGCAGGCTTTGCTGCGGGAAAACACGGAAATTGCCCGCCAGAGCAAAATCCTGACCACGATTGTGACCGACGCCCCGGTGACGCTCAACATGGAGGCAACTCAGGCCAGCCATTTCAATCGCAACAAGGTTGTCGAACTTTTCCGGGAACTGGAATTTTCCAGCCTGCTGAACAAACTGCCGGAAACGGGCGAACCCACGCCGGCAATAATACCGGCCGCGACAAATGAAACCGCACCGATAGTAAACATAAATTATCATATGGTAAATACCGCCGAGGCACTGGAATCTTTGATTTCACGCCTACTGGAAGTTAAATCATTTACGTTTGATACCGAAACCACCGGCACCAGGCCGATGATGGACCAACTGGTGGGGATTTCAGTCTCACCCGCCCCCGGCGAAGCGTATTACGTGCCGGTTGGACACACCGGCATGATGCAGTCGCCGCAATTACCGCTGAATACGGTAGTCGAGCGGCTGAAACCGATTTTCAGCGATAACAGTAAAGCGAAAATCGCCCACAACGGCAAGTTCGACATGGAAGTGCTGGAAGGAGCCGGGATTACCGTAACGAACCTGGTTTCGGACACAATGATTGCCGCCTCCCTGCTCAGCGAACCGGCGCTCGACCTGAAGTCATTGGCCTTCAGTCGCTTGAATGTGGAAATGACGCCGATTACCGGTCTCATCGGCACCGGCAGCAAACAGATTCCGATGTCGCAAGTGGAAATTGAAAAAGCCTCCGATTATTCCTGCACCGACGCGGATCTGACCGGCCGCCTGAACGACATTTTGACGAAAGAATTGCAGGCTCAGGATTTGTGGCAGCTTTATGACGAAACCGAAATGCCTTTGGTGCCGGTGCTGCTGGCAATGGAAGAAAACGGCATTGCCGTGGATACGAAAATCATGGCCGCGATGTCCCGCGACCTGGGCGAAAAAATCAGGAAGCTGGAAACCACGATTTGCGACTGCGCGGGACAGGTGTTCAATATCAATTCCCCGGCGCAGCTGGGAATGATACTGGGCGACAAAATGCACATGGACGCCGTGAAAAAGAAAAGCGGCGGCTATTCGACGGCAGCGGACATCCTGGAAGGGCTGCGCGGCGTCGATCCGATTATCGGACATATCCTGGAATTCCGGCAGTTGAGCAAACTGAAATCAACCTATGTTGACGCTTTGCCGATGCTGGTAAATCCGAAGACCGGCCGCATCCACACCAGTTTCAATCAGACCCGCACTAGTACCGGGCGGCTTTCCTCCAGCGACCCCAACCTGCAGAACATACCCATCCGCGACGAAGTGGGCAGGCGCATCCGCGAGGCGTTTATCGCCCCGGCCGGTTCAATGTTAATGGGCGTGGATTATTCGCAGATTGACCTGCGCGCGCTGGCGCACCTTTCCCAGGACGAGAATTTATTGAATGCTTTCCGCCATGACGAAGACATCCATACGGCCACAGCCGCACAGCTTTACAACGTGCCGCCGGCGGAAGTGACATCAAACATGCGCCGCCTGGCCAAGACGGTGAATTTCGGAGTAATTTACGGCATGAGCGGGTACGGGCTGGAGCAGGCCACCGAACTCTCCCGGGAAGACGCCGGAAAATTCATCACCGCCTATTTTGAAAAATATCCCAGCGTCAAAAAATACCTGGAAGCGACCAAAGAGCAGGCACGCCGGACGGGTTACGTGCAGACAATCCTGGGACGGAAACGCGTGATTCAAGATATTAACTCTTCCAACCGCCAGGTGCGGGAAGCCGCCGAACGGATGGCGATCAACATGCCGGTACAGGGAACTTCCGCCGACATCATCAAGAAAGCGATGATCAACCTGCACCGCGAAATGCTATCCCGCCAATTGAAAAGCAAGATGCTGCTGCAGGTGCACGACGAGCTGGTTTTTGAAGTGCCGGAGGACGAAATGGCGGAAATGCGGCAACTGGTGCCGGAGATGATGGTCAACGCCATCAAACTCAGCATCCCGCTCAAAGTGGAAACCAAAACGGGCAAAAACTGGGGAGAAATGGAGAAATAAATGCCTGAACTGCCAGAAGTCGAAACCGTTAAAAACCAACTGGCGCCGAAGATTACGGGGCGCACGATAACGGATGTAACTTTGCTCTGGGAAAAGATGGTCAAGGGGCAGGACCCCGCCGAATTTCTCAGATTAGTGAAAGGGCACAAAATCCTGGAATTGGGCCGTCACGGCAAATACCTCATCGTGCATTTGAGCAGCGGCAACAAGATGATTATCCACCTGAAAATGACCGGTTCGCTGCTGCTGGGCAAAAAAGGCGACGAGGTGCCGCAATACACCCGCGCGGTGATTCACCTGGATGACGGACAGGAAATCTTTTTCCGCGACCCGCGCAAGTTCGGGGTGCTGAAACTGCTGAAAAATACGGCCGAAATCGATGCCAAACTGGGGCCGGAACCGCTGGATAAAGACTTTACGCTGCAATATTTCAGCGAGGGGCTGGCGAAACGCACGGCGCCGGTCAAGGCATTTATCCTGGAACAGAAGTTTATCGCCGGCATCGGGAACATGTACGCCGATGAAGCGTTGTTTGCGGCCCGGATTGACCCGCGGCGGCCGGCTGATTCGCTGAAAAAGGCTGAAATCAAACGCCTCTACGACGCCATCCGTGAGGTGATTACGGCGGGCATCAAGTACGGCGGCGCCAGCGTGGTGACCTATTTTCACCCGGACGGGACGGTGGGCACGGCGCACCAGCATTTTAACGTGGCGCACAACCAGAAGAAGATTTGCGCAGTCTGCGGCGGCCCGGTGGAACGGATTGTGGTGCGCGGAAGAGGGACTTATTACTGTCCCAAATGCCAAAAGTAAAGTTCCAAAAGCCAATAGGCAAATTCCGATAAAATACTAATATAATGATAAAAGAAAACTCCAGTATTTTTTCCCTTTCAAGTTATAGCTAAAATACTTATACGATGGTTGCTTAACTCCAATTAAAACCTCCCCCCTCTCCATACATGGGGAGGGGGGAGGTTACTGAGAGGGGCTGAGCCCCTCTAACACAAGCCTTGCCTAAAACAAGTATATTTGCATAGTGCCTTAAAAAGAGGGAGAATTCGGGAACAACATTAGCGTGCGGGGAGCAGAAAAATGGACGAATCAAAACCAAACCAGATTAACGATGACGAACAACACTGGAAAAACGGGATATACAACAACCCCGACGACCCCCGGGTCTAGGTACCGAAACGTTACGGCGTCGGCTATACCCTCAATATCGGGGCCCGCAAGGGTAAGCGCTTTTTCTACGGCACATTAATTGCCGTAGGGATTATCCTTTTAGCAGTAATATCGATGTTTTTACTGCCCCTCTTCAATCCATTCAAACTATCCATTGGCACAGATAACGTCACCATACAATCACCATTCTACGCAACCGGTTTCCCGTTATCCGGAATCCGTGAAGTGAAACTGATAGATACTCTGCCCGGCGGAACACGAACTAACGGTATCTCTACCGGAACATACAACCTGGGTAATTTCACCCTGAACGGATATGGAAAATCCAAAATGTATGTCTACGACGCAGACCAACCTTTCCTCGTAATCATTCTGGATAACCTGACAGTTTTTTATAACAGCAAAAATCCCGAGCAGACACAGTTAATTTACTCACAACTTTTAAAAGATCTCAAATAGGCGAGATTACTATAAGTCTTTATAACGCCGGGAAATTACTGTTTCCGCTACGCCTTTTTTGGGCTTGATTTCATGTGATTGACAGAGTAGAATTCTTTACTTAGCACATAACAAAGATGTGCTGAGTTCTGTCGAGAGGGAAGCATGACCACCAACGGCAGCGCTGACACCGGCGGGAAACAGGAATTACGGCGGGACGTGACGGTCTGGGGCTCCTACACCTGGGGCTATGCCGACGTGGGCGCCGATATCTACGCCGCGCTGGGGCTGGTGATTGCCGCCGCCGAAGGACTGGCGCCGCTGGCTTTTGCCCTGGCCGGGGTGATTTACATCCTGATCGGGCTGGGTTATACAGAGCTTTCTTCGACTTATCCGGTGGCAGGAGGCGGCCATTATTTCGCCTTGCGCGGTCTGGGCGATTTCTGGGGATTCGTGGCCGGCGCGGCGCTGTTACTGGACTATACCATCGACATCGCGCTCTTTGCCGTCGCTTCCGCCGGTTATATCAACTTTTTCCTACCGCTCCTTTTTCACGGGCTGAACATCGGGATGGCGGTGGCCATCGGGCCGCTGCACGATATCAAGATTTTCTGGCTGATTGAAACGATGGTGCTGATTTTCTCGCTGATGTACCTGAACATCCGCGGCGTGCGCCATTCTTCCCGTCTTAATGAAATCCTGGGGGCGATGGACCTGATACTGGAAACCACCGTCGTGATGCTGGGATTCATTCTGGCCTGGCACCCGCAGATGCTGGCCAGTCAGTGGAACGCAGCGCTGCATTCCCTGCCGTTGAGCAAATTTATGTACGGGTCGAGCCTGGCGATTATTTCGTTTGTGGGGCTGGAATCGATTTCCCAGGCTGCGCAGGAAACCCGGCGCCCGGCGACGATTATTCCGCGTACCAGCATCGCGCTGATTTTTACGGTTTTCATATTCGCGGTGGGTTTTTCCACCGTGGGTTTGGGCATCCTGCCGTGGCAGCATTTTTCTTCCAATGTCAGCGACCCGGTGGCGCAAATCGCTAAATCCATCCCTTACCTGGGATTTATCGCCGGGCCGTTTACAGCTGTGCTCGGGGCAACCATATTACTCATCAGTGCCAATACCGGCGTGATGGGCGCCTCCCGCCTGACCCTGTCCATGAGTCAGCTGCACCTGGTGACGGGATGGCTGGATAAAATTCACCCGCGTTTCCACACTCCTGTCCGGACAATTGTCATTTTCTCGATGATGGGGGCGCTGGAAGCATTGCTGGCGTTCCTTACCCCAAGCGCAATGGACACCCTCGGCAATATGTATGCCTTCGGAGCGACACTGGGGTACATGATTGTTTTTGTTTCCCTGATTGTTTTGCGGTACCGCGACCCGTATTCACCGCGGCCGTATAAAATGCCGGTCAACGTTAAAATCAAATCGGGTGGCAATACCGTGGACTTCCCGATATTCGGCATCCTGGGTTTCATCGGCGTCAGTTTTATTTTGTTTGAAGTGATCTTTACGCACAAAATCGGGCGGATTGCCGGACCGTCCTGGGTGATTTTATGCCTGATTTATTATGTTATCTGGAGGAAACGCAACCATCTGCCGATATTCGGCAGCGTGAAGCACAACTGGGAAAAGGAACAAATCGACGTACTAACCAGCGCCGAGGAGTACGACCTGGTAGAAGCGTATAAGAATGCGCTGGCACAAAGGGATAAGAAGGTGAAACGGGATGTTTCGAAAGCTGCCCCCACCGACAAAATTCACGATAACCGATAAATACAAGCTGCTGCTGGGCGCCATCGCGCTGATCCTTGGCGCGGTGATTTTGTGGCGCGCCATCGCCGTGGCGATTTCGGTGCCGGCGGTGCTGGTCAGCCTCGCGTTTTTCGGCTTTGGAAGTTACCGACTCTGGCTCGGGTATACGCGACTCAAACAGCTGAAAGCCAACAGGGAGAAAACAAATGGTGCAGATTGAGCCGCTGGGCATTTTGCTGGCGGCATTGTTTGTCATTTCGGTGGGGGGACTGCTGATATGGATGTTCCGCGTACCGAAAGGCTCGACGATGTCGGCCGCCCGGGCATACAGTTCGCTGAGCGCCGTGCATAAGGTATTGGTGGCAATCACCGACGCTTTTCCTTCGGAACGGGCCATCGGGCTGGGGTGCCGACTGGGACAGGAACAGGGCGCCGAAATGCTGCTGCTGAACGTCATCCTGATGCCGTATTCGATGGCGCTGGACGACCCGGCGCCGGAGGAAGAGAAGAAAGCCGAGAACGCGCTTGACATGGGCGCGGCCATCGCCCAGCGGTACGGTTATAAAGTTACCAAGCGCACGGTGCGGAACCGCAGCATCCCGGATGCCATCCTGCATATCGCCGAGGAGGAAGACGTGGACGCGATTATTCTGGGCGTGGGCGTTAAATCCCGGGCCTCGAGTCAATGGGGTAAAACCAGCCTGGAAATCATGCGGCGGGCAAACTGCGAGGTCATCGTGGATAAGGTGCCGCTGGAAGAGGAACCGATGGCGGCGGATGAAAAACCAGATATTTCACCCTCATCCTGACCTTCTCCCCTCAAGGGAGAAGGGGCAAAACGCCTGGAATTGTTTTCATGTTGACACCTCGAAAAATGCGCTTGAAAAGGCAAAGAAAAAATGAAAACGAAAAGAGCCTGGTTTCACGACATATTAATATGGGCGGGCGGATTGTATATCATCGGCAGCACGGTCGTTTTCCTGTATCACATCAATTCGTTTTGGGTGCCGGCCGGGTTGGGCTGCATCTTTATTTTTGCGGTGATCGTTTATTTTGTGTGGGGAGGATTCACCGTATGATAATTCACGCACAAAACAGCCCTTTCCAATTGAAAGAAACCGAGGTCCTATCTTTTTTACCCCCTTAGACTGAAAGCGAGGAACATGGGCGGTCAGGGTTTTAAACCTGACCCTATAACGGCAGACATCAGCCGTACCCAGCATTATTGACAGAATATAGAGATGGGAGTACAATCCACAGACGTAGTAAAAAAACTGCGCATTAGAGAGACAGACAGATGAAAAAAATAGTAATCATGGGATGCGGACGGACCGGAGGGCGGCTGGCGGGGATGCTCGATGCCGATGGGAACACCGTGACCGTCATCGATATCGACGCCTACAGTTTCCGGCGGCTGCCGCCGGCATTTAAAGGTAAGGCAATAGTCGGCAACGGCATGGACCAGGAAGTGCTGAAGAAAGCCGGCGTCGAACAGGCAGAAATCTTTATCGCGATGACGCAGGGCGATAACAGGAACATCATGGCAGCGCAGATGGCCAAGCATATTTTTAATGTGCCGCGGGTAATTTGCCGCATCTACGACCCGCTACGGCAGGAGATTTATCAAACACTAGGACTGGAAACAATCAGCCCGACAACCATTTTCGCCGATATGCTGAAAAAACGAGTCGAGGACTGAGGAGAGAATATGTACATCGTAATTGTCGGCGGGGGACGCGTCGGTTATTATCTGGCCAAAGCTTTACTGGAAGAGGGCCATGAAGTCCTAATTATCGAACAGAACCATATTATCTGTGAGACCATTAACCATGAGATGGGGAGTATTTGCCACCGCGGCGACGGCTGCGAGGTCAGCACGCTGGCGGACGCCGGCACCGGGCGGGCCGCGATGTTCGTGGCGGTGACCGGGGAAGACCAGCACAACCTGGTAGCCTGCCAGATTGCCAAGACGAAATTTAAAGTGCCGCGCACTATCGCGCGGATTAAAAATCCCAAAAATGAAGGGCTTTTCAAGAAACTGGGCATTGATGTGACGATTTGCAGTACCAACGTCATTCTGGAGCACATCACCGAAGAAGTCCCCACGCACCCGCTGACTCACCTGATGGAAATCCCGGAAGGTGGACTGGAAGTGGTGGAAGTGAGAATACCGGCGGGTTCGGCCAGCGCCGGCAAGTCGGTGAAAGACCTCTTGTTACCGGCCGGTAGTATGCTGTCATTGATTATCCGGAAAGACCAGAAGCCGATTGTGCCCGTGGCGGCGATGGTGCTGCTGGCAGGGGACCAGGTGATTGCGGTGACGCCCTCCGCTTCGGAAGAGGCATTGAGGGCGGCATTAACGGCGAAATAAGGACTCATTCCCATTCTTTTTATTTTAAAAACACCAGATTTTTTAGTGTTTCCGCTGCTAATGTATACACAACACCCCATCTCTTACTTAGGATGGATTCCTGTACATTAACTTCGTTCAATATTTCGACTGCAGTCTCAACCTTCCGCAGGAATGACAATGGGGGATGAGTCGAACAGCCTCCGGCTTATAGAAATATTCACTCTCCTTTCATTCCTCCCTGAGAGGGAGGAAGATTTAGAACCCACACAACGGGCGGACAGGTTATAAACCTGTCCCTACAAGACAACAAACTTATCCCCTATCCTGTACACAAAATCCTTGAGTAATATACAGATAAAAGTTGGGACGCAAACGGCATCTTCTCAAACTGCACGGATTGGATTGAGGCAAAGCAATCTGATGGATTCGTGGCTACCGGAATGAAACGGGTGTTATGGCGTCTGGATTCCCGATCAGGTCGGGAATGACAAGTTGCAATGGGTATATATAAAATCATCCTTTTGGACCCACATATTGACAATTTCCTACCAATAATATTATTATATTAGCGATTCTTTCATATTTGCTTTTTATTGCGGGAGGATAATGTGGCGGAGACCAGGAAGAAACAATTCTGGATAGTCGCTTTTATTATCCTCGTTACGGCCATCGTGGTGACCGCGTCCATTGCCTGGACGCGGTACCGTCCCAGCCTGCCCATCGAGATTACGCTGCCGCCGCCGCAGACCATCAGCGGCAATATTTACGTCGGGGGTGCGGTGACCAATCCCGGCATTTACACGTTTTCCGGGGACGACACCGTGGCTTCACTGCTGCAGGCGGCCGGGGGCGTCACCGCGGACGGTAATTCCGGCAGTCTGGAGCTCAACATCGCCGAGGCCAATGTCACCGCCGCGCCGCAGAAAATCAACATCAATACCGCCGAAGAGTGGCTGCTGGACGCCCTGCCGGGCATCGGGACGACCAAAGCGCAAGCCATCATCGATTACCGCACGAAAAACGGTTTTTTCCGCAACATCGACGAACTGACCAAGGTAAAAGGCATCAGCGCATCCGTACTGGCAAAAATCCGGCCGTTCATAACCGTGGCAGAATAAACAGGACGAAATTATTTGTTACTGATTTCTCTCAGCGGCGCCTGGATTGCCGGGATTTTGCTGGGCACAAAACTCAGCATCGCCCCGGTCTGGCTGGCGGTGCCGGCGCTGCCGCTGCCGTTTATTTTTATCTTCCGGCAGCATAAAAAGCTGCTTTTCACAGCGGCATTGCTGATGCTGGCGCTGCTGGGCGGGATTGTGCGGTATCAAGCCGCTGTTACTGTTGTCAACGTAAATTCCGTGCAATTCTACAATGATAAAACCGCGGTGGAACTGAAAGGGACGGTCAGCCAGGCGCCGGACGTACGGGATAAAAGCACGCACCTCTACCTTTCCGGCATCGAAATGAAGACCGCCGGCGGCTGGCAAAAACTGAATGGCGAAGTCCTGATTTTCGTGCCGCGGTTTCCGGTTTACAATTACGGCGATGAACTGCTGGTGAAGGGCAAACTGGAGACACCACAGACCCTCGACAATTTCGATTACCCGGGCTACCTGGCGAACCAGGGGATTTACTCGACGATGCTTTCCCCGCAGACGTACTTAATCGGCACGGGGAAAGGGTTCCGGCCGCTGGCCTGGGTTTACGCGTTGAGAAGTAGGTTATCAGAGGCGATGGCAGCGACCATCCCCGAACCGCAAGCATCCATGGCGCAGGGGATGATACTGGGCATCCGCAGCAATATCACGGCAAGCCTGCAGAACAACTTCATCAGCAGCGGCATGATGTACATCCTAGTGATTTCCGGTTCGCAGTTCAATATCGTGGCGGGCATCCTGCTGGCGACGGGTATCTGGCTTTTCGGTAAAAGGCGGTTTTTCTACATCTGGCTGGCACTGGCGGCAATCTGGATTTACGCGCTGCTGACCGGCATGGGCCCGCCCGCTATGCGGGCGGCGGTGATGGTCAGCATTTTCCTATTTGCCGACTTGATGGGGAGACAAAAAAACGCGATGACGGCCATCGGGTTCGCGGCGGCGGTGATGACGGCAATCACGCCGAAAATCCTCGGGGATGCCTCTTTTCAACTGACGTTTTTATCGGTAGTGGGCATCGCTTTGATTACGCCGCGGCTGCAGACCTGGAGCAAAAATATCATCAATGACAAAATAGGTGAAGAAGGCTTTTTCGTAAAGACGGCGAACTGGGCTGCCGACAGCCTGTTCGTGACGCTGGGGGTGACAATTGCCATCTGGCCGCTACTGGTCTATTATTTCGGGATTTTCTCCATAATTTCACCGCTGTCCTCGCTGCTGGTGCTGCCGGCTTTGCCGTACTTGCTGGGCAGCGGCGCGCTGGCGGCAGTTTGCGGGATTTTCCTGTTACCCGTCGGGCAGATTATCGGCTGGCTGGCCTGGCTGACGGCCGGTTACATGCTGCTGGTGATTAACGGTTTCGCGCACCTGACTTTTGCCGCGATAAACGTGGGGACAATGAATCCCGCCTGGATCTGGGCCTACTTTGCGGGACTGGCGGCGGTTTTGTGGCTGATACCGCAGCGAAAAGCGGTCGGCGCTTTTTTCCGCCGGACGGTGTCAACGATAGATAAAATTCCGAAAAAATGGGCGGTTTCGACACTGCTGGTGGTCGCGATACTGCTGACATTGACTGCTTATTCGATGCCGGACGCACGGCTGCACGTCAGTTTCCTCGACGTGGGGCAGGGTGACGCCATCCTGATTCAGACGCCGAACCATCAGGACATCCTGGTGGACGGTGGCCCCAGCGCACAAGCCATCGATGAGCAACTAAGCAAACACCTGCCGTTCTGGGACCGGACCATCGAGCTGGTGGTGCTGACGCACCCGCACGAAGACCATTTGACCGGCCTGCTGGAAGTGCTGCAGCGGTACAAGGTGAAACAGGTGCTCTACCTGGACACGGATTACAACACTCCGGAGGCGGAGGAATGGCTCAATTTAATCCAGCAGAAACACATCAAATCGACGCTGGCGACGGCGGGACAGGAGATTGATTTAGGCACGAAAGACACCACGCTGGAAGTGGTCAACCCGACGCCCGGCTCGACGGTGCCGGCGATGGATAACGGGGTTGTACTGAAATTAAGCGATGAAAAAATCAGCTTCCTGTTGACCTCGGATATTTCGGCAGACGCAGAACACGACCTGATTACGCAGCGGGCGGATGTGAGCTGCACCGTTCTAAAAGTGGCGCACCACGGCTCGAATGATTCCAGCACGGCCGCATTTCTGGCCGTGGCCGACCCCAAACTGGCGGTGATTTCGGTGGGCGCAGATAACACCTTCGGGCACCCCGGCACGGACACGCTGCAGCGGCTGGCGGATGTCGTGGGGGCGGATAATATTTACCGGACGGACAAGAACGGCACGGTGGAATGCATCACGGACGGGACGAGGCTGTGGGTGAGGACGGAGAAGTGATTTAATCCTTTATGAATATTATTGATTGTTTTGACAAAGACGGCATCAAAGTTGTCTGTGATGAGGGCACATGGTATAATCACATATTAGCCGAACATCCTGAAATGACAGGTTGTGAAGAAATCATCAAAGCCACAATCAATAATCCTTGGAAATTTATCAAGATCGTATCGCCATCAACAAAAAGGCCATTTGCAAACCTTTTGTTCTCCCCAAACCTTTCCACACTTACTACCTCCGAATCGTAATTGAATATGACAAAAGCAAGTTCCGCGGGACCAAAGGTTATGTCAGGACGGCTTTTGCCTGCGTAAATAAGAAAAAGGGGGATATTTTATTATGGGAAAGCTCATTGTAGAAGATCATCCCCGTTTTGATGAAAAAACAATCGAGAATTTAAAATCAACAATTGCTAGTTATAATTCAGACGAAGACACTCTTTTCATCCGCCCGGAAATTCCCCGACCTGCCGTTTCTTATGATTTAAATGGGGAATTGTGGATCAGGTTTGACCCGGCAACGAAAGAAATTATCGGCCTGGAAATAGAGAATTTTGAATCTGTCTTTTTGAAAAAACACCCAGAAGCAGCTAAAGTATGGAAAACCGCGAAGCCGCACTGTACGCATAAAAAGACCCAGATTGCCGATGATGAAATATGTACATCATTTTTGCGGATATTATTAAGCTTTTTCAATGAATTATTCCAGAAAAACCTGCAACAAGCCGATTTCCGGTCTGTTAAACTTATTTTAACCATCAAGAGCTGACCAAATGTACCCTTAAACAATAACAGAACATCATTTCAGACGAATGTTAGTTTGTTGGATACCCGATACTTTTCCTCCGAATTGCTCCGGAAAGTACCTACAACTGCGGTCTACGGTCAGGTGGGGGAAGACAGTGAGGGGAAATGGCCTACTTCCCTAAAAAGGTATATTCCAGAATGTTAGCAAAGATAACGGCACCTTCAAAACAACAACAGACCATCGTTTCAGATGAATGTTAGTTTGTTGGATTCCCGCGTTCGCGGGAACGACAGTTAAGAGATAAAGGCGGCAATGGGGGGTCAGTCCAGCTTGAGCAATTTGAGCAGTTCGGCGGGGGTATATTTCCCGGGCTTTTCCTGATTAGCCGCCATTTCTGCCGTGATGCGCAAAAGGGCCTCGTTAATCGGAGCTTTAGTGCCGAGCTTCGCAGCCAGCCGCACGATTTCCCCGTTCAGAAAATCCGTTTCGACGGTGCCCTGCCCGCGCACCAGGCTCTGCCAGGTCGAGCCCAGCGGCACGCCGTACAAATCATTTTGCGGGCGTATAACGTCTTTTGGCGGACGGACAGCAATATTCTCAACCGCAACCCAGCGTATTCCGGCCCGGGCCAGAATGTCTTTACCCTCGTCCTGTACGGCGGCGGCGATACGGTTAGTCTCCCCGCCGGGAACATTGGTGACGGCGCCGACGGCGTTGGCCAGATTTTCCAGCAGCTTGCCCCATTTACAGGGCATGATTTCCGGCGTAACGAGGACGTCGTAACCTGCTTTGCGTAAATTCACCGCGGCGGATTCCGCCAGAGCGTCCTTACCTTCAGGGTAACACCCGATAACCAGCCGTCCGGGAGGTTTGCCGCGGCTTTCCACTTCACCTTCGCGAATGAAGACGGCGCCGGCTTTTACCATCACGCCGTAAACCCGGGGAAAATACCTAAAGGCAATTTCCTCATTGCGCACCCCGTTCTGGAAACAAAAAACCGGGATATCTTTAACAACAGCGGACAGGTCGTGCAAGGCTTGATCCGTATCCTGACTTTTAACACAGAGAAAAACAACGTCCTCCGGTCCGAACTCGATTTGATCCGGCGAAGTAACGGCCGGCAATTGAACGATCTGCGTCCCGTCCGGGGTCCGCAATTTGAGCCCGGATTCTCGGATGGCGTTGACATTATTCGGCCGGCCGATAAGGATGACAGGCGTGCCGGAAAGCGCCAGCAGGCCGCCGACCGCCCCGCCGACGGCGCCCGCGCCGTAAATGATGATTCTCATTTTATCCGTTAATTGCCCCTCAAATTAAGATTTAACGTTGCTGCCGTTTACCAGGATAATGACCACGGCCACGATACCCGCAAGCGGTGCGGCAACGCAGGCACCGGCGGCGCCCGCCAGGGCCATACTCCGACTTTTTCTTTTCAGCGTCAGCCAGCCCCCAACGATGCTCAGGACTATTCCGAGCAGAAAAATTAACGCCAGCAGCGAAGCCATCAAATTGTTGCCGCCGAACCCAACGTCCAGAATCAGGTAAGGGAAAGGTGAGATTACGGCGGTGGCACGCAGCAGCGCTTTGACATCCAGGACATGGGTAAAAACGCCGATGAGCCAAAAAACATTGAAAATACCGGCAATCAGCATCAATATCCCCGCAGCCGCCGGCACGCTTCGCTTTCCCATTGAATTCATTATACATGGTCTATAATGGTAGAGGATTAACATGATAGATACTGCAAACGTTAGTACCTGCGAAGCCCCTGATTAGATAGTCCTTTACGTCAGTACCTTCGTAACGCCGGGAAATTCGTGCCCGATGGTGAAATTCTACCTACGTAGATACGTATTGCCATGCGTGGGGATAAATAGGTATAATTTATGCAGAATCAGTAAAAACACGTAGGTAGTTTATTAACCACGGAAGGTGTTCATGAAGGTAGAAATCGACGGCACGACGTATCACACGACGCAAAACTACTACAGCCCGGACTGGTGGGACAAATGGTCAAAGAAAAATTTAAAGAAGAAACGCTGGATATTTTCCAGAACGGCCAAACGTCCGGTTTTTGTTCCCCGGACAGTAGTGAGCCTGCAATATATGGTGCTGGTTACCCTTGGTCTCATCTGAATTACAGTAAGTGATGTTCGAAAATTTAATTGGGAGTCCGCTTTGAACTTCTATGATTTTAGAAGGGTTGAAGTCGCGTCTAACTCAAAAAAATCAAGGCAATAATAAATCCACCATATACTAGACTGTTTGCAATTTCAATCGATTAATTAATTACTCCGGCGAAGTAAATAAGTCAACAACGCCCCATCTACATTTGCTTGGCTCAATACCATAGCCCACCGGTGGAGAACACCAACATCTAGCCTCAGTTCTTTTTCTTGTTAATATAAAAAGCCGATGGCTGACCGCTGTAAACTAATAGTTATACTACTTTTTCCAGTTTGGCCTCGGTGGTTTCGGCCAGCTGATGCAGGTCCTGCGGCACGGTTTTATCGTTTTGCAGGCGGGCAAAAGTCGCTTTCATCCGTTCGCGGCGCTGTTTGCGATCGATGGCTACCTGGCGGCTGCCGCCGAACTGTTCTTTGTAAATCCGCACCAGAAAATCCGAAATTTCTGCGATCGAATAGCCCTGTTTTTGCAAGATTTGCACTTCCCGGATAAACGCAGCATAAGCCTGTTCCAGCAAATCCGACATTTTTGTTTTCAGCCCGGCATCCTGCTGCTGCGCTGCGGCGATACCGGCATAACCCAGGGTTTTCAGCAAATCGCTATCCGCCGGCAAGCCGAAGGGGAGAATACGGCTACCGAGGAATTCCTGGCCGTGGCCCGGTTTCACCCGGATAACACTGAAATGCCCCTTGAGCGCTTCCTTGACGGCCACATCCTGCTCCAGCACGGTCACGCCGTGCCAGCCGCGCCCTTTGAGCAGCCCCCGGATGCGGAACAAACCGCGGCGGAGGTAGAAGGAAAAACCCTTCATCTTGCGGTCGAAGAGGGGGCCGCGCATCAACCAGAGGTCACCCGAAAAAAGCAGGTCGTTATCCGGACGGTAACCTTTGGGCGCCGCACTGTCCGGCTGGGCGTAATCCCGCACGGAATAAATGGCGACAATCTGGTCCCGCGTGTGGGAATCGGGGCTTTGAGGAACCGCCAGGACGTCCAGTTTTGCAACGCCGCCGAAGGAAAACGGCGCCAGCAGGCGGATGAAGTCCATGCCGAAAATCTTAACAACGCAGCCGCCTTTATCCGGCGAAAGGAATTCGATTTTGCATTCTTTCAGTTCTTTGGGGCTGCGCAGGCCGAGCAGATTGCGTTCCAAGATATTGCGTTCGTCTTCAATCGCGCCTTTGAAATTGGCGTGCACCAGGATTTTCGCCCCGGACTGCCTGGCAAGAATATGTGCCAGACCGTAATGGTCGGGGTGGCTGTGGGTGATAATCATCGTTTCGATGGCTTTGGGGTCGATTTTGTTTTCCGCCAGGATAGACAGGATACTGTCGCGGTGGCGGCGGTCGCCGGTGTCGATTAACGTATGGCGGGCGGTGCCGTCTTTTTGGTAGCTGAAGATGTAAATATTGCCGCCGTAACGGAAGTAAATACTGGTTAACGCCACGCTGCCGCCAAGCTGCTCGCGGACAATTTTATATTGCGGAGTATCCATTTTTTACGCTTATTCCTTCTCGCACCGCTGCTGCATAGGCAGCCGCCTATGCAATTCCCGAAAAACCTTTAGCACCTGCGGGGAAAATGTCTTTCTTAATAAGAATCCCCTCTCCGATGAGGGGATAAAGTCTATTTGGGGCTAAATATACGAGGTACTTCCGCTACTTATTACCTACCCAACGACCCACCCTTAAACCCCGCCCGGTACATTTGGTTTTAAAAACCAAAGTATTTCGGCTTCCGAGCCTCAAGGCGGGGAAGATTAACGAGATTGAGGGCTTTCGCCCTCCATCTTCTGGAGCTGCTACCTACACCCAGGATACTAGCTTCTAAGTAAACATAAATAAAGGAAAGAATTTTAAATTAGGTGGTTTCCATATGGGCAACGGCCACGACGGTATCGCCTTCGTCCATACGCATCAGGCGCACGCCCTGGGTGCTCCTGTCGAGGATGCTGATTTCTTTCACCGGCGTGCGGGTCACAATGCCGTTGGCGGAGATGAACATGACCTGCTGCGACGGGGAGACAATCCTGGCATCCGCGAGTTCGCCTGTCTTGTCCACCAGTTTGATAGTGCGGACGCCGCTGCCGGCGCGGTGCTGCTTGGGATAGCGGTCAATCTGCGTCAGTTTGCCGTAACCCTGCGTGGAGACAACAAGAACGTAGGAACCCGGCGAGGCAATACCCATACCCACGACGGTATCGCCATCGAAGAGCTTGATGCCTTTGACGCCGCCGCTGGTGCGCTGGCTGGTGCGGATGCTTTCCACCGGGAAGCGGATAGACTGCCCTTTCTGGGTGACCATAACGACATCGTCCTGTTCCGTGGCGATGCGCGCCGAGGTCAGTTCATCGTCTTTTTCCACGTCCATACCGATGAGGCCGCTGCTGCGGACGGCGGTAAAGTGGTCCAGCGAGGTCTTTTTAATTTCGCCGTTGCGGGTGCCCATCAGCAGATACAGGTTCGGGTCGAAGTTGGTAATCACCACCATATCGGAGACTTTTTCTTCCGGCGGGATGGAGAAGAGGTTGACCACGGCCAACCCCTTGGCGACGCGGGAAGTGTCCGGCGGGACTTCATAACATTTCAGGCTGAAAACCCGGCCCCGGGTGGTGCACAATAACAGATAATCGTGCGTATCGGCGATGGCCAAAAGCCGCACGGCGTCCTCTTCACGGGTTACCATGCCGATGATGCCCTTGCCGCCGCGGTGCTGCGCTTTGTAAATCTGCGCCGGCACCCGCTTGATAAAGCCGCGGTTGCTCAGAATTACGGCCATTTCGGCGTGGGGAATCAGGTCTTCCTCGCGGAATTCCTTGATGCCTTCCTGATTGATTTCGGTGCGGCGGTCGTCGCCGAATTTTTCTTTCAGTTCCAGCGTTTCCTGTTTAATCACCGCCAGGACGCGGCTGGCGTTGCCGAGTAAATCTTCCAGGTAGGAGATGGTCTTCAACAATTCGGCCAGTTCATCCAGGATTTTCTTTCTTTCCAGTCCGGCCAGCCGGCGCAACGGCATTTCCAGGATGGCATCGGCCTGGGCCTTGCTCAAGCTGAAGCTGCCCATCAGGTTCTGCCGGGCGACGTCGGTGGTATCGGATTTGCGGATAATAGCAATCACTTTATCAATATTATCCAGCGCGATGCGCAAGCCTTCGAGGATGTGGGCACGGGCACGGGCACCCTTCAGTTCAAATTTGGTGCGGCGGGTAATCACTTCGCGGCGGAAATCGATGTATGCCTGGAGGGCTTCCCGAATATTGATGACCTTGGGCTGCCCGTCAATTAGCACCAGCATGTTTGCCGCAAAAGTGGACTGCATCGTAGTGTATTTGTAAAGGTTATTCAGCACCAGTTCCGGCTGGACATCCCGCTTCAATTCGATGACGATGCGCATGCCCTGCCGGTCGGACTCGTCGCGCAGATCCCCGATGCCGGTGATTTTCTTATCACTGACCAGTTCGGCGATTTTTTCAATTAAAGCGGCCTTGTTGACCTGGTACGGCAGCTCGTTAATGATAATCTGGCGGCGGGTGCCGTCGTGCATATCGCTGATGTAAGCCTTGGCGCGGACAATCATGCGGCCGCGGCCGGTGGCATAGGCGCTCTGGATGCCGTCTTCACCGAGAATGACGCCGCCGGTGGGGAAATCCGGCCCCTTGATAAACTGGGTCAGTTCTTCGATGGTGGCGTTCGGGTTATCAACGAGATGGGCGATGCCTTCACAGACCTCAGTGAGGTTGTGCGGCGGAATATTCGTGGCCATACCGACGGCGATACCGGAACTGCCGTTGACCAGCAGGTTCGGCAGGCGGGACGGTAGAACGGTCGGCTCTTTGAGACTGTCATCGAAATTGGCCTGAAAATTGACGGTGTCCTTTTCGATATCCAGCAGCATCTGCTCGGCGATTTCGGTGAGACGGGCCTCGGTGTAACGCATGGCAGCCGGCGGATCATCATCGACGCTGCCGAAGTTGCCCTGGCCGTCCACCAGCTGGTAGCGCATGGAAAAATCCTGCGCCATACGGACCATAGCGTCATAAACGGGGGCGTCGCCGTGGGGATGATATTTACCCAGCACTTCGCCGACGATACGGACGCTTTTCTTGAAAGCGGAATTATGAGTAAGCCCCAATTCGGACATGGCGTAGAGGATGCGACGGTGCACGGGTTTCAAGCCGTCCCGGACATCGGGGAGGGCGCGGGCGACAATGACGCTCATGGCATAATCGAGGTAGGAACTTCTCATTTCCTCTTCGATATTTACATTTTTTATTCTTTCAGTTGTCATTTTTTATAGACTCCGATTCGACATCAAGCTCATAGGATTAAGATACAAGCGCAACGATTTGTGCGTGCAGAGAACCTAAATAATAATAGCACATTTGGGGCTGTTTAGATACACTTAAAGGGAAATAAGCAAGAGTCGAGCATCAATACATCAAGTTGAACAATAGCGAACAGATGCGCTGCTTTTTAGAAAAGAAAGCAGCCGCGGCCGATAGACAAAGAAAAGAGGCTAAAAAGTCGAAATTATCCTGCTCTACGTTTGCTTTCGGCTTTTGGCCTCCAGCCTCAATCCCTCCTTGGGAAGGAGGGAGCTGTTCGCTTGTTAGCGACTATTCGTCGCCGGAGTCGTCGTCAAAATCGTCTTCATTCGGCGATTCGGCCAGGGCTTCCGGTTCTTCGCCGCCGACAATAGTGTAGCCGGGGTCGCCGTTCAAGGCATCTTCCTGTTCCAGTTCACGGCGGATAACGCGGTCGCTGATATCGGGACGGGCAGCTTCGATGCCGCGGGTGGGGAAGGAAAGCTGACCGGCCTGGCCGGGGTCCTGATGTGTTTCGCGGATAATAACGGTGACCGCTTTGTCCGTCGAGCTGACGATGGCCGCCGAATATTTGTTGCCGCCGCGGATTAAACGCACCAGGCGCTGGCCGTGACGCGGTTCGACACGCCCCAGGTATTCGCCCTTAGCGGTGACAATATCCAGATTATTTGCGTTTTCTTTCAGGTTGACCACGTCTCCCGCTACCATGTGAGCGAGGACGGACGGTTTGGCCAGATTACTTAACTGCACGACGCCGGCCTTGCCGATTTCTTCGATAAATTGCTGCGGTTCCAGTTTATGCGTTTTGGTATCCGCCGAAGTTTTAGTTTTTTTCAAATAGGTCAGCCGCTGCAGGTTTTTCTGGGCGATGGCGTTATACTGGTCGATGGCCAGGGTTTTGCGGTAAGCGCCTTCCGCTTCTTTATATTCACCGAGTTCCATATAAGCGCGGCCGAGACGGTTCAACGCCTCGACATCACTGGGAAATTTTTCGATAAGGGTCAAATTGATGGCGATGGCTTCTTTCCACTGCCCCTGCAAAGCGAGGGTAATGGCTTCTTTGCTGGCTTGCCGCCGCAGCCGGGATTGTTCTTCCTCTTGATAGGTCATCCTAGTTCACCCCAAATTATCACGAAACGATACTATTCTTTACTTAAGTTAACACACTTTAGTGAAAATATCCTGAAATGTCAATAGTATTTTACGTTCGTTTTGTGTCCAGGACTAAATAAATCCTGAAATATTTCCAATTTATTTTTACTATTCTTCCGTTTCAAAGGCCTTATGCAGGGCACGCACCGCATCTTTGACCTTCGACTCTTTGACGATGCAGGTAATCCGGATTTCGGAGGTGGAAATCATTTCAATGTTGATGCCGTTACTGCTGAGGGTATCGAACATCTTGGCAGCAAAACCGGGGGTATTCTGCATGCCGGTACCGACGATGCTGACTTTGCCCAATTCGGCATCGCTGACGATATCGCTGGCGCCGAGCTTCTTGGCAATCGGTTTGGTCACTTTCAGCGCATCGTTAATCTGGTCTTTAGTCACCGTAAAGGTCAGGTCGGCGAGGTTGTTGACGCTAGAGTTCTGAACGATGGTATCGACACTGATGCCAGCCTTGGCCAGCGCGACAAATATCGAGGCGGCGATGCCGGGCTTGTCCGGGATGCCTAATACGCTGATTTTAGCGACATCCATATCATAAGCAACACTTCTGACTTTATTTCTGACTTCCATCGAGACTCCTCCGTGAATTAATGTGCCGGGATTATCGTTGAAACTTGAAGCTACCCGGATGGGGATGTGATACAATTCCGCCAGTTCAATGGCGCGCGGCTGCATCACCTTATTGCCGTAAGTGGCCAGTTCCAGCATTTCCTCGTAACCGATTTCCGCCAGACGTTTGGCTTCCGGCACGACGCGGGGGTCGGCGGAATAAATACCGTCGGTATCGGTGAGGCGTTCACATACTTTGGCGCCCAGCGCGGCGGCCAGTGCCACTGCGGAGGTATCCGAACCGCCCCGGCCGAGGGTGGTGATATCCATGTCGTCGGTAATCCCCTGGAAGCCGGCAACGATGACAATGTGCCCCTTTTCCAGTTCTGACACGATACGTTTGGTATCAATTTTCACAATTTTGGCCTTGCGGTAAGTCGTATCGGTTTTGATACCGGCTTGTGCGCCACTGAGGCTGATGGCTTTATAACCGAAACTCCGGATTGCCATTGCCAAAAGGGTTGACGCAACCAGCTCACCGGTAGATAATAAAACATCCATTTCCCGGGGATGCGGGTCGGAGGTGACCTGACCGGCCAGAGCGATGAGGTCGTCGGTGGTATCGCCCATAGCCGAAACGACTACTACCACCTGGTCGCCGCCGTCAAAAACCTTACCGATTCTTTTAGCAACGTTTTTAATTTTTTCCGCGGTGGCAACGGAGGAACCGCCGTATTTTTGCACAATTATTGCCATCGTTTACCCTCTGATTAATGTATTCATGATTTTGTGTCCCTGGTCGACATGTAAACCGGTTTTCGCCGCTTCGGCCTCGGTGAACCGCTGCGCGCCGTTGGCTTTGAACCCGCTGCCCCAGAGCAGCAAAGGCACCGCGTCGCTGGTGTGCACCCGCTGCTTGACCGGGGTGGGATGGTCGGACATCACCAGCAGCCGGATTTTATCCTTGCCGAAATTCCGGAGCCGGCTGACGACTTCCGCATCGATTTTCTCGATAGCCTCGATTTTTTTATCGACGAGGCCGGCATGACCAGCTTCATCGGGCGCTTCGATATGTATTATTACTATATCATAATCTTTCAACGCTTCAAGCCCGCCGACAGCCTGCGCCGCGTAGTCGTTGTCCGGGCCGTCAGTGACGCCGGGAATCCGCAGCAGGGTCATATTGGCCAGTAAACCGAGGCCGCGCAGCAGGTCGACGCCGGTGGTCACGGCCGCCCGCTTGCCGTAAAGCTCATGGAAAGGCGGTAAAACCGGCATTTGCGCACTGCCCCAAAACAGCCAGATGCCGGTGGCGGGTAATTTGCCCCGCGCGATGCGCTGCTGGTTTACCGGATGGTCTTTGAAAATCGCTTCCGAACGTTTCATTAGTTCCAGCAGCCGGTCGCTGCCTTTGCCGCTGGGGAGAAAGCCGGCGACGGGTTTGCCGGGGATATCATGCGGGGGCGTGGTGAAAGCCAGGGCGGTTTCTTCCGCCTCTTTCAGTTTCAAAATATTGCGGTAACTGACACCGGGGAAAAAGTGGATTTTATCGCTGCCCATTCTTTCATTCAGGGCGGCGATTAGCTGATGCCCCTCTTCCGAGCTGATGGAACCGGCGCTGTGGCTGACCATGATGCCGTTCTGAATCGTCACCGGATTGCAGCGAAAAACAACTTCGCCCGGCGCAATACCGATGCCGAGGCTCTTCGCCTCGATGGGGGCGCGGCCGGTGTAATACACCTTGGGGTCGTAGCCGAAAATGGACATGCAGGCCACCGCGCTGTCCGGGTCCAAATCCGGCGGCACGTTATGCCCCAGCCCGGCAGTGCCGGCAGCGGCCATTGCATCCAGGTTGGGGGTACGGGCCAGTTCCAGCGAGGTCTTGCCGCCGCGCTCCGGAATCGGCAAACCGGCGGAGCCGTCCATGATTAAAACACAGTATTTCAACTCTTTCCCTTGCTTATTAACACTAATTTAACCTATAATAGAAAAGTTGCGGGGCGTAGCGCAGTTTGGTAGCGCGCAGCGTTCGGGACGCTGAGGTCGGAGGTTCAAGTCCTCTCGCCCCGACCATTTTCCCGAACCTGACAGGCTCGTCCCACTCACAGACTTCAAACTTACATTGTACATTATACCTGTGTCCGCATCCGCTTTCAACGTAAATTTGAAAGATTTCAGAAACATTTCAACATTCAAACTCCAAATCCGAATTACGAAATACTAAACAATATCAAAATATTAAAATACGAAATTAACGTATTGCAAAAGTAATTTACTAAACCTAACTCAATTTATATGCGGATCGGTGGCGGGAGGGTTCGAAACCCTCCCCTACAAAAACAAACAAAAAGAATTCAATCCATATTTTACTATTCTGCCCGTTTCCAGTATCATGTGCATGTGACTGAATTGCGGAATAAGAAGAAATAAATGGCCAGAAACATCGAAATAAAAGCACGCATTAAAAATATCGCCGGATTAACGGTTAAGGTAGCGGAACTCGCGGACAAGGGACCGGTGGAAATTTACCAGGACGACGCGTTCTTTGCCTGTCCCAACGGCCGGTTGAAGCTGCGGACTTTTTCCGCGACGGACGCGGAACTTATTTTCTACCGCCGGCCGGACCAGACCGGGCCTAAAGAATCGGTTTATTCGATTGCGCCGGTCGCCGCGCCGGAGAAAATCAGAGAAGTATTATCGCAGGCATACGGCCAGACCGGGCAGGTGCGCAAACACCGGACGTTATTCCTCATCGGCCGGACACGCGTCCACCTGGACCGCGTCGAGGGACTGGGCGATTTTGTGGAGTTAGAAGTGGTGCTGGCAGAAAATGAACCGGTGGAAAACGGCGTTACCATCGCGCAGCAGCTGCTGGAGATGCTGGGAATTCCTCTGGATAACCTGATTGAAGGCGCGTACGTGGACTTATTAAAACAACGGGGAACCTGAATGGAAAAATCGAAGCTAATTTTCAAACCTCAATATGAAGTCGAAATCCGCTGTCATTTTGATAGTGCCGATGAGGCATACCGGACAATCCCGTTCCTGCGGGCCTGCCTGAAGCATGAAATGGTCTGGTCCAGCGGCATTTACGGTGAGGAGTTTTTCAAAGCCGGCAGGCTGCTGCGCATGGGCAAAACAACCATTGACGGCCGGACTGATTATTACATGGGCTGGAAAGACGAGGATACCGGCACTTTTGCCAACATCCGGGAAGAAATCGACGAAATCATTACCCGCGGTGTTAGCGAAAGCAGGATTCTGGAGAAGCTGGGCAGTCAAAACAAAACACTGCCACGGAATAAAATCAGCGCCGAGTTGAAAAAACTGGGATATCAAAGATTCATGTCCTGGCGCGGTGCCGACCTTTTAGGGGACTATCCGCCGCTTGGTGTCAGTATGAAATTGATGACCTGCCGTACGCTCAGGTGGCCGGTGCTGGTGGAAATCGAAAAATCCGCGAAAACTAAAGAGGAAGCATTGGGCAGGGAAAACGAGTTGCGGGATTTCTGCAATAGTTTCGGCTTACATAACCGTCTGGTGAGGGAAGAGCCTCCGACACTACTGTACGAGGCCAGATTCCCACGGAAGTAGCTATTGGTAAAGATTCTTCAATAATGGGCGCAGCGAAGCATCTTCCAGGACATCGGTATTATCACTGATAATATCGATACTGCCGACTAAACTTCTTTTGGTGAGCGGAATAACTTCCGGGTCTGTAATTTGTTGGACAATCGCCAGGGCAAATTTCTCGCCCCAGATGATTTTAAAATGGCGGTTGAAGAATTGAGATACTTTGGCAACCATGGGTACGGTAATCCCCAGCGCGTTGTACATGCCGGCAATAATCTCGTAGGCGGTGCAGAGAGCGTCTTCGCGTTCCGGCCACGATTCCGCGTGCAGCGCCTGGGTTAATGCGGGTCCCAGTATAGAGGCGCATTGCAGTTGCTGAAACGCGGTCCCGAACCATTTGGCGTACGGCGGATATTGCTTTTCCATTAAAAAGGCGATTCTCAAAATATCCCGCGCGATGCGCGCGCCGATAATCGCTGAGCCGTTCTCATCACCGACATCCCCGGCCCGGCCCATGAGATGTTCTTCCTGGCCGATACGCGCCCATAACGCTGCCAGAATATAGAGCCAGACGTCATGAGGATACCAAGCAAAGCGGGACCGGATACTTTCCAGGTTGAGGTCATCATGAAAAACCCGCCCGGCGACTATTGTACGCAGTTTCTGCTGCGGGAGAGTTAACCAATCAACCGGGCTCAAAGGCTTTTCAATATCGATGTTCAGGTAGCTGTGAAAATAACCCGCAAGCGTGTGAATCTCAACACGATGATTGACCGGCCCGGAAATAACAGGCTGCAGCATTTGTGCACCGTGGTCTGTTATGTCCGGGGGTGCAAAATTAGTGGAGTAGCCCAGATACTGCGGCGGTAACTCATTACTTAATACCGACCGGATTGCATCCCGTTTTTCTTTGAAATCATCCGTGCTTAAAAAAAGCATTACCCGTGGTCCCCAGTGATGGTCCCGCGACATCTCATCATCGAATCCCAGTACTTCGGAACCGCTGCCGATTAATGCGGCCGAGTACCGCAAATCAGGGTAATGAGATGCCAGAATGGGATTTACTGCACCCTGGTAGAACTCTTCGGCTAAAACCAAACCGGGCACGAACGGCGTTTGTTTTTGCGTCTTTTTCACGGGTCAACTATATCACATGGGTATTATTTAACGCAATTCTCGAAATAAATAATTTTGGAGTCGGATTTTTTCTACCATTTCGAAACAATAAGTGGTATCATATTTTAATCTCTGCTAACACATCACATGGAGGGCAAGCACCATGAAAATATACCAGGTGGACGCTTTTACGAATCAGATTTTCAAAGGCAACCCGGCCGGGGTCTGCATTTTGCCGCCCGAAAAAATGAAAGACGATAAGCTGCTGCAGAACATCGCCATGGAGATGAACCTCTCGGAGACGGCGTTCCTCTGCAAACAGGACGGGGAATACAAATTACGCTGGTTTACGCCGCAAACGGAAGTGCAATTCTGCGGGCACGCCACCTTATCGGCGGCGCACATTCTGTGGGAGACCGGCGCGGAGCCGAAGCAGGCGACGATTCAGTTCGACACCCTGACCGGCAAGCTCTTCGCCCGCTACAGGCAGGATAAAGTCGAGCTGGATTTCCCGGCTTTTGAGACGCACAAATCGCCGGCGCAGAAAAATATCAACATGGCGCTGGGCATAGACCCGGTTTTCATCGGCACTACCAGAACGACATACCTGATTGAGGTGGATACGTTTCAAACACTAAAAGCCATTCAGCCGAATTTCGGCAAACTGAAGGAACTGGGAAGGGCATTTTGCGTGACCTGCAAGTCCGAGAGTCCGGAGTATGATTTTTATTCCCGGTATTTCGCGCCGGCGGTCGGGGTCAATGAAGACCCGGTGACCGGCTCGACGCATGCCTCGCTGGCGCCCTACTGGGGCAGGAAGCTGGGGAAAACAATCTTAAAAGCCTATCAGGCCTCGAAACGCGGCGGCACGTTGGAATGCGAACTGGCGCCGGACAACCGCGTTTTCATCCGCGGCGAGGCGCGGACGGTGTTTGAAATCGAAATGAAAACGGGAGAATAATCAAGAAAAATCCGAAATCCTAAGCACGAAATGCTAAACAAATTCTAATTTTTAAATTCAAAATACAAAAAAATAAGAGCATTTGTGGTCTGGATACCGGCCTCCGCCGGTATGGAAATATGGCAGATACAGGTGGTGAACTCGATGACAGAATTAAGTCCGATGTATACCAGATTAGCGGGGTATTACGATTTAACGCACCACTTCCGCGATTACCGGCAACAATCCGATTTCATTCACGCGGCTATCCAAAAATATTCATCATCGGCTAAAAAAGTGCTGGATATCTGCTGCGGCACGGGCAGCCATGCCTTGATACTAGCAGAAAAAGGATATAATGTCACCGGCGTCGATAATTCCCAAGAAATGCTGAAACTGGCGCGGGGAAAAGTAAAAGCACGCAGCCGGAACCCTAAATTCGAATCGGGAGATATGTTTGACCTGAAATATTCTCAGCAATTCGATGCCGCTTATTGCTTTGGCACGACCTTAATGATGCTGACTTCCTTAGAAGAATTCAGCCGGTTTTTAAGCAGCACCGGAAAAACGCTGAAACCCGGCGGATTATTGATTTTCGATGTTTGGAACGGCTGGAAAATGCTGCAAGCAACGAACGAAATGCATCCCAGCGAAAATGAGACTACCAGAGTAATCTGGTTCAGTAATGGACATATTAATCGGGAGCAAAGGACCCAGCACCTCGAAAGCGCTTTTCTGATACAGGAACAAGATGCGACGCGCATCGAAACATTTACCGAAGATTTGAAAATATTCTTTAAAGATGAAATCCAATGGCTGCTGGAAAGCCACGGATTCACGGTTGAGACAATATTAGGGAATGACTCATTAGACAATGTTTATGCTGCCGACTCGGAATATATTATCCCAGTCGCCAGACGCAGCGAATGATGCTGGGGAAGCAGGGAGAACAAAAATAATCAAGAAAAATCCTAAATCCTAAATAGAGCATTACCGGTTTTAGAATCCATTCTGGAGAAGTCCAGAATCCATAACGTCGTCTGGATACCGGCCTGCGCCGGTATGGACACTAGAGAAGGATGAAAATATTGCTATGAATTCAACATCAATCTGGTATGAACGGGTGCCGAAAGTAGAGCTGCATCTGCACCTGGAGGGGGCAATCCCGCAAGAGGCCTTATGGCAATTAATCCAAAAATACGGCGGCGACCCGGCCGTACCGGACATGGCGGCGCTG
Source organism: uncultured Chloroflexia bacterium (assembly GCA_963772985.1). GTDB lineage: Bacteria > Chloroflexota > Dehalococcoidia > Dehalococcoidales > Fen-1064 > Fen-1064. The sequence goes on from CAVYZP010000026.1 coordinate 65,488, forward strand.
CGGCAAAAATTCCAGTACCGGGATTTCCCCCATTTCATCGAAACGTGGGTCTGGAAAAACCAATTCCTGCGGGAATACGATGATTTCACCTTCATCGCGGAAGCGGTGGCGCAAAACCTGGCGCGCCAGAACGTAAAATATGCGGAGATGTTTTATACTCCTTCCGATTTCTTCCGCCACGGGCTGGAAGTGCAAAAACTGACTGCGGCCATTCGCACCGGACTCTCACGGGTCAAGCAGATTGAAACGGCGCTGATTCTGGACTTTTGCCGCGACCGCGGGCCGGACAACGCCGACCGGAACCTGGACGCGGTCAAAGAAATGAAGCAAACGGGGATCATCGGGGTTGGCATCGGCGGCTCGGAACAGAGTTACCCGCCGGAACCGTTTGCCGGGGTTTATGAAAAAGCTCGACGGCTCGGTTTTCACACCGGCGCCCATGCCGGGGAAGCGGCCGGACCAACAAGTATTTGGGGTGCCGTCCGCAGCCTGAAAGTCGAGCGAATCGGGCACGGCACGCGGGCCATCGAAGATGAGAGTCTGGTGCGCAATCTGGCTGAAAAACAAATCCCGCTGGAATGCTGCCCGCTTTCCAATGTCTGTACCGGCGTGGTGAAATCCATCGAGGCCCATCCGGTGAAGAAACTTTTTGATGCCGGACTGCTGGTGACCGTGAATACCGACGACCCGGCCATGTTCGGCAATTCATTAGAGCATGAGTATCAGATGCTGGAAGAGCGCCTTGGTTTTTCCCGCGAGGAAGTCCGCAAGGTGATTCTCAACGGCGTGAAAGCAACCTGGCTATCTAATGAGCGCAAGAAAAAGTTACAAGAGACTCTGGTTAACGACGAAAACTGGCTGGTGTAAAATGTTGATTATCCGCGAAGTACAGGCAAAAACAATTCTCTCCGTGTCGAAAATTCACGATTACGTGGTCAATCCGTACACGGGCTGCCAGCACGCCTGTTCGTACTGCTACGCCCGCTTCATGAAAAGGTTTACCGGCCATCAGGAACCGTGGGGCGAATTCGTGGACGCTAAAATTAACGCCCCGGAATTACTGAGCAGGGAAATCCTGAAGAAAAAAGCCGGCACGGTCTGGGTCAGCGGGGTGTGCGACCCGTACCAGCCGCTGGAAGCCAAATACAAATTGACCCGCAGATGCCTGGCAATCCTGGCGCAGCATGACTGTCCGGTGGTCGTCCAGACCCGTTCGCCGCTGGTACTGCGGGATATCGATATTCTGAAAAACGCGAAGAATTTCGAGGTCGGGTTTTCTATTACCACCGCAGACGACAGCATCAGGCAATTATTCGAGCCGCATGCGCCGCCGATACCGGAAAGAATCGCCGCGCTGGATAAACTGCACCAGGCCGGAATCAGGACATACGCCATGATTGCCCCGATGCTGCCCGGGACGGAAGGCCTCATCGAGCTGCTGCGGGGCAAAGTAGACTATATCCTGGTCGACCGGATGAATTACAATAACGCGGCGGGTATTTACCGGCAAAATCACCTGGAAGATAAGTTTACCGAGGAATATTTCCGCCGCACGGCTAAAGAACTGGCGGCGTCTTGCGCGGCATACGGCATTGAGTGTAATATTGTTTTTTGAGTTAATAGACAGTTGGAGTTAAATCAGCAATGAAAATTGAAAGTCACGATAAATTTCTGGCGGAGCAAATCGAGTATTACCGCACCCGTGCCAACGAATACGATGAATGGTTTTTCCGTCAGGGCCGCTACGACCGGGGGCCGGAACTGAACCAGCGCTGGTTCATTGAAATTGAAACCCTGCGCAAGGCGGTGGATAAATTCAATCCTTCAGATGATATTCTGGAATTGGCCTGCGGCACGGGAATCTGGACGGAGTATTTGCTGCGGTTTAACGGTCAGATTACGGCCGTGGACGCCGCGCCGGAAGTCATCGCCATCAACCGGGAGCGGACAAAATCTGCCAATGTAAAATACCTTCAAGCAGATTTATTCAACTGGCAGCCGGACAGAAAATACGGCGTGGTTTTCTTCGCCTTCTGGCTGTCGCACGTGCCGCCGGAACGGTTTGACGGCTTCTGGCAAGTGGTCGCCAGGGCGCTCAAGCCGGGAGGCCGTGTCTTCTTCGTCGATTCCCGCTTCGAGCAGACATCAACGGCTAAAAACCACACGCTGGAAAACCCTGATGATACCGTAATCAAACGTAAATTAAATGACGGACGGGAATTCAACATCGTTAAGATTTTTTATCAGCCTGCCGAACTTGAAGCTAAGCTGCGAAAAACAGGCTGGCAAATCACCGCGGCAGAGACGCCGCAGTACTTCCTTTACGGGCAGGGCGGCAGAACCAGCTAAACCCCACTATATCAGTTCTAAAATCTCTGTCAGGGAACTGACGGTATATTTTTGTCCGTAATCGTGCTTTTCGGTGCTGCGGTTGATGAGCACCGAAACCATGCCCGTTTTGTTTGCCCCGATAACATCCACCGGTTCATCCCCGACAAAAAGACATTCCCCTGCCGGTACCTGCAGCGCCCGGAGCAGTTGCAGAAACCCTTTAGTGTGCGGTTTCCGGAAACCGACCTCCGTTGAAGCTAAAAAGACGTCAAAATATTGGTTGATTTGGGGGGTGCTGCCGATTAAATATTCTTTGTCGGCGCCGTAAGCCGTATTCGAGAGCACGCCGATTTTGATATTTTTCTTTTTCAGTTCTTTTAACACGGATTCGGCCTCGGGATAAACTTCGGTTTTAGTGAAAAAGAAGGAATAAAACGCGTCTTTAGCCGGTTGCAGGGCGGACCGGGCGGTGATGCCCCACTGTTCAAATAACTCCGTGAAGACGGTATCGGAGGTAACTTCCCAGTCGCGCTCGTTAACCCGGGTATTGTATTTGAGCAGGATTTTTGCACCGGCCTGCAGCTTCGCCGGCGTGATATTGACATCAGCGGCTTTCAATGCTGCGGTTAAAGCCGCAGGATAAAACTGCTGCCAGTTCAACGGCATACCGCTCCAGGTCAGAGTGTTGCCGTAATCAAATGCCACTGCTCTTATCATTTTTAGCTTACATCTCTCCAACAATTTCGCTGCGGAGGCGGTCGAAAAATTCCGCCATGAATTTGACTCTTTCCCCGGCAATCTCCCGCGCCTTGGCCGTGTGTAATTTCTGCGGGATATGCTTCATCTTTTCAAACTCCAGGTTGGGCGTATGTTTCGAAAGTTCCTTAATCCGGCCGTTAGGTTTCCCGCCGACGATATTTTCCGCAGTATACCGGTCGACAGGGACAAAAGAATATAATTGCTCGCGTAATTCCCCGGCAATCATGTAAAACCGGGCCACGCCGATTGCCCCCATCGAATCAACTTTATCGGCGTCATAAAGTATTTTTGCCTCGATGGACACCGGCTCGCGCTCGCAGCGGAATCGATGCGTCTGGATGCAACGCTGCACCTGGCGGATTGTTTCTTCGGGATATTGCATTGGTTTTAATATTTCCCCGGCCATTTCCGCACCCAGCAGCGCATGGTCGGTTTTCCCTGATTTGTCCGTGTCTTCTTTGGCCCTGGCGATGTCATGCAGCAGCACGGCTGTTTTCAAAACATCCAGGTCGACGTCTTTTTCCCCCGCTGCGATGCGCAGCGCAGTTTGCCAGACCCGCTGGATGTGGTCCAGCGTGTGGGCGCCGCCGCCGGATAGTTCTTTTTCGACGATTTGCAGCAGTTTCAGGTATTTTCCATCTATCGCGAATTCCATTACTTTTTCCTCACATTTTTACCGGTAAAATACAAATAATAGAGGAATTATGCAACTAAGTCAATCTTTTTTTATTGCTTCGCTTATGACAAAGCAGTATAATTTGAAAATGATGCAAACCCATAAGACAGGTATATTATGATCACGACCACGCCGCTGGCGCAAGAACTGAAGACTATCGAAAACATGCTGCCGCTGCTGATTCCGCTGGCAGTCATCCAACTGGCGCTGATGGTCATCGCGCTGATTGACCTGTTCAAGCGCGAGGGCATGAAAAGCAACACCCGGTTAATCTGGGTATTTATCATCATTTTAATTAACACTATCGGCCCGATTGTTTACCTGATTGCCGGGCGGAAGGATAAACCCATTGACGGCGATTAGCGCCAAAGGCCTTTCTAAATACTACGACACCGTCAAAGCCGTGGACAATCTGAACCTGGAAGTCCCGGAAAATACGGTTTTTGGTTTTCTCGGCCCGAACGGCGCCGGCAAGACGACCACGGTCAAACTTTTTACCGGCTTCGCCCATCCTACCGCCGGCGAAGCCTGGGTGGCCGGGGAAAAAGTCGGGGACGGCAACCTCGCCCTGAAAGCGAAAATCGGGCTGCTGCCGGACGTGCCGGCTTTTTACGATTGGATGAGCGGCCGCGATTTCCTGCATTTTGTCGGGGAACTGCATGGTTTAACCCCAACCGAAAATAACAAACGGACCGAAGAACTGCTGGAACTGGTAGAACTGAAAAAACACGGCAACCGGCGCGCCGGTGGTTATTCCCGCGGCATGCGCCAGCGGCTCGGCATTGCGCAGGCGTTGATGAACCGTCCCCAGGTGCTCTTTCTGGACGAACCGACCTCTGCACTGGACCCCCTCGGCCACCGCGACGTGCTGAACCTGATTCTGCACTTGCGGGAGAACACCACAATTTTCATGTCCAGCCACAACCTGTCCGATATCGAACGGGTGTGCGATATGGTCGGCATCGTGAACAAAGGCAAACTGATTACCGTGTCCACCGTCGACGCGCTGCAAAAGAAATACGCCCGTTCTATTTTTGAGATGGAATTTCTGGAGGACGCGGGGCAATTCGTGGAGTCTTTAAAGAAAATATCCTGGCTGGCAGAACCGGCAATCGTCTCCAACAACGGTACGCCGGTATTGCGCGTGCGTGCGATTGATATCGAGCGTGCCCGCAAAGAATTGCCGCGCCTCATCGGGGAGAGCGGCCTGACATTGGCCCGTTACGAAATGATGCTGCCCAGCATCGAGGATATTTTCGCCGAAATTATCACCAACGGGGAGAAAAAATGAAAGGTTTCGCCCCTTTATTCCGGAAAGAAATGCGGGAGCAATTCAAGCTCTACCGGTTGGTCATCGTCTGCGCGATATTTCTGTTTTTCGCACTGAGTGCTCCGCTGACACTGAAGTATCTGCCGGACATATTGAAGATGGCCGGGGAACAAAACATGATTATCCAGCTGCCCACACCGACGGCGTTCATGGCGCTTTCGGAGTTCGCCGGCAACATCGGTCAGATCGGGGCGCTGATTGCGGTGCTGATGGCGATGGGCGGCATCGCCAACGAGCTGAAATCCGGCACGGCGGTAATGACGCTGAGCAAACCGGTCAGCCGCAGCGCTTTTGTCATTTCCAAACTGCTGGCGGTCAGCATCACTTTTCTGATTTCGATGACCGCCGCTTCGCTGGTCTGTCTGGGCTATACCGTCTGGCTGATTCAGGGCACAGCTGTCTGGCCTTATGTGGGCATGAATTTACTGCTCGGTTTGTTCCTGATATTTTGTCTGGCGGTGACGCTGCTCTTTTCCAGCCTGTACAAAAGCTCACTGGCGGCCGGCGGGCTGGCCATCGGCGTGATTGTTGTCCAGGGTATCATCAGCGCGATTCCGGTCATCGGCAAATACATGCCGGGCGTGCTGCTGAGCTGGGGGATTAACCTTATGTCCGGCCCGGGCGCTGATTACTGGTGGGCGCTGGGGATTACGGTCGCAGCGATTGTTGCCTGCGTTTATTTCGCGCAGCAGTTCCTTAAAAACAGAGACCTATAAAAAAATAACCGAAATTCTAAGCACGAAATACCAAACAATATCAAAAGCCGAATACCAAAATTCAAAACTTTTGTACATGCTTTGCCGCAAGTAGTAATCCTTGTTTATTTCACCGGCTCTGGTATTTTCCCTTCGAAGCAGTATTTCCAGACCATGGCGGCAATCACACCGCCGACAATCGGGGCCACGATAAAAACCCAGACCTGTGAAATTGCCGCGCCGCCAACGAAGACCGCCGGGCCCAGGCTGCGGGCCGGGTTGACCGAAGTGCCATCCACCGGGATGCCGACGAGATGAATTAAAACCAGCGTAAAGCCGATGGCGATACCGGCAAATCCCTTGGGGGCATCTTTGTGCGTCGCGCCGAAGATAACAAAAAGAAACAGCGCCGTCGCCGTGATTTCAAAGACGAAACAGGAAAGTAGCGAATAGCCCGCCGGTGAGTGCGCTCCGTAGCCGTTCTGCCCGAGGCCGTTAGCTGCCAGGGTGTAACCGGGAAGTCCTCTGGCAATTACCCAGAGTATGCCCGCGCCGATAATGGCCCCGATACACTGCGCAATGATATAGAAAATCGCGTCTTTGCCTTTGATTTTATTGGCCACCCACATCGCCACGGTGATGGCCGGATTGATATGGCAGCCGGAAATCGGGCCGATGGCGTAAACCATTACCAGCACCGTCAACCCGAAGGCAAAAGCAATGCCGGTATAACTGATATGGCTGCCGGCAATGACCGCGCTGCCGCAGCCGACGAGTACCAGCGCCGCGGTGCCGATCAGTTCCGCGAAGTATTTCTTCATATGTGATACCTCCTGCTCTTAGTGGGGAACGGGAAATTAATACTTTTTTAATTTACTACCGGGCACTACTTATGTCAAAATAAAAATTCACAAACGTGATTACTCTGTTTTCTTTAATTTTGCCGCTTTCTTCTTAGCTTCGTCCCAGAGGTCGTTCTGCTCTTTGAAAGACAGGTTCCCGATTTTGACGCCGCGCTTTTTGCAAGCGGCTTCCATATAAGCAAAACGATTATAAAACTTTTGATTAGCTTCCCTTAAAGCGACTTCCAACTCGATGCCCTGGCGGCGGGCGATGTTGGCCATGGTGAACATGATATCCCCGAATTCTTCGTTTTTCTCCGCGGCGCTTTTAGCCTGCTTAAATTCCGCCACTTCTTCCGCCAGTTTTTCAATCACACCCCTGTCATTATCCCAGTCAAACCCGACATCCGCCACCCGGTCCTGGATTTCCTGGCTGTAACTCAGCGCCGGCAGGTTTTTCGGCACGCTGGCCAGCAGTGAGTCCGTAATGCCTTTTTTATCTTTTTCTTTCTGCTTCAGTTCCTGCCAATTGTGCAGCACTTCCTCAGCATCTTTCACCTTGGCGGTGCTGAAAACGTGGGGATGGCGGTAAATCAGTTTTTCGTTAATTCCCAGGATAACATCATCGATATTGAATTCCCCGGCTTCCTGCGCGATTTGCGCCTGCAGCAGAATATGTAAAAGCAGGTCGCCCAGTTCTTCGCGCAGTTTTTTGGCATCTTTTTCATCGAGGCTTTCCAGCACTTCATAACACTCCTGCAGGAAGGACTCGCGCAGGGTGAGGTGGGTTTGTTTACGGTCCCAAGGGCAGCCATCGGGCGCCCTCAATTTGGCAATAATTTCACGTAAAGCATCAAATTTACTCAAATCTTCCGGTAAAGTCAATTCATTACTCCTTTAATTCCCCTCACTCTCCGTCTCTCTACATTCGCTTCGCAGGCTTCGCAAAGTACTATAGCCTTTTCATCGGGAGAGAAATCTTGATTTATTGCCACATCGATGTTTACTGTTTTCCAGGACTCTAATTAGTTTTTAGCCCAGTTTTGCCCCGATAAATTGTCTCTGGCCGCGCAGGAACTCTGCGGCATCCACCGCTTTTTTCCCTTCCATTTGCACTTTTTTCACGCCCAGAATGCCTTCTCCGGCAATCACCCCGAATGCCGCCTCATTTTTATTCACGGCCACTACTGTCCCGGCTTCCGCATTCCCCTCCCCGGTTAACGGTACGGCTTCCAATATCTTCAACTGTTTGCCCCGCCACCGTGTAAAACTGCCGGGCCATGGGTAAAATGCCCGCACCTGCCGCCAGATTTGCACCGCCGGCAGCTGCCAGGCGATTTCGCCGGCTTCTTTGGTCAACATCTTCGTATAGGAAGCTTCGGCGTTATTCTGCGGCTGCGGCGTGATTTCTCGGCGGAACCAGCCCGGCAAAGTATCCAGCAGCAATTGGGCGCTGGTGTTGGCCAATTTTTGCATCAGTGTTTCCGCGGTGTCCAGCGGCAAAACCGGCACGTGCACGGCAGTGAGCACCGGCCCGGTATCAATCCCTTTGTCCATCAGCATGATGCTGACGCCGGTAAATTCGTCGCCGTTGAGGATGGCCGCCGGTACCGGTGCCACGCCGCGGTATTTCGGCAGCAGCGAGGGATGAATATTGAGGCAGCCGAAGGCCGGGATTTCTAAAACAGCTTTCGGCAGAATCTGCCCGAACGCCGCCACGACAATTGCGTCCGGCTTCAGTTCGTAGAGCTGGATTTTGGTTTCGGAGGATTTGAAATTGTCCGGCTGCAGGACGGGCAGTTTGTACTGCAGGGCCGCCTTTTTCACCGACGGTTCTTCCACCACCCGCCCCCGCCCTGCCGCTTTGTCGGGCTGGGTATAAACGGCGGCGATTTCGTATTTACTGCCGATGAGCCTTTCCAGCGCGGGAACAGCAAATTCCGGGGTACCCATAAAAACAATCCTCATCGCTTTTCCTCCGACACCCGTATTTTAGCACCAATCAAACCGGGAAAAAATTTGCCCGCCATCTGGTAATATAATACATTATTACCGGTGAAAAATGGCCTTTTTCTTAAGAAACTATTGACTTTTTATTAACATCCGGTTATCAAGTCTGTAAGCGAGAAAAATCGCGAAAGAGAAAGCCTGGCAGACCTTTTAAACGGGAACGACTCTACGGTTAATCCTCGCCAACTGCTGTCAATTTTTGTAAAAACCCTTGCTATCCAATAGTCAGCCATAATATTCTAGTTATCGGCTCTTGTCTTCACCGGGGTTCTAAGAATATTTGTCACCAATCCGCACAGTACCATTTGGTTCTCTTTGTGTTTTCCGTTGGGGGCGGCTTGGTTTAGGATTTATAAATGATAGCTCGTCCGGCACCCGAAATCTGGGAAGCCGCTTTGGGCCAGTTGCAGTTGGAAGTCAGTAAACCTAACTTCAGCACCTGGTTGAGTAAAACAGTCGGAATGGAATGCCGCGACCATCGTTTTGTCGTCGGCGTGCCGAATACTTTTATTGCCGAGTACCTGGAAAAGAACCAGCGGTCGCTGATTGAAAAAGCCCTGACCGGCATCCTGCGGGACGACGTAAAAGTGGAATTCCGTGTTTCCGCCAGCGCCGAAAAACCGGGCGCCGCACGGACAAATCTGCCGCTTTTCAACCCCCGATACACGTTCGATACTTTCGTCGTCGGCAATTCCAACAACCTGGCTTATGCCGCCGCCGCGAAAGTGGTTGAAAACCCGGGCCTGGCTTTCAACCCGCTGTTCCTGTACAGCGCCGCCGGACTGGGGAAAACCCATTTGCTGCACGCCATCGGCAACCGCGCCGCACTCAACCACATGGCAGTGCTGTATGTCAGCGCCGAACAATATACCAACGAGTTGGTCACCGCCATCCGGGAAAAATCAACCGATGAATTCCGCAAGAAATTCCGCAACGTTGATATGCTGCTGGTAGACGACGTGCAGTTCTTCGCCGGCAAAGAGCAAATCGAGGAGAATTTCTTCTATACCTTTAACGAGCTGCACAGCAGTAACCGCCAGATTGTGGTCGCCGGCGACCAGGCACCTCAATCCATCACCGCGATGAAAGAGCGCCTGCGTTCCCGTCTCGAATGGGGGCTGGTGGCCGACCTGCAGCCGCCGGATTTTGATACCCGCATGGGCATCCTGCAAAATAAGGCCGAACGTGATGCGATTACGATTAAGCCGGATGTGCTGGAATACATCGCCTTGCAGGTCAAAGAAAACATCCGGGCGCTGGAAGGTTCGCTGAACCGGGTGGTGGCCTATTCCAAACTACTGAACACCGAGGTGACTCCGGAAATTGCGGCGCGCGCCCTGACCGATATCGCCAGCAAAGAACCGAAATTAGCCCCGATTACTCCCCATCTGATTACGGAAACCGTCGCCGGGACGTATCAATTGACATTGAGCAACCTCCGCGGCCGGAGACGGGACGAAGTTACCGCACAGGCCCGCCAGATTTGCATGTATCTGATGCGCCAGGAAACAGAATGCTCGTTATCCGAAATCGGGCGTGAATTGGGCGACCGCAGTCCGGCCACTATCAGCTACGCCTATGAAAAGATGTCCGATGCTATCAACAACGACCCGCACCTTAAGCGCCAGGTGTTCAATATCCAGCAGAAACTCTATTCCGCACGCAGTACGCGCAGCGGCAGCTAATCGCCGGTTTTACAACAAATTCACCTGCCAGTCCTATTTTTTCAATAACTTCGTTTTCCTTTTGATAACTTTTTGCCGACTGATACTGACAAAACAAACATATTTATTTTCCCGCAGATATTTAACGCCTGTCACGCTGGTGGGATTTATATTAATACTATCGGTATCCTTCACTTAACATAGAAAAGATTATCGATTTAGTGTACGATAACATTGATGTTTGATATAACTGAAATTAAAGTGCAGGCGGGTAGAGGCGGGGATGGGGCGATTACATTCCGCAGGGAGAAGTTTGTGCCTTTTGGTGGTCCTGACGGCGGCGACGGGGGAAAAGGCGGGGACATCATTATAGAGGCAGACCCTGCAGTGATGAACCTGTGGGGATTTAAAAAGAAGCAGCTTTATAAGGGCGATAACGGCGGAGCCGGCGCGGCCCAGAAGAAACACGGCCGGAACGGCACGCCGCTGATTTTAAAGGTTCCGGAAGGGACCATAGTCTATGTCAAGAACGAAGATGGCCTTGATGACGTGCTTGGCGACCTGGAGCATGCCGGCGACCAGGTCATCGTGGCGCACGGCGGCCGGGGCGGCCTGGGAAACGTCCATTTCGCTTCATCCACTAATCAGACGCCGCGGCTGGCGCAGTCCGGAGAAGCGGGCGAGGTAAAAGTCATCGGTCTGGAATTGAAACTGATCGCCGATGTCGGTATTATCGGATACCCCAATGTCGGGAAATCTTCACTGCTGGCGCTGGCCACTGCGGCCAAACCGGAAATTGCCAATTATCCCTTTACCACCCGCGAACCGATTGTCGGGGTCGTAGGTGTGAGGTTTGAGAACTTCGTCCTGGCGGAAATACCGGGACTGATTGACGGTGCGCATTTGGGACGCGGCCTGGGGCACGATTTCCTGCGCCACAGCATGCGCACGCGGCTACTGATACATCTCATTGACGGTACCGCGGCATCGCCGCCGGACAATATGATTAAAGTGAATAATGAATTGAACCTGTTCGATTCGCGGCTGGCGCAAAAACCGCAAATCGTGGTCATCAATAAAATCGATTTGCCGGAAGTTCGGGAACGGAAGAAAGAAATCAAAGAATCTTTCCGTGAAGCCGGCATTGACGTTCATTTTATTTCCGCCATGACCGGCGAAGGCATCCCCGAATTAATGAAAAAGGTGAACGACCTGCTGAAAGCCAGCGATATCCTGGGCAGGGAACCGGAGGCCAAAGTCTTCCGTCCCTTGCCGCGGCACAAACAGGTGTCCATTACCAAAGACGGCGATGTCTTTGTAGTCAGCGAACCGGAACTGGAACGAATTGTCTCCCGGGTGGACATGTCGGACGAAACGGTGCAGGGGCAAATCCTGGGGCAGATGGTCCGGTTGCATGTCGATAAAGCGCTGGAGAATGCGGGCATCAGGCGCGGCGACGTCATCCGCTGCGGCGCCGCGGAATGGGAATGGTAGGCGATGAAAATCGGCATCCTGGGCGGCACATTTGACCCGGTGCACAACGGACATCTGGCAATCGCCGAAGAAGCCCGGGCATACCTCAATCTGAATGAAGTTCTGTTCCTGCCGGCCGGTCAACCCTGGATGAAAGCCGACCGCTCGATTTCGCCGGCACAGCACCGCGTGGCGATGCTGGCCCTGGCGCTGCAGTCCAGACCCGGGTTCAAATACTCTACGATGGAAATTGAGCACCAGGGGCCGTCGTATTCGGTAAACAGCATTGCCGAACTGCAAGCGGGGGCTGCTGCGCCGTCTGACTGGTACTTCATCCTTGGCTGGGACAACCTGTCGAAGGTGCCGCTTTGGAAAGAACCGCAAAAACTCATCGACATGTGTTTTCTGGTGGCCGTCCCCCGGCCCGGCTTCGACCGCCCCAATATGAAAAAACTGGAAGCGGCCCTGCCCGGCATTTCGAAAAAAGTAATCCTGATGAATAAACCGCGCCTGCACATCAGCGCTACCGATATCCGCAGCAAAGTCGCGCAGGGTCTGCCCATCAGCGGCCTGGTGCCCGAAGCCGTGGAAAAGTATATCCATGAAAAAGGGCTCTACCGGAAAGCGTAGGGGAGAAAATTCGTAATCCTCAGCACGAAGCGTTAACCTAATCGCTGAGTAAAGATTTAATTTCCCGTTCGGTGAGCAGCCTGGTCTGGCCTTCTTTTAACATCCCCAGTGCCAGTGTCCCCATGCGGATGCGTTTCAGCGCCAGCACCCGGTAGCCCAGATGGGCGAACATCCGGCGGATTTGCCGTTTTTTACCTTCGTGGATAATCAGGCTGTAGTTGAACGGTGCGGCGCGCACTTCTTTAATGATTGCCGGGGCCGTCATGCCGTCTTCCAGCCTGACGCCGTGTTCCAGGTTCTGTTTTTCCCGCGGCTGCAGTTTGCCGTCGAGCTGTACCAGGTATTCTTTTTCATGTTCGAATTTAGGGTGGGTGAGCTGGTAGGTCAGCGCGCCGTCATTGGTCAAAATCAGTAATCCGGTGCTGTCCAGGTCGAGCCGACCCACCGGGTACAAGCGTAATTTCCGGTACTGGTCCGGCACAAAGTCCAGCACCGTGCGCCGGCCGCGGTCGTCGCTGGTGGTGCAGAGCAAGCCGTCCGGTTTATTCAGCATCAGGTAGACCACCTGTTCCGCTTGCATTTTTACGGGGCGGCCTTCAAAAAGAATCCGGTCGGTCGCCGGGTTCACCGGCTGCCGGAAGTTTTCCGCCGTCAGGCCGTTAACTTTCACCTTACCGGCCCTAATAGCCGCCGTCACTTTACGGCGGCTGGCTAATCCGGCATCGGTCAACGCTTTCAGTAAAGTTGTATCTGTCATTTTTGTGTGTTATCCTTTCTCAATGTTAAGTATAGAGGTTATATGAATTAAAGGCCAATGGAGCCGCGGTATTTTCTTTAGCCAGGGATTTCTACCTCTTTAATCCCGTCCCGGGCAAGCCGGAGCTAGGCAACTGCTTTTTTCAGTGGAGAGAACAATTCAAGAGGACGGGTCATGGAGCAGCATCAAACAACCGGTCACTGGTGGGATAAACTCGGAATACCGCAGTACGGCGGCGAATTTACCATCCGCCTCAACCGCAAAATCGTGAATTTCGACCCTTATTACGGCGTCCACCTCACGCAGATTCACACCGCCTGGCTGGAAAAAATGTTCACCGACGACTGGACGATGGATCCGGCCGTCTACGATTACCGCGTGGGACAGCGCCCCGATGCCGGCATCAAAGGCCACCTGGCGGAAAGCTGGGAATTCACCGACCCTTATACTTTCGTGGTCCATGTCCGCAAAGGGGTGCACTGGCAGAATCTGCCGCCGGCCGCCGGACGGGAGTTTGTCGCCGGCGATATCGTCTTTCACTTCCACCGCATGTACGGCCTCGGCAGCGGCTACACTCAGGTCAGTCCCGCCCGCGCTGACGCCGTCGCTTTCAGAGAATTAACCTCCGTGACCGCCCCGGATAAATACACCGTCGTTTTCAAATGGAAAACCGCCAACCGGGAATTAATCCTGGATGCGCTGCAGGAAGTGGGGACCTCGCTTTGCATCGAAAATACCGAAGCCGTCAAGAAATGGGGTGATGTCCGGGACTGGCACCACGCCGTCGGCACCGGCCCGTTCATGCTCAAAGATTTTGTGCAGGACGTTTCCGCCGTGCTGGTGAAAAATCCTGATTACTGGGGTCACGACGAGCGCTACCCGCTGCATAGGCTCCCTTATTTCGATGCAGTCAAACTCCTCATCATCCCCGACCAGGAGCAAACGCTGGCGGAAATGCGCGCCGGCCGCATTGATGTCGCCGACCAGATTTCTCCGGTTTTAGCCGCCGGATTGCGTAAAACCAATCCGGAAATACTGCAAATCGAACATCCCGCGAACACCGCCGCCACCATCGACCCCAGGAACGATAAGCCCCCGTTCAACGACATCCGCATACGCAAGGCTATGCAGCTCGCCATTGATTTGAACGGCATCGCCAGGGACTATTACAAAGGCAGCGTCCTGCCCTATCCTTCGTCATTGACCGCCCGCGATTTAAAGGGCTGGGCCTACCCCTACGAAGAATGGCCGGCGGACCTGCAAAAAGAATACGATTACAACCCGGCGCTGGCGAAGAAATTACTGGCCGAGGCCGGTTATCCCCATGGATTCAAAACCAACATTGTCGCCGATACCACCGGCGATATGGTTTTGCTGGATATTGTCAAACAATATTTTAAGGATGTCGGGATTGAGATGGAAATCCGGCCGATGGATTCCACCGAATGGATTAAATATGTGCTCACCGAACATAAGCACGACCAGCTGGCGCAGCGTACGGTCTCACCTTACGGCCACCGTTTTGAGCCGGTAAGGCAACTGGGACGCCTGCGCACCGGTTCCTGGTCGAATTACCTGATGGTCCACGACCCGGTGCTGGACGCCTTCCAGCCGCAAGCCATCGCCGCCAATAACGAAGACGAAGTGAAGAAAATCCTCCGGGCCGCCAACGGACACATCGCTCGGCAGCATTTCGCCATTTCCCTGCTTTCACCGGGTTCGTTCAGCGTTTATCAGCCGTGGCTGAAAGGCTTCCACGGTCAGTTCGGGGCGGTTTGTTCCGCCGCCGGCAGTCCCCAGCTTCTCTTCTTCTATCCCGCGCGTTTCTGGTTCGACCATGACTTGAAAAAGAAAATGGGGCACTAATGTTTTCTTGAATTAAAACTGTGGAATATTCCCTTATTCCTTGCCGATGAAAAAGCAAGACTTCTCTCTTAAGTGCGGGAGAGATTGAGAGTGAGGGGCGAGTGCAACTTTCAGTAATTAAATACGGCTAATTGCAACCTAAAGGAGACATCATGGAAAAGAAAACCGGTAACTGGTGGGATAAACTCGGCACGCCGCAGTACGGCGGGGAAATGGTCGTCCGCAGCGCCCGCAATATCGTCAATTTCGACCCTTATAACGGCGCGCACTTAACCGAAATTTACAACGCCTGGCTGGAAAGGCTGGCCGCCGAGGACTGGACGCTTGACCCGGCTGTTTTCAGTTACAAAACGATGGCGCCGCCGCATCTGCTGCGCGGTCATCTGGCCGAAAGCTGGGAATTTACCGACCCTTACACGCTGGTTTTCCATCTCCGCAAAGGCATCCGCTGGCAGAATCTGCCGCCGGTTAACGGTCGCGAATTCACCGCTGATGACGTCGCTTTTCACTATAACCGGTTATTAGGTTTGGGTGACGGTTTCACTAAACCGGCCCCGTACCATGCCACCGTGGCCTCATTCCGGGAACTAATTTCGGTCACCGCTGCCGACAAATACACCGCTGTTTTTAAATGGAAAATCCCCAATCCGGCGTTTATCCTGGAAACCATGATTACGAATCACAACCCCACGGCTGCCATTGTCGCGCGGGAGGCTGTGGAAAAATGGGGCGATGTCGGCGATTGGCGCCACGCCGTCGGCACCGGCCCGTTTATGTTGCAGGACTTTGTGCCCGGCGTCGGTGCCACGCTGGTGCGGAACCCGGATTATTGGGGCTGTGACGCGCGCTACCCGCAAAACCGGCTGCCCTACGCAGATAAACTTAAAGTGCTAATTATTACCGACGAATCCGAAGCCCTGGAGGCGATGCGCACCGGCCGTCTGGATGCCATGGATTCAATTTCCTGGAAAAAAGCCCAGGAAATGAAGCGGACAAATCCTGAAATATTGCAGATTCCGATGCCTACCGGCGCCACGATTGACCCGCGCAACGACGTCAAACCGTTCAACGATATCCGCGTGCGCAAGGCGATGCAGATGGCTGTCGACCTGCCGGCGATTTCCAATACTTTATACGGCGGCGCCGCCGACCCTTCACCTTCTTCTTTCAGTTCCGCCGCCATGGGCACCTGGGGCAAAGGCTGGGGCTTTCCTTACCCTGAGTGGCCGCAGGATTTAAAAGACGAATATGCTTACAATCCGGCGAAGGCGAAGAAATTACTGGCCGAAGCCGGTTATCCCCACGGCTTTAAGACCAATATCGTGGCGGATATCGCGGCTGATTTGGAACTGCTCAAGGCCGTTAAAACCTATTTCGCGGCGGTCGGCATCGATATGGAAATCCGGACACTGGAATCCGCCGCCTGGGTCGCGTTTACCCAGATGGAAAAGAAACACGACCAGATGGCCTTTCACTCCGGCGGTTCGCTGCACCGTTCCCACGAACCGCTGCGCCAGCTCACCATGTTCCAGACCGGTTCTTCCTCCAATCCACACATGGCCGTCAGCGACCCGGTTTACGACAGTTTTTACACCCGGGCCGTCGCCGCTACCAGTTTGGAAGAGGTAAAAACGATTTTCCGGGAAGCAAATGAATATGTCGCCCGGCAGCATTTTGCCATCCCGCTGGTGCAGCCGATGCAGTATTCTTTGTATCAGCCGTGGTTCAAAGGCTATCACGGCCAGTTCGGGGCCATTTGCTGGAGCCCGCCCAGTTTCTCATTCTACACGGCGCGGTTCTGGATTGACGGGAAATTGAAAAAGTCGTTGGGGCATTAGCGTAAAAGAAAACATACTAAAGTTGTTTCTGCGACAAAGTGACAGCGGCAAAAAGCGGACGCCGGTTTTTAGTTGGCGATTTTGCCCTTTTCCTGTTCGGAAATATTAGGATTATTTGCACGGTATTTATATTCTTCAGCCGTGAAGGGTGAATACCCCTGCACCGGCGTTTTGCCGTCTTCCAGAATCATCAGTCCGCTGCCGCAACTGGCACAACTCTGGTTCCGCGGATTTTGCAGCGACCAGCCAAAGTAACGTTTACCGCATTTCGGACATGTCCCTTCAATCACGTTTACTTAACTCCATAAAAACAGATTGTTTTCTGTTTTACCGCAAATTCCCTATCACCATGGAAACACATATTAGTGACATTATCATTTTACCCCTTATGTCGACAAAGTCAAGCAATATTTTTTCATTTACTGCTGTTCATTATATGCCCGATATCAGGCGAATAACAAATTATCTTGTTTTTTCAGCAGGAAATAATAACATACTCCGGTTTATTGCTTGAACAGGTTGGTGCTCAGGTATTTCTCTCCCCGGTCCGGGAAAATAACGACGATTATGCCGGATTTGATCTGTTTGGCGATTTCGACGGCGGCAAACATCGCGGCGCCGCTGCTCATGCCGACAAAAATTCCTTCCTGGCTGACAATCCGGCGGGTCATTTCATATGCCGCTTCCGTCTCTACCATGATGGTAATATCAATCTGCGAAGGGTCGTAGATTGACGGCACGATAGCCTCTTCCATATTTTTCAGGCCCTGGATGTAATGCCCTTTTACCGGGTGCGCGCAGACGATTTTGATATCGGGGTTGTGTTCTTTTAAAACCTTGCTCACGCCCATGATCGTGCCCGATGTGCCCAGCGCGGACACAAAATAATCGATTTTCCCGCCGGTCTGTTTCCAGATTTCTTCGCCGGTTGTCCGGTAATGCGCGATTTTATTGAATTCGTTGGAGAACTGGTCCGGCATAAAATATTTCTCCGGCTCTGCTTTCACCATTTCCCGAGCTTTCCGGATGGCGCCGTCCGTGCCCAGTTTGCCGTCGGTCAGGGTTACTTTCCCGCCGAATGCCTGAATCATCTGTCTCCGCTCTACCGAAACGGCGCTGCTCATCACAATTTCAACGTCATAGCCTTTCAACGAACCGATCATCGCCAGCGCCACGCCCGTATTTCCTGAAGTCGGTTCGATAATCGTCTTCCCTTTAGTCAATTTACCCGATATTTCCGCCTGTTGAATCATGCTTAATGCGATTCGGTCTTTGATGCTGCCGGTCGGGTTCAAGCCTTCCAGCTTGGCATAAATCGTGGTATTTTTATTCGGATTAAGCCGGTTTATCCTGACCATGGTTGTATTGCCAATTGTTTGAAGTATATCTGTATTAATCAATCTTCTGCTCCTTTAGCCGGTAATGATATTGAATAGACCGCGTGCAGCGTTGGTAAAAAGCTGCGGCATATCGGCACCATAAGCTGTAACGCCAATATCCGCCGTGTGGTTAATGAATATAGAATCTTTCTTCACACAGATAGATTATCGCATTTGGCCCGGCAAAAACAAGCGCCTTTACGGTTGTGTTTCTTTCGGTAATTCGGTTTGTGATGCTGTTTTCCGCTGCCTGGCGCGTATGATTGCGAATCCGGCGACGGCGGCAATCATGACAATGATTGCTGTCACCTGGGCCTGTTTCAAGCCGAGGAAAACAACTTCGTTATCCCGCCAGATAAAAACGATAATCTGGCTGATGGAATAACCGATGATATAGTAGAAAAACAACAGACCCGGCTTCACTTTCTTGCGCAGCGTCCACAGAATCACGAACAGGATAATGTCGATTAACGCTTCGTAAACGGCTGCCGGCTGATAAGCGGTATCGTGCGTCGGCGCGAAGGAATTAGGATTGGTATAAATAAATCCCCACGGCAGCTTCGTCGGGTACCCCAGGATATCCCCGTTGATAATGTTGCCGATACGGCCGAAAAACTGGCCGACGACGGCGAAAAGCGCTGCCACGTCCAGGAATTTCAGGATTGAAATCTTCATCCGCCAGCCGGCAATCAGGATTACCAGGACCACCGCGAAAATCGCCCCGTAAAATGCCATCCCGCCTTCCCAGACCGCAAAAATGCGCCAGGGTTGGGTCAAAAATGGCTCTAACGGCTGCTGAACCACGTAATATAGTCTAGCGCCGACCAGACCGGCCGGGACCGCCCAGTAAACCACTTTTTCCAGTTGCTCTTCGGTGAAGCCCTTCCATTTGGCGTAAGGCCATGCCACCAGCAAACCGATGGTAATCCCAACGACATACATCAAACCGTACCAGCGGACGGATAATGCGCCGATGGAGAATATCACCGGATTGATGTTGATTGTTATCATTAATTCGCTCCTCGCCGACGTCCTGATACAAACATTATAGCCTAAACACCCTTACCGGGCTTTATTTTTTCTGCCGGTTTCGGGGAACTATTTTTTAATTCGCTATAAGGGCGGATTCTGGTTGGTAAAATGACCAGCACCACCACCGCCGCGGCCGCCATGATGATAGCCGCCACCAGCAAAGTATGGTCCATGCTGGCAGTAAATGCCTGGTTGGCCTGGCTCACGATAAATTGGGCGAACGCCGGGCTTTGCTTCTGCACCGTGCCGGCTACGATTTGGGCTCCCTGGACGCTGCCGCGGATTGTGGCGACCGCCGTGGGCGGCAGCGGCGACGGCCAGACTATTTTATCGATGCTTTTGGCGTAAGCTGAATTCAGCAGCGTCCCCAGTATCGCGACTCCCAGGGCGCCCCCGATTTGCCGGTTGGTATCGTTCATCGCCGAACCGACGCCCGCTTCATCCACCGGCACCGACCCCATGATGGAATTGGTAGCCGGGCTCATCGTCATACCCATGCCGAGCGCGGTGACACCCATGCCGACCGCAATCTTCCAGTATATTGTGTCCACCCCGGCGATTTTGTAGAAATAGAACAAACCGGCGGCAGCGATGATAATACCGAGCGCCACGGTTAGTTTCGTGCCGATTTGCTGGGCCAGCCGTGCCGAAAACATTGCGCCGATGAAGGCCGCAACAGCCATCGGCAGCAGGCGGACACCGGCCTGCAAGGCCGAATAACCGTGCACTGTCTGGAGATATTGGCTCATGAAAAAGAAACAGCCGAACATGGCAAAGGCGACCAGCGTCAAAGCAATATTGGCCCCGGTGAAAGACATATTTTTGAAAAACCGCAGCGGCAGCATCGCGTGGGTGGTGCGCAGTTCCCAGAATATAAAAGCTGCCAGTAAAACCACCGCCGCGCCGAACGCCCAGAGTACGTTGTTTGCTGTCCAGCTGCTGATACCGGCCTGGATAATGCCGTAAACCAGCGCGAATAAACCGGTCAGCGAAAGGATGCATCCCGGAACATCGATTTTGCGCGGGTTTTCCGCTTTTGAATCGTAAATAAAGAAATACCCGCCGACGAGTCCGATTACGACTACCGGCAGGTTAATGTAAAAGACCGAACTCCAGGCGAAATGTATTAGCAGCCAGCCGCCGACCAGCGGCCCGATTCCCGTCCCCAGGGCAAATGTTGCCGCCCAGACGGCAATTGCCTGCGCCCGTTCTTTATTGTCACGGAATGTCGCGGTGATGATTGACAGGGTCGAAGGCATAATCGCGGCGCCGCCGATGCCCATCAAAGCGCGCATCGCAATTAGTGTCCCGGTGCTGCGGGATAAAGCCGCCCCCAGGGAAAACACTCCGAAGACAAACAAACCGGCCTGCAAGACCTTCTTCCGCCCGAACCGGTCGCCGATGGAACCGACGGTTAACAATAAGGCCGCGAACACCAGCGTGTAGGCATCCACAATCCACTGCAGCCCGTTAAGCGTTGCCCCCAAATCCCGTGAAATGGAAGGCAGTGCCAGGTTCAATACCGTGTTATCCAGAGAAATTACCAGCAGCGCCAGCGCCAGGAAGCCCAGCGCGATCCAGCGCCTCTTATACCATGCAGTTTGTTCCGCCACGAAATCCTCCAGTACGTGTCAAATACTGACAATTATCTTGAATTTAATCGGGCTGATTCAAAATAATCTAAGTAATTCTAACACAATTTATTATCGCATCTTTTCTAAATCAAATAATTAAGCTGGCTTAATTAAGTCTGCTTAATTATTACACAACCGTAATTTTCCTGTCAAGCATTATTTTTTATTGATTTTTCAAAGGGTTTTGAACGGGTCGAGAAGATATTTGCCCAAACCGGATTGTTTCTCATAGGCCGGCCAATCCTGCATCAACTGCTGTAAGCTGACAATTCCCCGGATTGTCGCCCCGGTGTATTTCTTTCCGAAACTTTGAAGTTGCAATACGTGCCTCAACATCCCGGGCAAAGATTGGTTTTCCAGATAACGCATGATCGAAAATGTTTCCAGCCGCAGGTCCTTCCGGCTGAATGCGCCCTGGTCGATGACGGGGTCTCGCCCTGAAAGCATTCCGTAAAGGATTATCCGTCCTCTTGCTCCCAGTGCTCGCGCAATGCGCGATGTCATTTCTCCGGAAACGGCGTCGAGAAACACCGTCGGTTGAAATCGCTTGGCAACCGTCTCCAGTTCCCGATCAAAGTTAACTGCCGTCGAATTTAATGTTGAAAATCCGAATTTCGATTGCAATAAATCGACATCTTCCTGCTTCCTGACGATGTTGATAACCTGAATGTGCTGTTCCCTGGCGGCAAATTGCAGCAGCTGTCCGATATCGCTCGCCGCCGCGGTCTGGATAAAACATTGGACGCGTCTTTTTTTGAGGTCGTGGAAAATCGCCAGCGCGGTATTGGGATTGCTTAACAGATTTGCTCCGACTTCATCGGATATCCGTTTTTGCAGGGGCATGACCGACGTATTGGCGGCAAGCAGGTACTGTCCCCATGTCCCGTCACCGGTGTAGTTTCCCGCACAGGCGACCCTCTTTCCCTTCAGCCATCTTGAACGGATGGCATTACCGGCTGCAATTACAACCCCGACTCCCACAGTTCCGGGTACTGCAGGGAGTGTTTTCTTCACGACATATTGACCCCGCATCACCATAAAATCCGAGGGGTTGACGGCGGCATAAATCATCTTGACTAAAACCTGATTGGGGTTTAGCTGCGCAGGTATCGCCAGATTTTCTTTCAGTATGAGCTTTGGCGTCAGGGAACCGGTTTGCTGCAGTTGAATTGCAGCATAGCAGTTTGTCTCTGTCACGCTTTTTCTCCCCGCTGGGTACACGATTGATTGGCACTTTTACGCACCATATCCAGGATTACATTTAAGGTATCTTCAATGGACTTTCTATCAAGTGAGTAATATATTTCCTTACCCGTTTTTTCCGCGATCAATATCTGTGCTTCCCGCAAAACACGTAAATGGCTGGAAATGGCCGGACGGCTGATTTTAAAGTGTTCGGCTATCTGTCCCGCGTTAAGCCGGCCCTGCATCCCTATCAGAAATGCAATTTCAATCCGGACCGGGTTACCCATTGCGCTGAGTGATTTGCTGGCACGCTCTCTGTACATCATTGCCATTGTCTCATCCCGTAATTATATAATTAATTAATTACATATTATCTTACTAATATATCTATGTCAAATCGATACTGTTTCTGTCGTAGAAAACATATAGTTAAACGTCTGTTGCCAAATTTGTGTGTAAATGTGTAATTTCGTGTCTAAAAATTGACAAATAATTTATTTTTCCTTATTCTTGAGTTATGAGTAAATACAAACGGGTAATATTAGCCGGTTCTTTTCTGGTGTTATTCGTCATCCTTTCGGCTTGCGGCTCTACCGCGAAAACCACTACCACTTCCACGCCGCTGCCCACCGGCCCGCAGACTCTGCCGATAGTTGACTCCACGGGCGCCACCCCGAATTACGTCAGCATTCCTGCCGAAACCAATCAGAACTACACTTTCATTATTGCTAAAAACATGACCGCCGCCAGCGTCACCGGCTATTTTAACTGCACCGGGGGCTCGCCTAACCTTATTGAGGTTTACCTCATGAATGATGCCACATATGCCAAATGGCTGAAAAATCCGGGCGGGCAATCCACTATCCTCTATGACTCGGAGGAGATGTCCGCCGGCGCGCTGAGCCAGACAAATTTGCCGCCCGGCACGTATCACCTTATCTTTTCGAATAAATCAACCGATGCCGCCCAGGAAGTTGTCACCAAAATTGTCCTTAACTGGACTTATTCACAGTAAACCGGTGCTTTATCCGGGTGAATCGCCGTTTGTCTTTCTTATCTCCTGAGGTTCGCTAGTATTATCACCGGTTCACCCCATCTCCGGATTTTCTGGCAGTCCTTCCCGCTTTCGGTTATAATAACAGTTATAATAATGAAAAATCCTTTTTTGCAGGTCAGGAGAACATGACATATTCACAGGACCCAAACCGGAAAAAACCGTCGCGTTCCGAAAGAAAAAAGAACCGGCTGAGCATACCCAGCACCCACCCTCCCAAACCCATCAAGAAAACATTATCCCGTGCTGAAAAAAGAAAGGTACAAGCCGGACCGACTCCGCCGCCGCCCAAAGAGCATAAAACGAGGAATCTGATTATTACGGTTTCCTCGATTGTCCTGGCTATCCTGCTCATCGCGGGCGCTGCGTATTACTTAATTGTGCTGGCCCCGATGCAGCGGGTGATTTTAACCGTCGGGAACGATAACGTGGATACCGGGTATTTTCTACAGCGGGTCGTGGCTAATCCCGCCGGTTCCAGCATTACCTCGACCACTCAGCTGGTAATCTCAGAACTTATCATTAAACAGCAGGCCGCCGCCGAAGGTATTGCGCCGGTAACCTCTCAGGATATTGATAACTACTTGAGACAGCAGGCCGCCACCTCATTGGCCGCCAGTGCCGCGGATAATACCACCACGACTACAACAACCGCTACGTCCGGTACTGCGACTACAACCACCGCTGCCGAGACTACCACGGCGAGCACCACCACTACTCCGGCAACTATTTCGGATAGTGATTATAATACCTGGCTGCAGCAGCAGTTAAAAGATACGGGGCTATCCATGAAGCAATTCCGTCAGGTTGCGCTCTATGATATTCAGCGCGAGCGCCTGACCGCGATATTATCCGCCACCATTCCGTCCTCGATGAAACAGTATCACATTTATGCGATGTATTTTAACTCTAATGCCGCTGCCGCCGCGGCCCAAGTCAAAGTTAACAGCCTGGCCGATTTTAACAATGTCGCTAACACCAACGGCGGCCAGACTAACGGCGGCGACCTGGGCTGGATGCCGCTGGCCGTATTGCCCATCCAGTTGGAAACTGCTGCTGTCAACCTTGCCCTCGATACCTGCAGCAGCCCTGTCACTTATCAATCCGGCAGCAGCCTGGACGGGACACTAAATACCACCTACTGGCTTCTGTGGCTCGATGCTGAAAACGATTCGATGCCGGTCACGTCTTCGCAACTGACTCAGCTCCAGAATAATTCTCTGGACAACTGGCTGAATACGCAGGCGCAGAACATCACTATCACCCTGCATGACCGCAACGGAACACTGGTGAATGCCAATACCGGCACACTGGATAATGACACCCTGACCTGGCTCAATTATCAGATTCAAAAGCTGTTAAAGAAGCTACCGTCGGAGACTACGACCTCGTCGCTCACGTCTACCACCACGACGGCAATAACCACTACGACCACCACGCCGGTAGCCACGACGACGACAACGCCAGTATCCACGATTACTACAACCACCACGTCGCCTTAGTCTTTATGTAAGATGATAGTTAAAAAAGCACCCCAGAATTTCCTGGGGTGCTTTTTCTTTTTCCTAATTTACCGCCGCGCTTTCTTAAACGCGCAAGGAAAAACACAACGGCCGTTAGCTATTTGACCGCATAGAATCCGGCCTGCATGTGGGATTTCCAGAACAGTTCCACTGTTTTGAACCCCGTTTCCCGCAGCAGCGCCAGGTGTTCCGGCACCGTAATCGGGAAATACTCGGAGTTTAGCCGCCCCGCGTGTTTTTCCGCCATCACCGGCAATCTGCCGTGTTCGACCTGGAAACGTTTCCACCGCTCCAGGGTCAGCCGTGTCCCCTCAACAGAATCCGGCAGTGTGTTTTCCACCGTAATGTAGACCCCGCCGCTTTCCACTAACTGATAGCAGATTTCGGTCGCCCTGCGCCGCTGTTCTTTCTGATAATAGTGGTGGCATAAAATGGCGGTGATGACCTGCGGTTTTAAAACTTCCTGGTAAGCCGGCAGTCCTTCCGTCGGCACCGGCGGCAGAAAGGTCATCCGCGAGCCGGATAAGGCTTTGAATCGGGTTACAGCCGCTTGCAGCATCTTTTCCGTCGGGTCCGCTAATACGAAACAGGTCTGCGGAAACGCTTTTAACGCCGGTTCCACCAGGCTGCCGGTACCGCAGCCGGTATCCAGCCACTGGGTGACATCGGGCCTTAAGGTTTTCACCAAATCAACCACTTCCGCCTGGAAAACATCGTAAAACGGCATCATCCGCCGCACGACATTATCGTAAACTTCGGGGATGAAAGATGTGGCCGCATTAATTTCCGCCATATGCTTAAAAGTATATTTTCCGCTGCCGCCGCTGTCAAGAAAAGTAGCTGTCCTCTCCTTCCGGCCAGTTAAAGACTGGTCTCTCGTCCACCGGTAATCCCCCTTTCGGGACGGTACCGTTTTGAAATTTTTATCCCATAATCAAAGTATCAGGTTCGGGGAAAACCTCATCAGGCAGCGAACCGCAATATTGTGAATATATTTTTTAACGGAGGCAGCAAAATGGTTGATAACAATACCGGCAGCAATCCCCAAACAGGTTCCAATCCCGGCGCGGAAGGGCCGACTTATCAGGATTGGCGCGAGCAGCGCTGGCAAATGCGGCAGAAAGCCCGGGAAGCCCGGCGCAGCCGCCCCTTTCACGGTCTTTTCGGCGGTCTCGTATTGATTCTCCTCGGTGTTTTGTTTCTCGCGAATCAGCAGAACTGGGTTTCCGGTAATGCCTGGTGGCAGTGGCTGCTCATCGGCCTGGGCGCAATCTCCATCATCAGCGGCCTGGTTCAGTATCACGCGCCGGAATACAGTCATTCCCGCCGGCACCGTTTTGTCTGGGGTGCCGTCCTCATCGCCCTCGGCGCGATTTTCATGCTCGGTTTCAGCCACTGGTGGCCGGCCGTGCTTATCGGCGCGGGCGTGGCCGTATTATTGGGCGGATTATGGTAAATCTGACAAACTGACATGCTATAATATCGTTACTTAACGCATTAAATTTGGTGACCGTTTATGCCCGACGCTTACGATAAAGAAGATAATGATGCCGAAAATGACGACGATGACCTGCCGTTAAAAGATATCCGGCGGGCTGCCCGGCAAATGCGCCGTCAGCGGAAGAAAAATTCATCAGGCCTCAGCCACAACGTTTTCTGGGGCCTGATGCTGATATTATGGGCCGTCATCATTATTCTCCTGCAGCAGCACTGGATCACCGCCGATAACATCTGGAAATATTTTCTCATCGGGTTGGGGTCTATCTTTATTATCCAGTCCGTGGTCCGTTACTTTGACCCCGAAACCCGTTCCTCCTCGCTCGGGCGGATTGTGCCGGGGGTTATCCTGCTCTTCGTCGGCCTCGGTTTTCTGGTCAATTCCAGTTCGCTTTGGCCGGTGGCGCTGATTGCGGCCGGCGTGGCGATACTCTTTTCCAGCTGGTTCCTGCAGCGGGAAATTCAAAGACGCAAAGCCACGCAGGAAAATCTTTTTGAAAGTGAAGTAAAATACCGCCATATTATTGATAATGCCAACAGTGTCATCATGGAAATTGACACCATCGGTAATATTACTTTTATTAACAATTACGGCAGTGATTTTTTCGGGTTCCCGGAAAAGGAATTACTCGGCCACAATATGGCCGGTACCATCCTGCCTTACTTTACTTCCGCCGGACAGGTCCCGGATAAACTGGTGGAATCTATCGCCGCCGAACCGGCGAAGTATTTGCATTACGAACAGGAAAACCTGAAGAAAAACGGCGATAAAGTCTGGATTACCTGGACTTATAAACCGATATTTGACGAGGCCAATCATTTGAAGGAAGTCTTATGCATCGGTATTGACAGCACGCAGCAGAAAAAGGCGGAAGAGTCCGAAGCGCAGCAGCTCAAAGAAAAAACGGCGGAAGAAGAACGCACCCGTCTCGCCCGCGATTTGCACGATGCCGTCAGCCAGACGCTTTTTTCCACCAGTCTTATCGCCGAGGTGCTGCCGCGCCTCTGGGAGCGGAACAAAGACGAAGGTCTGCAAAAGCTGGAAGAAGTCCGGCAGCTCACCCGCGGCGCCCTGGCGGAAATGCGCACGCTGCTCTTCGAACTGCGCCCGGCAGCCCTGGCCGATGCTGAATTGGGTGATTTGCTACGCCAGCTCTCGGAATCGGTTATCGGGCGGGCCCGCGTGCCGATAACGCTGGAGGTTGAAGGCAATTGCGCCGTCCCGACCGATGTCAAAATTGCCCTTTACCGGATTGCGCAGGAAGCCCTGAATAATATCGCTAAACATTCGGGCGCCACCCGCGCGCAAATGACCCTGCATTGCCAGCCTTCTCAGGTTTCCATGGATATTATTGATAACGGACATGGTTTCGATATGGCGCAGGCTGCGCCGGGCAGTTTCGGCCTGGGGAATATGCGCGAAAGGGCAAATCAAATCGGCGCTGCGTTGAAAATTGAAAGCAAAGTCGGGGAAGGCACTGAAATCACGGTTGACTGGCATGATAATGTTGTGGAGGTGGTAAAATGACACAATCGCATCCTATCCGGGTTTTACTCGTAGACGACCATATGGTTGTGCGCAGCGGCTTGAGTACCGTCTTATCCGTTTTTGATGATTTGAAGCTGGTCGGGGAGGCAGGCGACGGCGAAGAAGCCGTCCGTGTCTGTGAACGCCTGCAGCCTGATGTCATCCTGATGGATTTGCTGATGCCCAAAATGGACGGCGTCACCGCCATCAAGGCGATTAAAACTCGCTGGCCGCAAATCCAGATTATCGCCCTGACCAGTTTTAAGGAAAAGGAATATGTCGAAGGGGCGCTCAAAGCCGGCGCCAACGGTTACCTGCTCAAGGATGTCTCCGCCGAAGAACTGGTGAACGCCATCCGCAAGGCCGTGGCCGGTCAGCCCAGCCTCTCGCCGGAAGCGGCGCAGGTGCTGATGAAAAATGTTAGCGAACCGGCGCTGCCCTTTCAGGAAATGACCGGCCGGGAAAAGGAAATCCTGGCTTTGATGGTCGAAGGTATGTCCAACAACGAAATTGCCGAACGGCTCATCGTGAGCCAGTCTACGGTCAAATTCCATGTCAGCAATATCCTCTCCAAACTGGGCGTCACCGGCCGCACCGAAGCCGTAGCCCTGGCGGTAAAACACCACTTGGTCAAGTGACCAGTATATATCTGGCTGACTCACCAGTAATGAATCCCCCCGAACGCACGGCGTCTCCGGGGGGATTTCTTTTTATACTGTATCTGTCGCTCAAATATTTTTTAATCACGGAGGGAGAATGATGAAAGCGGTTGTATGCACAAAATTCGGGCTCGACGGCTTGAAACTGGAAGACGTCCCAAAACCGATCCCGGCCGATGATGAAGTACTGGTCAGAGTTCATGCGTCATCCGTGAATTATAATATCCTGGCTTACGCCAGCGGAAAACCGGTTTTTGCCCGCCTGATGGGTGTTGGTTTGCTGAAACCTAAAATAAAAATACCGGGCGGCGATATCGCGGGCGTCATCGAATCGGTTGGCAAAAACGTCAGTCGTTTTCAACCTGGTGATAAAGTTTTCGGAAACATGGACGGATTTGGCGGCGGCGCTTTCGCTGAATATGCTGCCGTGCCTGAAAAAATATTGACACTGAAACCGGCCGGAATATCGTTCGAAGAAGCAGCCGTCGCAATTCAGGCGGCTATCGTCGCCATGCAGGGCCTGCGTTATAAAAAAAACATAGAGCCGGGACAAAAGGTTTTAATTTACGGCGCATCAGGCGGCATCGGCACCTTTGCGGTACAGATTGCCAAAGCTTTCGGCGCAGAAGTCACCGGCGTATGCAGCACGGCAAATCTCGCGTTGGTGCAGGCGCTTGGTGCTGACCATGTCATCGATTATACCAAAGAGGATTTTACAAAAAACGGACAGCGCTATCACCGGATTATGGCGATTGCGGGATATCATTCAATCTTCGACTATAAGCGTGCTTTAACTCCAAACGGGGTCTATGTGATGGTCGGCGGTTCAATGAAAGGCCGCAAAGCCATGTTGCAAATATTTCAGGCTTTGTTTCTCGGCCCGCGGCTTTCAAAGAAAACCGGTAAAATGTTGGGCAGCCTGACAACGAAATCGAGTATAAAAGATTTGGTTTTCATTAAAAGGCTTATTGAATGCCGTAAAGTAAAATCCGTCATAGATCGGACTTATCCGTTAAACGAAGTTACTGAAGCTTTGCGGTACTATGAGGACAGGCATGCCCGCGGTAAAGTTGCTATTACGATATAACATTTACCGGCCGTAAAACACCACTTGGTCAAGTGACCAGTATATATCTGGCTGACTCACCAGTAATGAATCCCCCCGAACGCACGGCGTCTCCGGGGGGATTTCTTTTTATACTGTATCTGTTGATGACTTTTTCGGGTATGAGTAAGGAGGATATTTCAAAAAGTGCCCCGCAACGAAACAGGATATATTCAACTTGATTCGCATAGCTGCCGTGCCTGCTGGAAATGCGTCGAATCCTGTCCCAATAAAGTTATCGGTAAAACCGATTTACCTTTTCACAAACACGCGCGCGTTGACCGTCCCCAGTTATGCAACGGCTGCCAAAAATGTGTGAATGTCTGCGCGGAGGATGCCATTACGCTGATTAAATAAGAGTTCAGAAAATAAAAAGAAAAGAGATTAACAGTATGAATAGTATTATTGAAGTCAATAATCTGGAGAAAAAATACGGTGACATCAATGCCGTCAACGGCGTCAGTTTTTGCGTGGAGAAAGGCGAGGTCTTCGGCATCCTGGGCCCGAACGGCGCCGGTAAAACCACCACCGTGGAAATCATCGAGGGCTTGCGCAAACCGAACGCCGGCAGCATCAAAGTATGCAATATCGACGCGTTGAAAGAACCGCAGCGCATTAAAGAGCTTATCGGTGTGCAGCTGCAGGCTACCAGTCTGTATGACAATATCCGTGTCAAAGAAGCCCTGGACCTCTTCGGCAGTTATTATGCCAAATCCATCCCCTCGGAAACGATTATGGCCGAAGTTTCGCTGACGGAAAAAAAGAACAGTCAGGTCAGTAAACTTTCCGGCGGACAGAAGCAGCGTCTCAGTGTCGGTCTGGCGCTGGTGAATGACCCGGAAGTCATCTTTCTGGATGAGCCGACCACCGGCCTGGACCCGCAGGCCCGGCATAATATCTGGAGCATTGTCGAAAAATTGAGGGAGCGTGGTAAAACCGTGGTCATGACCACCCATTACATGGAAGAAGCAGAGCATTTGTGCCACCGCCTGGCCATCATTGACCGGGGAAAAATCATTGCCATGGATACGCCGGACAATCTGAAAAATAAAGCCGATTTGGCAACATCCATCGAATTCACCACCTCGAAAGATATGGACGGTCTGGCAAATAAAATCCCTGGCATCTGCAAGATCAATAACGGCAGCGCGCGGAAATATTCAATGAGCACAAAGAAAGTGTCCGCCGTATTGAAAGACCTCACCAACCTCTGTTACGACAATCATATCGAGCTGGAAAATATTTCGGTCAGACAGGCCACACTGGAAGATGTCTTTCTGGCCATGACCGGCCGGAAATTAAGGGAATAAAAGGAATAACCGATTATGAATATGTTAATCAAACAAACCCGGATGCAAATGAGACTGTTTCTCCGCCGAAAAGACGAACTTTTCTGGACGCTGGCTTTCCCCGTGTTATTTATCCTGCTTTTTGGCGCAATATACGGTAATTCAAAGTGGCAGGGAATGAGCATCCGTTCGATTGATTATCTGTTGCCCGGCATTATCGTGATGGGCGCCATGGTCACGGGCATTATGCGCACCGCGACCGGTATTGTCCAGGAACGCGAACAGGGGATATACCGGCGGTTAGCGCTGACGCCGCTAAAGCGGACAACACTGATTGGCAGTCAATTATTGCAGCATTATCTCGTCATCATCATTCAGACATTGCTGCTGATTGCCGTCGGGGGCCTGGCTTTTAAAACTCACCTTACCGGCAATACCACCCTGTTCTGGCTGACGCTATCAGTCGGCGCGCTCTGCTTTATGAGCATCGGGTTTGCCCTGACCGGCCTGATTAAAACCCTGCGCAGCGCCACCCCTGTCATCCAGATTACCTATTTCGCATTGATGTTCCTGGGCGGTATCTTTTTTCCCAACAGCCTGCTGCCGAACTGGCTGGACAACGGCGCCAAAATTTTGCCTTCCACTCAACTGGGCGATGCCCTGAGAGCGGTAATTTACAACGGCGCCGGGATCGGCGATATCTGGCAAAAACTGGCAATCATGGGCGCCTGGATCGCTGCCTGCCTGGTGATTTCCATCCGGTTTTTCCGCTGGGAATAAAACAGTTGTAATCAATAGGTTCTTATCGTCCGGGGTAATGTAAGCCGGCATGGAGATTTGAAATCCGTCCTTTCCGGAGTATCAATATCAGTAACTGTTAAAAATTTTAACCTTCCTGTCATCTAATATTCATATTATCAATACAAATAAACATGCGAAAAGCTAACCAGTGCCGCTTGCTTCCGGCGCTATTGACAAAATAAATAATTAATGATAGCATGTTTATAATTTAGCGCAGATATCTTGAGTGATGTTGCGTAAGTTTAACATGTTTATTTGATAAGACAGGCAATGCCGTTGAGTCCGGTGTAATGGGATTATAGTGGTTGACCGCACCGGAGAAACGGGGGCTGTCGGCAAAGCCGGGCTTATCGGTAAAAGTTTATGTCAAAAGTTACAAAGTAATTTGTTTTATTAAAAAGGAGGTTCAAAAAAGGCTAAATGAAAAAAGGAATTATTCTGGCATCTCTGACCTTTCTTCTGGTAGCTTCCATGCTTCTGGCATCATGCGGCAGCAAAACCACGACGCCAACCACAACATCAACCACACAGACAACCACCACTACCACTTCATCCGTCGTATCTACAACCCAAACCACTAATTCAGTCACATCCACCACCACCTCACCCACCACCGTTTCTGTCACCACTACTTCAACGGGTAACTGGTATGACAGCCTGGGAACCCCCACCTACGGCGGGACGCTCGTTGACCGGATCACCCAGGACATTACCACGTGGGACCCATACTCCAGCACCAACGGTCAAGCTGGATACGCCCCGTATCTGGCCCAGCTATGGTACGGTAACTACGCTGTTGACCCGTCCATCTGGGACTTCGAAATCGGCTGGCTGCCGGACCAGTACGCCACCGGTTGGATGATGACCGGATATACCATGCCCAATCCTTATACGGTTATTTGTTCTCTCCGCCAGAACGTCTACTGGCAGAACCTGGCACCGGTCAATGGCCGGCAGTTCGTTGCCAGCGATGTCGTCAACCATTATGACCGGTTATTGGGTCTCGGTAACGGCTTTTCAAAAGACCCGTATTATGTTTCCGTTACCGGTTGGAACCCGCTGTTATCTGTCGTCGCGACGGACAAGTTTACGGTTACTTTCAACTGGCAGCAGGGCGCGGTCGGGCCGACTTCCATCTTAACCATTATGGAAGCCGCCGGCGCCGATAATTCCATCGAAGCCCCTGAAGCCGTGGCAGCCTATACTACGGCTACCCAACCGCAGCTGCTGAACTGGCAGAATGCTGTTGGCAGCGGACCCTTTATCTTGAGCGACTTTGTTGATTCATCCGCGGCAACTTATGTGGCCAATCCTAACTACTGGGGCACAGACCTGCGCTGGCCGCAAAACAAACTCCCTTACATCAGTAAATTATCGATGTTAATCATCCCGAATGCTCCTACGGCCGAGGCAGCCATGCGCGTCGGTAAGATTGATGGTTTCGGGTCTATGCCCACTCAGGATGCCTTGAACATGATGAAGACCAACCCTGAAATCGTCGTCAAACAGAAACCGCAGGGTAACGAATACACGATGGACATGAACAACCAAGTAGCTCCGTTCAATAATGAACAGGTTCGTGAAGCGCTTCAGCATGCCATTGACATCAAAACCATTACCGCTACTTATTATCAGGGTTACGGCACCCCGTGGCCTGCTTCCCTGACCGAAAACCAGATGGGTATCGGAGGCTGGGGTTGCGCATATCCGCAGTGGCCGGCGTCTACCCAGGCCCAATATACCTATGACCCAACCTTGTGTAAAACAATGCTGGCAGCACAGAATTTCAACTTCTCAACGACCTATTCCTTTGTGCTGGAGACTGATGCCGACCAGGGGTTGTATCAAATCGTTCAGTCTGAGTTCGCCTCAGTCGGCGTTAATATGAGCATCACGAGTTTACCGCCTGCTCAGTGGCAGTCGCAAATTATGACCTCCCATGCCTATAATGCGTTTTGCGCCAGAAACCAGGGTCTGATGGGTTTCAACTTTGATATCTTCCGCCAGTTCATGAGATATACCCCCGGATATCAGAGCAACTACATCCAGGTTAACGACCCGACATGTACTAACTTCAATAACAATGCTATCGCCGCCACCAGTGTGGCCCAGGTACAGCAGCTGCTGCACGATGAGAACCTGTACATCGCGACTCAGCACTTTGTCGTCTCTTTGGCCCAGCCGTCCACGTTCAACATGGTTCAGCCGTGGATTATGGGTGCAGTGGGTGCCAATACCTTAGGCGATGCGGTCACCGGCGCCGGCTTCGGTGATGGTTCCCCGATCGCCGTCTGGATTAACCAATCCCTGAAATCGTCATTAGGACACTAGAACAATTAATTAACGGAGAGCGTTCTCAGCAGCCATTCAACGAAAGAGGGTCTGCCTCAGGCAGACCCTCTTTTTTATTCTCTTTATCTCAAATAGTTAGAATAACGTGCAAAAAAGCTAATTGGCTATTAATACTTAGAATTGCAGGAAATTGATGGCGACCCGTGCGGGATTCGAACCCGCGGTCTTCTCCGTGACAGGGAGATATGCTAAACCGCTGCACCAACGGGCCTTAAATGAAAGGGTGTATGCATCCGCACACAAGTAAAAGTCTATCAAGGTCGGTTAACTGCTGTCAAGCCGGAGCTGAATTCCGGCGAAGTAAAAAATAATCTTTCCTGAAAAAACTACTGTATATGTTGACAAGTCTGAATTTAATGTTAGACTAGAATTGTAATATTGAATCCAGAATAGGAGGAGTTACCATGCCTGTATATGTTATGTTTACCCGGCTCACCACCGAGGGCAGAAAGTCCATGATGAATAACCCCCAGCGAGCCTTTGAAGTGAATAAGGAAGTTGAAGCGATGGGCGCCAAAGTGATTGCCCAGTATGCTTTGCTTGGCAATTATGACTTCATCAACATTCTCGAAGCCCAGAGCAATGAAGCCATCGCCCGCGTCGCTTCGGAATTAGGTTCCCGCGGCACCCTCGAACCGTTGACCATGTCCGCAATTTCCATGCAGGATTATGTTCGGGAACTAGAAACAGCTAAAATTATCCGGAGATAAATTATTCCCCCTCGCATTAATAAAAACAAGGTAAATTCCAACAGCCCTCGTTCTGTAACCCAGATGCGGGGGCTTTTTGGTATGTAAAATGATTACAAAAACAAATTCCGATGACTGGAAAGTTGTCTTGAAGGCCGACCCAACCGCCTGGCTGCTGGAGGACAGTAATCCTTCGGTGCGTTATTGTACGCTGACGGATATACTCGGCGCCGCCGAAGATGATGCCGAAGTTAAGACTGCCCGCAAAGCCATCATGTCCTCCGGCATCGTGCCCCGTATCCTGGAAAAACAGAACCCCGACGGCAGTTGGGGCGAGCCGGCGGATTTCTATCTCCGGTGCAAATATCAGGGCACGGTCTGGACTGTCATCCTTTTGGCCGAACTGGGCGCGGACGGTAAAGATAAAAGAATTCAAAAAGCGGCCGAATTTATTCTGGCTAATTCTCAGGATAAACAGAGCGGCGGCTTTGCCGTTCAATCCGGCGCAGACGGGGGCGAGCATGAAAGGGTTATCCCCTGTCTCACCGGCAACATGCTCTACAGCCTTATCCGGTTTGGCTGGTTGGACAATCCGGCCGTCCAACGCGGTATCGCATGGATAACGCAATACCAGCGCTTTGATGACGGCATCGCGCAAGCTCCTAAAGGCTGGCCGTATCAGCGGTTCCCGAACTGCTGGGGCAAGCATACCTGCCATATGGGCGCCGTGAAATCCCTGAAAACGCTGGCCGAAATCCCCGCACAAAAACGGACCGCAGCCGTCCGGAATACGATTCAGCAAGGCGCCGAATATTTGCTCATCCATCACCTTTATAAAAGCAGCCATGACCCTGCGGTTGTGGCTAAAAAGTTCTGGCTGAATTTCAATTTCCCCACTCTCTGGAAAACAGATGCGCTGGAAATGCTGGGCCTGATGGTCAAATTAGGTTACCGCGACACTCGCATGCAGGATGCACTCGATTTACTCGTCTCGAAACAGGACGGACAGGGCCGCTGGCTGATGGAAAAAAGTTACAATAAACGCCTTCTCATCAGTCTGGAAAAAGACGGTAAACCCGGCAAATGGGTCACCCTGCAGGCCTTGCGGGTATTAAAGGGAATAAATGCGAAATAATAAACCCTTTCCCATTTTCGTAACGGGAAGTGCACCTTTGGCAGTCAATTTCGTTATATATCTGACGAAACATCGGACAACCAATAGTCAGAAGTTGCCATGATTTGTTAAGTGTTATCCATTCTAATATCGCGTAATAACGAAAGGTGAATAATTGAAATCTGTACTAGGGTAGTGTGGCAAGACAGCAATGTAGGAGACATCATTGGCGAGGTCACCCCGCGTCAAGTCATGGTAGGTCAAATTTGAATCACCAAATGACCATAGCGTCAAAATGTTTGCGCCCATGCTAGTAAAATATCCCTGAATATGTTTTAATTCTGATGTCGCTAATTTAACCTATAAAACGTGGTTAATTTCCATGACTAAGATTTTTGCTTTTATGAATCAACGGTGGTTTCAGGTACTGGTTATTGGTGCAATCCTCTTCTTCGGTACCGAACAGGCTTTAAAGTTTACCAATAACATCAATTTTGTGCCCACCGTCATCCTTATCGGCGCATTTTTAGTGCCGGTAACTATGGTGACCTATTTTTACAGCCAGGAGCAAGTCCTGGATAAAACCAGCCATTCTGCTGTCCCTCTCTCGCTGGTGGCAACCTGCTTTCTGGTCGGTGGCGTCATCGGCTCTGTTTTTGCTGGATTCATAGAGTATACTACTTTACGCAGTTCCAGTATTTTGATTCTTTTTGGTGTCGGTTTAATCGAAGAGACCACTAAACTCATCTTTCCGGTAATCATGTTCATTCGCGGGCGTTATCGTTCCGAAGCGGACGGCTTACTTTTCGGCGTCAGCTGCGGTATGGGATTTGCCGCGCTGGAAACGATGGGTTATGGACTGGTCAGTCTGCTGCAAACTCAGGGCAATATAGGCACGCTTCAGGAAGTGCTTTTAATCCGCGGGTTATTATCGCCCGTTGGGCATGCTGCCTGGACAGGGCTCGTTTGCGCCGTACTCTGGCGCCAGCGGGAGAAGACCGGTAAAATCTTGCGGCCCGTGGTTTTTAGCGTGTTCCTTCTTGCGGTCGTGCTGCATGCCTTGTGGGATATTTCCGGAACCTCCAGCAACGTCACGGTAAATTATCTGGGTTATTCCGCTGTCGGTGTCGTCAGTTTGACGCTGCTCATCCTGCGCCTCCGGGATGCGAGAAAAGTAAGCATGGCAGCCAAATTACCATCTGTCCCACCGCTGGGTTAATACTCTCTTGCAGGCTGCAGATATCGTAGTGGAGAAAGATGATCCGGACCAGTTTCCCTGTAGAGCCAATTGGTATCCAACCGTGCACCTCTGCAAAGGGGGATTAATGGGGATTTACTTTTAGATTGATGCTTTTTAACATGTCCGGTTTAAAGACTCTTCTTGATGCTGTTCCCTTTCTTCCCGCCTTTTATTTTGAGCATGTAACTATTGACAAGGTTAAAAACGGGTTCTAAGCTAAAATTAGCATATTCTAAGATGTGAGCCCGGTTTGTGACCAATAAACAACTTAAATGGCACTTCCATTTACTCGATATCTTTCTCTTATTCGTGCCGGTATCGATTATCTTTTACTTTTTGCACGCTGCTTCGCTGCCGTCATTTCTCATCACCGCCGCCGCCCTTATCGGCATGGCGCACCTGATGGCCGAATCCACCAGCATTATTGCTAACCGCGTTTCCAGCACCATTTCCGCCCTCATCAATGCCACCTTCGGTAATGCGGTGGAACTCTTCATCGCGGTCTTTTCTCTGCGCGCCGGTCTTTTCGCCCTAGTGACTGCTTCTATTACCGGGTCCATCCTCCTCAATGTGCTGCTCTTAATCGGCCTGGCAATGCTGGCCGGCGGCCTTAAATTCAAAGAACAGAAGTTTAACAAAGACTCCGCCGGTCTCTCCTCCACCATGCTGTTTGTCGCGGTTGTCGGCCTCAGTATACCGTCGCTTTATAAAATGATGGTCGGCACTCCGTCACATCAGATGAGCCTGGCCGTCTCCGGGATTTTAGGAATTGTTTATATTCTCAGTCTCATTTACACCCTGGTTACCCACCGCCACATGTTCGTCGTGGAAAGACAACCGCCGGAAGAAAACCATGACCGCTGGACGGAAAAAGGCGCAATTGTCGTCCTTTTAGTTATCACTATCCTGGCTGGTTTTGCGTCTGATATTCTGGTCAATTCCATCCAACCGCTGGTCGGTAAAACCGGTTTCACCGACGCTTTTGTCGGTCTGGTCTTCGTTGCTATCCTCACCAATATTCCGGAAATTACCAGCGCCATGGCCTTTGCCCGTAAAAACCACATGACACTGTCCTTGGAAATCGGCATGAGCTCCGCTTTGCAGATTGCCCTGTTCGTGGTGCCGATTCTGATTCTGGTCAGCCCGCTCATTGTGCACGGCGGATTTGACCTGGTGTTTACCCCGTTTGAACTCGTGGCGGTCGTGGTCACGGCTATGATTGCCAACTACATCGGTGCGGACGGCATCTGTCACTGGGTGGAAGGCGCCCAGTTAATCGCGGTCTACCTGCTGATGGCAACCGCTTTTTATTTTTTGAAATAAAGTTGTATTCCGATGGTATTTTCGATTAGAATATTACAGTGGTTCTTCCCGAACACATAGGAGGGTGATTTTATTATGGATATTTCTGAAGTACGCAAAGGCTCTAAAATACTGATTGACAACGTGCCTTACAATGTTGAGGAAGCTGAGTTCATGAAACCCGGTAAAGGCAGTGCCATTTACCGCTACAAACTGCGCAACCTGATTGACGGCTCCAGCACAAATAAGACATATCATTCCGGGGAAAAATTTACCCCCGCCAACGTCTCCACCCGCGAAGGGCAGTTCCTCTTTCGCGACGGCAGCCAGTTTACCTTCATGTCCACCGAAAATTATGAACAATATGTGATTGATGAATCGCTGCTCGGCGATAAAAGCCATTTCCTCAAAGAAGGCACCATCGTCACCACCATGATGCTCGAGGAAAAACCGCTGGACATCACCCTCCCGATTTTTGTCGAATTGAAAGTCAACAAGAGCGATGTCGCCACCAAAACCGATACGGTAACCGCGCAGATGAAATCGGCCACGCTCGAAACTGGTTATCAGATTGATGTTCCAACCTTCATCAAAGAAGGCGATATCATCAAAGTCGATACCCGTACCGGCACTTACGTCGAACGCGTCGTGACCAAGAAATAACAATGACGGACGATGAACGTCAGCGGCTCGAACGGCTGTTGCCCAATCTCCAGCGCCGTGCGTTCATTTATCAGACCATCCGGACGTTTTTTAACGAACAGGGTTTTCTGGAAGTAGAAACCCCCATCCGTTCGCCGGCGATTGCCCCGGAAAAAGAAATCATCCCCGTTGAAAGCGA
This sequence comes from uncultured Chloroflexia bacterium, assembly GCA_963772985.1. Classification (GTDB taxonomy): domain Bacteria; phylum Chloroflexota; class Dehalococcoidia; order Dehalococcoidales; family Fen-1064; genus Fen-1064. The sequence continues at coordinate 104,583 of CAVYZP010000026.1, forward strand.
AGGCTGGTTTCTTTCGACGTCTCCCGAACTTTACATGAAACGTCTACTGGCCGCCGGTTACGATAAGATTTATCAGTTCAATCGCTGTTTCCGTAAGGGCGAGCGCGGTCTGCACCACAACCCCGAATTCACCTTGCTGGAATGGTACCGCCAAAACGCCGATTACAAACAGATGATGAAGGACACCGAAAATCTGGTCTGTGCCGTCGCCGTGGCGCTCGGCATGGGCAAAACCCTTCGCTATCAGGCCCGGGCCATTGATCTTTCTTTGCCCTGGGAACAGTTCACCGTATCTGAGGCTTTCACCAAGTGGGCCGGCTGGGACCCTGTCGCCGACCCTGATGTGCGCCGTTTCGATGAGGATACGGTATTAAGAGTCATTCCTAATCTCAACCCCCTTCGCCCCACGTTTTTGCTGGATTATCCCGCCCCGATGGCCTCGTTGGCCCGGCTGAAACCGGGCAATTCCCGCGTCGCCGAACGTGTCGAGCTCTTTGTCGGCGGCTTGGAACTGTGCAACGCTTACAGTGAATTGACTAATCAGCCGGAACAGCAGCTGCGTTTCCTGGAAGAAATCGAACAAATCAAACAATGGCAACACCGTATCGCGCCGATGCCGGAAAAATTCCTGAACGCTGTGAAATATCTGCCGGAATGCACAGGCAATGCCCTGGGGATTGACCGGCTGGTGATGCTCTTCTGCGACGCCGCTGCGATTGATGCGGTGATGCCTTTTACCGTGGACGATGCATAAGCGGGACTGACAATTATTATTTTAAAACAAACAACCTCAGCAGTGTCCCCGCGATATTCATAAATGCTCCTACCGCGTTTGCCCCGTTCGGTTGATTCTCATCGCCATCCAGATAACTTGCGTTGGAAGAAGTCCCGACCGGCTGCGATAAAAATGCGTTCAGTTTGGTCAGAACGCTCTCGGTATCGCCGTTTTGATGGTCCGCCAGGATACTCTGGATTTGTGCCTGCAGCTTCTTGTCTTCCTCGGTGGGCTCTTTCTGCGTAAGCAGCGCCTGGCGGGCATGCTGAAATTTCGTAAATTCGCCTCGGTTCAGCCAGAAACCGTTGCATGTCGGGCAGCGTTCGACAAAAATATCCTTGGGGAAATTGGGGTCGGTGAAGCGGGACAGTTGCGCTCCGTCTATCGGGCAAACATGCACCTTATTCTCCACCGGTGTGCAGGAGGACAAAATATAGGTGTCTACCATGTCGATTTTCTCGGCTTCACCCTGCTTGGCCCGGAACAATCCGGAAGTGTCAAACCAGATGCCGCCGCATGTATCACATTGATTCACGAACAACGGCAAACCGTAATTCGCCGTGATTTGCACCTGATGCATTTCATTACTGTCATTCGGACATTTCATGCCAACATTATCTCATGAAAAAATACTCAAGACAATACTCACGCTTGAGTTTCCTTTATCACCTGACGGTATTGGCTGGACACCCGACTACCTTCTCGAAAAATTATTCACTTCCCTTCTCAAAGATATAATTTCGAAAAGTATATAATAAGGCTGGTAGCGATTGTTACCGCCTGCCCGGATATTAAATCTCAAATAAAGGGAGTTCAAAAATGAAATGCCCTGTTTGCGGCGCCAACGCCTGGCACACCGTTGTCAGAAGAGATAATTCCAAACCGGCAGACCGGACCTGGGTCACCACGCTTTACCGCGTTTGCACCAAGTGCAATTACGAAGAAAAAATGCAGCCGCCTGCGGAAAATAATACAGAAAAAAAGTAACGGGGATTATTGCGCCAGTGTGCTCTTCAGCAGGATGCCGTTCGCCCAGTAAAATCCGCTCCCGCCGTCGGGCAGGATATCAAATGTGAGGCCGTCATACGGCACGGCAGTTACTGAAACTACGGTTCCACCATTAAGGGTATCACCAACTTTCAATTCCCCGATTGTCCGACCGTCCGTCGTGGGATGACCCGGAGATGCCGAAACGATGCGTCCGTCGTTCAGCGCTATCCTGATTATTTGGAACGATGTCGGCGATTGGACTGACGCTGTGGCCCTAATCGTCTCCGCGATCTTTTTCCCCGTGCTGTCCTGAGTGTAAATTGTCATCCCTTTCTGCAATTTTTCCACCGGGACCGTCCCGTTCGGAGTATCAATCAATGTGCCTGCGGCCAGACAAATCGGGCAGGTATTGATGCTCGGCGTCGTGGCCGTTACCGTAATTACGCCGTTCGCCGCAATCGTTCCCTGATATGTTTCACCCTGGTTTTGCCCTACGCGTATCGAGAAAGTATAGCCGGCTGCGGCCGCGGTCACCTGGACGGCGCCGTTCAGTTTTTTATATTCGCGGTAAATCTGCAGCTTTTCGTCGTCGGTGTAAGCGGCCTTAACCGTAAGGTTCAGGTGGTTCAAAATTGCGGTAAATTCCTCCTGGTCCGCCATTATCGTTGTAAACTCTGCGATCGCATTCTGCTGCTCCACTCCCGGCCGGGCCACCGGATATAAATCCGGGTCGCACCAGAAATAGTCCGGATACGCTGTCAGCAGCTGGTATTTAAGCTCGGAGATGGTATATGTCGTGGCAGTTGTTGTAGTTGCGGCGGTTGTCGTCGTAGTGGTGTTCGTGGTTGCTGTTGTTGTCATCGTTTTTTGGCAGGACGTTAGCAAAACCGCTGCCAATGCTGCTATTGTAATTATGACCTGAGATCTTCGTCGCATGTTCCGCCTCCGCTTTTCTAAAATTACTCAAGCGCCGCATATCCCCGCCGCTTTGATTTTACCCGATATAGCATCTGTAAACAACGACACCGGAATCGTATTCATCCGGCATCCAACCTATTGATAGACCCGCAAAGAAAAGAATATAATCAGATAGTTGTCCGCCAGTACCGCAGAGGAGTTCAAAAAATGGATACTACCGAATTAAGCACATTAATCAAAACCCGCCGTTCCATCCGTGTATTTCAGGATAAAGCGGTTCCGGAAGCCCTTTTGCTGCAGGCGGTGGAAACCGCGACCTGGGCTCCTAATGGCGGCAACGCCCAGAACTGGCGTTTCTTTATTATCCTCGATAAAAAAATAATCAATTCGGTCGAAGAGGTTATCCGGACCGGCCTGAAAACCATACAGTCCTGGCCGGAGATGGCCAATGCCGGCCCTGCCGGCGGGCGTCCCCGCAATCCGCAGCCCGGCAGTCCCCTTACCACGGCGCCGGCCTTAATCGTAGTATGCGCGGTGCGGTCTTCAAATCCGATGGTCAACGCCATGACGAAGCGCGCCGAAACCGACCCTGCGGCGAAAGAAATGCTGGAAGGCCTGCGTGTAATCTCCGGCAGCGTCCAGTCAACTTCGGCCGCGGCAGCCTATTTGATGCTGGTGCTGCATCAGATGGGGCTCGGTACTTTGTGGATGACCGGCCCGCTGCACGCCAAGGCAGATATCGAAAAATTGCTGAAAATTCCAGCTGGCATGGATATCGTTACCCTCGTGCCGGTCGGTTATCCGGCGGAAAGCCCCACCCGCGACCGCAAACCCATCAGTGAAGTTTGCCAGGTAATTAAATAAAAATATTTTGTTATTAATCGCTTTCGCAGGAAATCGTTGTGAATAAATACGTGGTTGGTTATCTTTTTAACCGGGATACAAACGAAGTTTGCCTGATTCAAAAAAATCGTCCCCAATGGCAAAAAGGGCGATTGAATGGGGTTGGGGGCCACATCGAAGCCGGAGAAAGTCCCGCATCTGCGATGACCCGGGAATTTTGGGAAGAAGCCGGCGAACGGAATATCGCCTGGCGGCAATTTCTCTTCATCACCGGAACCGGATACGAATTAAATTGTTTTACGGCCAAAGCAGATGGCGCGAATTTGAAAAACATTCATTCGGCCACCGATGAAATTATCGGCTGGTATCCGGTTGAATCCTTGCCGCAGAATATCTTGCCCAATTTGAAATGGATTGTACCGATGGCCGATTATAAGTTTGATATCACCGGCACCATTATTCACGAAAGCGAAGAGTGCTAGTTCTCTTTGAGTCGCAACGAAATACCCAGAGGCCAAAGGCCGGAGGTACTCAGCACAATAAGCTGATGGATAGGGGCATGAAGCCGAAATGTATACCCTACCCGTGGGAGAGAGCTGGAGAGGGGGCACAACAAGAGTTAGAATGGACGGGAAAAAATAAATCAGGGGAGTTTTAATCATGGACATCAATCAATTACAGGATATCGTCGGAGCTGATTACGTTATCACCGACCGCGACCATATGCAGAGCTACCTCTGCGACGAAACAGTCGTCTGCGTCCGGCCCAAACCGGCCGAAAAAGTTGTCGTCGTCAAACCCGGCAACGCCCGTGAAATTTCCGAAATTTTAAAACTGGCCAACCTGGACAAAACACCGGTCTTCATCCGCGGCGGCGGCACCGGCCTCTGCGGCGGCGCCATCCCCACCCGGGACGGCCTGCTCATCTCGATGGAAAGGCTCAACAAAGTTATTGAGCTGGACGCCGATAACCTGATGATTACCGTCGAAGCCGGCGTAACCCTGGCGGACATCCTCAAGGCCGCGGACGGCGCCGGGCTGTTCTTCCCACCCCATCCCGGTGACGAAGGGGCCCAGGCGGGCGGTATGGTCGCCCTCAATGCCGGCGGCACCCGTGCCGTCAAATACGGCGTCACCCGCAGCTACGTCAAAGGACTGGAAGCCGTGCTACCCACCGGCGAAATCGTCAATTTCGGCGGTAAACTGATTAAAAACAACCAGGGTTTTGATTTACTGCAGCTGATGATTAACAGCACCGGCCTGCTCGGCGTGATTACCAAAATTACCTTCCGCCTGTACCCCAAGCCGGAAGCCAGCGCTACGCTGGTCGTTTCTTATAACAACCGCTACGATGCCATCAACACCGTCCCGAAAATCCTGCGCAGCGGCACTACGCCGCTGGCCATCGAGTTTTTCGAGCGGGATATCGTGATGCAGGTATCAAAAAAAATCGGCGTCAACTGGCCGGTGGAGAAGGGCACTGCCTACCTGATGATTATTCTTACCGGCACCAGCGAAGACGATATGTTTTCGCAGGCGGAGAAAATCGCTCAAATCTGCGAGGAAAATAAGAGTGTCGACGTCCAGGTGGCCGATAAAGCCCAGATGCAGGCGGATATTCTCAAACTCCGCAGCGAATTCTTCTCCATCTTCAAGGACCGTACCGCGGATGCGCTCGATATCACCGTGCCCCCGGCCAATATCGGCAAGCTGCTGGAGAAAGTAGATGAAGTCGCTAAAAAATACAATACCACCATTCCTACTTACGGCCATGCCGGCGACGGCAACCTGCATGCCCATATCCTCAAGGAAATTGATGAACGCGGCCAGCTCAAGCAAGTAAAACGGGAAATTTATCAGGAGACGCTGAACCTCGGCGGCGTGCTCACCGGCGAACACGGCATCGGCCAGATCCGCAATAAAGACCTGGATTTGGTGCCGGATAAGAAGCAGTGGGAACTGATGTGGGGCATCAAAAAGACCTTCGACCCCAATAATATCCTCAGTCCCGGCGTCGGCCTCCCCCAAAACTTACACTAACTTAATAATAATGAGTAATATTCGCCTCTCCCCTGACGCGAGAAGATTAAGGTGAGGGAGTGATCATCGGATGCAATCCTCCCGCCCGTTGAAGAATGACCATTATTCTGTTGTTAAAGTAATTTTGGTGCACTAACCGCGATTTTATGATTCGTTTTGTAAAAAGTGTATTTTCTATAGCAGACGGAAACGAATATTTTCAGGATTTTCGGGTATGCGGAAGCACTCTGCGTTTTTGGAATGACGTGAGGCGAAACGACGTTTGCGGCCGTTTTGATTAGAACCCTTCCCATTTTGTCATTATCGGGCTTGACCCGATAATCCAGAAAGATAACGGGAGAGGATGATGGCTGGATTCCCGCTTTCGCGGGAATGACAGGTTGTGGGGGATTGCTGCCCTTGCAACAGTGGGTCCTCAATATTTGCCCTTTATTGGGCGCTCAGGAGCTGGATTCTGACGAGCCTGGGCCTTTGCGTCCACCTCAATCCGAGGGAGGACTGTGAATAAGAAGTGTCCGTGGCCTGCGGTTGCCGCCTTAGTCGTATAGTTCGCACCAGTTGAAAGGCACCGGAACGTTCTCTGTATTCCGATACTTTTCCCCCGGGAACCCCTAAAGCCGTTGTACATGGGCATTTCCTGAATGCCCAACCGGCCCCGGCGGTAAGAATCATGACGGAGAGTTTTACGGTCGCTCTCAAACGTGAAATTATTGTATGACATGTGATTTAATACTGTCAAGCGGTTTTTGTCACCCCCCTCCATAACGAAATAATCAAGAATCAAGATTCAACTATCAAGAAAATTTGAAATACGAATATTGAAACAACCAACTTCCCCTCTCTCCTGCTCTCTCCCACGCTGGGGCATACGTTGCGGCTTAACGCCGCAAGTATTTCGTTGCGACTCAAAGAGGGCTGAGAAGGGCGGATTTTGTCGTGATTTTGGCGGCTGGATCCCGTTTTTCAACGGGATGGAGATCAGGGATTTACCCCGCCAATGGCAGAATGACAATGACAATCGGCAACCTGGTTAGACCCGTTTCATAGCTTCGGATTTGAGTTCAGGAGGCATTTTTTCAATGGCATAACGGAGGGCGGTGCGCGGCATATCGGGCCGATGTTTTAGGACATACTGATAGACTTCGTCCTGATGCAGCTTGGAGGCTTCTTTCAACATCCAGCCGTAACCTTTTTGCACCATGTCATCCTTATCAGTCAATAAGCGGTCGCTGATAGTGAAAATCTCGTTCAGGAACAGGCCTTTTTTAGCGGGGATGATTAAGGACACCGCGGATGCCCTTTTCAGCCAGCGATTTGAAGAATCGGACCAGGCGACAATCTCATTTATGCCGGCCGGGTATTTTTGGACAAAATTACCGACGGTGTGGTTGCAAAAGCCGTCTACTTTGGCCCAGTCGTTGAGATAAGAATCAATCCAGAGCTGGAATAAATCCAGGTCGGACGGCACGAACTGATTGGTCAGTTTAGGGGCCCATTCGGAGGCGACGGCGGCTTCTTCGCTGTAATCCGATTTGAATAAATCTTCGCAGAGAGCGAAAATTTCCGGCTTGCTGAGATTTTTAACTTCTTGCCAGTATTTAGCAGCGATTTTATTAGCGGCGCTCATACTGAGGCCGTAAAATTTGACCGTTTCCTTAAAATAGCGCTGGTAATTGGCGATAGATTTTTCGTCGGCATTAGCGCGCAAGTCGGCACGGAGCCGCGCAAGAATTTCGCCGGTCATCGTTTCTCCTCAACGGATTCTAGAAACAGTTTTTGCGCAAAACCGCCTCTTTCCCCCAATTTGTTAATACGCTGATTCTCAACTGCCTCAAAAGATAAATCGTAGTTTTCTGCAATAGATCTAATCAGTTCTGCAATATCCGCCAATTCATTTAACACGTCGTCGGCGGATTTCGCTGCCAGCAGTTCTTGTGCTTCTTCGGTCATTTTTGTTTTCAGCGCGTTTCTGAACTCGGTTTCATCCAGAGGTATAATCTTAGGCACGCCGCGGTTTAGCTTGATGATCCCAGGGACTTTGTCCCTGACCAGTTTGTTGTATATTTTCTTTGTCATAATTAATTTCCTTAGAATAATTTCAGCGCAGCCAACATAAATGTGGCAATACCGGCTAACACATTCAAGTAAATGATGATATTTGAAGCGGCAGATTCGAAGTAACCCTTCTTTTTGACGAGTAATTTGTGCACCAGAAACGGAATCAGGCCGCCAAAGCCGGTAATCAGGGCAATGATTTCGCCGGCGGTGTTTTGTTTGCCAAGTTCGATTGCGCCCCAGAAAAAGAGCAGGAGGATGGGTATGTGGAGCAGAAGAAATCCGGTGATTTTGCCCGGCAGCTTCAGAATTTCCCATTCTTTGACGTAGGCGGATTCGATTTCATGGAGCAGGAGTAAGGAGGCGTTGATGACGTAGAATACAGTCAACGTAGTCATTTGCGGGGGCTCCCTGTCATTGGATATATTTCAGAGCAATAAGTCTTTGTATATCATATCAGAAGATAAAAAGAATAAACAGAGCGAAACAATCAGGGTGATGATGGTAGCGATAGAATTGTATAAGGATTGTAAATATTTATACACATTTACTACGTAAAGTGTACAATGTCCCCTCACCTTAGTCCTCTCCCTCAAGGGGCGAGGAAACTAACGGAGAAGGACTCCTCGCGATGGAAGTGAGAAAGCTGGCGGAGAGGACAGGATTCGAACCTGCGGTTGCTTGCGCAACGACGGTTTTCAAGACCGTTACCTTCAACCACTCGGTCACCTCTCCGGATTGGAAGCGCCGGAACAGTCAGCATAATTGCCGGCGACAATAAGTTATTATACAGTGAATTTAGAGAAGTTTCTATTTTATCCAGAGATTGTTTCCCAAAATTCCAAATACAAAAAAGATAATAAGGACTAGATCCTTCGCTGCGCTCAGCAACCAGATTCTTTGGTACTTCGTATCGCAGAATGAAAAGTGAGGAAGAGTCGAACAGCTTTCGGCTTATAGAAATTGTCACTCTCCTTCATCCCGCCCTGAGAGAGAGTGTCCCCATTCGCTTCGCACGTGATGACCATCGTTATTTGAGGATTTGGATTTTATAATTTATTTGATTATTGATTCTTGAAACCTGAATATTTTGTTCGGGTTCGTGTTATAATAAGCACCTGTAAAATGATATTTTAAAAGCCGTCGGCAGAAAGATGAAACAGCAGCTGAAAATCCGGGAATTGCTCGAAGCGCGGGAGGAAAACCTCTCTCCTTACGCCCAGAAAGTCCGTTTATCCCGCGGCCGGGCCAGAGAAGAAGCACCAGATTCGGTGCGCACAGATTACCAGCGCGACCGCGACCGTATCCTGCACTCGAAGTCCTTCCGCCGCCTCAAACACAAGACCCAGGTCTTCATCGCGCCGCTGGGCGACCATTACCGCACCCGTTTGACCCACACGCTGGAAGTCTCCCAGATTGCCCGCACCATCGCCCGCGCCCTGAACCTGAACGAAGACCTCACCGAAGCCATCAGCCTCGGCCACGACCTGGGGCACACGCCTTTCGGGCATGAAGGCGAGAACGTCTTGAATGAACTATCCCCGCTGGGGTTCAAGCACAACGAGCAGTCTTTACGCGTCGTGGATTTACTGGAAAAGGACGGCCGCGGCCTGAACCTGACCTGGGAAGTGCGGGACGGCATCGTCAACCACTCCAAGTCGCGCGCGCAGGTACTGGGCAGCGAATGGGGCAAGGTCAGCACCCTGGAAGGGGAAATCGTCAAGCTCGCCGACCTGGTGGCTTACGTCAACCATGACTCCGACGACGCCATCCGCGCCGGCATCATTAAAGAAAGCGATATCCCGGCAGCCGCCCTGAAAGTGCTGGGGGATACTCCTTCCACCCGGATTGATACCATGGTCTGCGACATCATCGAAAAATCCTGGCCGTGCAGCGGGGCTATCGCCGAAAAAAATAATGCCCGCCCCGGCATCAAAATGAGCCCGCGTGTTTTGAAAGCCACCGGCATCCTGCGCGATTTTCTCTTCGACCGGGTTTACAAAGTGCAATCGGCCTTGCCGGAAACGGAGCGGGCCCGCCAGGTTATCCGCGCGCTCTACGCCTACTTCCTGAAGCATCCGCAGGAATTGCCGCCGGAGTACCTGCTGCACAGCGATAAAAAATGGCGCGGCGTGATTGACTACATCGCCAACATGACGGACCAGTACGCGCTGAAGACGGCGGCGGAATTATCTTTACTTACCCCCCAAAGCAAGCCATAATATATTCAGAAAGAATGCCTTACGGCCTTTCCCTTTTCAAATCATTGTGTTAAGATATTTGTCTCTATGAGTACTGTTGACGAAGTAAAACAAAAACTGGATATTGTGGAAGTCATCGGGCAATACGCCAAACTGACTAAGGCCGGACGCAACTTCAAAGCGGTTTGTCCTTTCCACAACGAAAAAACGCCCTCGTTCTACGTTTTTCCGGAAAGGCAGTCCTGGCACTGTTTCGGTGCCTGTGCAACCGGCGGCGACGTTTTCACTTTTGTGATGAAGAAGGAAGGCGTCGAATTCGGCGAAGCCCTGCGCATGCTGGCCGACAAAGCCGGCGTAACTTTGCCTTCTAAAATCGAAGCGGGCCCGCGTAAAGACGAAAAGGATAAATTATTCGAGGTCAACGAAGCGGCCGTGCAGTATTATCACAATCTGCTGGTCAACTCTTCGGCGGGCGAATATGCCAAAAACTACCTGCTGGGCCGCGGCCTGACGGTTAAAACCATCGGCGATTTCCAGCTCGGCATCAGTCCGGACGGCTGGGAAAAACTGCTGACTTATCTCAAAGAGAAGAATTTCAGCGAAAATGAAATGCTGGACGCCGGTTTGATTGTGAAAAATGAAGACGGGCGAATCCGCGACCGTTTCCACAACCGGCTGATGTTCCCCATCCGCGACGCCCGGGGGCGCACCATCGCGTTTTCCGGCCGGGAAATGGACGGCTCCCAGCCGAAGTACATGAATTCGCCGCAAACCGCGGTTTTCGATAAAAGCGGCACTATTTACGGCCTGGATATGGCTGCGGCCGCCATCCGTTCCAAAGACATGGCGGTTATCGTCGAAGGCTACATGGACGTTATCATGGCCCACCAGTACGGCTACAATAACGTCGTCGCCTCCATGGGCACGGCCATCACCGAAAAACACATCAATATCCTGAAAAAATTGACCAAAAATATCGCGCTGGCGCTGGACCCGGATAAAGCCGGAGAAGAAGCCATGACGCACAGCGTAGACTATGAAAATACCGCCGAGGTAGAAATCGAAATCGTTAAATTGCCGGCGGACGAAGACCCGGATGAAGTCATTAAAAGAGACTCGAAAATCTGGGAAGCCGCCGTCGCCAACGCCAGTCCGCTGGCGGAATACATGGTAAACTTCACTGCGTCCAAGTATGATTTAACGAAAATCATGGAAAAGTCGAAGCTCATCAGCCAGCTGCTGCCCACCATCGCCAAAGTGGAAAACAATTTACGGCGCGACCGCTGGATACGGACACTGTCTAAGCTCACCAAAATAGACTATAATGTAATTGAAGGCCAGTTAAAGAAATCGCTGATCGGGACTCACGCGAATAAACCCTTACACCGGTCAAACCTTGTTCCTGCCGATACAATCGGATATATTGCGCGTGAAGAATATTGTATCGCCCTCCTGGTGCAGTATCCGGAATTAAAAAAACAGGACGAAGGATTAATACCGGACTATTTCCAGAGCATTGTCAACCGTGAGCTTTACTGTGCCTGTTTGGCGACTGATGATACCGTGGCGCTGAAAGAACGGTTGGAACCGTCAGTCAGGGAGAAATTAGATAATATTATTGCGAAACCGATTCCCGCGGAACGCGTGGCCGACCGCTTTACCGAATGTGCCCTCGCCCTGCGCCGGGCATACCTGATAAATCAGGAAGCGATGCGTGCGGAGGTTTTCGCCAACGTTGAAGCTGAAAACGGCAGCCCGGGCGCCGCGCTGGCCAGGCTGCAGGAAGAAGGTATCGAACCCAGCGTCCAATTGAAAAACGTCTTTGCCCGTAAACCGCGGGTAATAACAAGGAGAGCCCAAAATGGAAGAAATAAATAACTCCCCTGATTTTGACCCCGAGGCCAAAGAAGAGGAAATTATAGAAGAACCTACCGAAGACGTCATTCTGGAAGAACCCACCGCGGAGGACCTGGAGCTTGAATCCCAGGCCGAGCTGCTGGAAGACCAGGACCAGGAAGTGGGGGACGACCCGGTCCGCCTTTACCTCCATGAGATCGGCCGCGTACCGCTGCTCACCGCCCGCGACGAGAAAACGCTGGCCAGAAGAATCGAAGAGGGCAAGCGCATCGCGGAAATCAAACGCGAGCTGGAAAAACAGGGCAAGGACACTTCCGCCACCCAGATATTGCTGACCATGCTCCGGCAGGTCGGGCAGGCCACCGACGTCATCATCAACGTGCAGGAATATCTGGAACTGCCGCCCAAGGCCAAGTTCCGCGATATCGTCTCTAACGAAAAGCTGCGCGCCGGCATTGACGGCGTCATCGACCAGGAACTGGTCGCCTCCATTATCAAGAAAACCGATATGGAAGCGCCCCAGATTGAACAGCAGCTGATGAGCCTTTCGGTCAACAGCGCATTACTGCCCCCCAAGCTGCTGGACGTCATCGGGAAAAAAGCCTCTGCGGCGGATATCGCCAAACTGGTGGACAACCCCGATTTCATCGAACGCCTCGGCGGTTTTGAAACCGAGCTCCGGGAATACCTGGATAAAGTTGAACAGGAAGCCAACAGCGCCAAAGACCACCTCACCGAAGCTAACCTGAGGCTGGTGGTCAGCGTGGCCAAGAAGCACATCGGCCACGGCATGTCTTTGCTCGACCTGATTCAGGAAGGCAACATCGGCTTAATCCGCGCCGTCGAAAAATTCGACCCGCATAAAGGGTTTAAATTCAGCACCTATGCCACCTGGTGGATACGGCAGGCCATCACCCGCGCCATAGCCGACCAGGCGCGCACCATCCGGGTGCCGGTGCACATGATTGAAACGATTAATAAGCTTTTAAGATTAAGCCGCCGCCTCTCGCAGGAGTACGGCCGCGACCCGACTTCTAAAGAAATCGGCGATAAGATGGGAATGTCGCCGGACAAAGTGCGGGAAATTATCAAGGTCGCGCAGCTGCCCATTTCGCTGGAATTGCCCATGGGCGAAGAAGAAGACAGCCACCTCGGCGATTTTATCGAGGACCGCAACGCGCTGCCGCCGGTGGACGCCGCTTCCAAACAATTGCTGAAAGAACAAATTGACGAAGTGCTCTCCAGCCTGACGCACCGCGAACAGCGGGTGCTGGTGCTGCGTTTCGGCCTGGAAGACGGACGCAGCCGCACACTGGAAGAAGTCGGGCAGGAGTTCAACGTCACCCGCGAGCGCATCCGCCAGATTGAAGCCAAAGCGCTGCGTAAGCTCCGCCACCCCAGCCGCAGCCGCAAGTTAAAGGACTATCTGGAATAATAACCCGGGCAGGTTTTTAAAATGTTAGCGATTATTGATTACGGCGCCGGCAACATCGGCAGTGTCCAAAGGGCCTGCGCCGAGACCGGCATCAGGTCTTTTATTACCTCGAATCCTGCAGATTTGAAAAATGCCGAAAGGATTATCTTTCCCGGCGTCGGCGCCGCCCCGGCGACCATGCAGAACCTGAACCGGACCGGACTCGGCATAGCGGTTAAAGAAGCCTTCGCGGCCGGCATCCCGATTCTCGGTATCTGTCTGGGCGCGCAGGCCGTCCTCGACCGTTCTGAAGAGGGTGATACCCCCTGCCTGGGAATTATCCCCGGCACCACCGTGCGTTTCAATTTTCAGGATAAATCGCTCAAAATTCCGCACATCGGCTGGAATACGGTGAAAGCAACGCAGCCGCACCCGGTGCTGGCAGGCCCGGGTAAAGAGGACGAATTCTATTTCGTCCATTCCTATTATCCGCAGCCGGAAAGGCCGGAAAACATCTTTGCGGTCTCCGATTACGGCGGCGAATTTTGCTGCGCCGTGGGGAAAAACAATTATTTCGCGGTCCAGTTCCACCCGGAAAAGAGCGGGCGCCTGGGCTTAGAAATGCTGTCGCGTTTTGCCAAATGGGACGGCAAATTGCCGACTCAGGCAGAGAAGAAGGGCAAGCAAAAATGCTAAGTAAGAGGCTGATTGTCTGTCTGGATGTCCGGGAAGGCAAACTCGCAAAGAGTATCAAATTTGTCGATACCAAAGACATCGGCGACCCGGTGGCGAAAGCCCGTCAGTATTATCTGGACGGGGCGGACGAGCTGGTGTTCTACGATATTAATGCGTCCCGCGCCAATCGCGATATTACGCTTAAATTTGTTGAGGCCGTGGCCGCGCAAATCTTCATTCCCTTCTCGGTCGGCGGCGGTATCCGTTCCATTGAGGACGCGACTAAACTCAGGCTGGCGGGGGCGGAAAAAATCAACGTCAATTCTGCCGCGGTCAAGCGGAAAGAACTTATCTCGGAGATTTCCGGCGCCATCGGCGCACAAAGCACCATCCTTTCGATGGATATCAAAAAGACCGGCAAGACCAAGGCAATTCCTTCCGGCTACGAAATTGTGATTAACGACGGCACGGTGACCACCGGCCTGGACGCAATCCAATGGGCCCAAACCGGTGAGAAACTGGGCGCCGGGGAACTGGTGGTCAATTCCATCGATGCCGACGGCACCAAGGACGGATACGAACTGACTTTGACGCGCATGATTGCCGATTCGGTGGGGATTCCGGTAATTGCTTCCGGCGGCGCCGGCAAACCGGAGCACCTTTACGATGCTTTCGCCGTCGGCCACGCCGATGCGGCCTTGGTGGCTTCCATCGTGCATTACGGCGAATACACCTGCCGCCAGTTAAAAGATTACCTGCAAAGCCGCGGGATAAAAGTCCGATTGCAGTATTAGTCACGGCGCATTACTAAATCGTCTTATTTTTTCAGCGGTTCTGTGCCTTGGCCCCTTGACAAATGGTACTATCTATAGTACTATTCCTATATGAGCAGTGTGGACAAGCCGGTCAATAAATTCCTTTCCCGAAAAAATATCACGGTGGAGGATTGCGACAGACTGCTTATTTATTACGGATATGAATACCATAAAACAGGCGGCAGCCACCGTGTTTATCATCGGAAAGGCGCCAAGTCGATAACCGTGGTGATTCCTAAAAAATCGAAGTATGTTAATACAGCCTACGTTGATTTAGTTATCAACGGCCTCAATTTGGAGGGATTATATGGAAACAAATAACAAACGTAAACCTTTGCAATATTATATTGATTTACAATATCCGGTAACTTTAATACCGGCCGAAGAAGGCGGCTATGCTGTCCAGATTGAAGATTTACCGGGCTGCTATTCCCAGGGCGAGACGGTGGAAGAGGCGATGGAAATGATTGAGGAAGCCCGGAAATTGTGGATGGAATCAATGTACGAAGACGGCAACGAAATCCCGCTGCCGTCCAATCAGATTGAGTACAGCGGCAAATTCAACGTGCGCGTGCCGGCCAGCCTGCACCGGAAACTGGCCGGACTGGCGGTCAAAGAAGGGGTCAGTCTGAATCAATATGTGGTTTATGCCCTGTCCCATGCCGCCGGCGTGGCAGAAGCCAAACGTCCTTACAAAGAAAAATAATGCGCTTTTTGCTTTAGACTAATGGTAGCGCCGAGACCGGCAGAACCAGCCGCTCTTTTTGCCATCGGTCCATACCGGGAATATTTTGTTTACAGAATTGTAACCTGCTATAATTGCAATATTATTGACAAGAGGTGGCTGATTCTGTAATCATTAAGTTGTAGACATACGGCAAGTGGTTGCCGTATGCTTTTTCTTGTTGAATTACCGGTTCCGGTAAAGTCAGCGCTTCCAGTTAAAGAATAAAAGTGTTTGCTTTTGCCGTATTTTGGCACGGATAACGAGTTAAGGGATTAATAAACTATGAACGTAGACGAGTTCAGAAAAATCGCAGGCGATGTAAAAATCATCGATAAGCCAGCAGAACGAGAGCAATACAGCCATGACATCGGCGACCTGCCGGCGATCATGACACAGACGCTTTTTACGACCATGCCGGATTTCGTCGTCCAGCCGAAAAATATCGATGAAATTAAAAAGGTCCTGGCTTTTGCCAACGACAGGAAAATACCCGTCGTGCCGCGCGGCGCTGCCTCCTGGGGTTTCGGCGGCGTCATCCCCACCCGGGGCGGCGTCGTCATCGACTTATCTCCTTTCCGCAGCATCCTGGAGCTCGATACCGCCAAAAAAACGGCGACCGTGCAAGCGGGCGCACGCTGGAGCGACATCGACATTTTAGCGAAGAAAAGCGGGTTATGCCTGATGACCTATCCCTCCAGTAAATTCTCCACGGTCGGCGGCTGGATTTCCACCGGCGGCATCGGCATTAACAGCTTCCGCTACGGCCATCTTATCGAAAATGCTTGTTTCCATTACAGTTGTTACCGGCAACGGCGAGGTGAAAAAATTATCGCCCGCCGACCCGGATTTCAAATATTTTATTTCCACCGAAGGGGTATTCGGCATCGTGGCGGAAGCCACGCTCAAGCTGCGCGATATGCCGCAGGGTTCGTATCCCCACCTTTTATATTTTCCGGGTGATAAAGAAGCATTTGAATTCATCAGCTCATTCGTGAAAGAAACGGGGGAGACCAAAATCAATCCCGATACCATCCGTTTTCTGGATGAAAACTCAATCGCCGATATTAACAAGATCATGCGTTCCGGCGTCTTTAAAAAGAGCGCCGCCGTCCATATCGAGTTCAGCAGCGCCGCGAGCGATGCGCTTTTTATTAAATACATGGCTGCGCACGGCAAAATCGAAGAAGCGCCCGCCTATGTCGCCAGCTATCTCTGGAACGAGCGCCTGTTCGGCATGAAAACCAAGCGGCTGGGGCCGTCCATCCTGGCGAGTGAGCTGATTATGCCCATCAAATCGGCGGCAGCTTTTATCACCCGGGCTAAAAAAATCGGCGCCGATTTCGGGGTGGAAATTACCATCGACAGCTATGTCATGGATGCGGAAAAAACCCTGGTTATGGCGAATTTCCTGACTGATTCCAGGAGAAAGAAATATTTTATCAATATCCCGCTGGTAGCCATAATCACGAAAGCCGCGGTCAGCCTGGGGGCGGAACCTTACGGTCTCGGCCTGTGGAATGCCGCCTTTGCGCACAACCTCTTCAATAAAACCAGATATCAGGAATTACGGGCTTACAAAGCAAAAACCGACCCCAATAATATCCTGAATCCGGGTAAATTCTTCGGTACCGGGTCGAAAGGGGTGACTGCCCTCGCCTTCAAACCCGGATTTTTCGGGCCGGCGATGTCCATGCTGGGCGGCATGAGTCCGGTCGTCGGCAGAACCGCGACGCTCGTCCTGGGCAAAGATAAAAAGATTGACAACCTGACCTATGAACTGAATCTACACGCCTGCGCCAAATGCGGCAACTGCCTGGCGGAATGTCCTGCTTACCTGGTTACCGGAAACGAAGCTGTCACCGCCAAAGGGAAAATTGCCCTGGCGAAAAAACTCCTGGCCGGGCAGAAAGTCACCCAGGAAGAAGCTGCGACCGCCTTTATGTGCATGCACTGCAAAGGCTGCGAGGAAATTTGCCAGACCAACCTCGAATTGATGAATCTCTGGGACGCCCTGGAAAAAACCCTCAAGGAAAAATTCGAGTGGCCTCAGCCGCAGATTGAAGAATTCCTGAAAAAAGTTGATGCCACCAAAGAATACTGGGATATGGTAGAGCGGAACAACTGAACCGCCGTAGAAAATAAAATCTGGAAGACGGATAAAGACTATGCCCAAGAAATATCATATTCACCCCAAAGCCACGCCCCTCGAGCTGGAATATATTTATAAATTCAAGATTGTGCGCGGGGAAAACTGCATCAATTGCGGCAAATGCACCAAAGTGTGTATTTACCAGGCGCACAAACGGAGTGAAGCTGACCCGCGTATTATGGCCGACCCGAATACCGCAGTTTGCCGGAATTGCTTTCGCTGCATTCAGGAATGCCCGCGCGGAGCACTCGAAAAATCCCTGGAAAAAGTTTTTGCCAGCACCGGCGGCGCCTATTGGAAACCGGACATGCTGCTCACGCTCTACAAACAGGCGGAAGATGGTGCTGTCCCTGTTTCCGGGGCAGGTTACCGCGGCCCCTTTACCGGCTCCGGCTTTGACGGCATGTGGACTGATATGTCGGAAATCGTGCGCCCGACCCGGGACGGTATTCACGGACGTGAATACATCAACACCTCCATTGACCTGGGCCGCAAGCTGAACCACCTGGTTTTCAGCCCGGAAGGGCAGCTGCTGTCTAAAGTGCCGGATACCGTTGAAATATCTCTGCCCATCGTTTTCGATATGCCCGCGGAAAAGTTAAGTCCGCATATTAAGCTGGCGATGGTTAGGGCCGCCGCTGAACTCAACACTTTCGTAATTATGCCGGTCGCGGATATTACCGCCGATTTTGAAAAACACGGCGATAACATCATCCCCCGCCTGACACCCGCGGAAATTGACGGGCATAAAGAAATAATCAAAAAAGCCCGCGTTGTCGCCGTGGATTGTGACAGCGCCGTTTTGAGCGGATTAGCTACACTCCAGGAAAAAATTAAAAAAATCGGGAATGCGCTCATCGTTATTCGCGTGCCGGCCGTGAAGGAAGTCGAATATACCGTTGCTAAACTGGCGCACGACGGCGCGGAAATTATCCATATTGTCGCCGATTACCGCGGACAGGAGCTCAATAGTCCGGCCGGCGCAGGCAGCCGCCACCTTAAGGACATTATCCGCTCGGTGCATCAGCGGCTGGTGGAAGATAAACTGCGCGACGAGGTCGTTATCATGGCTTCCGGCGGAGTCGCCCTGGCAGAGCATGTGGCCAAAGCGATGCTTTGCGGCGCCGACCTGGCTGCGATAGACCTGCCCCTTATGGTCGCGCTCGGCGGCCGAATTTATGAAGAACAGCAACAGATTTTAGTCCTGCCGGAACAATTGTCTAAAATTCCCGGCCCCGTGATTACCCAGCGCATGGTCAACCTTATGGGCGCCTGGCATTCACAGATACTGGAAATGATGGGCGCCATGGGCATCCGTGAAGCCCGCCGCTTGCGCGGTGAATCCGGCCGGGCCATCTTCTTTGAAGAAATCGACCGAGATACTTTCGGTAAATTATTTTTAAAATAAATTAAAGCTGTGAGCATATGAAACCATCAACCGTCAACATCAAATTAGCGCCGTCCCGGTTTAAACACCAGGTACCGAAATACAAGGTTACGCGTTCCGATGCCTGCATCAACTGCGGTACGTGCGCGAAAACATGTCCCTACGGCGTGCATGAAAGAGTCGAGGGGCACAACAAAATAAAACCGCCTATCAGCTATAAATGCATCGGCTTCGAATGTCAGAACAAGGATTTCTACTGCGTCGCGAAATGCCCGCAAAAAGCCTTGAGCCTGTCGCTGAACCCGATGTATGCCACGCTGGGCGACCCTCGCTGGACGGCAGACATGATTACGGGCACCTGGATTATGGCCGAAACCGGGGCTCCGCCGGAGCGCAAAGACCTTGAATATAATATCGGTAATTCCGGCGGCGGTTTTGATAAGCTGCGTTTTAAATTCCCGGCACACCCGAAAAAAGTGAATAAATCGGAAATATCCACCGAGATTCCGCTCAACCGCCGGAATGACGGGCGGCCGAATGTCGTTATTTCTACTCCGGTCTACGGCGGCGGCATGTCCTTCGGTTCGGTCAGCCTGCCCACGATGACCGGCAAGGCCCATAATGCCGCGAATTGGAATACCTTTACCTGCACCGGCGAAGGCGGCTTCCCGGAAAACCTCCAGCCGTACAACGACCACGTCATTACCCAGGTCGCCACCGGTCTGTTCGGGGTGCGCGAAGAGACCATTCAGCGGGTTAAAATTGTCGAATTCAAATATGCCCAGGGCGCGAAACCGGGCCTCGGCGGGCACCTGCTCGGCGAGAAAAATACGGAAAGCGTCGCCAAAATGCGCGAAGCGGTCAAGGGCACTTCGCTGTTTTCGCCGTTCCCGTTCCATTCGGTTTATTCCATCGAAGACCACAAAAAGCATATTGACTGGATTAAAGAAATTAATCCGCATGCCCTGGTCTCCGTTAAAGTTTCCACCCCCAACGACGTGGATATGGTGGCCGTCGGTTCATACTATGCCGGCGCGCATATCATCCACATTGACGGCGGTTACGGCGGCACCGGCGCCGCGCCGGATATCGCCAAGAAGAATATCGCCATGCCGATTGAGTATGCCATCACAAAAGTACATAATTTCCTGAAAGACGAAGGCGTGCGCGACGGTATCACCCTTATCGCCTCCGGCGGTATCCGCACCGCCCACGACCTGGTCAAAGCCATCTGCCTGGGCGCCGACGGCGCCGTTATCGGCACCGCGGAATTGGTCTCGTTAGAATGTGTCCGCTGCGGCAATTGCGAATCGGGACGCGGCTGCGCCCGGGGCATCGCTTCCACCGATTCCGAACTTGCCGACCTGTTCAATGAAGGCTGGGCCACGCAGCGCCTGACCAACATGTACAACGCCTGGAACGTCCAGCTGGTTGATATCCTGCAGCAATTTGGCATGAAGAGCGTCCGGGAACTTGTCGGGAGAACGGACTTGCTGAGGCACATAGATTATAGCAAAGAAACGGAGTCACCATAATGGATAATGCCGAAAAAATATTGTCTTCGCGTTCTGAATTATGCCGCCTGATGCCGGAACTCGAAGCTAACTTTGAAGAGGAAGGCGGCTGCGGCGTCACGGGGTTTGTCTGCTCAATCCCGGTCACCGGTAAAAATATCTTCGAGCCTTCGGTACAGATGCACAACCGCGGCAACGGCAAGGGCGGCGGCATCGGCGCCGTCGGCTTCGTGCCGGAAGCATTGGGTGTTTCCCGGAAAGTCCTGGACGAAGATTACATGCTGCATATCGCGCTGCTGGACCCGGCGGTGGCGCATGAAATTGAAAACACCTATATCAAACCGTATTTTAAAATCGATAAATTTGAGAAACTCGATACGCTCGCCGACTACAAGAGCATCGGCTTGGAAGTCAAACCGCCGGATATCATGCGCTATTTCGTCCGGGTCAAGGCTGATGTCCTGGATAAGTTCATTGCCGATGAGAATTTCAAATCTTTAGACCGGCGAGACGCCGAGGACGAGTTTGTCTACCAGAACAGCTTTAAAATCAACAAACAATATTATGCTTCGCTGGGCGAAAAGAAAGCTTTCGTGATGTCCCACGGCCGGAACATGATGATTTTAAAAATCGTCGGTTACGCCGAAAACGTCGTCCGCTATTACAAACTGGACGATTTCAAAGCGCATGTCTGGCTGGCTCACCAGCGCTATCCCACCCGCGGACGTGTCTGGCATCCCGGCGGCTGCCATCCTTTCAGCGCGCTCAACGAAGCGCTGGTGCATAACGGCGATTTCGCTAATTACCAGTCCATTCTGGAATATCTGAAACAGCGCAATTATTACCCGCTGTTCCTGACCGATACCGAAGAAGCCGCTTTGCTGCTTGACCTGTGGAGCCGGGTTTACAAATATCCGCTGGAATATTTAATCGAAGCCCTGGCGCCAACCTCTGAAATGGACTTTGACATGCTACCCGCGCAAAAACAGGCATTGTATAAAGCCATTCAGAAGCACCATGTTTTTTCATCCCCGGACGGACCCTGGTTCTTCATCATCGCCCGCAACGACGTCAAGAACGACCAGTTCCAGCTAATCGGTATCACGGATACCGCCATGCTCCGGCCGCAGGTGTTTGCCCTGCAGGAAGGCGAAGTGCAAATCGGTCTCATCTGCTCGGAAAAACAGGCCATTGACGCCACGCTGATATCCCTCCAGCGCGAAGACGCCCGCTTCCGGCCCATTGCCGATAAATACTGGAACGCCCGCGGCGGGAGTTATACCGACGGCGGCGCTTTCATCTTCAGCCTTAAAGATGCGCCGGACGGCTCCGGTAAAAAGCAGCTCATCTGCGCCGATAAATTCGGTAAGGTCATTGAAACCACGACGGACAAAGTGGTGGTTGACGTCTCCAGAAAAGTCAAAGTCCGGGCCGCCGAAAGCAAAGCCATCGAAGAAAAGCTGGACAGCCTGTTCGCAGAGACCGAAGGTTCCGCCGCCAATAAAATTTTCACTTATATCCGGGACGCGATGATCGGGTTCCAGACCGATACCGGAGATTTCCGCTTCGCCATTGAATCCATCAAAACACGCGGCCTGAAAAATGACGCATGCAAACAAACGGCCATTACGGCCCTGACCCTGTTGAACGACCTGCGCTATAACACCGGCAAAATCAAACGCAGTTCGGTACAGCAGGTCCTGAAAATTAACCTGGATGAACTGCTGGCCGCCACCCCGATGATTACGGAAAAATCAACTTCTAAATTCGCCCAAATCGATTTTGCCAACCGCAGTGCGCTGCGGAAACCGCACCAGACCGAACATACCCTGGTTATTGATGCCGGGCAATTCGAGCCGGAGGGCGAAAACTGCGACGCGGTACTCATGGTCAAAGCTTTCAAACTCGGCTGGCGCAATTTCATCGTCTATAAATACCGCGGTCAGCGCTTCACCGGCTGCGGTTTCGGACCGGCCACCAAAGGCGTCAGAATTGACGTCTACGGTTCATCAGGCGACTACCTGGCCTCAGGCCTGGATGGTATGGAAATTTACGTCCACGGCAACGGCCAGGACCAGCTCTGCCAGATTATGAAAGACGGCAAGCTCGTGGTCTACGGCGATGTGGGTCAGACTTTTATGTACGGCGCCAAAGGCGGCAGCGTTTTTATTATGGGCAATGCCGCCGGACGTCCCCTGATCAACGCGGTCGGCAAACCGCGCGTGGTCATCAACGGCACCGCGCTGGACTACCTGGCGGAATCATCCATGGCCGGTGACGCCTTGAACGGCGGCGGGTTCGTGATTCTGAACGGCCTCGGCTTCGACGACCGTGACGGCTCTATCCGCGAACTGGATTCGCCTTATCCCGGCTCCAATATCTTTTCCCTGGCTTCCGGCGGCGCGATTTACGTGCGCGACCCGCACCGGAAACTGGTGGAAGAACAGCTCAACGGCGGTCAGTTCGCCAAAATGATTGAAGCCGACTGGAAATTGATTGAGCCTTACCTGCTGGAAAACGAAAAACTGTTCGGCATTACTATCGAACGGCTGTTAACGGTGGACGGGGAGAAAAAAGCCCCCAAAGACGTCTACCGTAAAATCCGCCCGAAGAAAACCGGCGCGCAAACAGAGGACGACGGCTTAGCCGAAACAACCGATTAATAAAAACTGAAAAACTCAATTTCTAATAAGGTGGGCATATAACCCACCTTATTCTTTTATTAAAATTATGCTTGTCAGTGCCCGAAAATCCTGCTACGATTACAGCTGACAGGAGAGATAATATGGCCGAAAAACTTAGTCATGTTAATGCCCGCGGCGAAGCTAAAATGGTAGACATCAGCCTGAAAGGCGAGACCGTCCGTGAAGCCGTGGCCAAAGGCTCCGTCATCATGCAGGCCGCCACGCTGGAACAGGTGAAAAACGCCGGAATGAAAAAAGGCGACGTGCTGGCGGTTGCCCGCGTGGCCGGCATCATGGCCGCCAAAAAAGTCCCGGATTTTATTCCCCTCTGTCACCTGATTCCCATTGACAGCATTACCATCGACTTTGACCTTACCGCCAACGACCGCATCGGCATTACCGCCGCCGTAAAAAGCACCGGCCGAACCGGCGTAGAAATGGAAGCTTTGACCGCGGTCACCATCGCCGCCCTGACGATCTACGATATGTGCAAAGCCGTTGAAAAAGGCATGACCATCACCGATATCCGTCTGGAAACCAAAACCGGCGGTAAAAGCGGTACATACCACCGGAAGGTTTAGATGATTGAGATTATCCGGGCCGAAGAAAAACATGTCACCGCCATCGGCAAATTGTGGTGGGAAGACATGATTTTTCACCAGAATATCGACCACATTTTTACCCCGCGTGAGGGCGCAACACTGGGCTTCGAAGAAAATTACTTGCGGCGGTTGATGAAGTCCGAAGACGGTCTGGTGCTGGTGGCAGTTGATAACGGCAAAGTGGTGGGATACTCAATATCGGAGATTCGCATGCCCAACCCAGGTTTCCATCGTGAAAAATACGGGTATATTGATGATACTGCCGTCACCGCCGGTCACCGCCGTAGAGGTATCGCCCGGATAATGCTTATTGAAATTATGAATTGGTTCAGATCGAAAAAAATCAATCGTGTGGAACTGAATGCTGCCGCTCACAATGCAGTGGCAAATTCTTTCTGGCAAAAACAGGGTTTTGAAGTCTATATGCACACCCTGTATAAAGAAATCTGATAGCCTAAATTTCATCTCTTTTTGTCTTCAGCCGAATCGCATTCCAAGCAATCAGCACCAGCGCCAATAGCACGATAAAGAAATCGAAGCTGACCCCCGGGATATAGGCGTTGCCGCCGGGCAGCAACGTCAGCGCACCGGTCATCCAGTAAAAATTCAGGCTCATCAGCAGTATACCAGCCAGCGATAAAGCGGACAAAACCGCGATTGTTTTTTGCGCCGTGGAATTTTCTTTTTTTCGAATGAATATCGTCAAAACCGCCAGGATTAATACCGCTCCGGTGAGGACTTCCGCCCATTCAATCAAATAACCGAACGCGGCCGCATGCGGCAACACGTAACGGGTAATAAAACGGCCGTAAAAATTAGCCCGGCTGCCGGCAGTCATCTTGAGATAACCGGCCAATCCTGACGTGAACGCAGCGTTGACTTTTATTTTATTCCAGCCTGAAATCAGGAATTCATAACCCAGCCACGCCTGGATTAACAATACCGCAATTAAATTATACCGTTTCATCATTTTTACGCTGGGAAAATTCAATTCTTCAGGATTTTAGAAATTCATATTTATTTCGGAATTCGGATTTCGAATTTAAAATAATGTCACCGTTACGATATCGCCCTTTTCCAGCAGGTCGATATTCTCCGGGATTTCGATATAGCCATCGGCTTCGGCGATACTGGTAATTGCCCCGGATTCCTTGAACACCGAGACCGCTTCGTCTCCCACCAGCTTTACCGTCAGGAATTGTCTGCGGCCGGTGCTGCCGGATACGCTGCGGGAAAGTTTGGCTTTGACCGTATCCCCTTTGCGGGACGGCAGGTGCGCCATTTTTCTGATTGCCGGTATCAGGAACAGATAGGAATTAATCAGGCACGAAGTGGGATAACCGGGCATGCCCATCAGCGGTTTGCCCTCAATCATCGCGAAAATCGTCGGTTTGCCGGGTTTGACCTGCACACCGTGGAAAAGGATTTCGCCCCACATATCAATCACTTCCACCAGCAGGTCGCGTTCGCCGACAGATGACCCGCCGGAAAGCACGATAATATCGCTTGTCAGCGCCTCTTTGATGGCCACGCGCAGCTCTTCTTTTTTATCGCCGGCGATGCCGATTTTCAACGGGGTGCCGCCGTTGGCGCCGACCAAAGCCGCAATCGTATGGGAATTGATATCGTAAAGCTGCCCGGGCTTCAGTTTCTTGCCGGCGGCGATTACTTCTTCCCCAGTCGGCAGGACCGCGACCTGAGGTTTTTCGTAGACCTTGACGCTGGAAAGCCCCTGCGAGGCCAGGACGCCCACTTTCGCCGCATCCAATACAATACCCGCCTTCAGGACAACCGCGCCTTCCCTGATGTCCCCGCCGATTTTACCGATGTTCGAACCGGGGGTGATGGACTTGAATATTTTTACCTCATCGCCTTCACGTTCGGTATCTTCCACCATCATCACTGCGTCAGCGCCTCCCGGCATCACCGCCCCGGTGGAAATTTGTTCGCACTGGCCGGTTTTTATCTTTTTATCCGGGTTTTCCCCGGCATGAATTTCCCCGATTATTTTTAGCGTCACCGGTTTGAATTGCCCGGCGCCGAAAGTGTCTTTGGCTTTTACGGCATAACCGTCCATCGCGGCGCGGCTGAAAGGCGGCACGTTCATCGCCGCGATTAAATCTGCGGCCAGCACGCGGTTCACCGCATCGTCAATCGGCACAGACTCAGTACGCGTGATGGGATGAATGTGGCGGTCGATGATTTCGCCGGCTTCCTGATATGAAATAAGCGCCCCGAAAGGTCTCATCTTGTCGCCTCCCGCACCAGGTGCCCGATTTCGAGCAGAATTATTTTGTCCATCGCCAGTGTCGCCGCGCCCAATGACCCCGGGAAGCAGATGACGACTTTGCCGTTGATCACGCCGGCGGTTGCCCGGCTCATGATACTGGCCGTGCCCAGTTCCTGATAAGTCAACTGGCGGAAAAGTTCCCCGAAGCCGTCGAGTTTTTTCTCCAGCATCGGGTTAACTGTATCTACGGTCACGTCTTTGTGGCTCAATCCCGTCCCGCCGCTGGTGATGATGACCTGGATTTCATCCTGTCGGACTAATTCCAGTATCTTGTTTTTCAGCAGTTGGGCGTCGTTTTTCAGAATCGTGTAATAAACCACCCGGTGCCCTTTATCCAGCAAACGCCGTTTAATCAGTTTACCGGATTCATCGGTTTCTTCGGTGCGGCTGTCCGAAGTGACCAGCACCGCGCACCCGATGTTTTCTTTTTCCAGTCTCTTATGTTCGTGATAGCCCATCGTCAAGAAATCCTAATATCTAAATTCGAAATCCTAATTAAAATCCAATTTCCAAATTTCAAATTCCAAGCTGACGGCTAATAACTCATCTAAAACCTTGGTTTGCAGAGTATTTCTTTGATTTTCAGGTCGAAAAAGTCGTTGGAGTTGACCGGCTTCAATACCACCGCGGTGTCCGCGCCCCGGCCGGAGCCGCCGATGGCGATGATATCCTCGTCGGTACGCACCAGACCGGCGTCCGCCGCCATTACAGTAATTTCGATGACCACCTTCATGCCCTGGCCCAGCAGGCGCAAAGTATTGGCGATAATAATCCCGATTTCATGCGTGTTGAATTGCTTCAGCATCGCCCCGCTGACGCCCCGGAAAAGATGAGTCGTGGTCAGGACTGCGCCGCCGCCGGCCTCAATTTTCCGGCGGTTTTCCGCGGTTAGTTCCTGGAAATTCGGAACTTTGAAACCGGTGGAATGTGTTACCGCCACGACTTTAATGCCTTGACAAACCTCGATTGCCCGCAGCGCGGTATTGCCCTCGTTGGTGGCCACCACGATAGTTTTAATCCCCAATTCCTGCGCCCGTCTTTGCACAACGCGGAGCACTTCTTCGGTATTGCCGGGACCGGGCTTATCGAAATAAACGATTGTTTCTTCCATCTTACGACCTTCTGCAATAAATGACTGACAGCTTCCAGATTAGCACTAATCCGAGAGTGAAATCAAGCTATGCACCGTGTTTTTCTTGACACTCCAGATTCCCGATGTTATGCTTCTTTTATATTCACCGGACAAATAATCTTATCTGAAACAGAAGACAATGTTAAAGAAAATCGGCATCCTTTATCATCCGATGAACGACGCGGCAGGCAAACTGGCGAAAAAACTGCAAAAGGCCCTGACCGCTAAGGGCATTTCCGTTTGGCTGTGCTCGTCGTGGGACGGTGAATCGGCCCGGACACAAACCGACGGCACCGAATTGATTTTAAGTATCGGCGGCGACGGCACGATTTTGCGGGCGGCCCAGGCCGTCATCCCCGGCAAAACGCCGATTACCGGTATCAATCTGGGAAATTTGGGTTTCATGACCGAATTAAGTTTGACCGAGACCGGGGACGAGCTCAACCGTATCCTCGATGGTGAGGGCTGGATTGATGAACGTTCGCTGCTGGAGGCCGAGGCTACGCCCACTGAAGGCGGACCATGCCAAACATTTTATGCTTTGAATGATGTCGTCATTGCCCGCGGCGCCGTGGCACGTGTTATTTATATTACCGCGAAAATTGACGGCGAATTACTGACGACTTATAAAGCCGATGGCGTGATTCTGGCCACGGCCACCGGCAGCACCGGTTATGCGCTGGCCGCCGGGGGTCCGATTCTGCCCCCGCATTCCGGAGATTTTGTAATCCTGCCGATTGTGCCGCTGCTCAGCGCCAAATATTGCGTGGTTCTGCCCTCCGAATCTAAAGTTGAGCTCAGTGTTCAGGCCGTCCATCCGGCCACACTCAGCATTGACGGGCATACGAACTTATCGTTGAACAGCGGTGCGGTCATTAGAGTAAGACGCAGCCGGCTTAAAATCCGCTTCTTGAGAATTCATCCGGAATCATCATTTTACAGCACACTGGAAAAACGGTTAAAGGGGAAACAGTAAATTGGTCAGGAACAGTTCTATAAAAGTTGAAAAAGCGAATATCAGCGAGGTGCCTCGCATTCATAAACTCGTCAACAGTTTTGCCGGACGCGGGGAAATGCTGGCCCGTCCGTTAAGCGAAATCTATGAAAACATCCGCGATTTTGTGGTGGTGCGGAAAGGCAAACGCATCATCGGCTGTGCCGCGCTGCATGTCCTGTGGTCAGACCTGGCGGAAATCAAATCGGTGGCCGTGGATGAGGAAATGCAGCGCCAGGGTGTCGGCAACAAACTGGTCTCCGCCTGTCTCAAAGATGCAGAGGAGCTGGGGATTGAAACGGTCTTCTGTCTCACCTACAAACCCAAGTTTTTTGAAAAGATGGGTTTGAAAGAAGTGGAAAAGATGACCCTGCCGCAGAAAATCTGGACTGAATGTTACCGCTGTTCCAAATTTCCCAACTGCGACGAAACCGCGATGACTATCCAGGTATTGAAAAAATAAGGCTGATAATGAAACCGGATAAAACCCTCTCCAGTAAAATTGTTTTTGACGGCCGTGCCGTCAAACTCAGAGTCGATATGATTCAAATGCCCGACGGCCGCCAGACCACCCGCGAGATTGTGGAACATGGCGCCTGCATTGCGGTGGTCGCCGTTGATGCCCAAAATAACGTCCTGCTGGTCAGTCAGTACCGCGATGCGGTCAAGAAAGATTTACTGGAAATTCCGGCCGGCGGCGTTGACCCGGGCGAAGACGCGGAGACCGCCGTCAAGCGAGAAATGCAGGAAGAAACCGGTTTTTTGCCGCAGAAACTGGTGAGTCTGGGCGGCTATTATCTGGCGCCCGGTTATTCCACCGAATATCTCCATCTTTATCTCGCCATGGACCTGATTCCCAGCCGCCTGGTGGCCGAAGACACGGAAGGCATTAATGTGGTCAGGGTGCCGGTGTCTCAAATCCCAAAGCTGTTGCGTTCCGGCAAAATCTGCGACGGGAAAAGTATCGCCGGTCTGTATATGTTTCTGGAATACCGCAAAAAACACTAATAACTGCATCCGGAAAATCCCGCCATTCCTCAGCCTCAGGCGGACGTGGCTTTCCCACACCGGGATTGCTTCGGATAAGCCTCGCAATGACCCCGTTTGTCTTCGGGCTTTTCACATCCTCAAAATGCCTATCTGTCGTCTATGCTACAATGCTATTCAGAGGTGTTTCCGTGCTCGCGATTATCTTAAGTGTGATTGTCATTTCGCTGTCCGGTGTGATGATGCCCGGCCCGATGTTCGCCGTGGCGGTGGCCAAGAGCTATCACAGTCCCTGGGCCGGCACCAAAATGTCCCTCGGGCATGCGGTCATCGAAGTCCCGATTATTCTGCTGATTTATTACGGCTTCGCGCGCTTCTTCCAGCATAATGCGGTCCAAATCGTGCTGAGTCTCATCGGCGGCGCGGTCATCATCTGGCTTGGGATTAACATGTTCCGCGCCCGTAAAGATGTAGCGCAGGGCGGCAAAGACTTGAAATACGGCGCTTTCACGGCCGGGATTGTGATGACGGCCATCAACCCGTTCATTTATTTGTGGTGGGCTACTGTCGGCGCGATGCTGGTGATGAAAATAACGGCCTACGGCGGCGACTGGCTGCCGGTAATGATTGTCGTGCACTGGCTCTGCGACCTGGCCTGGCTGACGCTGGTTTCCGTCCTGATTTACCGCACCAAAAATTTGTGGGGACTGAAGCTGCAAGAATGGATTTTCGCGGTTTGCAGCCTGCTGCTGGTCGGGTTCGGCGTGTGGTATTTGATTTCCGGGATTCAGAAATTCTGACCGCACCGCAATTTAGGCAGGGTTTGAGTCCGTAGACCGCAGTCGGAGGTATTTGGCGGCGCAGTTCGGAGCAAATGTATAGGGGCACAACCCCGCTAAGATGGCGTACCTGTAAAGCAATTTCACAAAATAGGTCATTGGCAAAGCACTTCCCGGTCATAGTGCCTTCATTCTGATATATGTACATGACCCATTGACAAATTTCAAAACCCGTGATAACCTTTATTTTACTTTATAGTATTCTGTACAGAAATCTATACAGAAAATCATAACGATTAGAAGATTTACCTCCGTTAAGATTGGCTTTGCCAGGGGAGTCCAGGGTACTGTGAGTTTGTTGTTGGGCTCACAGCCAAGTTTGTGGTTGTCCCCTCCCGTGATGGAGCCCTGGGATTAATCGGGCTTGGTGGCAAAACCAGTCTTACACATGCGATTTGAAAATTAACAAAATAATAAGGCAAATAAAGGAGGTCAAATGAAAAAGGGAGCCATTTGGATAGCACTAACTGTTCTAATGGTGACATCACTAGTATTGGCATCCTGTTCAACGTCCACCACAACAAATACCACAACCACAACAAACTTGTCTCCAACTACTCCCACTACTACTATAGTGACGACGTATTCTACTACCGAAACCATCCCGACATCGGCTACATCAACAACTGCAACCACTTCAGCAACAACCACTTCCACAGGAAACTGGTGGGATAGCCTTGGCACCCCGACTTATGGTGGAACATTGACCATATCTTTACCCACTGATATCACTGGTTGGGATAATTATAGTGACTCAGGGATGACAAGCATTATACCAGCCTATGAGGAAGCGCTAACGACGGATAACTGGACGCTGAATCCGTCAGTATTCGCGTATCAGCTGTCCTACCGTTCCAGCAATTACGAGGTGGGCTATCTTGGCTCTGATTGGGAATTTACGAATCCACAAACCTATGTTGTTCATCTACGCCAAAACGTTTACTGGCAGAATCTTCCGCCTGCTAATGGTGCCCAATTTACATCTGCTGACGTGGTATGGGATTTTGACCGGGTACTTGGTTTGGGTGATGGGTTTACTTCACCAAGCCCTTATTACGCTTCGAGCTCTTCCTCCTTTGCTAACCTGACGTCGATAACGGCACCTGATAAATATACGGTTGTTTTTAGTTTTAACCAAAATGAGAGCGAGGAAGCTTGCTGCGAGCTCTTGCAAGGGGGAGGGGATATTCTTAATTTTGAGTCTCCTCTGGCGGTCCAAGCCTATGGAAATGTCAATGATTGGCATCATGCTATCGGCACCGGACCATTTATTCTCACGGATTTTGTGGACGGCACTGCGGCAACTTTAGTTAAAAACCCCAATTATTGGGGATATGATGAGCGATACCCGCAGAATCAACTTCCCTACGTTTCTGGACTGAAAGTTCTCATCATTCCTTCCCAACCAACCGCGCTGGCGGCAGTACGCGCAGGGAAGATCGATGTCATTGACAATGTTTCAATTCAAGATGCACAAAATATGGCTAAAACCAACTCTCAAATATTACAGTTAACATACCCTTCCGGTGGTACTCCCACTGTTGATCCAAGAATGGATGTAAAGCCTTTTACCGACATCAATGTACGAGAAGCAATGCAAATGGCAGTAAATTTACAAGACATTGCCAGTTCTTATTACGCCGGTACATGTCCACCATACCCTTCAGCGATGACGTCAATGTACATGTCAGGATGGGATTATCCATATACCCAATGGCCTGCATCCGTGAAAGCTCAATATGCCTATAACCCGACTCAGGCCAAAGTGCTGCTGGCGGCAGCCGGATATCCCAATGGGTTTAATACTGATTGTGTGGCAAGCTCTGCCGCGGACTTAACATTGCTGCAAATTGTCCAGTCTGAATTCGCAGCAGTTGGTATCAACATGTCCATTTCGGTGATGGATTCAGCCAGTTGGAGCCCCTATGTCCGAGCTCACAAACAAGATCAGCTGTGTTACGGCGGCAATTCATCCGGTTTCACATTCCCGCCACTGATGGGGTTTAATCGATGGCGAACCGGATATGCATTCAGTTGGGCTAATGTCAGTGACCCGAATTGGGATGCTTTGCGTAATCAAGCTGTTGCAGCACCCACTGTTGCTCAAGCACAAGCTCTTGTGGTCCAAGGGAACCAGTATATGGTGCAACAGCACTGGGTAGTGTGTTTGGACACACCAAACTATTTTGCAATCTATCAGCCATGGCTTCATGGGTATAGCGGCCAGGTCTTCGCCATATCTGGTGGGGGTGGCATTGGTCCGCTGTATCTTGGTTTCTATACCTCGCGGTTCTGGGTAACCCCGCACTAGTTTTACTAGTTTGAATTCATTTCAATTTATAAGGTTTTCGGAATGGGCCCATTTAAGGGCCCATTCCTATTAAAATACCCCAGAGATGATAGAAAATGCAACGGTTCAAAAAAAGGACCTCTTAGCGGCATTGATTTTAACCCATAATTGAATCTACCAAATGCGAATGCGAAACCGCTTTAGCGTAATTCTCCTACTCCCAGGACTGTATTTTAAGCCTCTTCAACCCGAATGCTTCTATCCAGATATCGCTAAACATTGCGATCTGCCCGTAATCCAAATTGATAAAATCTCAAATTGATGTTATGCTGCATCTAATTTCCAGATAAACCATGCACAATAAAAAACGTAAATTGCCAATTTTAATTAGTCCAGAATCATTTTTAGGTTATAATTTGAATTAGGCGAAAGTTTGGGATAAGAAAGCAATGAGAACAGAAAATTCAAGTCAGCCAAATGATATTATCCGGTATACTACCTGCAGTGAACACTGCTTTAATGCATGTATCCTTAAGGTGCATGTCAGAAATGGAAAGATTTGGGCCGTGGAGCCGGATGATACAATCAACCATGGCGTCGCACGGGAGGATGGGCATCTCTCAGATGACCTGATTGATAAATGCATGATTACGGTCCGACCTTGCACTAAGGGATACGCTCACATCCGCAACCTTAATGCCCCGAACCGGGTAATTTATCCGATGAAACGGGTAGGCGAAAGAGGCGAAGGCAAATGGGAAAGAATCTCCTGGGACGAAGCGCTGGATACCATCGCCGGCAAACTCAAGTATTATAAAGAAAATTATGGTCCGTTATCTATCGGCGACGATTGGAACGATTTCCCGTTGAGCAAGTGGTTTGGAGCGGGAGTTGCCGACTGGGGTATTCATTCAAAGAACGGCGTGGCCGAACCGGAGCGCTGGGTTTTAGGCAGAGACGGCCAGGGGGACCGGCAGGATGAGGCTAATTTATTGCAGTCGGAACTAATCGTGCTCTGGGGATTTAATCCCGGGACGACGATGAGCAACCATATTATTTATACCCTCATGCGGGCGCGGGAACGCGGCATTCCGATAATCTCAATAGAACCGAGGTACACACCGACTGCCGAAACCGTAGCTACGCAATGGATACCAATCCGCCCCACAACCGATACCGCAATGATGATTGCCGTGGCCAACGTCTGGTTTAAAGAAAATGTGTGCGACCAGGAGTTTATCAGGAAATGGGTAGAACCGGAAGGGTTAAGACAATGGAAAGAATATGTGCTTGGGACAAGCGATGGTATTGACAAAACCCCCCAATGGGCGGAAAAAATATGCGGCGTGCCGGCCGAAACGATTACAGAATTTGCCCGTTTGTATGCCCGGAGCAAGCGCGTTAATCTTAATACCGCGTGGTCACTGGGGCGTCAATTCTGGGGAGAAAATGGCATCCGGGCCGGTATGTATTTGCAGGCGTTGACCGGAAACACGATCAGAATGGGCGGGTCGGCTTCAGCCGAATCGGCCGGAGAATTCGGCGTACACCAGAAGGATATCCCTGTTCCGTTCGTGGATTGGCAAAGGGCACCGGCAACATATCAGGCTCCAGTACTACTGGCCCATTTCAAATGGCCGGAGGCGATTGTTTTACGGGAAAAACTGGACAAAGGCGAAATCAGCGTCGAGGAATACAACAGTAACATCGGCAATCCCCCGGGAAATCCGCCGCCCAACATCAAAATGCTTGTTATCACTTCGACCAACCCATTAATGACCCATCCTGATGTCAACACCAATATCAAAGCTTTCAAAAAGCTTGGTTTCATCGCGGTGATATCTTACCATCTGGATAATCCCAGCGCCAGGTATGCGGATATTGTTTTACCGCAGATGCATGCCGCTTTTGAAGGTAGAGATGCCTGGTTCGGCGGTGGCTCTGGCCCGCACGACCTGTTTGTTACCATGCCGGTAAACCTGAACGGCAATTATTTTGTGTACAAGCAAAAATGTGCAGAGCCGCCGGGCGAAGTCAAATCCCGTGGATGGGTCTGGATACAGATTGCGAAGCGCTTGGGTATTGCAGAACAGTACAGCCCGCGGCTGGCTAATGTTCCGGACAACAAGTGGGACGAAGCGATAGAAAACCTGCACCGCGAAGCCTATGAGAAATGGATGTTGCGGGAAGAAATTATCCCGCTGCACCCGCCAACATGGGAGGAATTTCAGAAAAAGCCGGTTTTCCGGTGGAAAATTAAAGAACCGTATTATTCTTTCAAAAGCACCGTGGAACAAGGCGGGAACCCGTTTGCAGCAACAGAATCGGGCAAGATTGAGTTTTATTCACCGGAATTGGCTGCCGGATTGGATATGGCAGACGTAAAAAACAAGGTAAAAACCAGGCCAGTCGGAGTAAAAAAGACAACCCCGAACGGGCGTTATGGTGGAGGGAATTTATCGCCAATGGCAGAAATGAAAATGGGAGGTAAAGCGACTTACCACGGTGACGACGTTGAAAAGTATCCGCTTTTAATGTCATCGCCGCATAGCCTTTTTCGCATACACACGCTATTGGATAATCAACCTCTGCTCTCTAAAGACTGCTACCGCCATGCCTGCTGGATTAGTGTGGCCGAAGCCAAGGCCCGGGGAATCAAGGATAACGATTTAGTCCGGGTTTACAATGACCAGGCGGAAATCATCATGCCGGCCTACGTCACTTCTAAAGTTGTCCCGGGGACGGTGAACATCTTTCACGGCGGCTGGTACACCCCGGGGAAAACCAAAACCGTCCTGATGCCGGAAGGCATTGATACCCGGGGTGCGCCCAACCTGATGACACATTACGACGAACAGCCGCTGCCGGAGACCATTCTTGATCATGAACCGTGTAAGGCGCTCGTTCAAATTGAAAAATGGGAGAGTGTAAAATGACACAATACGCTTTTTTCTTCGACCAGAGCCGGTGTACCGGCTGCCGGGATTGTACCGTGGCCTGCAAGAACTGGCACCAGCTGCCTGCAGGGCCGCTAAAGTACTTGAAGGTCTATGAATACGAGAAAGGCGCATTTCCCACGGTACGCATCCATTTCCAGTGGATACCCTGCTACCACTGCGAAAAGCCGGTCTGCATCGAAGCCTGTCCTGTAGCTGCGATTACCAAGGAGCCGAAATACGGGGCGGTGCTGATTGATGCCGATAAATGCACCGGCTGCCGCAACTGTTATGAAGAATGCCCTTACGGTGCGCCGGTTTTTGAGAGCGATAACATCGGGGACATTGCCCGGAAGTGCGACATGTGCATCGACCGTTTGGAAGCGGGGGATTTACCGATTTGTGTGGGGGCCTGCTCGGCACGGGCGCTGGATTTCGGGACACTGGCGGACATGCAGGAAAGATATGGAATGCTAAGAGACCTTGAAGACCTGCCGGACAGTAAGACGACCAAACCGTCAGTGGTGTTTAAGCCGCACGGGGTGAAAAAGCCGGTTGTACCTTACAATGCGGAAAGGGCGCTGGAGCTGATGATGCGGCGGGACCCGCTGCCGCCGGTATACAGTAAAATCACCGATGTCACGGAAATCCCGGAAGGCACAGTGGGCCGGGACAAACTGGTTATCAAGCACAAATCGGCTGAGGAGCTGATGAAGTATACCCGTTGTGACGAGGGGTAAATAAAGATTTTTAAAAATATAGTTTTAATTTCCCTAATGCCTAGTTGGAGCATGAAATGAAAATAGATATCTTTTGTCATATCGTCCCTCCCGGATATAAATCAGCCCTGGAAAAAACGATCGGTCCAGTGGCGATGGTTGACGTGCTGCCGACGATGTACGACATGGAGCAGCGGTTCCGGGTGATGGATCAATTTGAAGACGTCATTCAGGTATTAACGGTTTCATTGCCGCCGTTGGAAGTTATTCCGGATAAACACAAATCAGCTGCTCTGGCGAAAATGGCTAATGACGAGATGGCAGAATTGATAGCCAAATATCCCGACCGGTTTGTCGCGGCCATTGCCTGCCTGCCGATGAACGACATTGATGCCGCACTGCAGGAAACGGACAGGGCGATAAAAGACCTAAAATTCAGAGGGGTGCAAATATTCACACCGACGAATGACAAACCGCTGGATTCCCCGGAGTTTTTACCGCTTTATGCAAAAATGGCGGAATATAAATTGCCGGTTTTTATCCACCCGCACCGCGATGGCGATTACCCCGATTATCGGACGGAAAAAGAGTCACGGTACAGCCTGAATACTTTATTCGGCTGGATATACGAAACATCCGCCGCGATGATTCGCCTGACCTACAGCGGAATCATGGAAAAATATCCGGACCTGCGAATTATCACCCATCATTCGGGGGCAATGATTCCTTTCCTGGAAAACAGGATTGTCGATTTTGCCGACTTCGGAGAAAAACTGCTGAAAACCGATATCAAACATAATCTGCGTAAACCGGTTCTCGATTACCTGAAAATGTTTTACGTCGATACGGCGATTTACGGCAACACCCCGGGATTGATGTGCAGTTACGCTCTTTACGGACCGCAGCATATGGTGTTTGCCACAGATTTCCCTTATGACATCCAGGGCGGCTTGAAGCACAACAAAGCCACGATCGCAGCGATTGAGGAGATGAATATCAGCCACTCCGAGAAGGAAATGATATTTGAAGGCAACGCCCGGCGCCTGCTGCATTTACCGGAGCACTAAGCGGGTCTAAACACAGGCATTCACAACGTTAAAATGAAGAAGGTGGCTTTCGCCACCTTCTTCATTTTATGCGTTAAATTTGAGAAGCCGATGTTGCTTTTTAAAGTTACCGCATCGGGTTACTTGCTGATCCAGATTTGTTTGATCATCGGCATTTGATCATAATATCCGGCATCGAGCTCATTATAATAGTTTTTAACCCAGGACTGATAGCAGTTGATATTATAAGTTTGGGCAAAGGCAATTTGGCCGACGTCATCCAGCTGTGCTACCGCTAATTGCTGTTCGTCAGCCGTGCGTTTGGTTGGGTCGGTTTCCGCTGCAGCGGTATTGTACATCGCCTGGAACGGTTCGGTCGTCAGGTAGTTGGCGCCCAAACGGGTCCCATCTACAATATCCAGCACCGTTAGCGGGTTTACAACAGTGTAGTTTTCGTAAATAATATCCGGATACGTAACGTTGTCCTGAGCTGCAGCCAAACTGGTGGTATCAAGTACATTAATCGTGAGAGTAACTCCAATCTGAGACCACATGTTGGCTACTGCATTCGCTAGATCCGTGTGGGCTGAGTCCACGTCTAATTGAATAGTAAACCCGTTAGGATAGCCGGCGGAAGCCAACATCTGTTTTGCCAGAGTCGGGTTATAGCTGTACAATTGCTGGTCGGCAGCCGGTAATTGGGCAAGGGGAGTGTAGCCCGGAACCTGAGGACCCAGCGGCCAACTGACGATGGGACCGCCGTTATACTGAAGGTTAGATATGGTTTGCAGGTCCGTACCGATCATCAAAGCTTGCCGAACTGATTTACTGTTAAGCGTTTTAGAATTTAACCGGTTAATCCTGAAGATGTCAACTTTTCCATACAGGTATTTGTCTTGAATAACAGTAGGAGCAGTGCTGGTCAACGCACTAGCATTTGTCAGATTTTGGTATGGATCCCAATCAATTTTCCCCGTTTCCAGAGCTGCCAGTTCCGTAGACGGATCGGTAATAATAGGATAATACAGCGTCTGGATGAACGGCAGCTTGTAGCTCTGGCCGCCGATTGTCACGGAACCCCAGTAATTCGGATTTTTAGTATAAGTTGCCCCGACACCGGTAGCATAATCGGTCAGGATGAAGGGGCCGGTGCCAACTGCATTGTGCCAATCTTCGCCGTTTGCATTAGCGGTTGCCATTTCCTGCGGTTGAATCGCGCCCATGTCCATGCCGCCGCCAACCAGGAAATCCCAGTTTGCGGTGTAACTATTTAAGGTGAATACCACAGTATAGCGGTCAGGCGCGGTTACGTCATTAATAAAAGAGACATAAGAGGCCGGCCCGTTGGTGGCCATCGTACGTTTGATGCTGAAGACGACGTCAGCGGAAGTCAATTCCCGGGCGGCCATACCGATTGTTGCGTTGCCGGTGAACATGATGCCTTGACGCAGGGTAAAGGTCATAGTATACGGGGTGGTTGAATTATTTGTGGCATTGATTGTCCAGCTTTTCGCAAGTTCGCCGGTCAAATATTGTTCGGGAACATTTTCATAAGTCTGGAAGCTAAAAGCATTGGTGCCTCTCGGTCCGTAGGTGTTGATATCGCCTTTGCAAAGCCATTCAGTAAAGGGATTATCCCAGACGGATGCCGACCAAATTGTTTGGGTCATGTCGTCGAAGCCCGAAGGGGCCTGACTACCCCACTCGGTATTTACAGTTAATGAACCGCCGTATACCGGTGCGTTAGCTGCAGTGGTGGTCACAGGCGTGGTGGTGGTTGTCACGACTGAGGTTGTGGTTGTGGAAGACGTCTTGGTGCAGGATGCTAAAACCAGGGATGGCGCCATTACGGCCACAATGAGCAGGCTGAATCCAACTCTGACCCAGAATTGTTTTGTTCTCACTTTTTTCTCCTTATTTTATTTTCCGGTTGATTGCTGCTCGTTTTGCTTGAATGGTTTGCTGCCCAAAAAATAACACATTATGCCTGAATTGTCAACAACGGTCTTGACAGTAATCCAACAAGATGGTAAACTCAGCTCAATCATCTAAAAAGTTAGTTTAGATTTGGAATTAGGTCTAAAATTTGATTTCTGCCTGCAAATTGAATGAAAATAAAATTGTAAAAAAATAAAATAAAATTTATTGTTCCTTACTTAATACCCCGACCGTAAGGTCGAGGGATGGAGTTCTCCCTGTATCTTTCGAGTAGGAGTATAATATGCGATATGGAATTTATAAATCTAGCTCACTGTGTTTATACATGTGATTATCATATCGTGTTAGTAACAAGATACCGTCGAAAAGTGTTTAACGAAGGAATTTTTGCACATTTCGAGAAAGAGTTGGCAGGAATTACAGAACATTACCCGTTAATAAGGATAAAGACAGTAAATCATGATAAAGACCATATACATATGTTGGTATCGATTCCGCCAACGATGGCCGTAGGGAAAGCAGTAGGGATAATAAAACAAAATATGTCTCATGAATTAAAGCAAAAATTCCCATTCTTGACCAAAGTATATTGGGGCACAGATGGAATATGGTCAGACGGATATTTCGTTTCGACGGTAGGTGTCGACGAAGCGATAATTCAAGCGTACATTGAGAATCAAGGCCAGAAAGATACAGGGCAAACGAAGTTTGAGTTCATTTAATACCCCGACCGTAAGGTCGTGGGAAGTTTATTTTTGACAATTTTAAAGTATAATATTTACAAAGTTAAGGTCTGAAGGCAAAGCAGCGTATGCGTTCTTACATAATCAGAAGGCTGTTATTAATTATTCCCACAATTTTCATCGTCAGTATTATTGTGTTTGTGATGATTCGCCTGATTCCAGGAAATATTGTTGATATCATGGTATCCAATTTCCAGGACATCACAAAAATGGACAAGCAGGCAATCGAACAGGCTTTGGGGTTTAACGTTCCGCTATACAAACAATATTTACACTGGATGGGGCAAATATTACTGCACGGTAATTTCGGGAAATCTCTCTGGTCCAATCTGCCGGTGATGAATGATGTCCGGGCGGCATGGCCGGTGACACTGGAGCTCGGCGCGATGGGGATAATTCTGGCGCAGGTGATAGCGTTACCGGTGGGGATTTATTCCGCGATGAGGCAGGATACAATAGGAGATTATCTGGCCCGCAGCCTGGCGGTAATTTGCATCGCGGTCCCGGGTTTCTGGATCGGCACGATGGTGATAGTATTCCCGGCGATATGGTGGCATTATACACCTTCGATCCGGCTGATCACGTTTGGTTCTGACCCCTTAGGTAATTTAAAAATGTTTATAATTCCGGCACTGGTACTGGGTATGGAAATGTCCGGGATGACGATGCGGATGATGCGCACCATGATGCTGGAAGTCCTGAGGCAGGACTACATACGGACCGCGTGGTCCAAGGGGCTGAAAGAAAGGGTTGTTGTTTTGAGACACGCGTTGAAAAATGCGCTCATTCCGGTAGTTACTATCATCGGCTGGCAAATCCCGCTTTTAGTCGGCGGCACGGTCATTATCGAAAATATTTTCCAGCTTCCCGGCATGGGGCAATTGATCGTCAATGCAACGCAGCACCGGGACTATCCGGAGGTCAGCGCAATATTGATGATCTTCGCCTTTGTCATTTTAATACTCAATCTGTTGATTGATATGATGTATTCTTTCCTTGACCCCAGAATCCATTATACATAAGGAATGAATCGGGACATCTATAAAATATGGTGGAAACAGCATTAGACAAAACGATTGAAAAAAAGCACCGCAATTTTATCGCGGATATAATTTTCAGATTAATTACGGAAAAACCGCTGGGCACCGCCG
The DNA here is from genome assembly GCA_963772985.1 of uncultured Chloroflexia bacterium. GTDB lineage: Bacteria > Chloroflexota > Dehalococcoidia > Dehalococcoidales > Fen-1064 > Fen-1064. Next base: position 145,294 of record CAVYZP010000026.1, read on the forward strand.
GTTTTATCATTACGGTCGTTTTCCTGGCGACCGCTATTTTCGCACCTTACATTGCTCCTTACGCGCCAAATCAAATACATGGTTTAAGTGCCCTGAAAGGGCCGTCGTTACAATTCTGGCTCGGGACAGATAACCTGGGCAGGGATTTGCTTAGCCGCATCATTTTCGGCGCACGTGTCTCAGTAATCGTCGGGTTGGGCGCCTCCGTAGTGGCTTCGGTCGTTGAGATTACAATCGGGGTTTCAGCCGGCTACATCGGCGGGACATTTGATCTAATCGTACAGCGGTTTGTTGATGCCGTGATGTGTTTTCCCGGTTTGATATTAATGATGGTCATCATCTCACTCACCGGTCCGGGTGTAATGCAATTAATCCTCGTGCTCGGGATTACATGGGGCATCACCGGTTCGAGATTGATTAGAAGCGCGACCATGACAATTAAACAGAATATGTATATCCAGGCCGCAGTTTCTGCCGGTTCCCCCACCATCAATATTATTTTCGACCATATTATTCCCAATATCATGGCGCCGATAATTGTGCAGTTTACAACCAGGATACCGGCGATTATTCTTACTGAAGCAAGCTTGAGTTTCCTTGGTTTTGGGATCCCGCCTCCGGCGGTCAGCTGGGGAGCCATGCTCAGCGGCAGCGCCCGGACTTACATGTACAGGGACCCATGGATGGCCTTCTGGCCCGGTCTGGCTTTAAGTCTGGTGGTTTACGGTGTAAGTATGTTTGGCGATGCGCTCAGAGACTTGCTCGACCCGAGGCTGCGTGGTGGCATCGGACGTTACGGGACCAAAGTAAAAAGGCAGCCAAAAGCACTTAAAACCGAGCATTAGCCAATTTGACTTGACTTATTATTTTTTGCGAAAAAATCAAACTCATTTCATAGTTAACTGTTAACCTTAAATAAAGCTAACAATCTTTTTTCGGGTATTGCTGAAACCTGCTCCAAGTCCACTATAAAAATAATATTCTGGCAAGCCTAAACAGGGCTTATTTTGAGGCTAAATGGTTGTGTTGTATTGTGCTCATGCCTTGAAGTAACCTCCTCCCTCGCCACGCATGGAGAGGGAGACAGAGGGTGAGGTTTTATTGTGTGTCTGTATTTTCCAGACAACACGTTGCCTACTCAATCACAATATCCAGGCAATCCAGCAGGGTCACCGCTCCGGCAAAAGAAAACCTCGCCTTTTTGAGCACGTTGTTTTTCACGTCGATGTAGAAATTCCGTGCTCCTCGCAAATCCGCGGCAGACAGATTGGTGTTATAAAAACGGCTGTTTTCGAAATCGGTATTTTGCAAATCGGCGCCGGTCAAGTCCGCCTCCGTAAAATCGACCTCTTTCGCTTCGCAGCCCAATATTTTGATGCCCGGTATTTTCAGGTAGCTGAAATCGGAATAGTTGAGCTGGCATTCGTTGAAAGACAAATCGCGGACGGCATCGGTTTTCGACCAGTTGAAGCCGAGCGCCTTGCACCTGGTGAATTTCACTTCCAGGAACCGGCTCCTCGAAGACCTGATGACGCTCATAAAACACCCGTCGAAATCGCAATTGATGAACTTCACTTTGTCGAACGTACAGGAGGCAAAACTGCAGGCTTCAAACCGGCAGTCCTCGAATTCCCGGGCGGAGATAATTTCTTCTTTCAGGGTGAGGCGCAAAAAAGTCTGCTGATAGTAGCTCAATGCCGGAAACGTCATGGCACTATTATAACATTCTCACCGGAGGACGCTGACAAATCATTTGTCGGTCATATCGGATAGGTGTTTTCTCGCGTATTCCATTGCCGCGGCCCGGTCCGTCAGTTCCCCGGCCGCCTGCGCTTCTTTGATTTCTTCCAGCAGCGCGCCCATTTCCACCCCCGGCTTCATCCCGAAAACATTGATTAAATCGTTACCGTCAATCAACCGCACCGGTTCCGTCATTTTCTGCTGGAAATGTGCCTGTAAAACATGGGCCACCTGCGCGGTATGGGCCTCCCACTGGTCCGGCAATAATCCGGGGCCGCGCGCGGCCAGATGGTCCGCCAGGCTCAGGTACAGCGTGTCGATACCGGCGTCGCCCGCATCCCGGAAGTAGCGGTAAATCGCCCGCTGCGTCGGCATCGCATCCTGGCTCAGCTGCGTGGGCCGCATGTGATGCTGCACCATTAACGTGACGAGGCGGACTTCTTTAGCGCTGAACCTCAACCTCTCCAGCACACTTTCCACCACCTCCGCCCCCGTTTCCGGGTGCCCCAGAAAACGCATCTTGCCGTTCTCATCGGAAGCTTTGGTCTGCGGTTTGGCGATATCGTGCAGCAGCGCGGCTAATTTCAACAGCGACCGGCGAGTGCTGCCGCTGCTCACTGCCCGGTCGAAATATTCCGCGATTGTTTCATTCCAGGGTACGAGTGCCAGGATATTCCGGTCCTGATATTCCCAGACTCCCTGATGCAGGATGAAATCCACGGCGCTGACGGTCTTGAGCGAATGCTCGAAAACGTCCCAGTGGTGTTCTTTCGGCTGTGCCACGCCTTTTAGCGGCCGCAATTCCGGTATTAAAGCGGTTAATAATCCCCAATTTTCCATATCGGCCAGAACCTGCCCGCCGTGTGAGGCATTGAGCAGGCGTAAAAGCTCTTCCCGCACCCTTTCGCCGGGTACTGCGGCAATCAGCGGCGCGGCCTGTTCAATTTCGATTTCAGCCTCTTTTTCTATGGTGAAATCGAGCTCTGCCGCCAGGCGCACTGCCCGTAGCAGGCGCACCGGGTCGTCCCGGAAAATGGTGGGAGTGACCATTCTGATTAGCCCGCGGTCCAAATCAAGCCGCCCGCCGAAGGGGTCAATCAGCATGGCATCCTGGCTTTCGGCTGTCAGCTGTTGTAAATCAACGGCCATGGCATTGATGGTAAAATCGCGCCTTTTCAAGTCGTCTTCGATTTTGCCGGTAAATGCAGCGATGTCAATCGTCCAGTCCGGCAGGATAATCCGGCCGATACTGTTCACTGCATCCAGCATGATGAACTTGCCGTACAGCGCTTCGGCTAGCGGCGGGCCGATTTCCGGAACATCGGCAGCGACGGCAATATCGATATCCGCCGTCTCCCGCCCCAGCAGCGCATCCCGGATTAATCCGCCCACCAGGTATGCGTGAGGCTCCCGGTTTTTCAGCCAACGGGCTAATTCCGACAACAAAGAAAATGCCGGCGCTTCAACTAAAGCCCTATCGAATATTTCCCCAGATTTTCCGGACAAATCCCTGCCTGCCAGCTTCGTGATGAATTATCATCCTAAGTTTACTCTTTTCCGAATGGAAAAAACAAAGATTTAAGCATTGGGGGCAGATAGTGTTTTGGATGAAGTATCTGTTTGAGGTGAATCAGCTATTTAGATAAAAAGCGTTTGTTTCGAGCGGTCGGCCATTTCCAGCATGGAAGCCACCCCGCAGACTCCCTCAACCCCGGGAATCAGGTCTTCGGCGCTGATTTCCATCACTTCCATGCTCATCTGGCAGGGATGGAATTTTACTCCCAGGTCCATCGCCGCTTTCCGCAGTTCTTCCAGTGGTGTAATGTGGTGGTTCTTCATCATTTTCTTAAACATCCACCGGCCGAGGCCCCAGAAGTTAAACTGTGACGGACCGATGCGGTTAATCCCGCCGCGGTTCATGAACCCCATCATCCGCCCGAAGAAGCTCTTGCCCGTGAAGTTGCCTTTCTGGATAGCCTTCAACCCCCAGAAAGTGAAGAACATGTTGGTTTCTTTACCCATTGAAGCCGCGCCGATTGCGATATTGAAAGCGGCCATTACTTTATCCATATCGCCGCTCATGACGATTATAGTTGTGCCGTTATTTTCTGCCATATTTGACTCCCCCTCGCGGAATTCCCTTCGCTAATTTATAAGGATAATGCTTTTAAGTCAGAAAAGCTGTAACTTTTGTGCCTTTTGGCAGGCAAGGAAAGCGCCTGATTTTAAAAATATAGCAGGGAAAGATTGAGCGGATTTAATATTACATTATTCAGGTCAAAAAAACGGGTTATTTTTTTAATAGAACAGCATTACTCATAAATATCTTCGGGCGTTCGATTACCGATAATCCGGCGGTTTTTGCCAGTTCCAGCGTTTGAGTAAAGTTCGCTTTCGAAACATGAAACTCTGGTTCAGATATCAGCCATAATCCGCCTGGTTTTAGTGCTGCTGCGATTTCGTTAATAAAATGAGCGCGGTTTGGGACTTCATGTACCATCCAGAAAGTCAGGCAGAAATCCGCCGGTTCACTGATGCCGAGACTGTCCGCCGTGCTTTGATGCAGTATGATGCGGTCCTGCAATCCGGCTTTAACCGCCCGGCGTCGTACCCCTGCCAGCATTTGCGGCTGCAGGTCGGCGGCAATCACTTTTCCGCTGTTCCCGACCAATTTCGCCATCGTGATGGTGAAATAACCCATCCCCGGCCCCACATCCAGCGCCGTCCAGCCCGGCTTGATATACGGCCGCAGGATGCGGCCGGGATTCTGCACCATCCTTCTCAGGAAGTTATCAAAGGTGAAACAGAGCCAGGGGGGACAAACTTCGGGAGCGGGGCGATTTACCGGTTTTTTCTCGCTCATGAAAACATTCCTCCTTTCGACTATACCAGTACTCAGTTTCAGACTAAGCTTAACATTTTTAAGGCCCCCAATAAACCTGGGGTTTTACCAAAACAAAAAGCCGCAGGTTGAACAGTTTTACTGTTTAAAACCCTGCGGCTTTAAGTAATGACCTGATTATTAAACTATTTCAATTCCTGCAGACAGCGGTTGATGTAGCCTCTGGTCTCGGCGGCGATGCCCATCTGGCGGGATAACGGATAGGTAAAAGCGCCGATGACATCGAGGTCGATGGGACCTTCGTAGCCGACGGCTTTCAGGCCCTTCAGAATTTTCGGGAAATTGACGCCGCCGCGGCCGGCAATTTCTTCCTCCGCTTTGCACTCGTAATGCTGCCGGTCCTCGACATCGGGATATTCGCGCAAGTGTACATGCACGATTTTCTTGCCGAGCTTTTTAATCGTATCCGAAGCGTCTTCTCTGGCCCGGAAGATATGCAGCGTGTCCAAGTTGGCGCCCAGCCCGGGAATGTCAATCTCGGTCATCATTTGCACCATCGTGGCGGTGTTGTAAACCGAAGCCCCGACATGCGGTTTAATCGCCAGGGTAATGCCGCGGCTGTGGGCTTCTTCACCCATGCGGCGCAGGTATTTAAATTCCTCTTTGGTCGCTTCTTTATCGTCGGATTTGCCCTTGGCGCGCATCGTCACGATGGGCACCCCGATTTTAGCTGCGAGGTCAAAAAGGGTCTGCATTGAGGTGATTTTATCCTCACCCGGTCCGAATCCGACATCGGCGTGAATCGCGAACAACCCTAAATTATGCTTCTTCGCGGTCCACTTGATTTCGTCGACATAGGATTGTTTAGTGATTAATTCAATGTGCCGGCAGTGGTTGCCCATGATTGCCAGCTCGGCGCCTTCGTAACCGGCCCACGAGATGTGCTGTAATGCGCCGTAAAGGTCGACCTGATTGAATAATACGGAACTGCAGCCTAATTTCATGATGATAGCCTCCGATGTTTTATTAGTATATTAGTGCACGGCTAACAGCGTTGTCAAAGACGCATCGTGCTTATGCGTTGCTTAAGCAGCGATACTGACTTTTTCGAGCTGGCAGATCACTAAAAATGTTGTAGTAATTAAGAAAATAATTGATTTAATAGGGAACTCTAATGCCGTCTGAAATCTCTGGATTGTCGGGTCAAGCCCGACAATGACAATGAAAAGAAAACAGCTTCAAGCTTTGCTTGAAGCTGTTTTCCACGGTTTGTCATTCTTGAGCCTTAAAGTGAAATACTCCGAAAGCCGCAACTGAAGGTACTTTTGACTTTCAGTCAAAATGTATTGACCGCAGTCGTAACGTACCGCGCAAGCGGGAATCCATAAAATTCATTTCTAATATCTCTTTTCGGAGAACCTCAGATACAGAGGGATTTATCTTCCATCGCTAATTTTGTAAGGATTAAAAACATGGAAAACTTGATTCTGGTAATTTGTAATTTTGGATTTTGTTGGAATTTGGTTATTGGAGCTTGGGATTTTCCACTTTGGTGGTTTTGGGGTGAGTGGAGGGGATCGAACCCTCGATCTTCAGGGCCACAACCTGACGCCTTGACCGCTGGGCTACACTCACCATGAGTTCTACGCTACTTATTATAGCCGAAACCCCGACTTTCTTACAATCCGGCGCCGCCTGCTGCCGTTACGCTGGGTTAACATATCCGAAACAATGCAGTGTAATAATGAGTTGAATCATGATAACATAGGACATTAGAGATGGACAAGCCGGATGCAAAATTAGTTGCCCCGCGCGAAATCGCGCAGCTTTCTGCGGATGATGCTTACAAAAAGCTCAACAGCAGCCAGAAAGGCTTAACCACCGCCAGAGCAGCCGAAATCCGGGCGCAATTCGGGACTAACTTCCTGCCGCAGCTGCCCACGCCGCCCATCTGGAAAAAATTTCTGCTGCAGTTCCGCGATTTATTTGCCGTTTTGCTGTTAATCGCCGCCGGCATTTCCTTTATCGCCTACATCCTCGGCGGCCACGACGTTTACTCATTGAAAGTATGCATCGCCATCCTCTGCGTGGTCCTGCTGAATGCAACCATCGGGTTCGTGCAGGGCTATATGGCGGAGCGGGCCACATCCATGCTGCAGAAACTGGTGCCGCATAATGCCCGCGTTCTTCGGGACGGCGGCGAGGTCGTCATTCCCACCACCGAGCTGGTGCCCGGTGATATTATCCTTTTAGAAGAGGGCGACGATGTCCCCGCGGATGCCCGGCTGGTGCGTGCTTACGAGTTGTCCACCAGCGAAATCAGCCTAACCGGCGAAAGCACGCCGGTGCGTAAAACCGCCGACCCTGTGCTGGAAACTCTCCTCTCCGAAACAGAACTCCCGAACCTTGTATTCATGAGCACTACCGTTTCCCGGGGTACCGGCGTCGGCATTGTGTATGGGACCGGGTTGAATACCCAGTTCGGGCACGTTTACCGCCTCAGCTCGCAGGTTAAAGAAAGGCTCAGCCCGATGCAGCTTGAACTGGCTACGATGGCAAAAATGGTCTCCATCGCTGCCATTGCCATCGGTCTGGTGATGTTTGCCATCGGCCATTTCCTGGGCCTGACATTGATTGAAAACCTGCTGTTCGCCCTGGGCGTGATGGTGGCGCTGGTTCCGGAAGGGATGCCGGCGACTTTGACCGTTTCCCTGGCCCTGGGCGTTTCTTACATGGCTAAAGGGAAAGTGCTCATCAAGCGGCTGTCCACGCTGGAAACACTGGGCGCCACGACCGTGATTTGCACCGATAAAACCGGTACCCTGACCCGCGGCCAAATGACCATGGTCGCGATGTATGTTGATCGCAAAGAGTACCGTGTAACCGGCACGGGTTATACTCCCAAAGGCAATATTGAAGATACCAAAGGAAAAAAAATAGATGTCCTGGATGACTCGCTGCAGGAAGCGGTAAAATGCGCCGCGCTCTGCACAACGGCGCGACTGGTACCCCCTCAGGATGCCGGGGAAGAATGGAAAGTCATCGGCGACCCGACCGAAGGGGCACTGCTCACCGCCGCCGCTAAGGTCGGTTTGACTGCCGACGAGCTGGCGAAAAAATATCCCCGGTTTGCGCTGCTGCCGTTCGATTCCGGCCGCATGCGGATGTCCTCCATTCAGAAAACCGGGGAAGGCTACGTCGCCTATATTAAAGGCGCCCCGACCGCGGTTATCGAACGCTGCACCCGCGTTCTGGAAAACGGCCAGGAAAGGGCCTGGAGTGAACAGGAGCGCCAGGTTGCCTTCAAACAGAATAACGCCATGGCCGAACGCAGTTTACGCGTGCTGGCACTGGCCCGGAAAATACTGACGCCGGAAGCAGCCAACCGCAAGCAGGCGAATGAAATTGAGGAAGGCCTGTGCTTTCTGGGACTCGTCGGTCTGATGGACCCGCCGCGGACGGATGTTATTGAAGCGGTCAAAGCCACCCGCACCGCCGGTTTACGCATCATTATGATTACCGGCGATTTCGGACTGACGGCTGACGGAATCGCCCACGCCACCGGCATCTCGCAGGAAAGGTTGACCCGGATTATTACCGGTTTCGACCTGGACCACCTGAGCGAAGACGAATTGAAAAAAGAACTGACCGAACACCGCGAGATTATTTTCGCCCGCGCCACGCCGGAGCATAAATTGCGCGTGGTTTCCGCGCTGGAATCGCTGGGCGAGGTCGTCGCGGTTACCGGCGACGGCGTAAACGACGCCGTGGCCTTGAAGCAGGCCGATATCGGCATCGCCATGGGGATGGCGGGCACCGACGTCGCCCGGGCGGCCTCGGAAATGGTACTTTTAGACGATTCCTTTGCCTCGATTATCCGCGCCGTCCGGTACGGGCGGGCAATTTACGATAACATCCGCCGCGTGGTGATTTATCTTTTCTCCCATAATATGGCCGAATTGATGCCGTTCCTGTTTGCCACTATCGCGCGTATTCCCTTAGTGCCGTTGAATGCCCTGCAGGTGCTGGCCATTGACCTCGGTTCGGATGTCCTGCCGGCGCTGGCGCTGGGCGGCGAAGAACCGGAAGCGGATGTGATGCAGCGGCCGCCGCGTTCCCGTAAAGCCCATCTGCTGAACCGTGAAACCGTCGGCCGCATTTTGTTCCTCGGCGGTATACAGTCCGTCGGCGCGATTGTTGCTTTTGTCTCGGTGCTGTTGCTGGGCGGCTGGGTCTGGGGTACTTCACTAGGGGTGCATGACGCCCTCTACCGTCACGCCATCACCGCCACCGAAGCGGCCATCGTAGTTTCTCAGATTTTCAACAGCATGGCCGTCCGCACTTCGCTCGATTCGGTCTTCAAAAAAGGCCTTTTCTCCAATTGGCGCCTGTGGGCGGCGCAGGGCGTGTCCGTTATTTTGATTTGCCTGATCAGTTATTGGCATCCTCTCCAGAGTATTTTCAATACCGGGCCTTTGACCGTCACGGATTGGGCCGTCGTCACCGGTTTTGGTGCCCTGTTATTCGCCGCAGAAGAGACCCGTAAAGGCATTTTACGGGCGCGGGCTCGGAACAGCACAATATAAGGAGGTAAGTATGCACATTATAATTATCGGTTGCGGACGTGTCGGCGCACGGCTTGCTTCGCTGTTAAGCAGTTCCGGTCACTCGGTGGTGGTCATTGATAAAAATCCGGAGGCTTTTGAACGTCTGGAGCCCTCCTTTAAGGGCAAAACCATTGAGGGGGTCGGGTTCGACCGTAAAACGCTGATTGATGCCGGCATCGAACACGCCGATGCGCTGGCGACCGTGACCAACGGCGATAATACCAATGTCGTCGTCGCCTCGGTTGCGGCGCAGGATTTTCATGTGCCCCGCGTGGTGGCCCGCATCAACGACCCCGTCCGGGCGGAAATTTTTCCCAAACTCGGCATTACCACCATTTCCGCCACACTGTGGACCTCGGGGCGTATCTTTGAATACCTGATTTCACCGGAACTGCACAACGTTTTCAGTGTCGGCAGCGCCGGCGTCCAGCTCTACGAATTTGAGGTGCAAAGTGCCCTGGTGGACCGCAAGGTAGGGGACCTGAACGTGGCCAATGAAATCCGCGTCGTCGCCATCACCCGCGAAGGCGTCGGGTTTATTCCCGTGCTCGGTTCTGTTTTCAAATGGCGCGACCGCGTGCTGGTCGCCGTTGATACCCGGTCGATTGATAAGCTCAGGGCGATGCTCGGGCTCACGAACTGATATTGGAGGAGGGCAGTAAAAATGTCACCATTATCCATTTTGATTGTCGGTGCCGGCAAGTTAGGGCGAGAAACCGGTCTGCGTTTGAGCGATGCCGGCCATAAACTGACTTTTGTGGAAAACGACCATGAATCCGCTGCCAAAGCCAAAGAAATTTTCGGCGACCATGTCATTTTCGGCGACGGCTGCGACCCCAAAGTGTTGGAACGGGCTTTAATTTCCAATATGCAGGTGATTGTTGCCGCCACCGGGGACGATGAGGACAACCTGATTATCGCGGAACTGGCGCACCATATTTTCAACGTGCCGTGCGTCCTCACCCGCGTCAACCGGCCGGAAAACCAGTGGCTCTTCACCGCCCACCGCGGCGTGGATACCGCTTTTTGCCCGGTGGCCACCACCGCCGACTTTATCAAAGCCGAAATCGATAAGCACACTAAAGAGATTCAAGGGTGATGCGCTTAAAGAACAACAAAGGCGGGTTTCAGCTTGGCTGAAACCCGCCTTTCCCTTTGTCATTCCTGACCTGATCAGGAATCCAGTATGTGTCACTGCCTTAATTCAACCCCCGCCGTAACTGTAGGGTGGGCATAGCTTACCGGGTGGCCTCCCTCCTTTAAAAAGGATTGAGGCAGAATTCAGCACAATATTCCAATTTTAGTCCAGAAGATTGCTCATCCATGATTACATTCAACTTGAAAATATGCCAATGGTTTATTTTAAGAGTAATATTTTTACAAATAGGTTTTTTTGTTGTAAGAATTATTATCTTTTCAAGAGGTATCAATGATGGACAAAACAACGGTTATGGTTGAGTTTGTGATTTATGGAGACAATTTTGACCCTAAAATAATTACTCAAGCACTAAATCTAGAGCCAACTAGAAGCTGGATGAAAAATACCGATGAAAAACCTAAAATTTATACAAGGGACCAAATCCCAGGGACACTTGTAAGAATCAAAGATCCCGAACTTAAAACAATACGATTTAAACTCTCACCGGAAGGAAATGTTAAACCAAGATGGAACAGCCGGTGGATAATCAGCACAGGATACGAAGAATCCCTTAACATTGATGACCAAATAAGAATAATCTATGAAATGCTCAAGGATAAAGTTGGTATACTCAATGAATTACGGGAAAAATATTCTTTGACTTTTCATCTTAGAGTGGTACCCAAAATAGAGGATAATGAAAAACCGTCGATGTTTTTCGGGCCTTATATTATTGATTTCGTTCATGATATTAAAGCTACAATTGACATAGATCTTTATATCTTTTCTTAGTTCGCTCAACTAAAATTAAATTTCATACAGCTAAAATTGGTTTGAATATCGGCTGATAAAATAAGCTTTTCCGCAATTATATTTTTTACTTCACAAACCGGCTGACTTCACTCAAACTGCGGATGCGCGGGCAATCGGTAATTTCTTTGTAATAATCGGCGCGGTCCAGCAGTATCGGGGAAATCCCCACCCCTCTCGCCCCCGCCACGTCGTTCTGGTACTGGTCGCCCACGTGGATTGCTTCGGCCGCATTGACATGGGCCAGCTGCAGGGCTTTCAGGAAAATCGGCGGCTGCGGCTTATCCGCCCCCACTTCCGCCGATGTCACTGTAAAATCCAGATAACCGGCGATGCCCAGCTCGCGGCACATCGTATTTACTTCTGTCTGTAAATTTGTCAGCAAACCAAGTTTCAAACCCTGTGCTTTTAAAGTTTTCAAGGTCTCGATGACGTCGTCAAAAAGAATGAATTTCATACTGGCATTGAGTTGAAACATCCGGGCCAGCAGCTGCATCACCTGGGCATCCGTCGCGTCAATCCCCGTTTCTTTCAGAATAATCCGGTGGAAATCAGTGTAAAGTTTGGTTTGCTCTTCCTGGCTCCGGTCGCGGATGGGCCGGCGCGCATTCTGTTCGTACATGTGCTTGTCGCCGAGATACAGCCCGTAGCTGATGGACTTCGGGGAAACGTCAAAGCCAAGCTCTTTGAGAGCCTGGCTTTCTAATTCTTCACGCGGCGGATAGTAATGCGCCAGTGTATTAAACCAATCGAAAAAAATGGCTTTAACCACGGCGTTTCTGATTAACTGTCTTTGACACCCAGGTCGGTGATGTAGTCGACAGCGTTCTGGACGGTGACGATTTTCTCGGCATCTTCGTCCGGGATTTCGATTTTGTTGGTGGAGTTGCTGAATTCCTCTTCCAGCGACATGATTAATTCCACGAGGTCTAAGGAATCCGCGCCCAAATCATCAACAAAGCGGGCTGTTGGGACGACATCTTTCTCGTCAACGCCCAGTTGCTCCACTACGATTTTTTTGACCCGCTCTAATACAGTTGCCACTTATTTACCCCCTATTGAAGGATCTTCTTTACTAATATTAGCACTAACGGCCCCAAGTACGCCGTTTATGAACTTTGATGAGCTGTCCCCGCCGAAATTCTTCGCCAGTTCGACAGCCTCGTTGATTGCGACCTTCACCGGTATTTTATTATCAATTAAAATTTCAAATATTGCAAGTCTCAAAATATTCCGGTCGATAAAAGCGATCTGCTCGATCGGCCAGGCCGGCGCATAGCGGTGTATTTGCGCATCCAGTTTTTCTTTGTAGCGGATAACGCCGTTCACCAGTTCGCCGGCAAACTTAAAAGTCTCTTCGGAGAACCCCTGCTCTTCCCGGAGGTTTCTCAGTGTTTCTTCCGGGTCGTGCTGGACCGAATCAATTTCGTAAAGTGCTTGAAGCGCAATGCTCCGGGCTTTTCTGCGTCCACCTGCCATCTATTACCCCTGTAACCAGAATACTATATACGATGTCGAGGTGTCCACTAGACCATTATATCTCAAATTCATAGTTTACCTAATGAGATGCCGCCGTCCACACTGATGACCTGGCCGGTAATGTATCTCGCTTCTTCCGAGGCGAGGAAAGCAACGGTATCCGCGATGTCGCGCGGGGTGCCCAGGTACCCCAGCGGGATGTTGGCCATTAAAGCCTGCTTCCGTTCTTCCGGCAGGACCTGGGTCATCGGCGTATCAATGAAACCCGGGGCCACGGCGTTAACCGTAATCCCGCGTGAGGCCACTTCCTTGGCGATGGTCTTGGTGAAGCCGATGATGCCCGCTTTGGCGGCCGCGTAGTTCGCCTGGCCGGCGTTCCCGATGATGCCGACCACACTGGACATGCTGATGATTCTGCCCGAGCGCTGCTTCAGCATCGGGCGCAAAACGGCCCGGGTGCACAGGAAGACGCTTTTCAGGTCGATGGCCAGGACTTTGTCCCATTCCTCGTCCGTCATCTTCATCGTCAGCTGGTCGCGCGTGATGCCGGCGTTATTCACCAGGATGTCTACTTTGCCGTAAGTTGCGATGGCGGTCTCTACCATTTTCGTCACGTCTGCGGAAGAACTGACGTCGGCCATGATCGCCGTGGCCTGGCGGTTCAGGTTTTTGATTTCCGCAACAGTCTGTTCGGCCGGCGCGCTGTCGCCCACATCGTTGATGACCAGCGTGGCGCCGTTTTCGGCCAGTTTCATCGCAATCGCTTTACCGATGCCCCGCCCGCTGCCCGTCACAATGGCAACCTTTCCGGTGAAGTCCATTTTTACATCCTCGTTTCTTTATCGGCTGACTTTTTTAGTATAACATACAGAGGGATCCACTAAAAAACTCCAAATAACAAGCACTCACGGTTAGTCTTAGCCCTTGATAGGAGAGGGCCAGGGTGAGGGTGAAATCACGGGCTCAACCATCAGACCGCCGCCAGCCCCTTCACCGCGTTCGCATCCCCGATGTTCGCCATCTCGGACTCTCTGCTGATTCTCTTGATCAGCCCTGCAAGCACTTTTCCGGGCCCGATTTCGATAAACTTGCCAACACCCTGCCCCGCCATGAATTCTACGCTGCGCTGCCATTGTACGCTGCTGCAGAGCTGTTTCAATAGTTCGTCACGGACCTGACTGCCGCTGGTGATAGGCTGGGCCGTTACGTTGGCGATAATCGGGACGATCGGGTCTTTAAAAGTAACTTTCGCTAAAATCTGGGTCATGCCTTCCACCGCTGGCTGCATCAGTGGAGAATGGAAAGCGCCGCTGACCTGCAGGGGGAGCGCCCGGGCCGCGCCCTTGGCTTTGGCCATCTCTCCGGCTCTGGCAACGTTTTCCACCGCGCCGCTGATGACCAGCTGCCCCGGACTGTTGATGTTGGCAATCACGGTGTTCGTCTCTTTACAGACTTCCGCCAGTATCGCCTCATCCAGCCCGATTATCGCCATCATGCTGCCCGGTGTTTTCAATCCGGCTTCATACATCAGCCGCCCGCGCTCTTTCGCCAGGAAAACGGCGGTGCTGAAATCAATCACGTTGGCCGCCGCCAAAGCGGTGTATTCTCCCAGGCTGTGTCCTGCCATGAAAGACGGCGCCGGCAGATTTTTCCCGCCGACTTCCTGCGCCGCCCGCAGGCAGGCGATGCTCACCGCCACCAGCGCCGGCTGGGCGTTGCTGGTTTTACGCAGTTCCTCTTCCGGCCCTTCGAAGAATATTTTTGATAGTGAAAAACCGACCGCCTCATCCGCCTGTTTGAACAGCGTTTTCACCGAATCGAAGCTGTCGTAAAGGTCTTTCCCCATCCCTACGGTCTGGGCGCCCTGCCCCGGAAAAACATAAGCAACTTTCTTGATATCAGACATATTACTCTCCCGTTTCAAATTTTGATTATTACGCGCTGAGAAAAGAATGAGGTTGGGACTAAGTACAAACTCCAGAAGAAGGAGTGCGATAGCACTCCTTCTCGTATATCTCCCTCTCCCTTTTAGGGAGAGGATTAAAGGTGAGGGTCGTTGTGTAATAACTAGCGTTGTTTAACATGTCTACAGAATTGCTCACTCAACTTATCAATTAATCTTCCGGGAAAAAATAACACCCGATGCTGCCGGGTGCGCTGTAATCAGTAACCGCCGGGACCAGCCCGGCGGTATTGTTATGCGCTATAATCCCCCTCAATTATCGGGTGTTAAGTGCCAAAAACCATGAAACGTTGACTCTTATGAAGCTTTCTTTGGCTTGGGAGCTTTGATTTCCAGTACTTCCCGGCCGTCGTAAGTCCCGCAGGTCTTGCAGACATGGTGCGGCAGTTTGGGACTGTGGCACTGCGGGCATTCTACGGTTGCAGTCGCTTCGATGGCGAGATGTGCACGTCGTTTTCCCTGTCGTGCCTTGGCGTATTTTCGTTTAGGTAGTGGTGTCATTTTACTTTCTTCCTTTGTTTCTTAGGATTTGCAATCTTTACTTTATTACTATTTTTCAATTTTAGCAATGCCGCCCAGCGCGGGTCGGTTACTTCCTGCTTGCAACCGCAATCACCCAGGTTCAGGTCTTTGCCGCAGGTGCCGCACAAACCGGCGCAATCTTCTTTGCACAGCGGTTTCATCGGCAGCGCCGTGATAATATATTGCCGTATTGCTTCCGTTAAGTCAAGAATATGGTGCTCGTCGATGGTGAAACTGCCCGGGTCTTCCGGTTTGGGCAGCCTCGCCCCGGTGATAATGTCGATGGTCGGATAAAATTCCTCCTGGATTTTCAGGGGGATTTTCAGCACAAACGGTTTGAGGCAGCGGCTGCAGGTCATTTCCGTCTGGGTTTCCAGCCGGCCCTGCACAAGGATGCTGGTATTCGAACGCACCAGCGTCACTTCGCCGCGCACGCGGTATTCCACGCCGTTTTCCGTTAAAACGTCATCTATCGGTAAGGTCCGGATGGAACCGACCGGCGCTTTCAGTAATTGGGCAACATTTGTCTGCATCAATATTTTCTCTTTGAAACAAAAAGCGTGCCGACTGAATTCATCTTGAGGGGGAAATGAGGAGCGTTCCTGCAAAAATGATGCGGGTTTGCTTTAAAGTAACATTCTTAATTGTACGGTAAAACCGCCTCAGAGTCAAATATTTTGTTAAAGCCCGGTTTGTACGCAGCACTGAATAAATTATATAATGCTGATATGAATAATAAGATAGAGAACAAAACAATTGAGTGGTTACTGCAACCGGATAATCCAGGAGTGAGGTATCTTGCTTTACGTGATCTCGTACCCACCGATCCAAAAGAATTGGTAATCGCCGCGAAACAGGCGCATGAAAAAGGTCAGATTGCGCAAGTTCTGGCCCACATGTCGAACGAGGGATACTGGAAAAAACCGGGAGCAGGTTACAACCCAAAATACACTGGAACTGTGTGGTCGGTCATTTTGTTATCTCAACTTGGAGCCTCGGTGAAAATAGATAGCCGGATAAAGACTGCCTGCTCTTATGTTCTGGAGCATTCTCTAACAGAAAATGGGCAATTCACAATAAACGGGCTTCCTTCGGGGACAGTGGACTGCTTACAAGGCAATCTTTGTGCGGCTCTGACCGATCTGGGTTGTGAAGACTCCCGTTTAGATAAGGCATATGAATGGATGGCAAAAACCGTTACCGGTGAAAATATTGCGCCAAATACAGATAAAAAGGCTTCAGAGCACTATTATGCCGGGAAATGCGGCCCAATCTTCGCCTGCGGCTCCAATAACAAATTGCCCTGCGCCTGGGGGGGAACAAAAGTAATGCGCGCTTTCAGCAAACTGCCGGCAAAAAAACAAACGCATTTTATCCGTAAAGCCATCAATACCGGGGTAGATTTTCTTTTCAGCACCGATCCCGCGGACGCAGATTATCCATCCGGCTATAGCGATAAACCCAGTGGAAATTGGTGGAAGTTCGGTTTTCCGGTCTTCTATATAACAGATTTGTTGCAGATTGTAGAGGCTTTAGGCGGGTTAGGTTATGGCAGCGACCCGCGGTTAGCAAAAGCGATTAAAACCATCAAAGAGAAGCGGGATGCCTCGGGAAGTTGGCTTCTTGAATATGACTATACGGGTAAAACATGGGTGAATTTTGGTGCGAAGAACCAACCTAATAAATGGGTAACTCTTAGAGCCTTACGTGCATTAAAATCATTGGATTATAGTGGCTCCGGGGTGTAAACAGATAAGCTCTTTCCAATCAGGTTAAATCAAGCATTGAATTCAGCATCTCCATAATTTGAATCAGGCATTTTAATATGATAATATTCCTGCATCACATATGAGTATCGATATCTATTATTTTTCAGGCACCGGGAATTCGTTGAGCGTCGCCAAAGATATTGCGGCGCAAACCGGCGGCAATCTTATCCCCATTGCTTCAGTGGTGGATAAAGATGTCATTAATCCGGATTCGGATGTAATCGGGATTGTGTTTCCGGTGTATTATACCGAACTGCCGGTAATTATCAAAAGATTCGCCGGCAAATTAGATAACATCGGAAACACATACATCTTTGCTGTCTGCACCTTCGGCGGTTCCGCCGGTTATTCTCTGAAATCCTTGAAGCGGTTAATCGAAGCGAGAGGCGGGAAGCTTGCGGCCACATACCGTGTCCATATGCCGCAAAACTCTTTCCCCAAATTCTTTGAAAATCACGCGATGCTGTACTCCACCTGGAACAAACAGTCCGGCATTGTTGCCCGGAACACCGTCGAGCGGAAACAGGGAGAATTTTTCAGACACGTCCTGCTGGGACCGTTTTTTATGCTGGTTGATTACTGCATGAGTAAGATGAAAGGCACGTACAAGAAATCTTTTGCAAAGTTGTCGAAGGCATCGCCTTATCTGGAGATGGATGCGTTGATTCATCTCAATGATACCAGTTTCAGTGTCAACGAAAAATGTACCGGGTGCGGCATCTGTGCCGGAGTCTGCCCGGTCAATAATATCGTCTTGACGGATAAAAAACCGGTCTGGCAGCATCGCTGCGAAAACTGCCTGGCCTGCTATAACTGGTGTCCGGTCAAAGCCATCCGGGGCGGTATTGCTGCGAAAAATTATTACTACCGCCGCCCGGGAATCAAAATCGCTGAAATGATGAACCAGCGAGTTCACCCTTCAGTTTGATTCCTACCGCCAGCAGGCGTCCCAGTCCTCCATGCTGATGCTCATTGAGTTCAGCATCTGCATCGGGATTTGAATCGTGGTGTTGGTCTGGTTCTCATACTGCTTCACCGAGCGCTGCAGGATGAAGGACATCACTTTCAGGTGCTCCAGACTCATCCTAACCGTGGCCTGCCGCTCGACTTTCGGGGGCGAGCCGGGCGCCGGTAAAACCGGGTCCGAAAGCAGAAAATTCAACGTCGCGCCGTATGTGCTCGTGTTCAGCGAAAACTGGTCGGTAAAAATCGCTACCGGTTCTGTCATTTTAATGCCTCCTGAAATAACGCTGTCCTTAGTTCCCTAATCGTAAAGAATAGCATTGTCAGTGTCAAGCACACCACGATTTTAATTCATTCCCTGCTATGACGCGGAATCCATTTTTTTCTTTCTTAATCATAGCGGCGGTAACTGGATCCCGTTCCCCCATCAAGTATGAGGCGAGCTTGCAGCGGGAGTGAATAACTTGAAGGATATTCTGCTGTTAAGGTACGATTCGGGGCTTTCACCATTTCAGCTTTTAGCGATAGGCTGTCAATACTACGTTGCAAATATGAGTGGTAATCGTTTATACACATTTGCTGCGCAAAGTGTACAATGTCCCCTCACCCTGACCCTCTCCCTCAAGGGGCGAGGGAACTGAGGTTGGGGCGAGAATGCTGCCTGTTATTCGTTTCGTAAAAAACGATATTTTAAAAATTATCCGCCCATCGGTTTGAGGCTAAAACAGGGCTTTAGTTACCATAACGTTAAAATCAATTACCCTTTTTGTATCTGATTCGCTTCGTACATTTTCACTAAGGTTAAAAGTATCTTCGGTTGCGACCTGCGATAAAAATCTCAAATTAATTATTTTCTCCCCGGTCCGCGGCTATCCATTTGTAATAATTCCATTATTTCACCTATATTTTTCGGGGGAAGAGGTGAAATTCCTGAAGCCTTTTCTAAAACAGCTCTGACAACGGCTTTCATCTGAGAACGTTCGGTCCGGCTGAGATGATATTCAGCGGTAAACCGCCTGGCCATTAACCTGATGGCCTCGTTGAGGACACGACGGTTAGCGGGGGCTTTCTTGACAAAACACTGCAATTTGATGCGGAGCAAGGCAATATCCTGGCTGACGCGCTCCGTATTCGTGATTTTACAGAACTGATCTATTTCATCAGGAGTGAGAAATGAGGAATAAAAACCGTGGGTACGGCCGTTCTGATTACCCGGCTGGCCGCCGCGTTTCCTTTTTTCCGTCTTCATACCGCTAATCTCAAATTATCCGCTGAATCCGCAAGAATAAGATAACATATGAATGATTATGCAGTCAAGGAGTTTTTGTCGCTATTTTTAACGAGCTTACAGCCATCAGCAGTCAGCTTTCAGCTTTTTGATATGAGTGGTGAACGATAAGAAGTTAGGGTTGGTCGGGTTCGTACATCAACTAAGAAGTTGAGTATACATTGACTGCGTCAAGTACCGAAAATGGTTCTACGGCTGCGGCCTCGGGAAACCCGACGCTACGGTAAATTATTCCGCTCACCATTAGCAGACCTTAATGCAAATGAGCAAATAGTCAGGTGGATTCCTGCTTTCGCAGGAACGACAAAGGGGGGTGTCAGTGAACCGCCAGGACCTACGCTAAAGCTCCGGCCTTCGTCTGAAGACTCAGGGGGTGTGCTGAGTTTCGATATTTAGGTTTGTTTAAGATTTGGAGATTAGGATTTCGAATTTCCTTGTTTACAAGGTACTGAGCTTTCACAAATATATAATCAGTTGCACCACACTTTTAGTCTCGAAATTGAAGTATCTTAATTCTACCATATTGCTCAGGTGGTAAAATAAAAGAAGGGTAAAGATGTTAAAACAATATAAGCAAAATCAAAATTTAAGTCAAAGGAATCCTTATGAGATCCGAGCGAGGGAAAACAACCCCCAATCTCGTAGTTACCTTGACCGGCGTGTCAATTCCCTGAGAGCTGGTAAATCATTTGTCTGCGCATGGTATCTCCTTGAATACGTTATTGATACTTATCCTGAAATCTGCAAACATTTTGGGCAAATAGTTGAATTGTTAGGATCGCCAGGATGTCAATCACTTAGAGACGATTGGTTAGATCATCTGATCGGTGAGAAAAACATAGGCATCCCAGAGGATGTACAAAACAAATATAGTGAAAATGTTGACTTGATTAAGTATATGACCGCGATAGATACTTTTGTTTTTAATTCATTCAATAGGGGGAAAGATAAAGACGAATTAAGACCCAAAGTAACATTAATGACTACGCCGTTTTCCAAAGGTTCGCCTTATTTGCGTTCAGCAATTGAATTTCGTACATTGACAAATGTTTACGCTTTTGACCCTGAAAAATATATAGACCCAGAAGCTGAAGAGGTAATGACTTCCCAAAAAGATACCAGAGTAAAACGAAAATTGACGAAATTCTTTAGTAATAAAAGTTTATGGGAGATGTCTCACAAAGAAGATTTAATACACACTGCCGAAATGTGGTACAAATGCAGGGTGAATCCAGGGACGATTGAGGCCTATCTTAACGAAGAAAGTAGAACTAATTATCTAAGTCGTATCGATTCACCCCAAGTATCCCGTGAAATCGAAGAATATGATAATGCCTTAGGATATCCAAGGTAATTTAAATCTAAAATAGTCCCTTAAGCCCAAACAGCCGCAATTAAATGCGGCTGTTTTTTTGTTGTCTAAGTACCCCTGTACAAAAAACAGTCATTCTATTATTTTCGGCAACATGACAATATGTATTTATGGCGAGCGAAATTCTTATTTTAGAAGGATTAACTGAGGGGCAACGCGTAAGGTTTATCCGATTATCAAAAAAATTCAGGCAGATAGACCTTGCAAGTCAAGCAAACGTAAACCCGATCGACATTACCCGATTAGAACATGACCGTTGGGTGAGACCCACACGCCGGGAACGCATCCTCAGAGTCCTTGGATTATTTGAAGATGAAAACGAAACCACAAATTAAAGTCGAGCTTAACTTAGTGCCCGGTAAATTGACACCGGAAGCGGAAACCGCATGGGCGGCATTCTGGCAGGACACTATTGAGATCACCAACCGCAATAAGGGAGGCGGCAATAATGGCAGCTAAAATAGTGCAAGAAGCGATTGAAAAATATCGCAGTGAACATTTAAGCTTCTTCCCGATACCGGCACGCAGCAAGAAGGCCGCCATCGAATGGAAGTGTTACCAGTCGAGAGTGCCAAATGATAAAGAAGTTATTGACTGGAAGGCCAACGGGACCGCTAACCTTGCTATTGTGTGCGGTGCGGTATCCGGCAACTTGGTAGTGCTGGACTTCGATTCACACGACAAATTTTTAGCCTACTGCACATTACTTCAGGATAAATATGACATTGACCTATTTACTTATACCAGAGTAGTGACCACGGCGCGGGGTAATCACATTTATTTTAAGTTACCCCAGGCAATTAAAAGCGCCAAATTCCCACAGTTGGACGTTAAAAGTGAAGGTGGGTATGTAATGGCGCCGCCGTCAATTCACCCGGATGGAAGCGAATACAAGTGCAGTAATCCCGATATCCCGATTCGACAAATCAACGACCTTAAAGACGTTGGCATTGACGTCAATCAAGTTACGGAAGCGGATCAGGTAGTGGCCGGGGACGCCGGTGAAATAATCCCCCCAGGTAGTCAAGACGCTTGGCTATATTCACGCGCTTGCAGCTACCGCGCCAAGGGTGACGACGCAACACTCATTATTGAGAAGTTGCGAATCGACATTAAGCGGTGCCCGCCGGATTCCGGGAAACGACCATATAACGACGGTGACTTTAAGAGAATTGCTGATAGTGCCTGCAAACATCCTGCAGGACCGTTATCAAATGGTAATCGTAATTCCCATTCTTATAATACGTATTTTAATGAGGGGGGTTATAGGGGGGGTACCTTAACGCTGAGGCTAATCCGTTAAATAACGTTACGAACGTCAAAGAACGTTATAACTCGTTAAAGAACGTTAAAGTTACGAGTGAAATCATTAAAACTTACCTTGTCGAAAGCGGTGGACAGTGGCTTTATACCCGCGATCTGGACAGTGACCTTAACGTTAGAGATACCGAGGATAAGAACTTACGCCGACAAGTGATATTCCAATTAGTCAAGTCCGGATTAGTTGAGAAGGATGCTCAACTAAATAATAAGATTCGTTACGTCAACGCGACTACTGACAAAATAGTGCTTTCAAAAGACTCTTTAACTGGCTGTCTACCGATTGCTTACCCATTCCAAATTCAGAATAAGGTTGATATCTTCTCCCGCAATATTATTGCAATTGCGGGGACTATGAACGCTGGTAAGACTGCTTTTAATCTCAATGTTGCGCGGATGAATAAAGACAAATTCAAGATTGTGTACTTCTCCAGCGAAATGGCGCAGCAGGAACTTACCAGTCGTGTTATGAACTTTGGCGACGACTTAACGGAATGGGAAAGTGTTGACTTTCGGGAACGTGGACACGACTTCGTTGACGTAATCCGTCCCGACTGGTTTAACATCATAGACTACGTTGAAATTAATGAGAATATGTACCAGATCGGGGCTCTTCTCGAAAACATCTACCGTAAACTAACTACCGGAATAGCAATGGTATCAATTCAAAAGAAAGTGGGAGCGCTATTCGGTAGAGGCCAGGAATTCAGCGCCGAGAAGCCACGGTTATACCTCTCAATGGATGACGGGAAACTTACCATCGTGAAGGGTAAGAACTGGCATACCAAGACTGAGAATCCCAAAGGCCAGTTTGTTAACTTCAAACTTGTAAACGGCTGTGAGTTTATTCAGCAAGGCAACTGGAAGTATAACGACGAACTGGGAGGCGAATAATGGACACTATTTCAGTTAATACAATGACTTTTGCCCAAATGGTAGCACTTGAACCGCGCTTGGCTGAACTTCGAGAACGGGCCCGGACATTATGGCTGGGGCACATGGCGGCCACGGAAATCAACCGCGCTTGGTACTTGGATTTAAAGCCAACAATGTTGAAGTGCGTCGGATTCGGCGCGGCAGTCACCGGAATTCGGAATTGCGAGAGTTACGACTTCTGCTATCAATATCTTTTTAACATTCTAATGACTGGCCGGGAGGTAAATTGATGGAAGATTCAAGATTCGCCGTCGATTTTGGGAGTATTCCGTAGCTCTCGTGTCCTGTCCTACCTGTTTGACGAAATTTACCGTTCGTCTGCATTGGTCATATTTAATCGCACACAAAGGTGAAGAGCTGAAAGTGGTATGCCTCAACTGTGCCCAGGAAAAAATAAACGAAATAAAAAATGGGGGGAAAAATTAAATGAAAGTTACGTATTATGAAACAATTGAATTATCCAAGATTAACGAAAATGACCGTGAATATCAGCCGCGCCTTGAATACGATGAAGACGCTATAAAACTACTGGCTGAAGATATTACAAAGAACGGTCAGCATAATCCAGCGGGGCTTTATTTTAAAGGTGATCATTACCAGGTTGTTTACGGATTCCAGAGGGTAATCGCCATGAAAAAACTTGGGAAGGAAAGCATCCGGGCAAATGTGTATGAAGGCGCAACCACATCCGAGCTGCATGCACAAGCCATATCCAACAATGAACGTCATATGGACCTGAACGAACTCGAACGGGCGCTTTATGTTTCGAGACTAAAACAAAGTGGTATGGGTGTTGATGAAATCGGCCAAATGTTCGGACTTAACAAATCGGTAATCTACAACCTACTAACCATCAGTGAATTGGACGAATCAACCCAGGGTTGTCTTAGAGCCAAACGCATAAGCCTCAACCATGCGGTAGAACTGGCAAGGGAAAAGGATATTTCCAAACGTTTGGAAATATTAACCCGTGCGCTTACCTATTCATGGTCATTCAGGGACTTAAAACACTACGAGGCCACAGGACAATCTCCGGTTGGTTCTTTCGGGACAATGGGAGATATTGGGCTTTGTCCTCATCACCTTTGTAGAGTGGGGATTGAGAAAAAAAGAACTGAAGAGGAACTAAAGAAGGCTGGGTGGGGACCGGGCCCGATAAAGGCGGAATTAGAAGATAAAACGCCTAACTGTGAAGAGTGCCCGCATTTCCGAGGATTAACCTCTGATTGGTTTGTACAATGTGCCTTTGACCAATCCAAACTATTACCCGGAATTAAAAAGCTTGTTGACTGGGGCTCCGCAGCAGCGGCCGTAGATAACGCCTATCCCGTTTTAGAGGAGTATCGATTAAAACGATGGTCGCATTTGGTTAAAACCCAGGCCGTGAATATAACTTTGATAGGGCTCCGGCATCTAACGGTAGGGGGATTCATGGGATATTACCAAAGCGAAGCAGACGCCTTTGACGACGCCTTGGCAAAAACTAATACCCTTCTCAATTCAATGAGAAAACGCCTTGATGAAGTTGACGCTATTGAGGATAAATCAAAAGCCATGGCAGAATTTAAACTTCTGTCTCGTTGTGCAGGTGAATTGCAAAACGCATGGGCGGAAAAACACTTAAGGGCATCTCGAAAAGTTGGTCAATTACTCAACGAATGGCGGCAGAATTACGGTCGGAATATTACCAGATACTTTGTACCGCTTTAAGAATCAACGAGGAATTAACCTGGTGTGAAGACCCGAATACAACCGAACCTGATCCCAATAAAGACGCATTGACACAAGTAATAAATTGCTGTGAATCTGCATTAGTTGAGGTATCAAAATGAATAACGAATTAGAAATCGAATTCAGGTCAATCTCCGTAGGTACGATTTG
>CAVYZP010000027.1:0-113750 GCA_963772985.1 uncultured Chloroflexia bacterium
GGCCGGCGACATCAGGATATTTGCCTTTTTGACGCTGTGGTATCACATTGACAACAGCCAGCCCGAGCTACTATAATCGAAACAATATCAGCTTTGATTAGGCATTCGGCACACCGCCGGTTCCGAACGTAAATTAGTTCACTGAAATCACTAACCAGCTTTGCTTAAAAAGGAGACGATGCGATGAAAACAAGAAAACTGGGTTACACTAATCTTAATCTTTCCGTGGTCGGACTCGGCACCTGGCCGTTTTCCAATACCGACCAGTTCGGCTGGGGGCCGCAGAGTGACAAGGACACCATCGCCACAGTCCAGCGCGCCATGGAAGTGGGCGTGAACTGGATCGATTGTGCGCCGATTTACGGCCATGGCCAGTCGGAAGAAGCCGTGGGCCGGGCTTTGAAAACATTATCTAAAAAGCCGATTATTACTACCAAGGCATTATTCCAGTGGAAACCGGACGGGATGGTGCAGCTCCGCCTCGACCGGGAAAACGTGCGCAAGCAATATGAAATGAGCCTGAAAAGACTGGGCGTTGATTTCATCGATATGTATATGATTCACTGGCCATTCGCCGCCGAATACATCGAAGAAGGCTGGGCCACCCTGGCAGAGCTGGAGAAAGAAGGCAAAGTCGGCTGCATCGGCGTCTCCAATTTCTCCGTCCAACAGATGGAAATGCTCAAACCCATCCATCCCGTAGCTTTCCTGGAGCCGCCTTACAGCATGCTGGAACGCGACGCGGAAAATGGACTGCTGCAATACTGCGCGCAAAATAACATCGGCGTGATTACTTACAGCTCGCTGCAGCAGGGGCTGCTGACCGGCACGCCGCCGGATTTAAGCAAATTAACGCCGCAAGATGTCCGAAGAACCAGCGCCCGCTTTAAAGAAC
This sequence comes from uncultured Chloroflexia bacterium, assembly GCA_963772985.1. Taxonomy (GTDB): domain Bacteria; phylum Chloroflexota; class Dehalococcoidia; order Dehalococcoidales; family Fen-1064; genus Fen-1064. The sequence continues at coordinate 896 of CAVYZP010000027.1, forward strand.
CGGAATACAGTCTCAATATGAAACTAGGGCCGCAACTGGAAGCTTACGCCAAAAAGTCGGGCCATACTGCGGCGCAATTAGGCATTGCCTGGAACCTGCGGCGGCCGGAATTGACTTCCGCCATCACCGGGCCGAGAATCCCGTCTCAAATCGAAGATACCGCCAAAGCCGCGGACTGGGTCCTTTCCAAAGAAGACATCGCGGAAGTTGAAAAATTACTAGCCGCCCGGGTGCAAACGCTGAAAGAATGGAAAGCCAATCTGATGGCCCTCCCGCTTTAAAAGATAAAGTAAAATGATGCCAGAAACAGCGCCGGAACCACTACAGGAACCGCTGAAGGAGACAATACCGGAAACCGGTCCGGATGTAATCCCGGAGGTGAAACCCAGGAGCCGCTGGCAGCGTTTATTGCATTGGGAGTTCCTCGGGCTTTTTCTGATTGTCCTGACGACCCTGATTTTTCATATCGTCTCGATTGACCGGCCGCCGTCGATTGTCTGGGACGAGGTCTGGTATGTCGGGGATGCCCGTTCAATTTTCAGCGGGACCGGCGAACTGCGCCCCGAACACCCTCCCCTGGCCAAACTGTTTATCGTGGCCGGGGATTATATTTTCAACGGCTTTAAAACCCCGGAATTAGACAGCGGCGTGCAGAACAGCGCATATATCAGCGGCGACAGCACCAACGGTATTTTAATACCGGTCACGAATGCCGCCAGATTTACCGTCGGGCAGACGATTCTGATTAATGCCGAGCAGATGAATGTCACCGGCGTGAACCTGGCGCTAAACAACATCACCGTCGAACGCGGCGCCGGCGGCTCGACTGTCATCGCCCATATGCCGGGGCAGGAAATCAATATCTTCACGGATACAGCTTTCGGGTGGAGGTTCTTTTCGATAATCTTCGGGATCCTCGGCATCATTATCTTCTATTTCATCTGCCGCAAACTCAAATTTCCCTGGAAAGCCACAATGCTGGCGACTTTCCTCTTCGCCTTTGAAGACATGACCTTCCTGCATTCCGGGTTGGCTTTGCTGGACGTTTACATGGTCACTTTCCTGCTCGCGGCGGTACTGGCCTACCTGGACGAGAAATACATCTGGATGGGCATCCTGGTGGCGCTGAGCGCCCTCTGCAAGATGGACGGCGTGCTGATATTTATCGCCATTTTTATCCACTGGGCGGTATTCCGCAAAGACAAATGGAAAGAATTCACTTTCGGGCTGGTCACCGCGGCCGTGGCCTTCGTGGTGCTGCTGGTCTTTTTCGATTTCTTTATCAAAGGCGGGATTGAAAACCCCATCACGCGCATCAATTCCATGCTGAGCAGCACCGCCGCCAACCGGTTCACCGTCCCGAAACTTTCGATATCGAGCCGCCCCTGGGTCTGGTTATACCCGCAGTTTATCAACCCGGATTACAATTCGCCGGTAATTATTTATTCCTTTAACCCGCAGTACATTTCGTTCATCAGCAGCACGATACAAATCCTGATAATCCCCACAATCGGGTACATGATTTACAAGGCCATTAAAAAGAGCGAAGCCGCCGCCTTTGTTTTGCTGTGGTTCATCGCAACCTACCTGGTCTGGATTCCGATTAACCTGGCGACGAACCGGGTCACCTTCGTGTTTTATTTCCTGTCCACGACGCCGGCCATTTGCATCGGACTGGGGATGGCGATTTCGGACTGGCTGGACTATTTGAAAAAGCGGCGGGCAAAACTGGAACGGTTAAGCACCGGCGTGGCGCTGTCTTACGGCGCGATTGCTCTTTACCTGCTAATCCATCTGGCGATTTTTGTGATTCTTAACCCGGCGATTCCGCCGATTATTACGACCTGGCCACCTTTTTAACGTCCGGCAGTGGTCACCGGATATATAAAACGCCGGGGCAGAGAGACCCTAGAATCAATATTCAGGACGATAACGGAAAGGGCAAGGCTTATCGTTCTGGGCGCGGCAACCTCTTACCCCGGCTAAAAACAATGACATGGTAAGATGAGATAAGATGTATCAGGATAATAAAGATTCGAAAACCCCGCAAGCTCGACTGGAAGCCTATTTAAGGCTGCGGCGACTGGCGCACGAAACTAAACCCGATAACGTCGGGGTGACGGATGTAACAGATCCTGCGGACGCGGCCGCGCCTTTCGGGATATTGATGGACATCAGTTTACCGCAGGGCAACGCGACCATCGTGGCGTTTATCTCCGGCGATGCCAGTTTTTATACCAGCACCGGCGGCGGCGTTATCGGCGGAATCGGGCACGAAAGAGTCCGCAACGCGGCGCGTAATTTCGTCATTTCCTCGGCGAAATACCTGGACAAAATGGAAACAACGACCGCTTATCCCTTGCCCGAGCCGGGGAAAGTGCGGTTCTACGTTCTGACACCGTCAGGCATTTTTACGTACGAAGCCAACGAAGTCGATTTACGGAAAAACGCTTTTACACCGTTATATGCCGCGGGGCATCAATTACTGAACGCTTTACTGGCGGCGGCGCAGCCGAAATGAAGAATTATCCCGGAATATTCACTTTTACCCTGCATTGAATCCCCGCCCAGAGAGTTGATTCGACCGTGTAAACGGCAGCCGGCGCGATTGCTTTCAGCAGACCTTCCATCGGGTCCAGGCAATACAAATTACAGGGGTTCGGCGCACCCACTTTTTTGGCGATGGCACAAAGAGTACAACTACTTGATTGAGCCAGAAAACTTTCCGCCGAATCATTCACAATTTCCCAGCGGGCGCAGCCGAATATCTCCGACAATTTGAGAAAAACTTCTTCCGGTTTGGTAATGCCGAAGGCTGCCAGCCGTTGTTTGCCGGTAGCCAACTGTTCCAGACGCTTTCTTTCAGTAACCCGGGCTAAAACTCCCTCTTTGCTGAACTGCAGCACGGTGTCCGCCAACGCCCCGGCATAGGCCATTTGTAAAATTTGAACATGCTTCGCGGTATCCATTTCTCCTCCCCGTCATCTTTTTTCAGGGTTAAGACAACTTTCTTTATTAACTGAAATATCTTTGGAAAACCCGGCAGATTGCCAGCGAAACCCACAGCTTTTCTTCCTCGGTCTTGCTGTTCAGCGGGGATTTGTGGATTTTGGAGTAGGAAACTTTCCACAGGCCGGTCTCCGTCTGATTGGCAATGAACCAGTCCAGGGCTTTTTTCACGTCCGGGTCTGAGGGCGGGATGCCGATGAGGGAAACCGTATCCAGCGCCGCCGCCAGGTTGTTCCACCAGAACGGGTATTCAAAACGCAGCCAGTTGTCCGGGTGCTTGTAGGAATTGTAATTGTCCGATTTGAGGAAATGGGATTTGAGCAACTGCGCGGCTTGCAGAGCTTCCGGAGATTTGCGGTATTTTGGGTAGGCGGCAAAGGCCCGCAGCACCATCCCCGTCCCCGAATGGGCGAAAGGTTGGGACTTATCGAAAGATTGCAGCGTCGGGGCATTTTTATCGGCGGTGACGGTGGCGATGTCGCTCCACTTGAAATCGGGGATACCCAGCCAGCCGGGACTGCCGATGACCCAGCCGCCGTCGTTTTGTCTCATCGCTACCAGCCACCGAAAGCCTTTTTCGATGCGCGGGTCATCTGCATAGCCGGCCTTGATTAACAGCGCCATTACGATGCCGGTATAGTACGGCGCATGCTGGTTGCCGAGAAAGCCGCGGAAGTCGCCTTCCTCCGTCTGGCGGGAAAACAGGTATTCGCAGCCGTTGGCGACGGCGGGATGGCTGTTATCGAATTCGTATTGGTAGACCAGCGTTTGCAGCAGTTTGAATGTCTCGACTAAATAGTAATCTTCGTCCTTGCCGAGCGCTTTCCACCAGCCGCCGGGTTCCTGCCGGCTGATAATCCGCTGCGGTATCTGTAAGGTCCAGAGTGAAGCTGAAGGCGCGGCGACGTTGCGCTGCAGTAAATCCCGCTGTGTAAAATAAAAAACCGCCGGGTTATCGGATTCGATGAGGGGTTTGACGGGGTCGTATTTAAACCTTTTGGGCCATTCCATTCCGGGGCCGTCCTTGAAGATCCATGAACCTAATTATTGAAACGATAGACATCTTTACGATGCCCGATTTTACAATCCAGATAACAAGTTCTTTATCTCGAATTTCATACATTATGCGGTAGTCGCCCTGACGGATACGATACCTTTCCTGTCCTGTCAGTTTTTCACATCCATAAGGTCGCGGTTCACTTTCCAGTAAATATACACGATTGAATATCTTTTTTAAATCATTTTGAGGAATTTGCTTTAGGTCTTTTTGGACGGATTCACGAAAATATATTTTATAAAAGGCCATCTTTTTTTAGCCTTTTGACCATTTCGTCATAGCTAATTAGGGGTTCCTTTTCTCTCACAATGAATGCGGCGTTATCCTCGGCATCTTCCGCTAAAGATTCCCGCACTGCATCGTTGATTAATTCTGTGACCGAGCGGGATGTTTCCGCGGCTTTTAAACGCAGCGCTTTATGCAATTCGGGGTCTAAATAAATCGTGGTGCGTTTGTTTTGCGTAGTCAAAATACACCTCCTGAATGATGCTACACTAACATTTTAACATATATATGTCAATATGTTACAAACCTTAAAAAGAGGTGACACACTGCTTCCCATATCAGGGAAAACTATAACAACCCGGCGGTCATTTTACCGCAGTTGACCGCTTCGAAGGAATCGAATTGGACGTCACGCACCAAATGCATCCGGCTCCACATGATTTCATAGCCTTTGGTAAGGCGGGCTTTGGCGACATGACGGCGCCAAGCGGCAATCTCCTCGGGAGCCGCTTCACGCAGCGGTTTGACGGTACCCACCAGCCGCACTGCCGGGGGTGTAGAGAATTTACCCATGACCAGCGACTTTATCCAGAAAGGCATCCCGGCATTGACGGCGAGGATACACAGTTGAGGATTCCGGTCGAGGTTTGTTCGCGAAACGGTGCATAACTCATCGAAGAAATATCCGCTGGGATCGTCATGTAATGCCAGTGTACCGATAGGCGTGACGTGAGGGGAACCGTCGGCATTCACCGTAGCGATAGAAACATGGCTGCAGCTTTTATTGGCTTTATCCACGACGCGGCGGATGATATTCCATTGCTGTTGAGTTATCATGGTGCCACCATCCTATCAAATCTCCCTCCTTTTTAAGGACAATGTCCCGAGTTTATCGAGGGAGGGATTAAGGGAGAATTATTCAACTGTTTCCTGCGCCTATTCTTTTTTGGGGGCGCCGATTGGCGGACGGCGCAGATAAATCGGCACGAGGGTGACGGCATCATCCACGTCGCCGGCGTCCAGGCGCTGTTTACCCAGTTCCAGCAGGAAGCTTGCGCGTTTGATATCCGGGATTTGCGGCGGGATGACGGCTTGCGCCTTTAGCAGGCTTTTGATTTGCTCTGACACTGCCGGTAGAAATTCCCCGCAAAACAACGTCTTTTTGGCGATATGTTTGCAAAGGTGTTCCACGGTCACGATGTCCGCTTTACTGATTTCCTGCCATTTGCCGTATTTTTTCTGATAGGTCGCGGTCGCAATCTCATTGCGTCCAGCGTTGAAAATGGCGCAGACCGGCAGGCCGGTTTCCGCATACTGGTAGGCCGCCATTGCCAGGCTGTTGATACCGACAATCGGGATTTCCAGGCTGAAAGCCAGACCTTTGGCAGCGCTGACGCCGACTCTAAGCCCGTTAAAACTGCCCGGCCCCTGCGCGATGATTATTCCTGTCAAAGATTTTACATCCGTGCCGGTAATGCCGAACAAATAATTCAGATTCGGGAGGAGCTGGGTGGTGTGGTTCTGTTTGGAACGCCAGGTCAACTCGGCCAGCACAGTCCTGTCATGCGCCAGCGCCAGGCTCGCAGTATCGGTTGATGTATCAATTGCCAGTAACACCTGAACCCCCTCTCTCTAGCTCTCTCCCGCTATACTCGTGACTTTTGTCCTGAGTACCTCCGCGCATTTTGGTGAAATGCGCTCCGGGGGGAGAGAGAACTAACCATTCATTAGAAAACAACTGCTATTGCTTATGCCTTCTTTTGGGAACCAAATTCTTTCAGCATTTTAACGTAGCGCCCGCCGTGCGGTTCGATGGTGAAACTGCGCTCATCGCCGGACAGATAATCAATTTTAATCACCAGGTGGTCTTCCGGCAGCACCGTCATTCCTTTATTGGCCCATTCGATGACGCAAACGCCTTCCCCGAAAAGGTAATCGTCCAGGCCTAAGTCGCTGATTTCGGCGATGTTATCCAGGCGGTAAAAATCCATGTGATAGAGCGAGAGGCGGCCGTGCAGTTCCCGCATGATAACGAAGGAGGGGCTCAGCGTATATTCGTGGATATCGAGGCCGTAAGCGATGCCCTGCGTCAGGCAGGTTTTGCCGGCACCCAATTCCCCGATGAGCAGGAAGATATCGCCGGGCTGCGCCAGCTTGCCGAGCCTGGTGCCGAAGTTTTGTGTTTCTGCCGCGCTGTGAGTTTTAAAATTTAGTGTGTTCATTTTATTGTCTCTCGGGATAAGGAGATTTTCACCCGGATAGTTTCCACAAATAGTAATGTTAAACCGGTGATTTCACCGTCACCTTAATCCTCTCCCCTCAAGGGCGAGGAAACTAACCTATATTAAAATGATCCCAGCCTGTTTTTTTAATTGTAAAGGGTTTTCCCTTTTTTCCCACCAGTTTTACTTTGCCGGTATTTTCCGCGGTGATTTCCCCGACGACCGTCACCGGGCACGGCATCACTTTGATTACCTTATTCATTATTTGAGGTCCGGCCGTAAAAAGCAATTCGTAGTCTTCGCCTCCGGTCAGGGCCATTTCCAATCCCCTTTCTCCGAAGCAGGCGGTCGCGGCGGGAGAGACCGGCACCGAATCGACATTAATCCGGGCGCCGATTTTGCTTTCCGCGCAGATGTGGCCCAGATCGCCGATTAAGCCGTCGCTGACGTCCATGCCGCATCTGACGCCTTTCGCAACCAGCAGTTGACCTTCAGAAACACGCGGGTTTGGTAAAAGATGCGCCTGCCGCAGTTGTTTGGCATATTGGGGGCTGAATTTCAGTCCTTCCTGCAGCATTTTGAGTCCGCCGGCGGACGCCCCCAGTGCATTGGTGACGGCGATTTTATCGCCGGGTTTGGCCGCCGACCGCCGCAGCATGCCCCTTTTCCTATCCCCGGCGCTGCCGATGACCGTGACGCTGACAAAAACCAACGGTGCACTGACCGTATCGCCGCCGACAATTGCCAGTCCGAATTTACCGGCGATGTCGAACATTCCCCGGTAAGGTGCAATCACACTCTCCACTTCGGTATCGGGCGGCAAGCCAAGGGAGACCAGGGCATAGCGCGGGAAGCCGCCCATGGCCGCGATATCGCTGAGATTGACCGCGATGGATTTCCAGCCGAGTTCCTGCCAGGACATGTAAGACAACGAGAAATGGACGTCCTGTACCATTGAATCAACGGTAGCCAGCTGGATTTCATTATCCGGGAAGTAAGCCGCGGCGTCGTCGCCGATGCCGACCAGCAGCTGCTGAAACGCAGCCGTATCTTTACCGGCGGATTTTTGCGCCATTTTAGCGAGGCGCGCAATCAGCCCGAATTCCCCGATTTCTGAGACCTTCATAGCGGAATTATAGCATAGCGGAGGCTCAAGGAAAAAAATATGCGTTTATGTCAGTCTTCTCGCCCCACCGTGGGAGAGAGTTAGAGAGAGGGGATTAAATGATTGCTGTAAAAAGATGGAGCGGAAGACGAGACTCGAACTCGCGACATCCTCCTTGGCAAGGAGGCATTCTACCACTGAATTACTTCCGCCCGCTGGTGCCGAGGCCCGGAATCGGACCGGGGACACGTAGATTTTCAGTCTACTGCTCTACCGACTGAGCTACCTCGGCAACAAACTTTATTGTATCTGTTGACGGTAAAGAGTGTCAAGCCGAAGGCTCAATCTGTAAATTCTAATTTCTAAATCCGAAATCCGAAATAAAATTATAATATCAAAATGCCTGATTGAGTTACAAGTTCTGAGTTGCGAGTGATGAATTTTTAGTTGTGGATAAATTATCGTAATCTATCAGCCGCCTAACAGCTTAAGGATATGTTTTGCCAGACCGTCTGATATTTCATTGTGTCGCGGAACAGGCTGTGAAACTTTAGTTTGGGGGTTCTGATACCAGTCGTGCCTGCCGCCATGACGTATAAGAATACAACCCAATTCACCGAGTTTCTTTACAAGTTCGACCCTTTTCATCCGACGACAAGTTCTCCTGATTTACGCACGTGGGGTATTTTGCCGGAATTAAGGTCTTCATAGATATCTTTGAGGTTATCCTTAAGTTCATCTAGAGTTACACCTTGCGTCCGGTAGTCAGGATATTCTTCGAGCCAACCGACCCAGAATTCATTTTCCTGATAATAAGTAAATTTAATTTTTTCCATTTTCAGATTCCTGCCTATCGTTCCAATCAGCAGAATTATACAACAATCATACGAAGATTTCCTGTAAATTGATTGCAATATACTACTTTGGAATCAATGAGAACATCACCGCATCGTGGATTTTGCCGTGCAATAAAAGCCGGTTCCGCAGAACACCTTCCCGCACGGCACCGGCTTTCGCGGCCACCCGTTGTGAGGCTAAATTATCAACGGCCACCAGGATTTCGATGCGGTTCAACTTGAGTTCTTTGAAACCGTAATCGGCCACGAGTAACGTGGTGGCGGTGCAGATGCCCTGTTTCGTGCGGCCGGTCCTGACCCAATAGCCGAGATTGGCGGTTTTGTCCGACTTTCTGATGTCGTTAAGGCCGCAATCGCCTAAAATTGTCCCGTCCCGGGCATCGGTAATCGCGAAATCGTAAATCGTGCCGTCTTTCCGGCCTTTTTGGCACATCTTTATCCAGTTTTTACTTTCCCCGGGGGTATAATTCGCATGGCACCACGGCATCCAGGCACCAACTTCAACCATCGATTCCTGCACCGCGCCGAACATTTCTTTCGCGTCTTTCATTTCCGCCGGACGCAGTAATATTTTACCGTCAGTGAGTTGCACCTTATTCACGTTGTACCTCCGGGTTTAATTAAACGAATAAGGCACATTTTACCGAAATAATGATGTATAGTCAAGATTCACACAAAATGAAATTCAGCTATCTTGATTAGAGTTATCATATTTGATATTATTTTGACTATGGTTACACCATTCGAATTATCAAAAGCCGAGATTGCCAATAAACAATATTTAGTCTGGAATACGTTTATTTCGCTGTTAACACAATCTGACTATAAAGATATGAATGATATTCAGAGAGTAGCTTTGTTAAGTTTTTGGTACGATTCTGAAGTACAAAACGGCGGACATCTACAATATTTTGAAAACAAAGGAAAAATTTTTAGAAATAGAGAACGTTTATTAGTAAACTCTACATTGGAAGCTTTAAATATTATTGGAGCAAAAGAACAAGCTAATATTCTTTCGGCGGCTGCAGACCAGTATTTAACACAAGTAAGAAAACATCCCCTAGATATAAATGAATTTTGTGTATTGGAATTGGAAGATGAATTCAGGGAATATGACCGATGTTATTATGAATGCTCTCCAGATATGAACAGCTTTTTAGAAAAATATCTGCAACAACATCTCGAAGCGTTTGTTAAGCTGACCTGAATTATCTTGTTAATCCTATCTCACCCCATCGTTGGCGAGTTTATACGACTTTTTAATAATGAACAAATATCTTTTCCCCGCGTCATAATCCGGCTGCTTGCGGTAATTGAGGTCGGCAAATGATTCCGCCATCAGGTTCTTCCAGATGAAAGTATTGCCCTCCGCCGCGAAAGCTGGCTCCAGTTCCTTTGCGACCTGATGTTTTAAAAGCATGTGCTGAACGTGCTCCGTACCTAAATCGTAAACCTGATAAGTTAAATCATTAGCGGTTAGGGCTTGCAAGAAATCATTTTCCTGATAATCGCCATTGAAAACCGCCATTTTGCCGCCGGGTTTGAGCAGCCGGTTCAAGCCGGAAATCGTGGCTGCCATCGCTCGGCCGAAAAAGATAGTATCCACCGCGATGACGGTGTCAAATGTTACCGGCGCAAAATCCAAAAACTCAAGATTCGCGACCTTAAAATCCAGACGGTTCCGCTTATTTTGGGTGCGCATGGTCGCCCGCTCTATCGCCTCCGGAATATAATCGATACCGGTGACGGAAGCCTGAGTTAAATCGGAAATGTATTCGGCCATTTTTCCGTTGCCGCAGCCGATATCCAGAACCGTTGCTGACTCGTTCAATTGCAGTAAATCCAGCATTTTTTGTATCTGACCGATATCGCTAAAACCGTGCTGGCCAAAATTGGCCCCGAAAACACGCCGGCTGTATTCATCAAACGCCCGGCTGTTCTCGACGGCGGAATAAAAATCCCGATACCAGTAATAAATCGGCGGCCTTAATATCCGCAGTTCATCGGCGATTTTTTTACCCGCTTGAGTTAGAGTCAACTCACTGTTTGTTTCGAGTATAAGCCCTATTGTTTTCAACGTTTGAAAAGCAGGGGTCAGGTCCAGCACAAACCGGCGGAAATAAGTTTGGGCTTCGGTGATATTTTTCGGCGCGCGCACATGCGGCGCATCATTCGGATTATTGAAGGGAGAAGCAATTTCATCAAGCGCAATCAACGCCTGGATTTCAGCTTCAGTGTAGTTATCGGTCAACATACCGATTCATCTTATATTATTAAGATATAAATTACAAATATGCCTGAAAATTACTGGCTTACTACCGCTAGCTTTTTTGCGTTTCTAATTGTGATTGTAGGATTAGCACTGGTTTTGGGGATCGCGAATATTTGTTCTTTGAGTAACGCGACATGTTCTTCAATGCCCCATTTTGCTTTGTAAAGACAGTCTTCTACCGAATTGCCGGCGCCGGTAAACCCTCAAGATCCGGGGAGTAAAAAGTAAAAAATGTAGGGTCTTCAGTCGCCTCGATAACCAACGAATATTTTAAATCTATCATTTCATTTCAAGCGAGTGTTAAACCTAGACTCCCCCTCACCTTAATCCTCTCCCTCAAGGGGCGAGGAAACTATCCTATTTTTACTATCTCACCGCGTCGTTGGCGAGTTGGTCGGCTTCGGCATTGAGCTCGCGGGGGATGTGCTTTAGTGACACAGTTTCGAATTTCATCAATAACTGCGTCGCTTCGATGTACAGCGGTTTGAGGCCTGCGGATTTGATTTTATAGCGGCCGTTGAGCTGCCGTATCATCAGTTCGGAATCGGCGCGGATTTCCACCTGCGTCCCGCCCATTTTTTTAGCCTGCTGCAGGGCGGCAATCAGGGCTTTGTACTCCGCCACGTTGTTGGTGGTAATCCCGATGCGTTTGGAAATCGCCGCCAGTGTTTTGCCCCGTTCGTCTTTGATGGTGGCACCGATGGCCGCGGTGCCGGGGTTGCCTTTGGACAGGCCGTCGGTATTGATGATTAGTTTCATGTTATTTCAGGCGAGAAAGATAATCCTGCCGCAGCTGCTGCAGCGCACTACACCGCCGCCCTTCGCCCGCTGCAGGTCGGTATTCGGCAGGGTAATACGGCATCCCTGGCAGATGCCCTGCTCCACTTTCGCGACCGCCACTCCCTTCCTTTTTCTGAGTTCCTGATATGTCGCCAGCGCTTCGGCGTCAATCAGCGCCGTGATTTGCTGCCGGTTGGTCTCGTGGACCGCCTGGGCCGCTTTGAGCTGCATCAATTCCACGACGAATTGCTTCTGCTGCGCCTGCCACTGCGCCTGCAGTTTGGCCAGTTCTTCTTTACTGAAGTCAATCGCTTTGCGGAGCGCTTCCAGTTCGTCCATCAGCCCAAGCGATTTGTCTTCCAACCCGGAACGCCGTTTTTTGAGTTCGTCCGTTTCCTGCTGCAGACTGCCCAATTCTTTGGAATTGAAAATTTTGCCGCCGTAGAGTTTTTTCTCGGTGTCTTTAATTTTGGCCGTCAGGTCGTCAATTTCCCACTCGGTGGATTTCTGCTGCGCGGCCAGTCTTTCCAGGTTTTTCAGTTCCTCGTCCAGTTTGGCTTTGGCTTTGAGTACAAGCTGGCTTTCCCCGATTTGCGCGGACACTTTTTTTTGCGCTTGCAGGTTGGCTTCAAGCGCCGTGTCGACTTCCTGGAGCTGGTATAAATCTCTGGCGATACTCATTTCAGAGCCTTATTGTATACTGTCCGGCAAAACTTAGCAACGATTCCACTGAAAGAGCCAAGAATCAATAATCAAGTAAACACATCCACATCCGTCATTGCGAGGTTACGTTAGTACCCGAAGCAATCCCAGGGCGGGGCTATTGCGGCCTTAACCTAGTTACATTCGCGCCGCTCGTAATTAGGTTGCCCGAAAACTTCTGGATTGTCGGATCAAGTCCGACAATGACAAGCCAGGGTGTCGCTGTTTTTTATCTATATTTCGCCATGTGGGTGACGCTCCATTCTTCCCAATCCGGGACTTTTTCTCCGACGACATAGAGGAAATAGTAAGCGCCCATTTCGCCGAGGAATTTGAAGTTCTTGCGCAAATCTTTGACCAACTCCTCGTAGCTGCCGAAAGACCGCAAATATTTCTTGAAGCCTTTGTATTGTTTATCCAGTTCGAGCATGCGGCGGGCGTTAAAGACCACCGCCTCCAGCTTGAGATGGTTGCGGATAACGCGGTCGTCTTCCAATAAATCGGCCATTTTGGTGCCGGTGTACTTCGCAATCACCGCCGGGTCGAAATTATCGAAGCTTTCTTTGATGCCCGGCCATTTGCTTTCCACCACCTGCCAGGATATCCCCGCCTGAAAAGCAGCCTTGCTAATCACTTCCAGGTAATCGGCCAAACTCTTAGGGTTGATTTGTTTCGGGGCTGCCACATGTGTCCTCATACATCCTCCTCTCTCTGCCGGATTTTGTCTTCAGTATAAAGAGACAAATGACAAGTTTCAAGGACAAGGTTTTATTAGTTCTCTCCGCGCGTAGGGGCGGGTTTAAAACAAACCGCCGTCGCCTGCTGCTGAAAGCTGACCGCTGTTCACTAAAGGGGGGTGACAAAAACCGCTTTACAATAATAGAACATATGTTCTATTATTATCCGGCGGGAGGAAAAAAGATGGGTGAAGAAACGAAGAAAAAAGCCGGGGCACAAGCTTGCAACAAGAATGCAAGAAAATACGGTTTTTACATGAAAGTGATGGACGAGGAAGAGCGGAAAAACTTTAAACTGGCGACGGAAGTCGAGGGGCTGGACAGCGAGATTGCATTGATGCGGGTGAAAATTCAATCATTGATTGCCCACGACCCGGAAAACTTGCAAATGATTACAAAGGCGGTGACAGCTTTGGCGAGGGTGATAATGACGAAATATAACATCAGTAAATCAGACCAGAAAACATTTGCGGAGGCGATGCAAAATGCGCTCAAAGGGATCATCATACCCGCTGGAGTCGGCGTCATGCAATTCCTCAAAAAATGAGAAGCCCTGTCCCTTAGACGCATACGAGTTACGCCCCTACCAGATGGAAATCGGGGAGGCGGTGATGGACAGTGTTTTCAACCAGAAGGGGATAACTTTTTCCGTGGAAATTGCCCGCCAGGGGGGCAAAAATGAAATCTCGGCACGATTGCAAATGGCACTGCTCGGCCTTTTCATTAACGAAAAGAAGAACCTGATAAAATGCGCGCCGACTTTTCATCCGCAGGCAATAAACTCGATGGCACGCCTGACAGACCGCTTGAACGATGCCGGTTTCGGACGTTTCTGGAAAACCCAAAACGGCAACACCGTCTGTATGGGCAATGCGCGCGCCATTTTCCTCTCCGCGGATAAAATGGCCAACGTCGTAGGCAATACGGCGCACCTGCTGCTAGAAGTTGACGAAGCCCAGGACGTCACCAAGGAAAAGTACACACGGGATTTCAAACCGATGGGCAGCACCACCAACGTCACGACCATACTTTACGGCACAACCTGGGATGATGCGACCTTGCTGGAAGAGGTCAAGCAGACAAACCTGGAAATGGAAAGAAAAGACGGTATCCACCGCCATTTCCGCTACGATTGGCAGGAAATCGCAAAATATAATCCGTCCTATCTGGCTTATGTCGAAGGAGAACGGGAACGCCTCGGGGAGGACCATCCGCTGTTCCGGACGCAGTATTGCCTGCTGCCGCTGCACGGCGGCGGGGGATTTTTTTCATCTGCGCAAAAAGCGCAGTTACAGGGCCTGCATTCCCGCATCCATCAGCCGGAAAACGGTAAAATCTATGTCGCCGGTATTGACCTGGCGGGTGAAGCCGAGGAAATCAACGATTTCAAACTCTGGGCTGCCCAAAAGCGCCGCGATTCGACTGTGATTACCATCGGGGAACTGGATTACACGGCGACCAACCGGATTCAGAAACAGCCCGGGGTCCGAATCGTCGAGCATTACCACTGGACCGGCACCAAGCACACTGAATTGTATTCCAAAATCATTGATCTGACAAGGGGCGTCTGGGGCTGTAAGAAAATCGTGGTGGACGCGACCGGCGCCGGGCAGCCGGTGGCTTCATTTTTAAAAGAGGCTATCGGGATGCACGTGATCCCGTTTACTTTCACCCCGCCTTCAAAAACCATGCTGGGTTTCAGCCTGCAGGCGGCGGTCAATTCCGGCCGTCTGAAAATTTATGCAGCAGACAACTCGGAAGAATACCGGGAATTCCGGTGGGAAATAGATAACGCGCAAAGTCAGTACCGCGCCAGCCAAACCTTGAATTTCTTTGTTGACCCGGCCAAAGGCCACGACGATTTCCTGATGAGCACGGCCCTGCTGGTCGAAGCCGCCAATCTGTACGTCCCCAGAGAAGCCAGAGGAAGTTTGGGGAAATAATCAAGAATCGAGAAAATAGGATGGTAAGCAATTTTATATTTTTCACTAATGATTGTATTATAATAAGATAGTATGTATAATAACTATTGACAAACGCTGCCAGGCTGATTATGATACAGCTAGTGTATAAATCCTCAGCGTTTGCAGGTTAATGCTTGTAGACGTTGAGGATGTGTTGTTTTATGGGAACCCACCGGGTAGCCATATTTGTTGATGGCGCATATCTTGACAAGATACTTGAACCAATCCGACGCGGGCAAAAAGTAGATTTTCATTTATTTCTGAGCAATGTTGTAAAAAAAGCCGGTATCGACAGAGAAATAATACGCATATACTATTACCATTGCCTTCCATATCAGAGCGACCCTCCTACCGCCGAACAAAGCCAGAAACTCAGCAACGCACAGCGTTTTTTCCGGGCACTTCAAAGAACATCGAGATTTGAAGTTCGTTTAGGTAGACTCGCATACAGGGGAGATAATTCTGAAGGCAAACCAATATATGAACAAAAACGTGTGGATCTTTTATTAGGCATTGATTTAACATTACATGCCGCGAGAAGAACTGTCGATGAAGTATTTATTGTAGCCGGCGATAGTGATTTTATTCCTGCCATTACAGCCGCCAAATCAGAGGGCATTGTAACATATTTAGTTCACGGCCTTTATTCTCATGATGATTTACTGGATGAAGTAGACGAACGCATTGAGATTAATGAAGAATTAATAAATAGCGCAATTTTACTAATTTAACGTTTCAATAACCAACTGATTACCTTTGTACTCCAGTCATGGTCTGCACTAACTCCCCGTCAATTTCTGAATTATCGGGTCAAGCCCGATAATGACAAACTGCCCCTTTCTCCAAACTCTCTCCCACAAAGTGGCGAGAGGGCTGAAGTTTTTAAATTGGTATTTGGAGTTTGGAATTTATTGGGGTTGCGGTGACTGGATTCCTGCCTTCGCAGGAATGACAAACGTGGTTTTAATATTTGGGATTTCGGATTTATTATGGGGTTTGACACTTCACCTCATCTCACGATAATATTGGCTAATCGGCACAAAATCCGGCAGGAGAGATTACGATGGCAGCAGTAAAAAAAGTCGCGGTTATCGGTTTCGGGAATATCGGCGTGGGCGTGGTGCGGGCGCTTTATGAAAAAGGCGTCAACGGCCTCGAACTGGCCAAAGTTGTGGACATCGACCTGAAAACCCGGCGCCCGGTGAAAATCCCTAAAACCATGCTCAGCGACGACTGGAAATCGGTGGTCAACGACCCGGACATCGACATCATCGTGGAAACTATCGGCGGCATCGAACCGGCCAAATCCATCCAGATGACCGCCTTAAAGAACGGCAAGGACGTGGTCACCGCCAATAAAAAAATGCTGGCCTCCGAAGGTAAAGATATCTTCTCGTTGGCGGCCAAACTGAACCGTAAAGTCGGTTTCCGTGCCAGTTTTGTCGGCTGCCATTCCTTAATCCACGAATTCCAGCAGGCCGGCGCGGCGACCAAAAAATTCAAACGGATTTACGCCATCCTGAACGGTACTTCTAACTATATCCTCTCCACCATGTCCCGGGATGAAAAGAGTTTCAAAGAAGCGCTGAAGGAAGCCCAGGAAAAAGGTTTTGCCGAGCGCGACCCTTCGGATGATATTGACGGCAACGACACCGCAAACAAAATCCGCATCCTGGTCAACCTGATTACCAATTCCTATC
The DNA here is from genome assembly GCA_963772985.1 of uncultured Chloroflexia bacterium. Classification (GTDB taxonomy): domain Bacteria; phylum Chloroflexota; class Dehalococcoidia; order Dehalococcoidales; family Fen-1064; genus Fen-1064. The sequence continues at coordinate 17,526 of CAVYZP010000027.1, forward strand.
AAAAAGTGCCGGAATTCACCGTCGAGGGCATCCGGGACATCACTTCCCAGGATATCGAATACGCCGCAGAGCTGGGATATGCTATCAAACTGGTCGGCGTCATCGAACAAATGGACGATACTTTTGCCGTTGGGGTACACCCTGCGTTATTACCGGAATATTCTTTGCTGGGTTCGCTGGAAGGCGCCTACAACGGCACGGAACTGGAGGATGAATACGGCGTGATATCCGGGCTGGTGGCGCCGGGGGCCGGGGTTTATCCCACCACGGACGCCATAGTCAAAGATTTAGCCGATATTGTCGAAGGACGGCAGATGCCGATGCCCACATCTAAAAAACCGCTGGTCTTAAGTTCTACCGGCGACGCAGAACGCCGTTACTATCTACGCTTCAGTGTCGCCAACCAGGCCGGGGTGCTGGCGCAAATCTGCAACATCTTCTGGAAATACAATATCAGCATCGCCGGTGTAATCCAGAAAGAGCCTGTTTCCGCGAAATTTGTGCCGATTGTGATGACCACTTATCCGGCCACAGAAAAGAATATGCTGGAAGCCTTGCGGGAAGTGGATAAACTGCCGATGGTGAAAGCGGCCACCCGGCTGATCCGGATACTCAGCGCGAATACCTGAGCTAAGCCTTTTTCTCAGTTTTCAGGGAGAGCACGCCAATCAGGATGCGGACCGACATAACAAGCACAAGCAGCACACCGATGCCCAGGAGCAGATAATTTGCCCACTGCGGCAGGGTACCGGAGGGTTCCACCCGGAACGGTACCGCCGCCGACCAGGCCCCGACATTCGAAGCGCCGTCCGTCGCGCGGACCCGCCAGTAATAACTGGTATATTGCCGGTTGGGCAGCAACTCTTCGGCTTTCGTCAGGTTGAACTGCGTCACCGATAAATTATCCTCTTCCAGCAGCGGCTGCTGGAAATCCCGGGTCTTCGCAATCTGGAAAGAATAGGAAACCGGCTCGCTGGGGTCATAGACCGTGCCCCAGGCGAAAGACACCTGTGCTTGCACCGATGAATTGGGCTTGGGCACATAGGTATCCGGCACGGGCGGCGGGGTGGATTCCATCGTAAAAACGGTCTGTTCGGTATTCAAGCCGTCGGTCACGATGATATTGTGCGGTCCGGAAGTGCTGATGGGGACATTAAAAGAGCCGGTAAAAGCGCCGGTATCATCCGTCGTGACCGTGGTCATTTCCTGGGTGTCATAATCAATTTGCACCAGGGAGTTAACTTCAAATCCCTGGCCGGTAAGCTGAATTGTCGAGCCCACGTTGCCGGTGGAGAGGTTGACCGTGATTTTCGGCATTACGGTAAAATCCAGCCACCGGACGGCCTGTCCAGCTTCCTGGATTTCCAGGGAATAAATCCCGGCTTTGATTACCGGCACATTAAAAAGCGCGTCGAAGGAACCACGGTAGGAAGTCTCGGCGATGGCCACCGTATGCCCGTAAAGGATAACATCAACCTCGTCGTTGCTGTTAAAACCGGTGCCGGTGATTTCCACCCTGTCCCCGACGGTGGCAACAGGGAGATTGATATTGAGTGAAGGGGTGACCTCGATATTGGCGGATGCGTAATCCCCCAACTCGTCTTCGGCAATGATTTCATGGCTGCCGGAGGCTCCAGCCGGAACGCTAAACTGGACGCTGCACTCCCCGGTATCGCCGGCGGTAGCGGTGGAAAGGATATCCTGTTCGGCGGCCGTGTAATACTGAAAAGTGACCAGCTGCCCGGCGTGGAAACCGTCGCAGGTGGCGGTGATATTGGAACCGACAGTCGCGCTCCAGCGGCTCAACACGACGTCCGGTGTGGCCACATAAAATTGTGTAGTTGCCAGCACCGTACCGGTGCTGCCCTCGACATTGACCGCATGGTTACCCGGAATGACCTTATCCGGAACCCAAAAAACTACCTGGTAAATAGTGCCGTTGGCGGCCACCGCGATATTGGGCGCAACTTTGGTGTTATCAAAATAAATCGAAAGCTGGTCGCCGGAATAAGAACTGAAATTCGCGCCGCTGACGGTAACCTTAGTGCCGGAAACGCCGGCCGAAGGCGAGACAAAAATTGCGGGCGCAGCCAATACCGGCAGCGCCGGAATGACGGCGGCCAGCATTGCAAATAAGAGGACAAACACGAATAAAAATGACGCCCCGAGTTTTGTTTTCATCACCTGCTAAATATAAGCCAAACACGGATAGCTGTCAACATTTTGATTGATTTTTTACACTAATTCGTGTAAAATCCAGGTATGGCAGAAGAAAAGAAAAACAAACGCGCCCAGTGGGACAGCGCCAAAATCCACGCTTTGCGGGCGCACCTGAAACTGACGCAGAATGAAATGGCCGAGCAGCTGGGCACCCGCCAGCAGACCATCAGCGAATGGGAAAAGGGCATGTACAGCCCGCGGGGGGCGTCTGCCACTTTGCTTTCCATCGTCGCCGAACGGGCTAAATTCAAATACCAGGCCGGTGAAGATTCAAAGCAAGAATAAAACCCTCACCCTGACTCTTGTACGTTTTACCTGCGCGCTTAAGGGCGTACTTTTAACCCCGGTTAAAAGTATTTCGTCCTAAAGACTCAAAGGGGACTAACAATTCAGTAAGGGAACAAACCATGAATATCGGTGTCTGCAAAATCGACCTGCGCATCCCGGAAAATGAAACCCTGAAAGGCAAAAGAATGGTGGTGCAGTCCATCATCGCCCGTGTCCGCGATAAATTTCACGTCTCGGTGGCGGAAGTGGAAAACGGCGACATGTGGCAAATCGCCACCATCGGGGTCTGCTGCGTGAGCAACGATAACCGCCATACCAACGAAATGATTTCCCGCATTGTGGATTTTATCGAAACGACCAGGCTGGATGTGGAAGTGCTGAACTGCGAGACGGAATTTATTTCCGTCTTTTAACCGGACGGCATCCGGGAGCCTGAGCCCCTCGAACCCAATATATCATCTTACCCGCGGCATACATGTTCTTTGTCGTTTTCAGGTATTACCGCGCTAAGTTCTTCTTCAGCAAAACGGTTGACCATAGAAAAACTGTTTGAATCGAACCTCACCATATACCAATACCGAAAAGTATCTTTAAAAGGTTCTGCATCTACCAACCCCGTTCGGCCCCGGTACGGCGAAGGAGAATGGGAATTAATTATTACTTTGTTCCCGACTTTAAATTTTGAAACATTGACATGATATCCCATGGGAACGTCATACTGCTTTCTTGTGACCGGATTGGAAAGGGTATCATTCGCCACGTTTATTTCCATCATTTTTTGGTTGGCTTCGACGTTATTATGATTCCGGTCGGGATGGTACCGAAAAGCCAACGTGCGGTAGGCGGCCTTTATCTGGCAAAGACTTGCGTCCGGGGTAACGCCCAATACCTTGTAATAGTCTTGCGTAATTTGCATTCTTCAAACCTCCGTTTGAAAATTGATTGCACGGCGTTATGGGGTACTCTTCGCCGCCCATAACGTTACCGCATTAGTTTGCGGTTCGATTGCATACAGGTTGCCGCCTATCGGCGCGATACACTGCATATGGCCGTCGGCTAAATCAACAGCCGGGAAAATCCAGTATCCGTCTTTAATGGCATGCTCGCTCATCATCTCCGCAAAATCCACACACTGGAAAGTTGTTGAATATACCTGTTGATGCGTATCATCCTGTTTCAGCCACGCGATGAGGTCGGCATAGGACGCAAATTCAGATACATTCCCGCCTGCAGCTGAGGGCGACAGTTGGAGTAAGGCCGCTGCCGAATTAGAATCGCCGGTTGCCAGGGTTAAGTTAGTTGCGGCCAGGGCGTTATTAATAGCGTTATTCTGCCGGCTCAAAATTACAACCGACTGCGAGTAGGTCTTAATGAGTTCATTTTTAGCATTGTCAGCCTGCTGCAGCTTGGCATACTCATAAACAGCTTCGTATCCGGCAAAGATGATGACAAAAGCAAAGCAGATGCTGATTATCCGTAATTTATTGGTATGCAGCCAACCGGATCTCCCTGCCGCTGAAAAACAGTTTTTCAACCGGAGGAAGAAACCTCTTCCCGGGAGTTTTTGTTTACTTTCGGTTGAAGCCATCGCTGTTTTTCCTGAATACTACTCAAGTATATTCACGCGGGTTACGCAATCTGTTCCTATTGTTGCATTTGCGGCATAAACAGGGCATAAACAATCCGCTACAAAATATAAACATTTAATAAAAAATAGCCTGGAGGATACCGGACACGGGGTAAGGCAAGTGGGACGGGTCAGGAAACTAAAAAGCAAGGTTTTGAATTGACAAAACCGGATACTTGCGATAAGCTTCATTTAATTAATAAGGCAGGACCGCCACGGGTAAAAACCGTTACCGTCCGGCCTCAAGCATGTACGGGCATTAGTTATTTCAAAGGACAGGGCGCAGTGCATCAATACCAGGTACTTATTGTTGACGACGACCCGATCGTGGTGCGTTATCTGCAAGCCATATTTAAAGAAGCCGGTTATAAGACAGAAACGGCCGCAGATGGGTTAGCCGCGATTGAGGCTGTGCAAAAGGAGATGCCCGATATCATCCTTCTGGACATGTTAATGCCGAAGTTCGATGGGTTACAAGTTTGCGGTCTGCTGCGAGAGTGGACGCAGACGCCAATCATTATCGTCAGCACGGCGCAAAGTGTAGAAGATAAGGTAAAATGTCTGGAAGCCGGGGCTGATGATTATGTCTGCAAACCTTTTGCCGCCGCGGAGTTGATCGCCCGGGTTGAATCGGTTCTCCGGCGGTCCGGGGGCGCAATTAATTCGGTTCCCAGCGTATTGAAGTTCGATGATATTGCGATTGACTTCAGTTCGAAAAAAGTCACCGCTGCCGGCGGCGAAATAAAATTGACACCGACGGAATTCGGCATTTTGAGCGAATTGGCACTCAACGCCGGGAAAGTGCTGGATCACAGCTCTCTGCTGAAAACGGTGTGGGGCTCGGAATATTCCGCTGAAAAAGAATATCTGCGAGTCTTTATCAACCGGCTACGGCGCAAGCTGGAACCGGACCCGGCAAACCCCAGGTACATCATCACCGTTTCCAATGTCGGCTACATGTTCAGTAAAGCTGCCTGAAAAGACGGAGATGCGGCGGCGCCGGATGACAAACGCCATAAAAACAATTATTTCCCGCAAGTTTTTTTGCAACCGGTTTCTACATCACCGTATAGCCATTAGAGGAGCAGTATGGATACCTCGGCTTTCCTCAGCTATTTAGTCTCAATACCGACCTACCACGAGCAGATTGCCCACATCAAGCATATCCGCCCGCATGAAGCCCGTTTTGCGGAACTGGCAAAGCCGCTGGAACCAGAATTCGAAGAATGCCTGAAAAACCGCAACTTTTTACCCCTGTACACCCATCAGGCGGAAGCGGTCAATCATGCGTTGGACGGCAAAAACGTGATTGTCGTGACCCCCAGCGCCAGCGGCAAATCGCTGTGCTACAACATCTCCGCGCTGCAGACGCTGCTGACTTCGCCGGAAGGCCGGGCGTTATACCTCTTCCCCACCAAAGCCCTGGCACAGGACCAGCTGCGCGCGCTGCATGAAAATTTCTGTCCGGATTTGTTTAAGGGTGACGATTTTGCCACCTTCGACGGCGATACGCCGCCTGCGGAAAGAGGAGACATCCGCAAAAACGCCCGAATTATCCTGAGCAACCCGGACATGCTGCACGTCGGGATTTTACCCAACCACCAGCAGTGGTCGCGGTTCCTGCGCTCGCTGAAATACGTGGTGATTGACGAAGCACATACTTACCGCGGAGTTTTCGGCTCGCACCTGGCAGGGGTTTTGAGACGGTTACGCCGATTATGTCAACTGTACGGCGCGGCGCCGCAATTCATATTATGCTCGGCGACAATCGCCAATCCCCGCGAACTGGCGGAGGAATTGACAGGCCTGCCGTTTGCTGTGGTGGATAACGACGGTGCACCCCACGGCGGCAAGGATTTCGTCTTCTGGAACCCGCCGCTGATTGACGACGGCAAGACCGCCCGCCGCAGCGCCAATTCCGAAGCCACCAACATTTTCGCGGAATTACTGGAGCAGAATATCCGCACGTTGACTTTCGCCAACACCCGCCGCCTGACGGAACTGATTTACACATACACGCGGGACAAACTGGGGGCGATAAAACCGGCGCTGGCCAAGCGCATCAAGCCCTACCGCGCGGGCTACCTGGCGGAAGACCGGCGGCAAATCGAACGCGACCTTTTCTCCGGAAAGCTACTGGGAGTGGTCGCAACCAACGCGCTGGAATTGGGAATAGACATCGGGGACCTGGACGCCACGATTCTGACCGGGTATCCCGGCAGCATCGCCAGCACCTGGCAGCAAGCCGGCCGCAGCGGCCGCGGCAAACAGCAGTCGTTGAGCTTCTTAATCGGGCGGGACGGGCCGCTGGACCAGTACTTCATGCGGCACCCGGATTTCTTTTTCCAGAAGAATTTCGAGAATGCGCTGGTGAACCCTGAAAACCCCTATATCCTGCGGGCGCACCTGTTATGCGCCGCCTGGGAAATGCCGCTGAACGAGACCGACGAACGGTATTTCGGCAAGGCGCTGGCCAAAGAAAGGGACGAACTGACGGCGCGCGGGGTGCTCAAAGAACGCCGCGGCAAGTGGTTCCTTTCGGCCAGTATTTCTTATCCGGCGCAGGACATCAACATCCGCTCCACTTCCGGCGAAAATTACTCGCTGATTGATACTTCCACCGGCGCGCTGCTGGAAACCGTGGAATCCGGCATCGCCTTTTTCCAGATTCATCCCGGCGCCGTTTACCTGCACCAGGGCGAAACTTATCTGATTACGAAACTGGATTTGGCGACACACACGGCTTACTGCAACCCGGCGCAGACCAATTATTATACGCAAACCAAAGAACTAACCGACCTGCACATTTTAAATACGCTGCGCACTAAAGACACGAAGCATGTCAAAGTTTACCTGGGCGAGGTGGAAGTGACCACCAGCGTGCTCGGCTATAAAAGAAAGGCACAGTTCACCGACGAAAACCTCGGGGAAGAGGCGCTGGAACTGCCGCCCTACACCTTCCAGACGATGGCGCTGTGGTTCGACCTGCCGGAGAGGACCATCGCCCGGATTAATTCCGAGCAGCTCGATTTTGCGGGCGCTTTGCACGCCGCGGAACATGCCGCCATCGGGATTTTGCCGCTGTTCGCATTGTGCGACCGGAACGATATCGGCGGGGTCTCCACCGTATTTCACAGCGATACCGGCCAGCCACAGATTTTCATCCACGACGGGCACCCGGGCGGCGTGGGCATCGCGGAGAAAGGCTTTGAATTAATCGAGCAACTGTGGCAGGTAACGCTGGAGACCATCAAGGAATGCCCGTGCCAGGAAGGCTGCCCCAGCTGCATCCAGTCGCCGAAATGCGGGAACAACAATAAGCCGCTGGATAAAAAGGCGGCGCGGATTCTGCTGGAAGGGCTGCTGGCGAAATAATCAAGATTCAAGAATCAAATGTCAAGAAAATTCGAAATCCTAAATCCGAAATACTAAATACCAATTTTAAAAACCTCAGCCCTCTCTCCACCCGTGGGAGAGAGTTTGGAGAGAGGGGCCTTCCGCCTGAGGTGGACGAATGTCTCAGGGCGGTGAGTCCCCTACCTAAGTTAGTTGTACAGGCGTCCCTGCCTGTACCTTACTCTTTTCTCACATCCGAAAACCAGTGGAGAATGTATTATCTAATGACTAAACCATGAATTTGGCGATGACGGCGCCGGTGAGGCGGGCGGCGGAGATTTTGAGTCCGTTCGCTTTGGGCTTGATGAAAAACTGCTTTTTGCCGTCCAACCAGCCCTTGCTCTGCCAGTATTGATAATCAATGGAATCACGTTTCGCTTTACTCCAGCCCACCTGCTGAATTTTAAACATCATCAGGGACACAAACGAAACTTCCTTGTAATGCTCCCCTTTGATGTTAAGAAAGATGTTTTCGGCGATTGCGGTGAGCCGTGCACCGTATAATTTTTCGATTTGTTCTTTGTCCATCCGGGCATGGGTTTTAAAACCGGCTTTCCCGATGATGTAAAAACCCCAGGTGCGCAGGGCGGTGTCCATCGTCCGCAGGGCATGACTCATCCGGGTGCTGCCGACAGTCACGACCAGATAGGCCGATTTGCCGGCGAATTCGGGGCGGTGACAGACATGGGCCAGCCGGTCAATCCAGTTTTTCATGATGCCGTTGACGTCGTCCACGTAAACGGGGCCCGCCAGGATTAGCGCGTCGGCGGCTTTCATCCGGGCTTTGATTTCCGCCACATCGTCTTTAATCGGGCAAAATTCCTCGCCCTTATCGAAACAGGTACGGCAACCGCGGCACGGCTCGATATTCATGTGCCCTAAATAAAACGTGTCCACGACCAGTGGCTCATGATTGTCTTTGGCGGTTGACTGCAAGCGCGCCTGTAATAATTGTGCGGTCCGGTCGGTATTGCCGTCCCGGCGGTAACTGCTGTTTAAAATAAGAATATTCATGGCGTATCCAATTCACTTTTTATAATTTTAAATCTCAATTTTTGTTGTTGAAGTATATTTACGGGAATTAAATCGGGAAGGTTGTATTCCAAATCATCTTGCGGGCAAGAGTCAAAGGATCGTCGCTAAAGGGGAATTCCTTCCGGGAAAGGATGATGGAAATACCGTGTACGAGGCCCCAGCAATAGAGGGCCAGTTCCTCCAGACTCATCGGATTATCTGTGCTGCTTTTGTATTCGTTACGATATCGTTCGACGGTTTTCAAAAACACGCCAAACGGGTCGCCGGTTCTTTTAAAATCCGCAATACAGGCATTATTTTCCGGCTGTTCCGCCTGCCCGCCCAGCAGCCTTTCGGTGATGTCGCTTAAAAATATGAGGTGCAGATATTCGGGATTATTGACAAAAAACTCGATGTAGGCGCAACCCATTTCCTTAAGCTGGCTTTGAGGATCGTCCGGATATTTATCCACGGCGCCCTGAAGCACACCGTTGAACTTCTCCACAGCTTCGTTGGCGATAGCCAAAATCAATTCGTCTTTATTTTTAAAATGGCGGTACGGCGCGGTTTGACTGACCCCGCAGGCTTTAGCCACCTGACGCAGGGAAAATTTATCATATCCTTCTTTAACCAGGATAATCAGACCTTTTTGTATCAGGTCGGAAGCCAGGTCGCCGTGGTGATATTGCTCTTTCGACAAATGTATTTATCCTTTTTAGCCGCAAATTAAACTTTCTACCGGTAATTATAGCATGATGTTGACAATGTTAACATCCCGTATTATAATGTTTACAACGTCAACATTCGGGCATTAAATAGAATATCGGAGAGCAAACACATGAAATTCGTGGTTTTGAACGGCAGTCCCAAAGGCAATCTGAGCGTCACGCTGCAATATATCCGGTTCATCGAAAAAAGAAAGCCGGAACATCGGTTTCAGGTATTCAACGTCGCTCAGGAAATCGCCAAAATTCAGCGGGACGAAGCGGCTTTTCAGGAGATTATCGATGCAGTAAAAGAAGCCGATGGTGTCTTGTGGGCTTTTTCCCTTTATTTTTTACTGGTGCATTCAAATTACAAAAGATTTATTGAAATGATATGGGAAAGACAGGCGCAAAACGCTTTTAAAGACAAGTATACGGCATCGCTCTCCACTTCAATTCATTTCTTCGACCATACCGCGCACAATTACATTAACGGGATATGCGATGACCTGGGCATGAAATACGTCGGATTTTTCTCCCCGGAGATGGCTGATTTAATGATTCCGGAAGAAAGAGAAAAATTAATCGGGTTCAGCGAACATTTTTTTCAGGCGGTGCAAACCAAAGCCCCGGCAGCCAGAAATTATCCGCCGCTGATTCCAACTAAGAGCAATTACGTCCCGGGCACGGTGCGCAACAAAATAGATTCCGGCAGTAAGAAAATGCTGATTCTGACCGACGGCGGGAAAACAGACACAAACCTAAATAACATGGTGCAAAGATTCCGACAAAGCTTCCGGCAGGAGGTCGAGACGGTTAATCTTAACGATATCGATATCAAAGGGGGGTGCCTGGGCTGCATCCGCTGCGGCTATGATAATACCTGCGCCTATCAGGGAAAAGACGGCTACACCGAAAATTTTAACGCCAAAATAAAACCGGCCGATATCCTGGTGTTCGCCGGGACAATCAAAGACCGTTATTTATCCTCGAGGTGGAAATTATTTTTCGACCGCAGTTTTTTCAACGGTCATTCTCCTTATTTAGCCGGTAAACAAGTCGGGTTTGTTATTTCCGGCCCGCTAGGACAGATCCCGAACCTCCGGCAAGTCCTGGACGCCTATTCTGAAAATGAAGGGGCGGACCTGGTAGGTTTTGTGACAGATGAAAATGCGCCGGATACCGATGCTTTGCTCCAGAATTTAGCGGAACAACTTGTGCAGTATGCTGACGAGGGTTATCGCAATCCGCCGACTTTTCTGAGCGTGGGCGGGCACAAATTATTCCGGGACGCCGTCTGGGGCAGATTGAGGCCTTCTTTTATGGCCGACCACCGTTATTATCAAAAACACGGGATGTATGATTTCCCGCAAAAAGATGTGAAAACCACGATGCTGGTCGATGTTTTCTCTACACTGATACATATACCCGGATTCAGAAAAGAATACGCCAACAGGACCATCGTTGAAATGGTCAAGCCGCTGCAGCGGGTGGTCGAAAAAACTGAAGGCACCGTAAAATAATGGAATTCCCGATAAAATCCGGAGTTTTAATCACTGTATTATTAATATTGCCCAATCTGGTATGGATGTTGTTACCCAAAAAACCTGCAGCCCCAAAGGCTTCTACGCCCATAGCGCTGACGATATCCGAGTGGGTCAGCCGAATTGCGGTGTTTATCATTCCGTTATTTTACACGATCGAATTATCAAAAAAGTTTACAGCTTTCGCTATCGCGATAATGAGCCTGGCAATTGTTATCTATTATGCCGCCTGGATCAGATATTTTATAATGGGCCGAACGGCAAAATTATTTCGGGCTCCATTTTTAGGAATCCCATTACCCATGGCAATAGCTCCGGTTGTATTTTTAATTTTGTCTTCTTACATACTGGGTTCATGGCCGATGTTAGCGGCATCAATTTGTTTCGGCGTGTTTCATATTTGGATATCTTACAAATCTTTATGATGTCGTAACGACTTCTTCACCGGCTATTTGTGGGTGGATCCATTATCTCAGGAAAAACTGCTACAGAAACCCGAATATTCCGGTTGAATAATTACCGGCAAGATCGGCTATTATTACTGATTAATTTCCGATTGTTTTCGTCCGTCTTTTTGCCAGTAAGAAAATCACTGCAACCAATATCAAGATAATCGCCGCAGCAACAATATCCCCGATTACCGGCCAGTTAGTTCCTTTTGCCGGCATCATGCTTACGCCGGTAGTTGCTAATACCGGAGTTGTTCCCTGGGGCGTCAGCACCTGATTTGTGCCGAACGATACCGGCAAGGTACTTTGGGATATAACGTTGCCCGAGCTGTCATTGACCTTAATCTCGGCCTCATATTTTCCGGCGGGGAGCGTTCCGGCGCCGGTCAGGTTCAGCTGATATTGCCGGGAATAGCCGGGCAGAACCGGCCAACCGGTATCTACCGAACCGGTGGCGACCGCGGTATTCCCATTCATTAACGTGACATTAATCTGCGGATAGAAATAATAATTGCCATTATCGGCTAAGGTTACCGTGACTCCTGCGGTCGTAGTGGATGTACTATTTGTTGACGTAATCCCAGTAACCTGACTGCTCGTGTCCACACTATAACCGTTAACTGTTAACATTACTCTGGCAGCAATCGCGCTGACTGTGGCGACCTGTTCGCCCGGAGGAGGAATAGTTTGAATCATAACAATGGCATATCTGCCGCCCGCGCCGGTTCCTGCCGGAACATTAACGGTAACAGTAACATTCTGTGAATCACCCGGCGCGAGACTAAAACTGGCGGGCGTAACGCTTAACCATTGCCGCGCGCTGTAAGGACTGATATCATTCGCCGGCGACAGCACCACGAAATCATTACCCGACGACACCCCGTAGCCTTCAACATCAACACCGATGTTCATCGCGGCGTCTGAAGTATTCTGCACATTAATGACATGGGTGGAGTTGCTCCCGGGAGTGACACTAACCTCGATTTTCCCTCCGGATACGTTCAGTCCGCCTGCCAGCACCGGGGAGGCCAGAACCGTCCCCCAAGATAAGGCCAGAAGGATACCGATCATTAACTTAATCTTCATGTGTCCTGTCCTAAAATATCAAGATTCCGATATCTTCCTCAGTGGTGTTCATAAAACCCGGTAATGCAGCTTTTGAAATTCCGCTTGCCGCGGTATTCTTCATCCAGGTATTGCATTCACTGACGAAAATTCCATTACAGACAACCGGTGGTGAGCCCGCTTACGCGAGCTCACCACTTCTCATTGAAAAGATATAAATCCTAGTTGGCAGAGCCGGTAAAGGTAATTGTGATTTGATATGAACCCGCGGTATCGCCCGAAACTACCTGCTGGCTGACGAATAACGGAATAGAAGACGGGTTAGTGTAAGAAATACCGGTATCTGCCGCGGCGTAAGCGCTGCCATTTTTACCAATCTGGAATTTATCAGTTAACAGAGTACCACTGCCATCCCCGACTGTATCCATATAACCGGCGTTGTTTGTTTTGCTATCCTTAGCCGTTACCGAAGTAGAGGCGTCGTTGGTTTCGACGGTACCCGGGGTATTACTGCTTCCGGTATTTGTGCTGCCTACCGTCATTACGCCCATATTAATGGGTGACGGCGCGGTAATGGTGATATAGCCGCCCACGGAAAAAACTACGGTTTCAGTACTGTCTCTGCCGCTTTGATGCACATAAACATCCCGGGCTCCGGATGTTGTTGCAGGGCCGGCAGCCAGATGGAAAGTAGCGGTAATCGACGTATCCGATGCCACTGTCACATTATCCGCTGTAACGCCAACGCCGGAAATAGTAACAGTAACATTCGCCGCCGAATCAAAGTTACTGCCGGTAAGTGTTTCGGAGATGTCTACAACCCCGCCGGTCGACGCATTAGGAGTACCGCTGGTAATTGAAATGCTGGCTAATGAGGGTGTCGGTGCAACATCACCGTTAACGCCGGCCGTACCGGTCGTATCGGCTAAAACCACAGTGGGTAAAGCGATGACCAGTATCAACACAAGAACGAGACACATTGCTAAAATTCTTTTCATTTTTTCTCCTTTCAAGTTCTGCCGGAAAAACTCCGGCCTCGCAGGATATATTTTTATCGGTTACTTCTTATTCTGTGGCTAATTTCAATAGAAAACTACACTTAACGGTTCATTTTTATGAACTTAAAGTATTGAATCACAGAAAAAACCGGGCAGCCCTGCCCATTAGTAATTCTCTCATCATCTCTTACAAAGGAGAGAAAAGGGGTATCCTGGTTTTGGGATTTTTATTGGAATTTTTTACAGTCTGCGGCCTCAGGGTGCGTATATATTATTCATTATTTGGATTTTAGGTTCGGGAATTTAGTATTTTTGATATTGTTTAGTATTTCGTATTTCGATATTCGGATTTATCTGGTAGTTGGTGTTTGCCGTTAGGCCGAAGCGAAGCGCAGGTACTTTGCCGCAGACAAATGTATACTCAGCTCAACGAGCTGATGTAGCTTTTGGAATTTTGTATTCACGCAGGACAAAGCTTTCCTTTTTACGCTAAAGTATAGATAGGAAATTTAAGCGGGTGGTTGATGATATTTTTCGGGGTGAATCCGGTAATCGGCTACATCGGCTCCTTTCCGCTGACCTGGTACGCGTCTTTTCTGACGCTGGCGGGTATCTGGCTCATTATCTGGGGCTGGCTGCAAACCAGGAAAAGCAAACTGATTTCCTTCAAACAGATTTTATTGATGGTGCTGGTGGGTCTGCCGTCGGCCGTCGTTTTTGCGCGGCTGCTGTACCTGATTGATAATACGGTGGTGGCAATCGTGCACCCTGACCTGGCGGATTCGGGGCAGGTGATTAATTTCCTGCAGCACCCGGGCCAGCTTATCGGCGGCGAAGGGTTGACCATCTGGGGCGCAGTGCTCGGCGCTTCGCTGGGCATCTGGATTTACTGCAAATTAGTCAAAATTAAAATCGGCCTTTTCTTCGACCTGATGACGCCGGGCATCATCATGGCGCAGGCTATCGGCCGGCTGGGATGTCTCTGTAACGGCTGCTGCTACGGCACCCCAACTAATTTGCCCTGGGGCCTGGTTTACACCGACCCGCAGAGTTTCGGCTTCACCGGCGGCATTCCCGCCCAACCCACCGTCGCCTATGAAATTATTTTTTGCCTGATTATTTTCTTTGTATTATTGAAGCTGCGGAACAGGCTGCAGCCGGACGGCGCGCTTTTCGTGCTGTACCTCTCGCTTTACGCCGTCTGGCGTTTCGGGATTGATTTTCTGCGTACCGGCAATCCGTTTTTATTCAGCTTGCATCAGGCCCAGGTTATCAGTATCATTGTGCTGTTAATAACTGTTCCCTGGATGATTAAACATCTGCGGTGGGCGCAAAAAGATACCGAAACGCCGCCGACTCCTGATAAAATAGAACCGGCTAAACCGGGTTGAAAAATCGTACTGAGTTTTGTAAAGAGGAGAATAACGCAATGAAGAACAACGATGTCGTGATCGTCAGCGGGGCGCGGACCGCCATCGGCACTTTCGGCGGGGCACTCAAAGAAGTGTCGGCGGTGCAGCTGGGCTCGCTGGTGATTAAAGAAACATTGAAGAGGGCGGGACTGCGTCCGAAGACGAGTCAGAAACTGCTGGACATGGGGCCGGATGCGCTGAAATGTGAAGCCTGCGACCTGGAATCAAAAGCCTACAACTGGGATATGGCGCTGAAAGAAGTGCAGGTGGACGAAGTGGTGATGGGCTGCGTGCTGCAGGGCGGACAGGGTCAGAATGTGGCCCGGCAGGCGATGATTTACGCCGGCGTTCCCAAGGAAGCCAACGCCTACACGGTCAACATCGTTTGCGGCTCCGGGCTGAGAGCGATTGTGTCGGCGGCCCAGGCGATTCAAAGCGGCGACGCGGAAGCAGTCATTGCCGGCGGTATGGAAAACATGTCCATGGCCCCCTACTTCCTGCCCAAGGCCCGTTTCGGCTACCGCATGAGCGTCAACGCCCGCGACGATATTTACGACCTGATGGTCTACGACGGATTATGGGAAATTTTCGGCAATTATCACATGGGCAACACCGCCGAGGCGATTGCCGCTAAATATAAAATCACCCGCGAAGAGCAGGACCGGATCAGCCTGGTCAGCCACCAGCGGGCGCGCGCCGCCATCAAAGAGGGCAAGTTCAAGGAAGAAATCGTTCCGGTCAGCGTGCCGCAGGGCAGTAAAGACCCGGTTATCTTCGACACCGACGAGCGGCCGATGGAGACCTCGATGGAAAAGCTGGCCAAACTGCGCCCGGTCTTCAAGAAAGACGGCACGGTAACCGCCGGAAACGCCTCCGGGATTAACGACGCAGCAGCGGCAGTGCTGCTGATGTCCCGCGCCAAGGCCAAAGAACTGGGGCTGGAACCGAAATTGACGATAAAATCCTACGCCGGCGGCGGTGTGGACCCGGCGTACATGGGACTGGGCCCGATTCCGGCTTCACGCCAGGCTTTACTGCGGGCCGGGATGACCGTGAAAGATATGGACGTGGTGGAATTGAACGAAGCTTTTGCGGTGCAGGCGATCGCCTCGATGCGGGAACTGGGGCTTTCGCTGGATAATACCAATCCTAACGGCAGCGGTATCTCGCTGGGGCACCCCATCGGCGCAACGGGCGCCAGAATGGTGGTCACGGCGATGTACGAAATGAAAAACAATAACTGGAAGACCGGGTTGATTACGATGTGCATCGGCGGCGGGCAGGGGATGGCGATGGTGGTGGAGAGATAGAATTTGGTACACTCTCATCCTATATATTTGCTTCGATGTAATTCTACAGGAGCAAAATACCTTCGGCCTTCTCCCCTCAAGGGAGAAGAGAATAACACGAAGGAATGAAAATGAGTAAAGCAATTAAAATCGTGGTCGGGGATATCGCCGCGGATGCTTTGCTGAATGACAGCAAGACCGCGCGGATGGTCTACGATGCTTTGCCGATTAGCGGCGAGGCGAACCTCTGGGGAGATGAAATTTACTTCGACGTCGACATCAAGGCGGAAGAAGAGAACGGCAAACTGACGGTGGAATTGGGAGATATCGCACTCTGGCTGGAAGGGCCGGCGCTGTGCATCTTCCTGGGAAAAACCCCGGTCAGCCACGGCAACGAAATCAGGCCGGCCAGCGTGGTCAATGTCATCGGCAAGATAAATAATATCGCGACACTTTACCGCAAGCTTAAAGGCGGCGAAAATATCACCTTCCGGAGGTAGCTATGGAATTACTGGAAGCCATTAAAACAAGGCGGGCCATCCGCCGTTTCAAAAAAGACCCGGTGTCGCCGGAAATGATTGAAAAAATGCTGGAAGCGGCGCGCTGGGCGCCGTCTTCGATTAACTGTCAGCCGTGGGAATTCATCGTCGTGACCGACCCTGAAATCAAAAAAAGAATGTCGCGCGCTTTCGTCATCGGGCCTTTTCTCAACGAGGCGCCGCTGGCCATCGTGGTCGCGGTCGACCGGCTGAAAAGCACCTGCCCGGTGCAGGACGGAGCGATCGCGGCTTATGCCATCTGGCTGGCGGCCCACGACCTGGGACTGGGGGCCTGCTGGGTAAACCCGAACGTCCAATTCGGCATTAAAAGGATTCTGGGGATACCGTTTACAAAAAAACTCGTCTCGGTAATCGCCATCGGCTATCCCAACGAAGCACCGGTGCACACGCGCAAGAAATTATCGGATTTTGTTTTCTTCGAAAAGCACGGCAACAAAAAAGGGCCGATTGAGTTTAAAGAGTAAGTAATATCCGCACTACATTCGCAATACCCAATCATAAATATTACATTTATAGTTTCCCATTTGT
The DNA here is from genome assembly GCA_963772985.1 of uncultured Chloroflexia bacterium. Classification (GTDB taxonomy): domain Bacteria; phylum Chloroflexota; class Dehalococcoidia; order Dehalococcoidales; family Fen-1064; genus Fen-1064. The sequence goes on from CAVYZP010000027.1 coordinate 34,620, forward strand.
TAATTAATGCACGAAATCCCGTCTCTTTATCTCTTCCCGGTTCATTTTGCCATCTACCTGGAGGTAAAAACCTTCATTTTTCGCGATTGCAAAAGCAAGGGAACCATGTCTTCTTCTCAGATCGGTTAATCTCTTTCAACGGCGTTGATTATTTTCGAAAATAACCTTACTTTTTTCTTCAGGTTTTTTCGTACCCAATTATCCCACCAGACCGGGTTACAGAATTCTCCCTTCGGATTATTGATTTCTACATATATTGCGCCGTTCATATAGTGTCACCCCCTTGCCGTCTGAATTTGTATCATCGGCAGATTATTCAGTAATGAAGTCTCTTATCACGTTTATTAACAGCATAAGCCACAGTGATTAATTACAATAGTCGTACGTTCGCCTATTGAAGAATTGAGAAACTACTTATTTTTATATGTCATTGTCAGCCGTTAGCCAAAATAATACATAAAAAATACCTATTAGCAAGTTATTGTATCCGTGCGAATAATCATATATACTTTTTAATGGACATTTAAACATCAGGAGATAAGTTCATGCCTGAAGCATTTCTGGTGGCACAGGACCTGCAAAAGTCATTTAACGGCATCAAAGCGGTGGCGGGAGTTACTTTCACCATTGCCAAGGGAGAAATCTTCGGGCTTTTAGGGCCGAACGGCGCGGGGAAGACGACCACCATCCGGGTTCTCTCCACAGTGCTGGAGGCCGATGCCGGAGATGTCACGGTCGGAGGTTATTCGGCGCGGAAAAACCCGGCCGAAGTACGTAAATTAATCGGGGTCTGTCCCCAGGATTTAGCGCTGTACGAAGACCTTTCGGCGCTGGACAACCTGGTTTTCTTCGGGCGGATGGAAGGACTGGACGGCAAGGAGGCCAAATCCCAGGCAATGTCTAACCTGGCATTGATGGGACTGACGGAAAGAGCCAAAGGCAAGATTGCCAAATTTTCCGGCGGGATGAAACGGCGCGTGAATTTAGCCATCGCCCTGATGGGCAACCCCAAGCTGCTGGTGCTGGACGAGCCGACAGTGGGCATCGACCCGCAGTCCCGCAACAACATTTTCGAAACAATCTACAATTTACGCGATAAAGGGATGACCGTACTGTATACCACCCATTACATGGAAGAGGCAGACCGGATTTGCGACCGCGTGGCAATTATGGACGGCGGCAAAATCGTGGCTATGGATACACCGCACGGCCTCAAAGGTAAAATCGGCGACCCGGATAAGGTAACACTCGAAGACGTTTTCTTAAAATTGACCGGCAGAAGCCTGAGAGATTAAGCGAACGATGAAAAGAGCCTTTCTGGTCGCCCTGCGTGAAGTCAAAGAGTACCTGCAAGACAAAGCCGATTTGTCCTTTGCATTATTGCTGCCGGTGGTTACTTTTGCCCTGATTTACGGCGCCTTCGGCGGCAGCGGCCTGTTTCACGGCACAGCATGTATTGTCAACGAAGACCCCAATGGAACATATGCCCAGCAACTGGTCGCCAACATCAGAAAACAGAGCAGCCTGACGGTGCAGCTGCTGTCCCTGACCGATGCGCAAAATAAATTGAACAATTCCAACATCAACATCGCTTTCGTGATTCCAGCTGATTTTTCCGCCAATTTAACCGCCGGGCAACCCGTGCAATTGACGATAATGGAAAGGGGCAACGGCGGGAGCGACGGACAGATTGTGGCCAGCATCATCGGCGGAGTGGTCAGTGATTTAAACCAGCAATTTGCCATCACCGGCCAGGTCAGCCAGGCGCTGGCCGGGCAAAATATCCCGCCGGCCACGATTACTTTCACCACGCTGCAATTTCTGAACCGGGAGGAGCAAAACCCGCTGGTAGGCATTCAGGAAGTGGCCGCCGGCAGTAAACCGAAGACGGTGAACGATTTTCTGCCCGGGATTATCACAATGTACGTGCTTTTCTCCATCAGCATGACGGCGGCGGCGATTAACGATGAACGCAAGAAGGGAACGCTGGAACGTCTGATTACGACCCGCCTGTCCATCGGAGAACTTTTCTTCGGGAAATTCCTGGCCAGCGTGCTGCGGGCATTCATCCAGACTTTTATCCTGCTGGCACTGTCTTACGCAGTCTTCCGGATATTCACGCCGCTCTCATTTGTGGAATCGCTGCTGTTAGCCCTGCTCTTTGCCACAGCCTGCAGCGGCATCGGACTGATTATTCCTTCGATTGCGCGCACCGGGGAAGCCGCCACCTGGGTGGGGGTCTTTTTCACGATGACGATGACCATGCTGGGCGGGACTTTCTTCACGATTTCCAAAGGCACCACTCTCTATGCGTTCAGTAAAATATCTGTCAATACATATGCGAATGACGCCTTTAAAACCCTGATCAACGGCGGTAGTTTTTCCAGTCTGGGAGTGGATTTTGCGGTGCTGGCCGGGGTTACCGCAGCCGGTTTAATAATCGCCCGTCTGTTATTCAAAGCGGTACCGCAAGGGAAATGACACGATGAAACAACTACGCAACATCTGGTATTTGATGCTCAAGGATTTAAAAATCTTTGCGGCCGACCGCGCGGCACTGATTTTCGCGCTGTTGTTCCCGTTCTTTTTCATTGTGCTGTTCAATTTTGTGATGACCGGAACTAACGGCGGGGACCAGCGGCTGGTGATTAATCTGGCCACAAACGAGCCGGCCAGCGGGATGAGCACGCAGATTATCGCGTCACTGGCGACACAGGACCCATCCACCCTCCAGCCCGATCAACCGGATATCGTCTGGATAAAGGACTACAACCAGGCACTGCAGGAAGTCAAAGATAAAACGCTGGACGGTTTTATCGCTTTCCCGGCCGATTTTACCCAGGCGGTGACCACCGGGTACGGCACAAATCTGGAAGTAATCTACAACCCGAACGATATGCAGTCAATTGCGGCGCTGGAAGGCACCGCCCAGAGTATTGCAGCCCAAATCAACGCCCGTGCGGTAGTTAGCAGCGCCGTTATCGGGATAGTGACAGAAAGCGTGGCCGCCGCACCCGGCAGCATCAGCAATCCCTCGCAGCTTATTCTCTCTCAGCTTAGCGGACAGGCCCAGACGACGATGCCGGCCCAATTGATTTCTATTACCACGCAGGAAATCGGGGAAGTGAAAGCGACCAATCCCTCGGAATATACCATCCCGGGATACCTTGTGATGTTTGTCTTCTTTACCGCGGCTTTTTCCGCGGCACAACTGGTGCGGGAAAGGCAAAACCACACGCTGGAACGGTTGTTGTCCAGTTCGGCAACCAAAGCAGAGATTCTGGGCGGGGTTTACGGCGGGACAGTGGCGAAGGGCCTGATTCAAATCGCCATTTTCTGGGCGGTCGGTATTTTCGCGTATAAAATGGACCTGGGGTCTTCACCGATTTCTGTGATTTTGATTTCAGTGCTGATGGTACTGATGGCCTCTGCTTTCGGCGTGATGCTGGCAACTTTTGTAAAAACCGAGCGTAGTGCTTCCTCTATCGGAGTATTGACATCGCTGATACTGGCACCGCTGGGCGGCTGCTGGTGGCCGCTGTACATTACCCCGCAGTGGATGCAAAACCTGGCGAAAATCACGCCGCACGGCTGGGCCACGACCGCTTTTAACAAACTGCTGATTTTCGGTGGGGATTTCAAATCCGTGGCACTGAATATGCTGGTATTGATTGCGTTTGGGGTAGTTTTCGGGGTGATTGCGATACTGAGGTTCAGAACAGAGGCGGAATAAAGGGATAAGCGCCAAATTCCCGAAAACAGCGAAATCCCGTTTGCGTAAATTCCAAGCTCCAAAATCCAAACTCCAAATAATAATCAAGAACCAAATATCAAACAATTACCAAATAAAATAACCGATAAACAATTAATTTTTCGATTAGCTTTCAGATTGCCGCGCCCACCCGAGAAGGCCCATCAAATATTTGCATACGCAAAAGATACGCTAAAAATGCGCAAAGGGCGTAACGCCGTCATCTTCATGCTTCATCTGGAGAAAAGTGACGTGCGTTTTCTTTTCGCCATTATAAGGTTCATTTTTTCGCATTTAATGCTTTGTTTTACCCGTTTCAGGCTCATTTCTTGACTTATTGTATCGAATAAGGTACAAATAATAGATAACCCCCGTTTTACCCGGCATTGCATCTTGAAGAAATCCATCTGCAGTAAGGTGTGTAATATTATTCAATGACCATTGCCATATTGTATCGCGAGGAACTTAAGGAATACGATTTCGGACCCGGTCATCCTTTCCGCGGAGACCGGTATCAGGTTTTCCCCAAATTTCTGGCCGACCGGCTCCCGCCGGACAGCAACTATGAAATTCTCAAAGCCAACTGGGCTACGGAAGAAGACCTCCTCAGAATTTGCCACCGCGATTACATTGATTTCACAAGGCAGTATTACCGCGCCGCAAATCTGGGGCTGGATGAAGAGGGGGATTTTTTCCAGTACCAGGCGCTGGACAACCGTCCCATCGGAAGGCCCGGCAAAGTAGAAGAAGCCGCGCGGCTGGTCATCGGGCAGGCCAAACTGGCCGCTGACCTGATACAGAGCGGTAAATTCCAAAAAGTAATCTCCATCGGCGGCGGGCTGCACCATGCGAAAGTCGCTTCCGGCGAAGGATTCTGTCTTTACAACGATGTCGCCTTCACGGCCGTTTATCTGATGGAAAAATACCACTTGAAACGGGTGATGATTCTGGACACGGATGCGCACGCCGGCAACGGCACCGCCGAGTATTTCTATTCGGACCCGCGGGTACTTTTCGTGGATTTACATCAGGACCCCGGCACAATTTATCCGGGGACAGGTTTTGCTTCGGAAATCGGCGCCGGCGCCGGCATCGGGAAAACCGTGAATATCCCATTACCCGTCAATGCGGGCAACGATTCCTATAGAATGGTTTTCGAAAAGATTGTCGAACCGCTGGCCAAAGAATTCCGGCCGGAAATTATCATCCGCAACGGCGGCTCCGACCCGCATTTTAACGACGGCCTGACCAGCCTGGCGCTGACGCTGGACGGATTTAAAATGATCGGCCGCAAGGTTCGGGAAATGGCGGAAATCTGCGGCGGCAAAGAAATCGACCTGGTGGCCTCCGGTTATCACCGCGGCATTCTACCTTATGCCTGGATGTCTTTGATTGCCGGACTGGGAGATTTTAACGTACCGCTGGAAGAGCCGAGCCCCATCCCGCATTCGCTGCGCATTGACAGTCAAATCCCAGATACCCTTAAAATGATCGCCGAAGTGAAGGCGTATCACAAAGATTACTGGCGCTGTTTCCGCGAATAACCGTAATTCACTTTTATTAACTCTCTTTTATTTCCCGGTTTGTTATTTTTTATTCCTTCGTATCATAAATCCGGTATCTAAGACTCCTTTTGCAACTTGTCTCTGGAATATTTTCAGGATAGAATGAGAATTACAACGATTTCTCGAGAGGTGAACCTTGGGCATTGTCCTGCGTCAAGAACCGGAACTGCGCAAACCCGATATGATTGTCGGCTGGCCGGGGATTGGCAATGTCGGCATAATCACCGTGGAAACGATGCGGCAGGCTTTGGGAGCGGAAGAACTCGGCGAAATCGAACCGTGGGATTTCTTTTATCCCAATAAAGTCACTATCCAGGCCGGCATTGTGACCGATATGAACTTCCCAGGCAGCAAGTTTTACTACAAGCGGATGCCGAAAAAAGACCTGCTTTTCTTCATCGGGGAGGAGCAGCCGGCAACCAGAGAAAGCGCCTACGCGGAAGGCAAACGCGCTTACGAAATGGCGAACCTGGTGCTGGACGTGGCACAGAAATTTTCCTGCGGGCGTGTTTTTACTTCGGGCGCGGCGATTGCTATCACCCATCACAGCGCGCAGCCCAAAGTCTGGGCGGTGGCCAATCAGAAAGCGCTGCTGTCGGAACTGCGCAGCTACGATAATACGATTTTAATGAGCGAAGTGGAAGGCAAGGGCAACCAGGGCAGCATCACCGGTTTGAACGGCTTGTTAATCGGCGCCGCGAAGAGACGGGGGATGGAAGGAATCTGCCTGATGGGGGAAATCCCCGATTATCTGTCAAGAATGCCGTTCCCTTACCCCAAAGCCTCGAAAGCGGTGCTGGGGACGCTGGCGAAAATCATGGGTGTGACGATTGTACACAACCCCCTCGAGGAAATGACGGTCCAGATGGAAACCGTAGTGGAAAACGTCTATCAGCAATTCCCGCCGGAAATCCGGGAACGGCTGGAGCAGCGGAAACTGGTGACACAGACGAAACAGGAAGCCATTACCGAAGAAGACGAACAGTGGTTTAAAGAACATATTGACGAATTCTTTAACAAGGATAAAGGAGCATGACCGAACCCCTGAAATTTTCTGCGCAGCCGAAGCTGCGGAAACCGACCATGGTCATCGGCTGGGAATCGGATACGGCGCGGCTGGGGGAACGGGTCACGGATTACCTCATCAACAGCCTCGGGGCGCAGCCTTTCTGTGAAATCGACCCGGTGGAGTTCTTTCCGCTGGGCGGGGTCACCATCGAAAATGACATCGTGCAATTCCCCCAAAGCACATTTTATGCCAGCCGCGAGCATAACCTGGTCATCTTCCGGAGCGCCATTCCCAGGTATGAATGGCACGAATTTTTAAACCTGATAGTTGATGTCGCCGAGGAATACTGCCATGTCAAGGAAATGTACGCCATCGGCGGGATGATTACAGCCGCCGCCCATACCGCGCCGAGAGAAGCATGGGCGACTTTCAGTTCACCGAAAATCAAAAAGGCTCTAAGCCCCTTTCAGTTATCGCGGGAGATGAATTTTGAGACACCGCCGGGCAGCCGTCCCACTTTGAATTCCTACCTGCTGTGGGTGGCCAAAAACAGAGACGTATCGGCGTCCAACCTCTGGATACCGGTGCCTTTCTATCTTATGACCAGCGAAGACCCCGCGGCACATAAGAAAGCCCTGGAATTTTTGGATAAAAGAATGGGATTGGGACTTGACTACTCCGCGATTGACGCCACAATTAAACAGCAAAACGAGAGGCTCAAACGATTGAGGATATCCTCGGAAGAAATTGACGGGTGCATCCGGAAACTGGAAAACAATCAACGCCTTTCCGAAGAAGAACGCGAGGGCCTGGTGAAAGGGATTGATGAATACCTGCGGAAGAGGAACAACTAAAAGTTTTTTAAGAAAAATATTCCGGTGGTGAGCCAAATAGTCAAATTCCAATATCCAATAATCAAATAAATTCCAAATTAGAATATTGAAAAACGCATTAAATATTAAATAAAGATCAGGTATTCACATTAACAGACCATTATGTGTTGCACAACATTCGATGGATTCCCGCTTTCGCGGGAACGACGAACAGGGGAAAACAGCTTCACGTTTTGCGTGAAGCTGTTTTCTTTCATTGTCATTGTCGGGCGAGCCCCGACAATCCAGAGATTGTAGACAACCTCATTTCCCCTAACCCCAAATAACAAGTTATTTAAGCGTAACTCATGCATATTCATATTGATCAAGTTCTCGTTCCACAATTATCTTTTCTACAAATCACTCCCATAATATGGTAAAGTTTGGTTTAAGGTAAAGATGAGCAATTTGAAACTGAAGCACCCGGCAATCGACTTGAACCCGGAATTCAAGCAGGCGCTGGAAATCATGGAAAATTCCGGTAAAAGAGTGTTCATTACATGGCGCGCCGGCACCGGGAAATCAACGTTGCTGACTTATTTCTGCGGGACGACCGCTAAAAAGACGGTGGTTTTAGCACCGACCGGCGTGGCGGCGTTGAACGTCAAAGGCCAGACCATCCATTCCTTTTTCAAATTCCGGCCCGGCATCACCCCGGAAACCGTCCGGAAACTCCGACATGGCGAAGAAGGCAAACGGATTTACAAAGAGCTGGACGCTATCGTTATTGACGAGATTTCGATGGTGCGGGCGGACCTGCTGGACTGCGTGGACAAGTTCCTGCGTTTGAACGGCCCGCTGGAGAACAAACCATTCGGCGGCATCCAGATGATATTCATCGGCGATTTGTACCAGCTTTCGCCGGTGGTGAGCGGCAGCGACAGGGAAATTTTCAAAACGCTGTACAAAACGCCCTATTTTTACAGCGCACATGTCTTCGATGCTTTCGAAATGGAATTCGTGGAGCTGCAAAAAGTCTACCGCCAGCACGACCAGAAATTCATCGACCTGCTGAATTCGGTGCGCAACAACACCATCAGCGAAAAAGGACTGGAATTATTGCGGCAGCGGGTCAATCCGGATTTCACTCCGGCGGCGGGTGAATTTTACGTTTACCTGACGACGACGAACGCCATGGCGGAAACCATCAATGCCGCACAGCTGGCGAAACTGGCGGCGCCGGCGCTGGTTTTTTCCGGGGAAATTGAGGGGGAATTCGGTAAGGAAAATCTGCCCACGGCAATCGACCTGAAAATCAAACCCGGGGCACAAATCATGATGCTGAATAACGATGTCCAGGGGCGCTGGGTGAACGGGAGCATCGGGGAAGTCAAGGGGCTGATTAAAAACAACAAAGGCGAAGATATCATCATCGCCGATTTGAACGACGGCAGCGCGGTCGAAATCGAACCGTTTACCTGGGAAATCTACCGCAGTTTTATCAACGAGGGCCAGCTGGCTTCGGAAGTAATCGGCACTTTCACCCAATACCCACTGATGCTGGCCTGGGCGGTGACCATACACAAAAGCCAGGGTAAAACCTTCGATAACGTCATCATTGATATCGGAACCGGCACCTTTGCCCACGGGCAGACCTACGTGGCGTTAAGCCGCTGCACATCGCTGGAAGGCATCGTGCTGATAAAACCGCTGCTGAAGAAACACATCTGGACGGATTTCAAAGTGACTGACTTTTTGACCAACTATCAGTACAAAAGGGCCGAACAGTCCAATCCGGCGGACGATAAAATGGAGGTGCTGGCAAAAGCGATAAAAAACAAAACCAGGTTGAAAATCACTTATCTCAAACCGAACGATGAAAAATCGGTCAGGGTCACCCGGCCGGAAATCGTCGGGAAAATGAAATTCCAGGGCAAGCTATATACCGGTGTGATGGCGTTCTGCGAGCTGCGCCAGGACTACAGGACGTTCCGTATCGACCGGATAATGGAAATGAACGGAGTATAATTTTTAATAATCAAAAATCAAGCAAATACTAATATCGAAATACGAAATCCGAAATAAATATCAATATCCAAAATTCAAATTGGTGTTTCATCGCTTTGTTGATGCCAGGCGGGCTAATGCCAGTGGTGTCTGCCGACGGCGGCCAGTGGCGCGACGGCCAGCCACAGGGTAATCGTCACCAGCATGGATTGCACGTAAGTGATGGTTTGTACATGTATCTGCGGGGAAAAAACTCCCCAGAGCAACATTAAAAACCAGGCGCTTAAAAAGAAAAAGGGGATTGCCGCCAGAATCCTGAAATAACCACCCATAGTAACCTCCTGAAAAAATCCAAATTCCAAACTACAAAATCCAAACAAATACCAAAAGCTAAAGTCCTGTCAAAAACTCACAACTGAAAACTGGTTACTCCGTGTAAACGCGGACTTTTTCCTGGGCGCCGTTGATATCCACTTCCAGGTCGTTGAGGGATTGAATTAATTCCTCGACGTTTTCCGGCTTCATGTTGCGCAAATCGAACGGGATGCCGCGGTTTTTCATTTTTTCATCCACCTCGTTATAGGCTTCAGGTGGAATCAGCGAAGCCAGTTTAACACCGGCGCGGATTAAAGCCACGGGCACCCGGATATTAACGTGCTGGGGGCCGCGGTCGCAGCCGCCTTCCCAATGGTGCTCGGTATCCACGATGACCCGGATATACTTTGTTAAAGGCTTTCTTTCCCCGGACGCGCCGCCGGCGGAATCGGGAGAAGGTTGAATCAGGCTCATCAGCCGGTACGCCTCATCAACGGTAATCTTTTTATCGGCCACCATTTCCAGAATTTTCTTTTGATTTTCAGTCATTTCAGCCCTCCACATGGCTAGACAAACAATATTTCAACTTTTTCACCGGTTTTATCCACATCCAGCTTGAGCCCATTTAAGGCGCATAAAATGTTATAAAACCGCGGGCCGACCAGCAGCACAAATTCGCCCCAGCCGAAAGGCAGCGCGACAATCAGCAGAATCAGGAACAGCGGCAGGAACGCAAGGACCAATATTGCCAGCAGCAGCCAGGCCAGAAATAAAGGCAGCCAGATGCCGAAATGGTGTTCTTCGTTGTGCACCCGGATGTGCAGCAGGCAAGGCGGTATGCTCATTTTTCCAACCTCTCTATCGCGTCGTTTACGGTGATTTCGCCGCGCGCCAGTTTATCCAGTACATCTTCCTGCACAGGGGCCGGCATGTTCTGGACGAATTCAAACTGCGCGGCAATACGGTTGAGACGACTTTTCACCGTGGGATAACTGATGCCGAATGTTTTTTCCATTTCTTTAATGGAGCCGTCACATTTTAAGAAGGCAATGACAAAGACCTGATCTTCGGCGGAAAGACGCGCCAGCGCCGGCAATTCGAAATCGCCTTCGATTTTGATACCGCTGTCCACCAGACGGACTTTCTCAACGGCAAGCGGGGCGCCGCGGGTGAGCCGGGTCAATTCCTGCCAATCTTTAGGCATTTGGGAAACTCCTCTTTATCAATTTAATTACGGTGTTTTTATTAATTAATTCAATATTTTATTTAACTTTATTAATATATAATAGAGTTATTTATTAATTTTGTCAAGTACATAATGAAAAATAATCAAGATTCCAGTATCAAGAATCAAGAACTTTTTTCTTCCCCGGGGATTCATCTTGTTGGCAATCCTTAAAGTGGATACCGGCTTTTAATACCGGAGATATTTTGCAGGATATTTGTCCGCAGCGGAATAATATATTTGCTAAAGCGGCAGAATACACGCATCCTAAGTTTGACAGTCCCTCGTAATAGAGTTAAAATTTAATCGTTGCTGGTGGATGAGCGGAGGCTTAAAAATGATAGAAATGATTGTTGAAAGCATACGTCTTTGTGTTACGGATTACCGGCGCGTGGTGATGCTGAAGGGAAAAGACACAAATCATTACCTGCCGATATGGATCGGGGCATCCGAAGCGGATGCCATTGCTGTGAAACTGCAGGGCGCGTCCGTCCCCCGGCCAATGACGCACGACCTGATGCGCTCCATCATCAGTGAACTCGGCGGCACCGTGACTTACATCGTAGTCAACGACCTGCAAAAGGACGTTTATTTCGCCAAAGTCGTCCTCAACCGGAACGGAGAACAGGTGGAAATTGATTCCCGTCCCAGCGACGCCATCGCTTTAGCCGTCAGGGTCAAAGTGCCGATTTATGTCGAGGAAGATGTCCTGGACCGGGGCGGCGTGTGGCTGGACCAGAAAACCGGAAAACTGGCGGAAGAAGAAGCCGGCCCGCCGGCCAATCCGCAGGAAAAACAGGTTATTGACGAAGAAATGAAGAAAAAAGCCTCGGCTTTTTACGAGTATATCAATAAAATTGACCTGGACGACTTCGGCAAGCGCCAATCATAGTCTGAAATAAAATAAGCGCGGCAGTGCAGGGATTATGGAAGAACGCATCATAAAAAAATTGATGACCTCCGTGAAATGCACGAGCTGCGGCCAAAATTATGAGGCACACGACGTTAAAATCCTGGGCAGCCACGAGGACCTTTATTTCCTGCAAGTCACCTGCTCCGCCTGCCACAGCCGTTATATGATTACCGCCGCGGTCAACGACCGTAAAAATCCGGAGATTATTTCCGACCTGACCGAGGAGGAATTAACCAAATTCAAGAATACCGGCGCTCCCGATACAAACGATGTATTAGACATGCACGCCTATCTCAAAGACTTTAACGGCGACTTCTCCGGGCTTTTCGGGTATAAAAAATGCCAATAATCCCCGGCGTTATGGGGAAAATTGTAACTCTTTTGTAACTTTCAACCTAACGTTGTTGGCGTACGCCAACGTAATAAATGCGTAATAAATTACATCGAAAAAAGGCTTGCAAAGTTTGACCGGAATAGAGTTATTTGTTATCCTCTAATCATATGCGATACCCATGGCTGCCGATGCTGTCGCTGTTCGGGATGGGATTCTATATCGCCATCGCGATAATTCTGGGGATTTGGGGCGGACACTGGCTGGACGGGAAAATGAATACCAGCCCGCTGTGGTTAATTATCGGGTTATTTTTAGGGATTGCGGTGGCGGCGCTTGGCGTTTACAATATGATAAAACCGTTTATGGACGAAGCGAAGAAAACCGACAATAACAAGAAAAACAAGGATAATAAATAGTGGCAGAACAAAAACCGGGCAAAAAAATCGGATGCGGCCTTTTTGGTTGTGCCATTCCTTTAGTCACTTTTATTATTTTACTGGTCGCCATCATACCGGCTTCGATTTTCGGTATTATCAGCGGCGCTTTCGGTAAGAAATCAATCCCGGCGCCGACGGTTGAGCTGCCTGCCGCAGTTGTTTTCCACATCGGGCCACTGCCGGTAACCAATACCATCATCACGTCCTGGATTACGGTCGCGGTATTGGTATTGATTGCTTTGCTGGTCACCCGCAAAGCCAAACTGATACCGGGCAGGTTGCAGGCAGCCGTAGAAGCCATCCTCGAGTGGATGTACAACTTCTGCAAAGACGTCGCCGGAGAAAAATACGGCGGCCGGTTCTTTCCCATTGTTACGACTATTTTCCTCTTTGTGCTGTTAAACGCGTTCATGAACCTCATTCCCGGTTTCACTTCAATCACCTACCACGGCGCGCCGCTGTTAAGGGGCGCCAATACGGATATCAACACGGCTCTGGCGCTGGCGCTGATTTCATTTTGCTTCGTCACGTATTACGGTCTGAAGGACGGTAAATTCGGTTTTATCAAACAGTTTATTAATGTCGGCCGCTTTTTCAGAGGGTGGGGACATTTATTTACCGGTAAATTTAAAGGCGCGTTCGGCGATATCGGTTTCGGTTTCATCGATATCATCGTGAGTTTCCTGGAATTAATAAGTTATTTTATCCGCATCGTCAGTTTCACCTTCCGGTTGTTCGGGAATATGACCGGCGGCGAAATTTTAATCCTGATTTTGTTCTTCCTGCTGGGCTTTGCCGGCTTCGGGTTGATTCAGGTCGGCTACATCTTCGAGATGCTGGTCGGCGTGGTGCAGGCACTCATTTTCAGCGGTTTGACACTGGTTTTTGCCACCATGGCTGCGTCGCCCCACGGGGAAGAAGGGCATGAAAAATAACCTGGTAAATTTTTAGTTAACACCTGAAGGAGGGTGCATAATGACTGAATATACATGGAGATTACTCGCCGCCGGTTTGTCCATGGGTTTGGGCGCCATCGGTCCGGGTATCGGCGTTGGTCTGGTCGGTCTGGGAGCATTGAATGCGCTCGGACGCAACCCCGAAGCCCGCGGTCAGATTATGACCTACATGATTCTGGCCATCGCCATGGCCGAAGCCGTCGCCATTTATGCGCTGGTCGTGGCCATTCTGTTAATTTTCGTGACCAAAGGCTAATTTTTATTACAAAATAATGCACCCGTCAGGGGGAAAAATATGTCAGGACTAGGCGTTAGTGGATGGACCCTTGCCGCTCAGGTTGTTAATTTTATCATCTTGCTGCTGCTGCTGTATTTCTTTGCTTATAAACCGGTGATGAAGATGCTGGACGAACGCTCGAGGAAAATCAAGGACAGCATGGAAGAAGTGCAAAAAGTAAAGGCCCAGGCCGCACAGACCGAAGAGGAATTCAAGAAGAAAATTGAAGCCGCCAGCAAAGAGGGGCAGGAAGTGATTGCCCGTGCCATGCGCACCGGCGAAGAAGCCCGGCAGCGCGCCCAGGCGGAAGCGAAACAGGAAGCCCAGGCGCTGGTGGAAAAAGCGCGTGTCGAGATTCAGCGCGAACGCGATGAGACCATCGGAGAACTGCGTCAGGAATTCGCCGATTTAACCGTGGTGGCGGCGGAAAAAGTCATCGGAAAATCGCTGGATAAAGAAGCGCACCGGCAAATCATCGACCAGGTGTTGGATGAAAGCGCCAACCTGAAGAAGAATTAACATCACGGGAAGATAAAATGACCGTTAACACATACGCCAGACGCTATTCGCAGGCAATATTCCGAATGGCGCTGCAGGAAAAAGATTTGAACCGGTGGCAAACGGACCTGCGGAAGGTCGCGACGCTGCTGAAAGACAGCGCCCTGGCGGCGCTGATTGCCAATCCTAAAATCACCGGAGAAGAGAAATCCAAAACGCTGGCGCAGCGCCTCGGCGAGATCAATCCGCTGGTAATAAAACTGGTGCTGCTGCTGGCCGCCAAAGGCAAGGTAGCGGCAATTGACGATATCGCGGAAGAATACCAGGCTTTAGTAGATAACTTCCGCGGGATTGAAGGTACGGAAATTGCCGAAATCACCACTGCGATTCCGCTGGACGACGCCGACAAGCTGAAAATCGCCCAGCGCATCACGGAAATCGTCGGTAAACCGGTACAACTGCGGCCGAAAGTTGACCCGGCGATTATCGGCGGGATTATTATCCGCGTGGGCGATAAACTGATTGACGGGAGCCTCCGCAGCAAACTGGCGGCGCTCCGCAAGGATTTGGGTGGGGTTGCGCAGTAGTTTCTCAGGCACTAACGGGGGAGGTACAGTGTAGATGGCAACGCGAGGACAGGATATCGCTTCCGCGATTAAGCGGGAAATCAATAAATTCGGCACTTCCCTGGCGATGTATGACGTCGGGGTCGTGGCAGAAATCGGCGACGGCATTGCCAGAATCAATGGTTTAGCCTCCGCGAAATACAACGAACTTTTACAGTTCCCGAACGAAGTCATCGGCATCGCCATGAACCTGGAAGAAGACAGCGTGGCGGCCATCATCCTCGGGGATTACGCCGGCATTAAAGAAGGCGACGAAGTGCGCTGCACCGGCAGGATTGCCGAAGTGCCCGTCGGCGAAGCCTTAATCGGGCGCGTGGTGGACCCGCTGGGGCGCCCGCTGGACGGCAAAGGCCCGGTTAAAACGGATAAAACCCTGCCGCTGGAAAGAATCGCGCCGGACGTTACCAAACGTAAATCCGTGAATACTCCGGTGCAAACAGGGATTAAAGCCATCGACAGCCTGATTCCGCTAGGCCGCGGCCAGCGCGAATTGATTATCGGCGACCGTTCCACCGGTAAAACCGCGATTGCCCTAGACGCCATCATTAACCAGAAAGGCGGCGATTTAATTTGTATCTACGTCGCCATCGGGCAGAAGACCTCCAAAGTAGCCCGCGTGGTGGCGACGCTGGAATCCTACGGCGCGATGGCGCACACCATCGTCGTAGCGGCTAACGCCGCCGATTCGGCCGCTTTGCAATATTTGGCGCCTTATGCCGGCTGCGCCATGGGCGAAGAGTTCATGGAACACGGCAAAGACGCCTTAGTGGTTTATGACGACCTTTCTAAACATGCCTGGGCCTATAGGCAGATTTCCCTGTTATTACGCCGCCCGCCGGGCCGCGAAGCCTATCCGGGCGATGTTTTTTACCTGCACAGCCGTCTGCTGGAAAGAGCCGCCAGGCTGAACGATGAATCCGGCGGCGGTTCGCTGACAGCGTTGCCCGTTATCGAAACCCAGGCCGGCGACCTTTCCGCTTATATCCCGACCAACGTTATTTCCATCACCGATGGACAAATGTATATGGAGTCAGATTTGTTCAACTCCGGCGTACGGCCGGCGTTAAACGTCGGTTTGTCCGTGTCCCGCGTCGGTTCCACGGCGCAGACCAAAGCGATGCGCAAAGTAGCCGGCCGGTTAAAACTGGAACTGGCGCAGTACCGCGAACTGGCAGCCTTCGCCCAGTTCGGCACCACTGAACTGGATAAAGCCACGCGCGCCCAACTGGAACGCGGACAGCGCATCACGGAAATTTTAAAGCAGCCGCTCTAT
This sequence comes from uncultured Chloroflexia bacterium, assembly GCA_963772985.1. GTDB lineage: Bacteria > Chloroflexota > Dehalococcoidia > Dehalococcoidales > Fen-1064 > Fen-1064. The sequence goes on from CAVYZP010000027.1 coordinate 50,618, forward strand.
CAGCCGGTGGCGATGGAAAAACAGGTCATCATCCTTTACGCCGCGATTAACGGCCTGCTGGATGACGTGCCGCTGGCGAAAATGCGCGAATTCGAAACCGGTTTGTACAAATTCATGGACGCCGGGCATCCTGAAATCGTCAACGCCATCGCCCGAGAAAAAGACCTGAGCACGGCTACATCGGAAGCGCTCAAAGGCGCCGTTCAGGAATTCAAACAGGGTTTTAAATAACGAATACGGGAGCCGCAGACAAAGCTCCTTTTGAAGATGTTGGATAATGGCAAACATACGTTTAATTCGCCGAAGAATCCGCGGTGTGCAAAGCATCGCCAAAATCACACGGGCTATGGAGATGATTGCCACCTCCAAAATGCGGCGCGCCCAGGATGCGGGCACGGCGGGGCGGCCTTACGACCAGAAAATCCGGCAGGTCATCCGCGATCTGGCGGTGATACCGCAAACCGGCGAATTACACCCCTTGCTACAGCGGCGTGAAGTCAAAAAAATCGCTGTCGTGCATATTTCCCCGGACCGGGGTTTATGCGGCGGTTTAATCACCAACCTGAACCGGAAGACCGGCAGCTTTATTATCAACCAAAAAGCGCCGGTAACCATCGTCAATGTCGGTCGGAAAGGCATCGATTTCATGCGGCGGTACGGAAGGGAAACGCGTGCGGAATTCACCGGACTGGGCGACCGCCCTACCCTGCTGGACACGCTGGCAATTTCACGCATTATCATCGACGATTACACCAACGGGTTGGTGGATGAAGTCTACGTCGCTTATACCAAATTCGTTTCCACCATGGTGCAGACTCCGGTCATCGAGAGGTTACTGCCCATCGAACCGCCGGCGGCGGCCCAGGCCAGGAGCGGCGATTTTGACTACGAGCCGACACCGGAAGAAGTGCTGGGCGCTTTGCTGCCGCGGTTTGTCGAAATGGAAATATACCACGCCATTCTGGAATCAATTGCCAGCGAGCAATCGGCCCGGATGGTCGCGATGCGCAGCGCCACAGACAACGCGGGCGAATTGATTCAGGATTTCACTCTGATGTACAACAAGGCGCGTCAGGAAGCGATTACGACGGAGCTGCTGGATATCAGCGGCGGCGCGGCGGCTTTATCGGGGAATTAAGGGGTTTGAGGGAAGACGGAGGTTTTTATGGCTAAAGGAAAAATAGTTCAAATCATCGGCACGGTCATCGACGTGGAATTTCCGCCGGATGAATTGCCGAGGATGTTTAACGCATTGGAAATCAATACCGCCGGCGGCAAATTAATCCTGGAAGTACAGGACCATATGGGCAACAACTGGGTCCGCTGCCTTTCTTTAGCCCCGACGGAAGGCCTGGCGCGCGGCACCGAAGTCATTGATACCGGTTTACCGATTAAGGTCCCGGTCGGGCGCGGCTGCCTGGGCCGGCTGTTCGACGTCACCGGCACGGCCATTGATAACGCCGGCGCAGTGAAAGCGACCGATACCTGGTCGATTCACCGGGCGCCGCCTTCGTTTGTGGAGCAGGAAACCACCCCGCAGCTGCTGGAAACCGGACTGAAAGTCATTGACCTGGTAGCGCCGTTCTCCAAAGGCGGCAAGGTCGGCGCATACGGCGGCGCCGGTGTCGGTAAAACCGTCGTCATCCAGGAACTCATCCGCAACATCGCCACCGAACACGGCGGCTTTTCCGTATTTGCCGGCGTCGGTGAACGTTCCCGCGAAGGCAACGACCTCTGGAACGAAATGAAAGCCTCCGGCGTCATCGACAAGACCGTGATGGTCTTCGGCCAGATGAACGAACCGCCGGCCGTGCGTTTCCGCATCGGGTTGACCGGTCTGACCATGGCCGAATTTTTCCGCGACGAAGAAGGGCAGGACGTGCTGCTATTCATCGATAATATTTACCGCTATACCCTGGCCGGGATGGAAGTCTCGGCGCTGCTGGGCCGCATGCCTTCCGCCGTGGGCTACCAGCCGACGCTGGCCACAGAAATGGGCGAACTGCAGGAACGCATCACCTCAACCAAGAAAGGTTCCATCACTTCCTTCCAGGCAATTTACGTGCCGGCCGACGATTATACCGACCCCGGCGTGGTCACCAGCTTCGGCCACCTCGACGCCGTCATCGCGCTGGAACGGTCCATCGCCGAGCAGGGTTTGTACCCGGCCGTCGACCCGCTGACCTCTACTTCCCGTGTCCTCGACCCGGCGATTGTCGGGCAGGAACACTATAATGTCGCGCTGCAGGTGCAAAGAGTGCTGCAGCGGTACAAAGATTTACAGGACGTGATTGCCATCCTCGGCATCGAGGAATTGAGCGAAGAAGATAAAGTGACCGTCGCCCGGGCGCGAAAAATCCAGCGGTTCCTTTCGCAGCCGATGTTTGTGGCGGAAGCCTACACCGGCCGCGCCGGACGCTACGTGGCGCGGGAAGAAACCGTGCGCGGTTTTAAAGAAATCCTGGAAGGTAAACACGACGCCCTGCCGGAGCAGGCGTTCTTTATGCAGGGCACGATTGATGATGTTGTCGCCGAGGCGGCGAAGATGGGGGCAACGGAATAATGAGTATCCGGGTGGACATCGTAACCGCGGAACGGCTGGTTTTTTCTCAGGACGCGGATATCGTGATGGTGCCGGGGGTTGAAGGTGACATGGGCATACTACCGCACCACGAACCCATCATGACGATGATTAAGCCGGGCGAAGTACTGGTACGCAAAGGCACGGAGGAATATTCGCTGGCGGTATCCGGCGGGTTTCTGGAAGTGACCCCCGACCGGATCACCATCCTGGCTGACGCCGCCGAACGCGCCGATGAGATTGATATAGCCCGCGCCGAGGCCGCCAAAAAGCGCGCCGAGGAAAAACTGACCAACCGCACCGCGGAAACCGACGCCGCTAATGCCGAAGCCGCGCTGCGCCGCTCAATTGCCCGTCTTAAAGTCGCCGAAAAACGGCGTTCCCGCCGAAATATGATTTAAGCAAGGCGGCGTTTTTGTGTTTGGCTTTACCTATATTTTTTAACCCTGCAGTTTTCGCATTCATTTAAACATAAAATTTCCCCGAGATATTTGATAGCTGGTCAAATAATAATATATAATCAGTGGATTAATTACTATATGAAAATAATAATCAAAAAGCCGGATAAAGATGTCCCCAAAAATAGTAAGGAAAATGTTTTTCTTGCATTTGATGAAAATAATTCCTATTTAGGTCATGGTTATGTATTTCCCTATTTTAATTATGAGGTAACCTATGAGCATCCGCTAAACATTTTCATTGATATCAATGTTCCTTCAAACGATCAAGAAGTAAAGGATACAATTTTCGATAATCTGATAAACCGGGCTGAAACAATAAGGAAAGCCACTATCGGTATCAACACGAGAATATACGGCGGCGCTCCTTCACAGGAAAGAGACAAAATTTTGTATCTAATATCAAAAGGATTTATTGCAGATGAGGGAGCACATTTATTGAGAAGGGGCTAAATAATCCGGAATATCCATCGAAAATTATTGCCCCTCTTTTCAAAGAATTCAGGATGGAATCAGAAAAGGTAAGAATGACTACGATTAAAATCCATAATTCATACAAGGACATTGAATGCAATATTAGCCACATTCATGGATAAAAATTTATGGATAAATTTTGCAGCTTTTTGAACCCAAAGATGGCGATTATCTTGTTGAAATACTAAAAGATGAACCAGCAATACAGCTATCCGAACGTCGACGGTCCGGAAGCGATGTTAAGAGTGGCCACAGTGCCACGCCGCGGTTTTCCTGACAGCCATAGATAACGAAAGAGCCATCGGCTGCATCCGCGCAACCTATGACGGCGCGCGGGCAATGATTCACCTGCTTTCCGTGCATCCGGAATATCAAAACCGGGGCATCGGTACGAAAATGGTGAATTGAGCCGCGATAAAAGAATTGGCGGTGTTAAATATGCAGTTGGTCGATGAAATATTCAAGAGCTTAAAGAAAACCAGAGGCGCGCCGAAAAACGGTCAGGTTACCAGTCACCGATACCAGCAAGGGATTCTGGGATAAACTGGGATTTGAGCAAATTCCGGCATTTTTAATGCTGAAAACAAAGATTTAGTTTTACGCGCGCAGCATCAGAAAAAACCTGGATCCCGATTTTCACCGGGATGGAATGATTTTGCTTTCGCCCTATAAATGTCATAACATTGTCACTTTTTCCGTTTTAATTTTATTATTTTGCGATAAACAAAATTGTAAAATGAGGGTCGACTAAAAGAAGGGGGGATGACAATGGCATCGTTTAAATGTGCAGACTTGGGGATGAAATGCGGCTTCGAAGTAAAGGACGCCGATAAAGACGAGCTGATGAAAATCGTCGCTTTACATGCAGAGACTACACATAAAATGAAAGTATCGCCGGAACTGGCCGCTCAGGTTAATAAGGCAATCAAACCATAAAAACCCTGCTGAATAAAATCCTCACCGCCGTGACAATTGTTTGCCGCGATAAATTTTATGCGGTTTGTTAATTGATTCAGCTTGATAATTTTGGGCTAAAATCGAGGTGACTAGAATGGCAGTTCCGCTTGATGGAGTTCGGGCGATTCACAATGCTTTCCGTAAAGATCTGTCGGCGATGGATGCCGCCGCCAACACCGCAGTACGTCAAGGCGGCAGTTCGGACCTTGTGCTGAACCGTTATAAATTCTTTAACGAGGTGCTCGTCTGGCATGCCAGCGGCGAAGAAGATGCCGTATTCCCGGCGCTGGAAAAAGCGGCGCCGCTGGTCGCGGAGGCTTACGAAAGAGACCACCGAGGATTGGATATCCTGTATCTGGAGTTGAATCACGCGGTCAGCGAACTGGACAAACTGGATATCGCCCGGGCCACGGCCAGGTTTAATTTTCACCTGCATTTCCATCTGGATAAGGAAGAAGCGCATTTATACCGGATATTCAACGAAAGGATTCCCATCCCCGAACAGGGCGGAATCGTCGCAAAAATGTCGCAGAAAATCCCGTTGGAGCGTTTCCCGGAAGTAATCGCCTGGCTTTTCCCGTTAATCGGCACTAACGACCGAGAAAACATGGTCAGAATCTGGCAACAGGCCTTGCCGCCGCCGGTATTCGCGAAAATGACCGGCCTGATACAGGCGGCAACCGGAGATGGGTGGGCAGAAATCACCAAACGGATTCCGGAATTAAAATAGCCGGAGTTAAATCAATCGCCGTCAGCTAAATTACCGGTTTCGCTTAAACCGGCGCTGTTTTCTGCCGGTATTCTACGGTCGTAGTGGATGCATTCCAGAAAATCTTTGGTCAGGCTGATCGGGGAATTGCCGACCTTCTTATTGCGCGCCGCCCAATCGGATTCCCAGGCGCAGAACACTTCCGGCGAGACATATGAATTCAAGGCGATGGACGGGGTATTCCCCAATTCTTGCGCCACCGTTTTGCCCACTTCCCTTGTATATCTCCTGGTTTCCCGGCCGTTGGCAGGCACCGGCATGGAATTAATTTTATGGAAAGCAGCGAGCGTCCCCAGGTAAGTCCGGAAATCTTTAACCGTGAACCCGCGGCCTCCGGAAATCTTGCTTAAATAGGCCCGGATGCCATCATCGGTGGTATTAAAGATTCTTTTATCCGGCCCGGCGCGGCACCGTCCGGTGATACTGTGCGCTAAAAATTTATCTTTGATTGTTTTATTTACCCGGATGCCTTTCTTACCGGTAAAATCAAAAGCTATACTATCACCGTCAATATTGACCTGCGCGCATTTCAACGTGGAAGCGCCGAACGCCTTGACCGCGGCCAGGGTCTCCGCATCACTGCCGACCCTGAAACCGGTTTGAGCGATGAGATACAGCGCCAACGCCGCTTCGGAGGTTGGCATATCCCGTTTGATGCGTTTAAATAAAGACGGATAAGCCTTGCCGAAGGCCCTTAACCGGGCGAATTTGGCCGCCGCCGCCAATCCCATGTGTTCGGCGGAATACAGATAAACCCGGCGGCCCTTAGAATCCCTGCCAGCGGCCTGCAGCGGGTTTTGTGCATCCGTAGTCATCCAAATATCGCGCCAGCCCGGTGGGATCTTCCCGCCCGACGGTGTGGTAAGCTTTTCCCCAACCCGGGCAAACAGTTTTTTACGCTGGTTTTTAGGTCTCCGGGAGACCTCATAGGAAAAAATTGCCTCCGGGCCGGGCAGCGCGGTGGGGCTTCTAACCGGTTCGGTATCGTTCTTCATTTTCCGCCTTAAAATTATGGGTATACTAATTATTGGTAGATTAAAGTGAATTTTGCACTACTTCTACTGCCGGCCATCTTTTAAGCTCTGTCGGTTAACCCGCCGCTTCCCATAACGCGTACCCGCACTACGTCCTAAATATTTGCCCGGAAAACGCCGCTTTCCGCCATGGGTAAAGTCTGGTCCAGCGTCAGTACAGGAACCGCATGCCCGGTACCCATGCTCACCAGCGGCCCCAGCGCCCGCGTTAAAGCCTGATAATCATCGGCTTCAACGGTAATGTAAAAAGTGTGTTCCACCGGGGACACCGTCCCGAAGAGCACCTTCACCCCGGGGGATTTTTTCATCGCCTGCCACCAGTCGTTCGCCTGTTTGGTGGCCTCCGGCGATTGTGCCGGGCACATCTGGCTGGAATGGGAATGAACAATCTGAAATAACATATGACCATCTCCTTTTTGTATATTGTGCTGCCGGTTTTATACAAATATTCGTGGAAATGACCCTGTTTCCATAATTCTAGTCGAGTAAACCTTTAGAAGTTATAAAATCCGAGCGAATAAGGTTACAAAATCATAACAACTTGGCTTTTTTCCGGCTTGACAACGCTTTTGTGCAAGTTGTATTGTTAATTTAGTTAGGTTAGACCGAAATATTTTGTTGGAGCAAATAATATGCTGACGCCTAATATTAACCGGAAGAACGATAGTAAAAACCTGGTCAAACAGATTCTTTATGCTTCAGAAAACATCTTTCAGGTCATGGGCATCACCATTCCGCCGGAATGGCTGATGACCGATATGACGGTGGCTCAGCTGCGCGTGCTGCTGTTATTGCACACCGAAGGCCCAAGCCGGATGAGTTCCATCGCTGCGACGCTGGGCATCGCGGTATCCACGGCCACCGGCATTATCGATAACCTGGTGAGGAAAGAACTGGTCATCCGCAGTGCCGATACCGAAGACCGCCGGGTGGTCATTTGCGGCCTATCGCCGAGAGGGCAGGAAATAATTAACAGTATCTGGATATACGGCCAGCTGCAGATGAAAAAGCTGCTGAACGGCTTATCTCCCGAGCAGCTGGAAAAGGCGAAAGAAGTCGCGGAAATGTTACTGGCGAATGTAAAAACACAACGCGTAAATCAACCGGAACAATTAACGAAATAGCATAGAAAGGGGTCTTGACACACCATGTTTGCCAAATTAGCCGAATTTACCCGCAAATACCGGATTATCATCACCGCCGTCTGGCTGGCAGTGGCAGCGATATTATTCCTCGTCGCCCCGAAACTTTCCAAGGTCGGGGTCACTGACGAAAGTCAGTTCCTGCCGACAAATACCGAATCAACCACCGCCAACGAGCTGCTGCAGGAGAAATTCGTTTCGCCCACGCCGGCGGCGCCGAGCAACGTCATCCTCGTGATTTACGATGCCAAAGGCCTGTCCGGCAGCGACATGCAGGCCGCCCAGGACATCAACACCTGGCTGAATTCGTCCGCGGCGCCCAATATCATCCAGGGAGTCACTTCGGTTTTTACCAATGATGCATTGAAAGCCACGTTAATCAGTTCCGACCAGACCACGATGATGATGGTGGTCAATTTCTCGGTCAGCGGTATGAGCACAGACGCCCAGACCGGCGTCCAGCAAATCCAGGACTATATCACCCAAAATCACCCGGGCCTGCAGGCCTATCTCACCGGCAATACCGCCATTTATCAGGATATGGCTGCTTCCGTGCAGCAAACCATCGACCGGACCACGATTGTCACGATTATCCTGGTGGCGATTTTACTGCTGATAATTTACCGTTCCCCGATTGCGATATTCCTGCCGTTGATTGCCATCGGCGCCAGCTTCGGAGTGGCTTCCGGGGTCATCAGCTATCTGGCACAGGCCGGGGTAAAGTTTTCGACGCTGACACAGGCTTACCTGGTGGTGGTCATCTTCGGTGTAGGCACGGATTACTGCCTTTTCCTGGTCTCCCGTTTCCGGGAAGAATTAAGGCGGCGGGAACGTCCCGAGGCCCGCGCCTCTGCCATTACCCAAATCACGCCAGTGATTGCCGCCAGCGCCCTGACCGTGATTGTCGCTTTTTTGTCGATGGGCATTTCCCGATTCGGCATGGACAGAACAACCGGATATGCGCTGGCAATCGGCGTCGGTGTCACATTGCTGGCCGGGATGACACTGGTGCCGGCACTGATGGCGCTCTTCGGAAAATACCTTTTCTGGCCGGGCAACCCGGCTGCGCCTAAACAAGAAGGCCGTTTCGGATGGCATGTTATCGGCGATTGGGTCAGCAAGCACCCGGTTTGGGTAGCCGTGCCCATCGTCGTGGTTTTACTGATACCTTATGCTGCCCTGCCCGGCCTCAAACGCACTGCCGATGTCATGACCCAGCTGCCGCAGAATGCGGAATCCGTCAAGGGCTTCAAAATATTGAATGCCCATTTTCCGGCCGGGGAATTATCCCCGCTTTACCTGCTGGTCGAATCCCCGCAGGGCAACATCACAGGCACGGCCGCGCTGCAAACCATTGACACCCTGGCGCAATCATTGCAGTCCGTTAAAGGGGTGGACAGCGTGGATTATTACAACGCGCCGGTCGGTCAACTCACTACTCTGGCCGCGCAAATCCGCAGCATCGGGGAGGCCGTCGGGCAGGGCAATGGGCTGGACCAGCTCAGTTCCGTGGAAGCTTCGGCGCAGGTATTACAGGGCCTGGCGCTGCAATATCCCGGAATTATACAAAGCCCGAACTTCCAGCAGGCAGAAGCGAATCTGGCACAAGTCGGCGCCATCGGCGCGCAGCTTTCCGGGGCCGCTCCGGCGGACATCCCGGCCCTGTTAGCCCCGCTGCAAACCGCGGTTTACAATCTTTCCTATAATTTTACCGGACTGGTCAGCGAGTTCAATCTGCAAACGTCAACTCCGTTCACCGCTTTTCTAGAAGCGACCTATTTTTCGACCGATAAAACGACCGCCCGGATTAACATCGTCCTCAGCGACGACCCGTATTCCTCCACCGCCGTGACGGACGTGGGCCGCATCCGGAAAACCGTGGCGGCGGAAATCCCCACCACTACCCTGACCGGCGGCGCGAGTTATTTAGGCGGACAGAGCGCCACACAGGCGGATGTCATGGCCGTCAACGACTCCGATTTCCTGAAAGTGGTAGGGCTGGCCATCCTTGGAATATTAATCGTAATTATTATCCTGCTGCGGAGCCTGCTGGCGCCGTTGTACATGGTGGCCACGGTGCTGCTGAACTACGGCACAACGCTGGGTTTAACGACCTGGGTGTTTCTGGATTTGATGAAACAGGGCGCGCTGATTTATATGATACCGCTGTTCATTTTTGTCATCCTGGTGGCGCTGGGGGCGGATTATAACATCTTCCTGGTTTCCCGCATCCGCGAAGAGGCGCACCAGCGGCCGATAAAAGAAGCTGTCAGCCATGCCGTGGCTAACACCGGCGGCGTGATTACCGCCTGCGGCATTATCCTGGCCGGCACGTTCGCCACTTTGATGACCGCACCGCTGCAGGTGGTGCTGCAGATCGGGGTGGCGATTGCCTCCGGGGTGCTGGTGGACACGTTCATCGTCCGGGCGCTGCTGGTGCCGTCCCTGGCGACGCTGGCAGGGCGCTGGAGCTGGTGGCCGTCGAGCCTGTTCAAGACATTGGGAAAACACGGAGACAGTTAATAGTTTCGAGTGATAAGCAGTGGAGCGCAGGCGCAGCATGGCATTATTCTGTTGTTAAGGGGCGATACCGGGGATTTCTCCCTCACCTTCATCCTCTCTACATTTACTTCGAATGAACTCAGTAAAGTACCTACGTCTGCGGCCTCCGGCCGGCAAGGGAGAGGAGATAACCGATTCGTTTTGTAAAAAGTGCATTTCCTATAGCAATGGAAACGAATATTTTCGGGTTTTATGGTATGCGGAAGCACTCTGCGTATTTGATTTGATGTGAGGCGATGCGGCGTTTGAAGCCGTTTTGATAGAACCCTTCCCATTTTGTCATTATCGGGCTCCGACCCGATAATCCAGAAAGATAACGGGAGAGTATGATGGCTGGATTCCCGCTTTCGCGGGAATGACAGGTTGTGGGGGATTGCTGCCCTTGCAGCAGTGGGTCCTCAATATTTGCCCTTTACCGGGCGCTCAGGAGCTGGATTCTGACGAGCCTGGGCCTTTGCGTCCACCAACCCGGGAGGACTGTGAATAATGAGTGTCCGTGGCCTGCGGTTGCCGCCTTAGTCGTATAGTTCGCGCCGGTTGAACAGTACCGGAACGTTCTCTGTATTCCGATACTTTTCCCCCGGGAACCCCTAAAGCCGTTGTACATGGGCATTTCCTGAATGCCCAACCGGCCCCGGCGGTAAGAATCATGACGGAGAGTTTTACGGTCGCTCTCAAACGTGAGATTATTGTATGACATGTGATTTAATATTGTCAAGCGGTTTTTGTCGCTATTTTCCGAGTATTTTTGCTACCAACCATTTCACCCTCATCCTAACCTTCTCCCCTCGAGGGCGAAGGGGACTAACCGGGGCGGTTTTTGTCGCTATTTTGGACGAGCTTTCAGCGGTCAGCAGTCAGCTTTCAGCTTATAGAATTAAGTGGGAAGAACGACGCTATTTACGCTATTTCCCAATCAAATAAAGCTTTTCCCAACTCCTAATGCAATCACAACGCCCCATCTCTTTAGTCTCTGTGTACATTTTGCCTTAAAGGCATACATCAGCTCAGAGAGCTGAGTACTTCCGGCTGCGGCCTACAGAAAGTATTTCGGCTTCGGCCTCAAGGAAGAGAACCTCTTTTTTTTGGGCGGCGCGAGGGCAAACGCCCTCGCTTGCCCGATGTTTCCCCTTGTCCCTTCCCCCCAAGTTGTAGAATTGCGCCACAAACATAAAACCCAAAGGTAAAATTTTTGATTCCGGCATATGTTTATTAAAAAATACAGTGCAGCTGCGAAGATGGAGACTAACCATGGCGGTTATTATCCTTATTTTTGAAGAGCGGTTAGATTGGAGTAGGAAAAGGCCTAGATACATTCGTCTCGTTGAAAACGGGACTCAGTACGACACTGCGGTGTCGGATTGCCGCGCTGCGCTCGCAATGGGCATAATACTTGAAAAATGTTGCTGCTTGATATTAAGTTGAGCGTCAATCATTCAACTGGTTGAATGATTGAGAGTGATACGGAAAAAAATATGAAGTAATAATTACAGTAAATTTGATGGTATTTAGCCAGGCGCTCATACACTGCGGGAAAAACGGAGTGGATTTCAACATTATCAGTCCTTGCGCAAACAGGGCGGGAGGTTAAATGGATTCCCGCTTTCGCGGGAACGACAATGGTGGTAATGTTTGTTTAGCAACGCAAAATATGTATTATACCCGCAATGACGATGGAAGATTTCAGTGAAACATAAAGAGACCCTTCACTTCGTTCGGGGCGTGATAAGGTTTGCCCGTCAATTTAAAACTTTCAGCAAGCAGAATAATTCTCTTGTGCAAACGGGATGATAGGTTACATTTTGGTACGGGGTGATAGGTAACACTTTTTAATATTCTGATTTAGAGTTTTGTTTGGCAGCCGGCTTTTGGTATTTGGAGTTTGTTCAATAGCTTGCTGATTTCAGCCTGTGATATAATACACGCATAAGGTTTCCCATTTTCCGGAGAAGCCAGCAACGTCTGAGAAAATAACACTCTCATTCCCCTTCCCACCTTTGATACAATGATGCAGTTCTCAGGCGTCGATTTGAGTAGGAGAAAATACCCAAATGACTTACAAAATGAAGAATGAGAAACTGACCAAATGGGTGCAGGAAATCAATACCCTTTGTCAGCCGGACAAAATCTACTGGTGTGACGGCACCAAAACGGAATACGACACGCTGATGGCGGAAATGGTGGCCGCCGGACAGGCGACGCCGCTGAAAAAGCGCCCCAACAGTTTTCTGTTCCGCTCAGACCCCAGCGACGTGGCCCGTGTCGAAGCGCGCACTTATATCAGCACTAAAACTAAGGACGAGGCCGGTCCGACCAACAACTGGATAAACATCGACGAGCTGAAACCGACGATGACCGCGCTGTACAAGGGCTGCATGAAAGGCCGCACGCTGTACGTCATCCCATTCTCGATGGGCCCGGTCGGTTCGCCCTGGTCGAAGATTGCCGTCGAACTGACGGACAGCGCGTATGTCGTCTGCAACATGCACATTATGACCCGCGTCGGGGGGAAAGTGATTGACCTGCTGAACAAAGGCGGGGATTTTGTAAAATGCCTGCACTCGCTGGGCGCACCGCTGGCAGCGGGGCAGAAAGACGTTGCCTGGCCCTGCGCCCCGATGGAAAAGAAATACATCAGCCATTTCCCGGATGAAAATACCATCTGGTCTTACGGCTCCGGCTACGGCGGCAACGCCCTGCTCGGGAAAAAATGCCTGGCGCTGCGGCTCGGGTCTGCGATTGCCCGGCGCGAAGGCTGGATGGCCGAACACATGATTATCCTGCGCCTCACCAATCCGGAAGGGCGGCAGTACCACATCACCGCCGCTTTCCCCTCGGCCTGCGGTAAAACCAATCTGGCAATGATACAGCCGACGATTCCCGGCTGGAAAGTGGAATGCATCGGCGACGATATTGCCTGGATGAAACTGGGGCCGGACGGACGGCTGCGGGCGATTAATGCCGAGGCCGGTTTCTTCGGCGTGGCGCCCGGCACTTCCTATAAATCCAACCCGATGGCGATGGAAACCATCAAAAAGAATACGATTTTTACTAATTGCGCTTTGACCGACGACGGCGATATCTGGTGGGAAGGGATGGAAGGCCAGCCCGCGCACCTGATTGACTGGAAAGGCAGGGACTGGACCCCGGGCGGCAAAGAACCGGCCGCGCACGGCAATTCGCGTTTCACCGCCCCGGCGGCGCAGTGCCCGATTATTTCCCCCGACTGGGAAAAACCGGAAGGGCTGCCAATAGACATCATCATCTTCGGCGGGCGGCGTTCCGGCGTGGTGCCGCTGGTGACCGAGGCGTTCGACTGGGATCACGGTGTGTTCATGGGCGCGACGGCGGCTTCGGAACCGACGGCAGCGGCCCTAGATAACCTCGAGATACGTTACGACCCGTTTGCGATGCTGCCTTTCTGCGGCTACAACATGGGCGATTATTTCCAGCACTGGTTTGAAATGGGCGATAAATTAAAGGGCAAAGCCCCGAAGATTTTTTACGTGAACTGGTTCCGCAAGAGCGCCGAAGGCAAGTTCCTCTGGCCGGGATTCGGCGATAACAGCCGCGCCATCGAATGGATGTGCGACCGGGTGGACGGCAAAGCCGGCGGACGGAAGACCGCCATCGGTTATCTACCGGAGGAAAAAGACCTGGACCTGCGGGGCCTGACCGTGGCGCCGGAAAACATGAAGGAATTATTGAGGGTGGATACTGAAGCCTGGAAAATGGAAATTCCCAAGATGGAGAAATTCTTCGCGCAATTCGGCGACAGACTGCCGCCAAGATTAAGCAATCAATTCGCGGAGCTGAGAAAGAGGCTGGGATAGACAAAAGCAATTTACAGGGATTCCCACTCTCTCTCAATCTCTCCCTGATAGGGAGAGAGGATTAACACAGAATCTGAGGCTGTCCGAAAATAACCCTGGAAATGAAAATTGAGGCAAAATGCACAGTTCTGAAAAATAAATCCCCCGTGATCCCTCCCGTTCGTACCTCCGGGACCTGCGGCCTTTTATGGAAGAGGGGAATGGGCTTAATGGGGCAACCTAAAAAATTTCGGACAGCATCATTAAAGGAGAGTGACCAATTTCACTATTTTTAATTTCGGCCGAATTGAAACACAGCAACAAGAGGGAAATCATCTGAAACACCGGGCGGTTTTATTTGACCTGGATGGAACTTTATTGAACACGCTGGAAGATGTGGCCGGCGCGGTGAACCAGGGGCTGGCCAGGCTCGGTTTCCCGCAGCATGCCGTCGCCGATTATAAAAACCTGATCGGGGAAGGCCGGGATATCCTGGCGCTGCGGGCCCTGCCGGAAAACGACCGCAATGCGGAAAACGGGAAGAAATTACTCGACCTGATAAACGATTATTATGCCATTCACTGGGCAGACAACACCCGCCCCTACCCCGGCATCCCGGAACTGCTGGACGCCCTGACCGAAAAAAAGATTAAAATGGCGGTGCTTTCAAATAAAGCCGACGATTTAACCAAAATGTGCGTCGCCAAACTGCTGCGGCGCTGGCAATTTGAAGTGGTGGCCGGGTCGCGGCCGTCGGTGCCGAACAAACCGAACCCGGCGGGGACGTTGCAGCTGGCACAGCGAATGGGCATCAGGCCGGCAGATTTTGTCTACCTGGGCGATTCGGACATCGACATGAAAACCGCCGTCGGCGCGGGAATGTATCCGGTCGGGGCCGGCTGGGGTTTCCGCTCCGAACAGGAACTGCTGGGCGCCGGCGCGCAGGCGGTGATAAAAGAGCCGGAAGAACTGCTGAAGTATTTGTAAAATAACTGTCAGCTATCAGCGTTCAGCCACAAGGAGTATATTCTACATGGAAAACAAATTACCGCTACCGCAAGCCAAACCGGAAGCAGCCGGCATTTCCGCCGAACGTCTGTCACGGATTCGCCCGGCATTGCAGAGTTTTATCGACCGGAACCAGACACCCAATTTTGTGACGCTGGTGGCACGGGAAGGTAAAATCGTCCATTTCGAGAGCCAGGGCTACGCGGATGTAGCGCGTAAAAAACCGGTAACGCCGGATACGATTTTCCGCCTTTACTCGGATACCAAACCGATTACCGGCGTCGCGGCGCTGATTCTCTGCGAAGAAGGCTTGCTGAGCCTGAACGACCCGGTTTCCAAATATATCCCGGCTTTCAAAAATCCACTGGTCACGACCAACACACGGATACGTCCCGGCCCGCCGGAAACAGCCAATATCATGCCGGCGAACCGCGAAATTACCATCCGCGACTGCCTGGCAAATACCACCGGGCTGGCGACTTTGCGGCGCGCGCCGCACTGGCTGAGTTCCAAATACCGGAAATACATCGAGGAATCCGGCTGGGATATCGCCGAGAGTATTGATAATGCTCCCCGCAAAAGTTACCGGGAAAGAGTGGAGGCGCATGCCCGGATTCCCCTCAGCTTCGAGCCCGGCAGCGATTACGAATATCACATCGGCTATCCGGTGGTAGGGGTCGTCATCGAACAAATTACCGGCAAAACGCTGGAAGAATTTTACCAGGAACGGATTTTCCGGCCGTTGGGCATGAAAGATACATCTTTCTATCTGGATAAAGCCAAGTTGAAGCGATTTTCCACCAGTTACCAGCCGAAATACGAAAACGGACAGTGGGGGATACAGGTCTTCGACCAGGCGGAAACCAGTGAAAAAGTGAGGGGGCCGAAAGTGCATTTCGGGGCGGGCGGGGACATGGGAGGGGCATTGTCCACCGTGCCGGATTACACCCGTTTCGTGCAGATGCTGCTGAATCAGGGCGAATTTAACGGTATACGGATATTGAGCCGCAAATCCGTGGAAATCATGACCTCCGACCAGACCGGCGGCATCCCGACCAACGAAGGACCGGGCTTCGGGTTCGGCTGCGGTGTCGAAGTTTTCAAGGGCGGCAGCACTTATCCCATGTTCCGCTCCGCCGGCAGCTTCGGCAAAGGCGGCGCCTGCGGCACGATTTTCTTCGCTGATCCGAAAGAAAAACTGCTGGCAATCTGCTTCACCCAAAAGATGATTTCCATGGCGATGGTCCGCGGGATTGACGCGCCGACCGCGCCGGACAACAGCTACCTGGAATTATTCGAGCGGCTGGTCTACCAGGCTTTACTTTAAGCATTAAATGATTCAGGATTAAAGAATGGCGACAAATACCATCAATCTGAAATGCGAATTGAACGTCGAGGACGCGATTGCCTGGAACAATTATTACCTGGAAAACAGCCCCCAATGGATAAAGAACTGGAAACTGATACGTTTTCTGTTCATGCCGGTGATGGTAATCTGTTTTCTGCTCGGCGTGATTTATATATTAGTTAATGTTAGTGCACTCTACTTAAGCACGCTGATCGCCGGCGGCATCGGGATTATTCTGGGCGGCGGCGGTTTCCTTTACCTTTTTTCTTATCCCGGCAGGTTACGGCGTAAAATCCGCAAGACTGCGCAAAAAGCCTACAGCTATAAAAACAGCTTCGTCGGCAATCATCAATATGCAATCTCCACGGTCGGCGTGGTGGACAACGATAACGATATCGTGAAATGGACGGCGGTGGAAGACATCGTGCAGACCGGGACGCACATTTTCATCCTGGTGCGGCCCAAAAAAGCGGTGATTATCCCCAAACGGGCTTTCGCCGATGGCGCCGCGGCCGAACGATTTTTCACGAACGTAAAGAGTATTTTTCAGGCGGCGCAGAAAACGAGTTAGCCTGCTGCTTTTGCTAAAACAACCCCGACGCTTTCATGCTGAGGTGCTTGTTATCCCCGATGATGATATGGTCGAGGACTTCGATACCGATGATTTGCCCGGCTTCCACCAGCCTTTTCGTCAGGCCGATATCCTGTTCAGATGCGGAAGTATCGCCGGACGGGTGATTGTGGACAAAAATCACCGAGGCCGCTGAGGCGGAAATCGCTTCTTTAAAGACTTCCCGGGGATGGACGATGCTGGTATCCAGGCTGCCGACGGAGGTTTCGCAGATTTTGATGACACGGGCGCGGGTATCCAGCAACACGGTCATGAAATATTCTTTCTTTTTGCCATTAAGTTTATTTTTTACCAGCGCAGCAACATCGAGGGGGTTTTTAATCACCGTTTGATTATCGTCGGAAGGATAGCCTTCCAGGCGGTTGGCCAGTTCAAAAGCAGCTTTGATTTGACAGGCTTTGGCGAGTCCGATGCCTTTAACCTGAGAAAGCTCCTCTACCGTGGCCGCGGCCAGGCCTTTCAGACCGCCGAATTGACTGAGCAGACGCTGTGCGGTCACCATGACAGACTCGCCGGCAATACCACGACCCAGGATGACGGCCAGAATCTCCTGGGCCGATAATGCCTCCGAACCGAATTTTTGCAGTCTTTCCCGGGGGCGTTCCGCGACGGGTAAATCATGGATGGTGAAGGAGTCTTTCGGCGGCTTTTCCTCATTTATCATATACAATACATTCTAATTGGATTTAGAGGCATTGTAAAGGGAGAGGGCCATAAACCTTGATTATTGAAAGTTTTAGATATTTTTGCTGTTCTTTAATTGTCGTTGCGAGACCTTCCCAAAACACCATGGAAGGTCGCGGCAATCTAGAGTTCATCGTACAAGTCACGCCATTCGGGATTCATGTTAATAATCAGGTCGATTTTCTTTTGCCTTGAACCAGCTTTTATTTGTTTTTCTCTGGTAATGGCACTTTCTATGCTATTGGAGACTTCGTAGTACATCAACATGTCAACATGATATCTTTTCGTAAAACTTTCTACGAACTTCCCTTTATGCTGCCAGACTCTCTTTTTCAGGTCATTCGTGACGCCTGTGTAGAGCGTCGTATGTTTGGCATTGGTCAGGATATAAACATAGTATTGTTTTTCTATGTACATACATTTTAGATTGCTTCGTCACTTTTGTTCCTCGCAACGACATTATCCTGCTGAAATTTGCTAGGCATCCTGTTTGCCGACAATCGAGCGGAGGTAAGCGGTGATGAATCCGTCAATATCCCCGTTGAGCACGGCTTCCGTCTGGCTGGTTTCGTACTCGGTGCGGTGGTCTTTAACCATCTTATACGGATGCAGGACGTAGCT
Source organism: uncultured Chloroflexia bacterium (assembly GCA_963772985.1). Taxonomy (GTDB): domain Bacteria; phylum Chloroflexota; class Dehalococcoidia; order Dehalococcoidales; family Fen-1064; genus Fen-1064. The sequence goes on from CAVYZP010000027.1 coordinate 68,699, forward strand.
GCGGATCTGGTTACCCCAGCCGGCTTCGATGCGTTTGCCTTTCAGTTTGGCGCGTTCTTCCGCCTGTTTTTCCAGTTCGCCTTCCAGGATGCGGGAATAAAGGATTTTCATGGCAAAGGCTTTGTTCTGCAACTGGCTGCGCTCCGTCTGGCAGGTCACGACAATGCCGGTGGGAATATGGGTGATGCGGACGGCGCTGCTGACTTTCTGAACGTTCTGGCCGCCGGCGCCGCTGCTGCGGAAGGTGTCAACCTTGATATCTTCCGGCGCGATTTTAACGTCCACATTTTCTTCGGCTTCCGGCATGACCTCGACTAACACGAACGAAGTATGACGGGCATGGTCGGAATCAAAGGGCGAAAGCCGCACCAAGCGGTGCACGCCGTGCTCGGATTTGAGATAACCGAAGGCGTAAGAGCCGGTGACACTGATAGTAACATTTTTGATGCCGACTTCTTCGCCGCGGGATTCGTCCAGGATTTCGGTTTTAAAACCGCGTTTTTCCGCCCAGCGCAGGTACATGCGCTGCAGCATTTCGGCCCAGTCCTGGGATTCGGTGCCGCCGGCCCCGGCGTGAATCTGCAAAATGGCGTTGCGGGAATCATATTCGCCGCTGAAGGCCAGCTCCAGCTCCAGTTTGTCCAGCGTTGCGGACAGGTTTTCGATGTCTTTTTGAATTTCGGCGGTAAAAGAATCGTCCGCTTCGGCGACGGCGAGGTCAATCATTTCGCCGATATCGACGGTACTTTTTTCGAGGCTGCGCCACTGTTCTACCGTTCTTTTCTGTTCGGCGAGGCGGCGCATGACGCTGCGGGCCTGGTTCTGGTCCGACCAGAAACCGGGTTCGACGGATTTTTGCTCCAGCGCGGTGATATCTTTTTCACGGCTGACGATGTCAAAGACGCTCCAGGAGAACCGAGATGCGGTTGTGTAATTCTGCCAGTTTGTCTTTTAATTCTTGCATTTGCTTCTCACTTTATCTTTGACTTGCTTTTATTATACATTGACTTTGGTCATGTTCAAATAGAAATATAGCGATAATATTTTTAATTGTAATATTTTACTTACTCCAATCAAACCTCATCCCCTGTCTCCCACTGCTCTACCTTTTGCCTTAACGGCAAAAGGATTTCGCCTGCGAGCTCAAGGCGAGGGAGGAGATTAGTTAGAGGGGCTGCGCCCATTATACATTTGGTCCGAATGGCTCCGCAAAGTACCTCCGACTGCGGTCTACGGACTCAAGCCTTGCGTAATATAATGCTGATTTAGTAAGTTGATACCTATCTGCCCGGTCGATTCTGTCACCATTCTTTTCTCCCAATTTTCTTAATTATTTGTTATTATGATCGCTTTTAGCGGACAGACCCGGACACAATCACCGCAACCCCGGCAAATAACGGAATCAGTCATTGGTATCTCGTAATAATTCTCTTGTTTGAGTAATTTGAATTTGCACGCAGCCGCTGCCTTGCACATACCGTTTTCGCACTTTTCAGGACGGCATATATTAAAATTTATCAGGGCTGTTTTACCAGGCATCGTCCGATTCTGCATCCTTATCGCTGTATCTCACTTATAACTTTTAAGACACATTGACATTGTTGTTATATTGTGGTATTTATATATTAACATAATTATATATAATATTAGAAGAGGGCTATGAAAACTAAATATAATCTGGAATTGTTTAAATTACAGGCCGAATTATGCAAAACGTTCGCCGACCCCAGCCGCTTAATCATCATTCAGGAGTTGAGAGATGGCGAAAAATCAGTCAGCGAACTCCAGGCAGTTTTAGATATTCCCCAACCGGTTGTTTCCCATCATCTGGCTATCCTAAAAAACAAGGGGGTTGTGCAGCCAAGACGTGACGGGAAAAGTACGTATTACCACCTCTCTAATCCTAAAATTTGCGAAGCTTGCGATATTGTCCACGAAATACTGGTCCATCAGATGAAAGCAAACCATGAATTGACTAAGAAATTAGTCGGATAAATAAAACGGAGGCAGGGAATGGATAAACAAGCTCGGACTGATTTAGAAACACAATTTGGCGATAGGGTTAGTTTCGAAAAAACGGAACGTCTCGTCTATTCGCATGACACCGCCAGCCTGCCGAAAATGGTGAAGCAGACTCTTAAAACCGTGCCGGACGCTGTGGTCCAACCATTAAATACCTCCGATGTTATTTTCATCACTAAATTTTCCCGTGAACATAAAATTCCATTAACCCCACGCGGCGCTGCCTCCAGCGGCTGGGGCGGCGCGATTCCCACCAGGGGCGGCATCGTCGTCGATTTCTCCCGCATGCGTCAGATTTTAAATATCGACAAAAACAAGGGTACCATCCGGACTGAAGCCGGTGCCATCTGGAAAAATCTGGAAATTGCGCTGAACAAACAGGGATTGGCTTTACGGCTGTATCCTTCAAGCGCGATGAGCGCTACTGCCGGCGGTTGGGTAGCAGAAGGCGGCGGCGGCATCGGCAGTTATGAATACGGCAAAATCAGTGAGAATCTGGAATCAATTACAATCGTTACGCCCGAAGGGGAGATAAAAACGCTTCAGGGTGACGATATGGACCTGGTGACTGATGCCGAAGGCATTACCGGAATGATTGTGGAAGTAGAGGTAAAAACCCGCCCGGCAGACAGAGATATCCCCATCGTGGCTTCGTTCCCCGGAACAAAGCATGTAATCCAGACCTTTTATGAGATTAATCAAATGCAATTACCGCTATGGCATATCAGTTTTGCCAACGGTCAATTCACAAACAAACAGAAAGAAAGTGAATTAGCGGCTGCTAAAATAAAACCTCATTGGGGCGAACCCGAAACACAAAATAGTGAAAATGCCGGACCGCCGGCCGTCGGCTGCCGGGCGCTCTTTGTTTATCCATCATCCCGGGAACAGACCTTAAAACCGGCATTATTGAAAATTATTGCCGGGAACGGCGGAAAACTCGCTGATGAAACAGTAACGGCTAAAGAATGGGCTGACCGTTTCTACCCGATTCGCCTAAAAAGACTCGGACCGTCTTTGATTTCCAGTGAAGCAATAGTTGCCGTTCCGGTGCTGAACCTGGGGCAATCAATTGATGAGATCGAACGTAAATTCCCGGATATCGCATTGGAGGTTACGCTGATCAGTCATGGACAGGCCTCTATCCTGGGACATTTACTGGGTGACGAGCGCTCGCCGGCTTACACCTTTGAATTTCCGCGTTCTCTGGAAATAATCGATGTCGCCTGCCAGTTCGGAGGCTGCCCGTATTCGGTGGGATTATACTTTACCAGCTATGCGCGCCGGAACCTCGGCGGCGGTAAAGTGACTAAAATATTGAATTACAAAGAAAAGACCGACCCGGATTGGCTGATAAACCCGGGGAAGATATTACCGGAAAACCGTAATCCCGGATTAATGAATCTTACGATGAAAGCCGGACAGCTGGCGCAGCCGTTAATGGGTGTCGGAAGGGCGGTCTTCAGCCACAAGCCAAAGCTGGCAAAAAAGATACCGGCACAAATCGCCTATGAAGCCTATTCCTGTGCCCAATGCGGTTATTGCATCGATGTCTGCGACCAATATTCCGGCAGGCAGTGGGAAACGGAAACATCCCGCGGCCGCTGGTATTTCCTGCGCGAATATCTGGACGGTAAAGCCGAGTTCAACCAGAAGATGCTGGATTCCTTTTTACTCTGTACAACCTGCCAGCGCTGCAACCAGGTCTGCCAGGTGCAAATCCCCATCCAACAAATGTGGGACCAGATGCGCGGGTTAGTAATCCAGGAAAAAGGCTATCATACCTTCCCCGGTTTTGAATTTATGGCTTCCAGTTTCAGAAGGGAAGATAACATCTGGGCGGGGAATAAGTCGGAACGAGACCTGTGGGTGCCGGCTGATGTCAAAGTGCTCCCCAGGGCGAAGGTAGCCTACTGGGCGGGCTGTACGGCTTCCTTTGTGGAACATGACATCGCGCAAAACGCCGTGCATATCTTAAAGGAAGGCGGCATCGATTTTACCTACCTCGGAAAAGATGAGGCCTGCTGCGGCATCCCGATGTACTCTGCGGGCAAGTGGGATTTGTTTGCCAAAGCGGTAGAGCATAATATTAACGAGCTGAACAAACGCGGCGTGGAGGAAGTGGTTATTTCCTGTCCCGGCTGCTGGGTGACTTTAAATCACACTTACCGCGAATGGGCGCAAAAATTAAACTTGAAATATGATATCAAAGTAAAACATATTACCGAAGTCACCGACGAACTGATAAAAGACGGTAAACTTAAATTTAAGCAAACACCCAAAGACGCCGGCAGAATTACTTACCACGACCCCTGCCATATCGGGCGGCACGGCGGGATTTACGACCAGCCAAGGGATGTGATTAAAGCCATACCCGGGATTGATTTTGTCGAGATGGAACACAACCGCGAAAACGGATTATGCTGCGGCAGCGTGCTTTCCCGTGTCGGCAGGCCGCCGGCGGCAGACGCTATCGGCGCCTTCCGCATGAAAGAAGCCGAAGCAGTGAAAGCGGATATTGTCCTGACTACCTGTCCGTGCTGCGAAGTACAGCTCAGGGTCGGCGCCCGCGCCGGCAAATCGCCGGTCCGTGTACTCGATTTTACCGACTTAGTGGTCGAAGCATTAGGTTATGAAGTAAAAGACCCCACCTACAGCGTTTTAGATGCCTGGGATGTTTTCGGTATTGCAATAGATATGATGACGGTCAAAGGCATGGCCGAGATGATGGGCCAGATGATGCCGGAAATAATGGATGCCATGCCCGGAACGATGAAGGGCATGATGGCGATGATTGTCCGCATGCCGGCCGGGATGCGCCGGCCGATGCTGGGGATGATGGAAAAAATGATTCCGGTACTGATGCCCAGGCTGCTGCCGGGCATGCTGCCTAAACTAATGCCCAGGGCCGAGCAACTGATGCTGGCAGCCATTCCCAAGATGCCTCCAGCAATGAAGAACATGCTACCCGGTGCTCTGCCCGAAGTAATGGCAAAAATCATGCCGCCGATGCTGCCCGGCGTTGCCGTGCTGGTGGCGCCGCAGATGACGGCCTATCTGGAAAATGAAGCCCTGCAAAGAAGAAAGTAAATAACTGTATAATCCGAAGTAAATGTTAATATCAGGAGATAAACATGCCACAAACTAATTACAAATGCTCGCAATGCGGCGGGAAATTCGAATACTCAAAAGGTTTATTTGAAAAGGAAAATAATATTAAATGCCCGAAATGCGGCGCACAAAATCCTGAAAAAATAACTGCCCCGGTCAAGCCTGACCCGTGCGTCAACCCGTTCGAGTCACGAGGCGGCGGCTGAGGTCCCCGCTGGTAGGCAGTTTGCCTGCATTTTATTGCCTTGATAATGCGCTGTAAAAGTGAACATCAAAATCATTTCCTGCCAGGCTTATTCGATTTTGAGTTATTTTGATTGCCAGTACTATTTTCCTGATGATTTTGGGAAGGATGAACATGGAGTCTGTAAATAATTGCGGGGTATGTGCCAGGCCGCTGGTGTACGCGACCGAATCTGTGACGAAAACCTGCGACCTTTGCGGCAAAGAAGAGAAAACAAACATATACTGTCCATCGGGACATTATGTCTATACTCGCGAGAATTTTACAGCCCGAACTTTTTAAAAGCCTCGTATTTAGGAAAATCAATCGCAAGCGTAAACAGAGCCGAATAGCCCAGAACAAAAAGCACCTGATAAGGAGCTAACGCCGGGATAATCAGGCCGTATACTCCAAGCAAAGAAAATACCACTAATGCCGCGATTGTGGTAATTGCCAACTCTCTGCCCGGGAGTGACGACCAGAAGTATTTTCTTTCCCTGACGATGTACACGCGGAACTGACTGGTAAATATCAACATCAGAACCGTAAAGGTTTGGAGCTGTGCCAGTTGCAAATGGAAATAACTGGAGCCAATGAAAAGAGCAATTGCGCCCTCAACGACGAGTAAAGCCCCAACCATCAAAGAAGCAAAAGTGATATTCTTTACATTCCAATTATTCGGTTTGGCGGTGTATGATACGTTATCAGTGGCCAGAGACATGGTGACGAAGTCGTTGGCAAATATTAAGAGAGTCATTCCCAGCAAAGACACAACTAAGTCGTGAAACCAGAAAAAGCCGATGGTCAGGAGGCCGATGACCTGAATGACCTTGGTTACTTTATTGATGACCCAGGTCAGCATCCGCTGGTAAATATGCCGGCTGGTTTTCAAAGCTTCTATGATTACGGCGACGCCGGGTTCGGTCAAGACCATACTCGCTGACGCCTTGGCCACATCTGTAGAGCTGCTGACCGCGATTCCAAGTTCAGCCTGTTTTAGCGCCGGGGCGTCATTAACACCATCCCCGGTCATACCGACCATATGGCCTTTGGATTGAAGCAGTTTAACTATTTTGTATTTGTCTTCGGGGTATATCTCGGCAAACCCATCAGATTCATCAATGATTTTGGCCTGCTCGGTTTCATCCAAATTCCGGATGTCGTCCATTCTGATTATTCTATTACCAATTCCGACCTGACCGGCAATTTCCTTAGCGATGGCGATGTTGTCCCCGGTCAGCATTAACGGTTTTATTCCCAGTTCCCTGATACCATCTATCATATTTTTGGAGTCCGGCCGCGGGGGATCAGCCAATGATACCAGCCCGACGAATTGCAGATTTTCCAAATCGCCAACGTGTGACCTGGCGACGCCGAGAGCACGGTATCCCTTTTGCGACAGTTCTTCCACTTTTTGGTTCAAATTCTTTTGGGATGCTTCGTCGAGCGTTTTGCAGAGCGAAATTACTGTCTGAGGCGCGCCTTTGATGACCCTGAAGGTCTTTTCACCGGAGGCAATTATCGCTTCCGACCTTTTGGTGGCGGGCTCAAAAGGGGTAAATGAAACACATTGGTGGGATTCAATATCGATATCTATTGATCTGGAATATTGTAATAACGCGGTATCTATCGTATCTTTGCTTTGCGCCTGGCAGGCCAGACCGGCCAGCATTATAACTTCATTAGTGGTAATGTCGCCAAAAGGAATTATTTCACCAACAGCGAGTTGATTTTGCGTAATGGTCCCCGTTTTATCGAGGCACAATATATCAATTGAAGCGGCATCTTCAATTGAATCCAGTCTCGTCACAAGCACACCTTTTTTCGATAACTCCACGGCTCCCACCGACTGGACAATGGCTAAAACCGCCGGGAGAGCAACAGGTACTGCTCCCATCAGGAAGATGATTGCGAAGGTCAATATCGAAACGAACCCGGTACCAATAACCACGCCATAAATAGCGACCAGAATCAAGGCGGCGATTCCCAAATACATCATGTATTTGACGATGGCCAGCATTATCTGTTCCTGGTGAGATTTAGGCCTGGCAGTCTTAACCAGTTCGGCAGTTTTACCGAAGTAGGTATTTGCGCCGGTGTTCACTACGACACATTTAGCCTCTCCCCGCTTGACGATGGAGCCGGAGTAAATGACGGCAGATTCCCGTGCGGACACCGTGAGAGACTCTCCGGTCAAGATTGACTGGTCGATAGAAATGCCCCCGCTGATTATTTTGGCATCAGCAGGGACAATATCACCCAAACCGACAGAAATAATATCGCCGGGTACAATTTCCCTAGCGGGCTTAGTTGACCAATTCCCATCCCGCAGCACGCGTGCATTAATTGCTAACCGTTTCTTTAAAGCTGCCAGTGCTTTTTGCGAACCGCGCGATTGAATTTGGCCGATAACAGTATTGATCGTAAGCAAAGCAAAAATGATACCGGCTTCCAGATAATGCTTGAGCGCAACCGAGAGAATAATCGCCAGTTCCAGAAGCCACGGCATCGGGCCCCAATAGCGTTTTAGAAATGCAAAAAGCAGATTCTGTTTTTTCTCAGAAACTTCGTTAAAACCGAATTTCTGCAGCCGCTGAATGGCTTCAGATTCGGCAAGCCCATCGTTTGAAGACCGCAGTAATTTGATAACTTCAGAAACAGACGGCTCTTCGTATTCCGCAGTATTTTTTATAATTAAAGAATCGTTTTCCATAATTTTAATCATAATACAGAATTATAAAGGACATCTGCTGTTAAATCCTTTCGGATTTTTCGGGTCAATAGGCGAAATATTCGTGCCGTTTGGTTTTAATCAGTGGCGTGAAACCGATGGTAAGATGGAAATAGGAAAGTTGACGGACATGACCGATTTTAAAATACAAGGCGCTGATATTGTCCATAAAACTATGATTCCCCGGGGGATTCTGAAGGCAACTCCAGCCGGCCTGATGGAACTCCTGAAGAAGAATTGGCACGGTATTTTACAGATGTTTGATATTCACGTTACAGTATTTAACGATAGAATTGAGATCCGGGGATTGATTCCGCCTCAAGTCATCGAACTCCCCGGTAAGAAGCAATCTGAAAGTGTGCCGATTTCTCCTTCTGTGAGGGATTAAAGGAGAGTGATAAATTTCAACTGTTTTTCCTGTTACTAATTATTTTCACTTTTGAAATTCCCCGCCGCCTGATGGGCAAAACGGATGGGTTCGGGGAGGCGGTAGCCGCGGCAGCAGCGCATGATCCAGAAAACAGCGTCTTCAATGGCAATGTTGTTGCCGACGGAAATGAAAAGCGGTTTGACATTGTTTTTCGTGCGTAAAACCACGCCGACGCTTTCCCCGTTATCGATCAATTCTTCAAAATTACCCGCTGCGGGCGCCGGTTCAACATAGGTGCCGCAAAGCCGTGATTTGGCGCAGCCGATGGTGGGGATATCAAAGAAAAGCCCGAGGTGGGCGGCAATCCCCATTCGGCGCGGGTGCGCGATGCCCTGCCCGTCCACGATAATCAGGTCCGGTACATGCTCAATTTTTTCGAAAGCCTGCAGAATCAGCGGCGCTTCCCGGAAAGATAAAAGCCCTGGCACATAAGGAAAATCAATCTGACCGCGGACGGTTTGGGTTTCCACTAATTCCAGACCAGGATATGCCAGGACAACGACAGCGGCGGTGCCCATGCCGCGTGCCCTTAACGGAGAAGAAACATCGATGCCGGCGATAAAACGCGGTTCCACCACATTGCCCAAACAGCAGACATCCAAAGCCAGCCGGTTTTGCAAATCCCGAGCCTGCGAGGTGGTCAAATTCCAGTCGTGGAGCCGATTAAAATGCACAAACCGATTATAGCGATTGGACGCCATCTTGACAACCTGCTATCAGTTACGGCATAATACTCTCACTATGGTTAAGATAAGATTACGCAGAACCGGAGCCACCAAAAAGCCAAGCTATCGGATAGTTGTAACTGATAGTCGAGCACCCCGTGACGGTGCTTTCATCAGTGTCATTGGACACTATGATCCTAGAACTGAGCCGGAAACAGTCGTTATCAAGGAAGAAGAAGCCCTTAAATGGTTGAGTCAGGGAGCCCAACCGACAGCGACTGTTGCCAGACTGCTCAAGAAATTAGGCATCATGGAGAAGTCCAAAACTGTCAAGGAGAAAACATGAAGGACCTAGTCGAGTACATTGCCAAGTCAATCGTCAACGCGCCTGATAGTGTCGTGGTGACCGAGGAACAGGATGAGCAAGGCATTATCCTGAAGCTCAAAGTCGCCGACGAAGACAAGGGCCGGGTGATTGGCAAGCAGGGACGCATCGCGGAAGCAATGCGGACTCTGATCAGGGTGAAGGCGGCAAAGAAAGGTACCAAAGCCACCCTCGAAATAGTCTAAAAATACCGGGTCAGGACTATTCCTGTTGGCAATCACGTAAAAACCATCACTACTTGGAAAACAAGGACGTCTGAAACGTGTTTTAAGTGATGTAGTTTTTCGTGGACATCGACGATTTAAATAGGAAATCTTAAACACTCCCCAGCGCGGGAGTGTTTTTTTATGCCGTATTTTTTCTTTAGGAAATGTTTAGGATTAAACATTCTTCACTCCCGCCGGATACCATGCTCAGCATCAATAAAATTTCACCGACTGTCTTTCCTGTGAAAACAGGAATCCATCAAACATCATTGTTGTACTAATATGGTCTGATAGTGAGCATGGAAATGCGAGAAAAGTATTACTACGTCTATATTCTCGCCAGCAAACCATACGGCACACTGTACACGGGAGTCAGCAGTAACATCCCCTCCCGTACGTGGCAGCATAAGAATGATTTGGTGGAGAGTTTTACAAAGCGTTATCGGGTTCACCGGTTAGTATGGTACGAGCAGACCAAAAGTATAGAATCCGCTATCAACAAGGAAAAGCAGATAAAAAAGTGGAGAAGACGGTGGAAATTGGATTTAATCGAGAAAATGAACCCGGACTGGAAAGACCTGTATGATGAGATTATAAAATGATTATCTGACATGTCAGCATTAACAGACCTTTGTTTTTAACCGAATCCGGTTTGATGGATTCCCGCCTGCGCGGGAACGACAGTAGAGGTTACGAGCCTCGTTGGCCCAAGATAATAATCTCCCTCATTTTAAGCTTATCAGACATTTGATTTTCAAAGTCGGTTAGTTGTACGTTTTGCTTGAATAGCAAAAGTATTTCGCCTGCGGGCTCAAGATTCCCGCGTTCGCGGGAACAACAGTGGGGAGTTAATTCCTACAGGCCGTTTCCCATGTTTCTAAGCCGCAGGCGTTGCAGGGGCCGAGGCGGCAATCGGGGGTGACTTCGGCGGCAAGGGCCTTGCTATATTCAGCCTTAAGATAATCCTGACTGACACCGACATCGATAAATGCCCACGGCAGCAGTTCATCCTGAGACCGTTCCCGCTGCGCGTAAAATTTTATGTCAAGTCCTTCTTCATTAAAAGCCTTTTCCCAGATTTCCCATTTAAACAGTTCATCCCAGGCATCGAAGACGGCGCCCATCTGCCAGGCGCGGTAAATAACCCGGCCTAAGCGCCGGTCGCCCCGCGACAAGGCTGCCTCCAGTAAACTGACCTTAACGTTGCCCCAGGAGAGTCTGGTGCCCCTTCGCTGCAGCGCCGCGCCTAATATTTCGTGTTTCGCCGCCAGTTGCGTCTTCGGTATTCTGCCCGAACCACTGGAACGGCGTGTGCGCCTTAGGCACAAAGGTGGAGGCGTTGACCCGGATTTGCGGCGTTTTGCCGGAATTCTTACGCGCCTGGTCGCGGATTTTATCCACCAGCTGCCCGATGGCTTCGATATCTTCTCTGGTTTCGGTCGGCAGCCCGATCATGAAATACAGTTTGACGCTCAGCCAGCCTTTCTGAAAGACTTCGGCGAAGGTGTCCAGGATTTCCTGCTCGGTGAGCTGTTTGTTGATGACCCGCCGCATGCGGTCGCTGCCGGCTTCCGGCGCAAAGGTCAAGCCCATTTTCTTGCGCGGCGATAACGCCTCCATCAGCTCCAGTGAAAAACTGTTGAGGTGCAGGCTGGGTAACGACAAGGATAAATTCTGATTGTTTTTGGACAATTTCCCCACCAGTTCGTCAATGCCCGGATAATCGCCGGAGCTCAACGACACCAGCGAGACCTCGTCGTAGCCACAATTATTCAGGATTTCCCCGACAGCCGCTTCGATTTCGTCCTGGGGGCGCACGCGCATCGGGCGGTAAATCATACCCGGCCTGACAGAAACGGCAGCCGCGGGTGCAGCCGCGCTGGATTTCGACGGCGCCGCGGTCGTGGATAGTTTCGATGTAGGAAACGATGGGTTTAGTGACCGCCGCCGGTAGTTTTTTAATAATCCGTCTTTTGACGACCGGTTTGGCTTCCGGGGCCGCCGGCGTAAAACTTCTCAGCGTACCGTCCGGCTGATATTCCACCTTGTACAGTCCGGGTACGTAGATGCCTTCAATTTTCGCGACGGCGCGCAATAACAGCGGTTTGGACAGTTTTTTAGCTTTCCAGCCGCGGATTAACGGCAGCAGTTCCAGCACCGACTTCTTCCCCGTCCCCGATGACAAAAAAGTCGAAGAAATCGGCAACCGGCTCCGGGTTGAGCACGCAGGTGCCGCCGGCAATCACCAGCGGATGAGTTTCATCTCTTTCGGCGGCCAGGACCGGAATTTTAGAGAGGGACAGGATTTCCAGTACGTTGGTATAGGTCATTTCGTGCCCCAGCGAGAAACCCAGCAGGTCGAATTCGGCGACCGGGTGTTTGGTTTCCAGACTGAATAAAGGGATGTTATGCGCTTTCATTTCTGAAGCCATGTCCGTCCAGGGCGGAAAGACCCGTTCGGCCAGAACGTCCGGCTGGGCATTTAGTAATTCGTAAAGAATCGGCAGCGCCATATTGGACATGCCGATTTCATAAACGTCCGGATAAGACAGCGCGACGCGCACCGGCGTCTGGTCCCAGTCTTTAATAATGCTGTTCCATTCCCCGCCGGTATAACGGGCAGGTTTCTGGACTTTATGCAGGATGGCGTCAAGATTGGTCAATTTTTCCCCTTATTTTATATCACCCTGAGCCCGCCTGAGGCGGACGAAGGGTCTCCGAGCCTATCAAGTAGAGACGGAGATTCTTCGTCCCGGTTTCGCCGGGGCTCAGAATGACCGGTTATCCGGATTATATTTTGTCCAAATCGGCCAAATCATAAACCAGGCCGTCGGTGGCGGCGATGACCTTGCTGCCGGTTTTTTCCGTGAGGGCGGACGCGACCGATGCCGGGTTAGCTTTCCAGACGCCCATGCCGAAATGAGTCAGAATGGTGGTTTTCGGCTTAATTTCCTTGATTAAGCGTTCGGCATCCGGCTCGGAAAGGTGGTCCATCGGGGCGCCGGGGCGGTTCGGGGTGGTGCGCGGATGCAGGAAAGTGAGGTTCAACATCAGCAAATCGCCGCGGTAGTAGCTGCCGAGCCCTTCAAAATAGCGGGTATCGGTGATGTAGGCGATGGTGTGTTTTTTGGTCTTGAAAATCAGGCCGTAATTCTCCACCATATGCACGTGGCGTACCGGCGCGGTAAAGGAAACATTCCCCACGCCGTAAGTCTTCCCGGCTTCCAGATATTCGATGCCTTCGAGACTTTTTTTCAGGTAGCTGTGCAGGATGGAGTCCGATTCGATGGCGTCCCGGGGCGTGAAAAGCAGGCCGTGTTTGTTGAAACCGCCGTCGGTCATGGCTTCGGTCATGACGTTGAGGTCCGCCGAATGGTCGAGGTGGCGGTGGGAAACGATAATCGCGCTCAATTCCTGAGGGTTCAACTTACGTTTGGTAACCTGCACGATGCAACCCGGGCCGGGGTCCATCAGGATTTGCGTGCCATCAAAATTAAACCAGAGGCCACCGGAGGCGAGCAACTGGCTGATAATCATGAAGCGGGCGCCGCCGGTGCCGAGAAAAGTGATTGTTTCCTGCGATTGATTTACGTTATCCACGATGATTCTATGATAAGGGATAGGGCTCTTTTTTACAAACTATATGAGGATTTATTGAAATTTGTCATTCTCCTTTAATCCCTTCCTCCTGAGGCGGACTGCAAGCCCTGGGAAGGAGGGAGATTCCATAAAATAAGTGAAAAATATTATCCTAATTTACCCTTATCAACTTGTACGTATTTTCCCGTATTAAGCCGTTCTTTAAGTTGGAGAAGCATTGACCATTGACAACGATTTTAAATTCCCTGATAATTGCAATAAAATATTTAATGCTTTTATGTTTATCTGAATATTTGTAAAATGCGGGTATTAAAATGCTGCCGCTGAAAAAATTACTGCCGCTGTTGCTAACTCTTCTTATCGCGGTTACATTGATGACATCTTTTATCGGATGTTCCGGGAATAATGGAACAGGCAGCTCCGGCACTTCTTCCGTTAAGGGAAATTATCCTGCTGATTTTAGTGATACTGACAGTCAGCTATTAACTTCGGCATATACGGATTATAGTAACCTCAAAGCCAACACCGATGAAGATACCGCCAGACAACAACTGGTCAGCCAGCTTAACGCTGAGAGCGGGGTGGCCAGTGCAGAATTGGGCGACGACGGTTACACCATATTTATTACCTATAAAGACGGGGATGAAGCAGCGGTCGATACTTATGACAGCGATGTCCCGTCCACGGGCAGCAGTATCCCGGACGACACAATTTCAAATACCCTATCTCAGGATACCGGGATATTTGAAACCGGCTTAAGTAATTCAAACTTTTTAAATGTCGATTTTACTTTGCCGCTAACAAAAACTGATGAATCCGGGAATTTTGATACGACTACTGCCAGCCCCCCACCGAATTCGACAACAAAATCAACCCGGGTACTAATTTTGTGCCCTTTAAAGCCTGAGAACGTCACCGATGCACCGGCTGATATTGTGGCTGATTTAAAATCTTACGGCTGGACAAACAATAATATCACGGTTGATATGAACACCGGTGAAAATGCGCCGGGTAATCTGGTTGTTACACCGGACGATTATTTTAATTTAAGTCAGTACGGCATCATCCTGTTTTTCGGGCATGGCGATGTGCGGCACGGGATAGACTTCAGTGATATTTATTTGCAATTTTGCAATATGACCGAGGCGCAATATAAAAGTAATGTGCAGTATATCAATTGGAAGAAATACGGACAGCTTATCATTACTAACGTAGATAAAACCAACGATGAAAACACAACCATTTATAGCTTTATGATCAGAGGGGATCTGTTGAAACAAAAAATAGGCCAGCTTCCCGGCAGTTATGTGCAAATGGCAACCTGTTACGGGAGCTATTTTAACAAAATATTTTTGGAAAACGGCGCCAAAGTTGTTCTGGGTTGGGATAAACCAGTCGCCGGTTATGTCGCCGACAGTGCAGTCGAAAATATGATTAAACTGATGACGGTGAGCGGGGACTCTGCCTACGATGCCTATGAGGATAACTCGGTTCAAAAAACATATAATCAATTTGCATACACACTACATTACGACCCTAAGCTTGATGCTAAATATAATGTATATTTAGATATCTTTCCTTCCCCAACGACTGACGCCACTGCATCATCATTTTATTTACCTTCCTGGTTTAATGTCACGATTATGGGCACTCCCACCAATTATCCGTATGTGCAGGTGAACCTGATTAAACCCGGCGGCGAATTCGGGTGGTCATGGCAAAAGGTTAATATCCCCAACCAGGCTGATATTGAAATAATGAATGTAAACATCGGCCAGCACTTTTTCCCGCCGGGAGTACTTGAAGTGCTGGTAACTCCGCACTCGGCGGATAGTAATGATTTATCCGGCGGGGGTGTAAGTAAACAATTCGATATCAATTTGAAACCCGGGGAAAATGATATTCTGGTTAATTATTCACAAGGCGGTTCAACGGTGAACCCTCCCGGCGACGAACCGATTACTTCCACTGCTAATTGAGTGCCTTTATGTGAATATTCAACAAATTGCGCCGGCAGCGATAAATACAACCGGACATGGCCCTATAGTATGGTTGTACTGTGCTCACGCTTTGAATTCACCTCCTCCCCCGCCTCGACATTTTGTTTCCGCAGGTACTCAGCTCAACAAATTGATATATTCAAGCAAAAGTATTTCGTCTGCGGTCTCAAGGGAGCCGGAGAATGAAGAGCGACCGGGTAATAAACAAAAAAAGGCCGATTTGCGTCAACTTCCCATGCTCTTTGACTTGTCCGCACAAGCCGATTAAAATATTAAACGGTAATTAAATATCCGGAGATGGAAAATGGAACAAATCTGGGCGCCGTGGCGCATTGGCTACATCCGCATGGAGAAGCCACAAGGCTGTTTCCTCTGCGATTTGCCGAACGAAGACGACGATGAATGCAACCTGATTTTGTACCGCGGGAAATGGAATTTCATCATGATGAATAATTACCCCTACAATCCGGGGCATTTGCTGGTGGCGCCCTACCGGCACATCGCGCATCTGGATAAATTACCGAAGCGGGAACTCCACGAGCATATGGATTTGATGGCCAAATCGGTGACGGTGCTGAAAGCGACCTTTAAACCGACCGGTTTTAACGTGGGGATGAACATCGGGGCGGTGGCCGGGGCCGGCCAGGCCGACCACATCCACACGCACATCGTGCCGCGCTGGCAGGGCGATACTAATTTTATGCCGGTCATCGGCGGGCTGCGGGTCATCCCGGAAGCGGTGGCGGACACCTATAACCAGTTGAAGGGCGGATTTGAAAAGTAGCGGGTGATTGGGGAGGAATACTCATAATCTCGCGTATGACATATCGCTTAATCGCCTTATAATATGTATACTATTGGCATCTTCGTTCATAAAGCTAACGCTTCGGCCATACCGGACAGTTTGCATCGGTTCAACATTTCGGCTAGATGAAAGGATGCCATTCTATGCTTACGTTCGCTCAATTGATAAGGAATGATTTAATAGTATTTATTAGAAGCGGCAATACGGTTTGATCTGAAATAAGCTCGAAATTAAGGTAGGTTCCATTATTTGTTTCGCCGAATTGGCCATACACTGACATATGACCGTATTTCCCCATTTTAAAGATGATAAAAGGCTCTTCAAACTCTTCCTTGATCTCACATTGTCCAGTCAGTTTTTCATGCATGGCGGTGAGACTGTCTAATATTGATAACAGATGGTTGTGATGTAAGTAAAAACTTTCAGAGCCGCAAAAGAGTCCTTTCCTCACTTTTATAAATATATTGTATTCAAGTCCCGACGTTTCTCTAAACGCCTTCAACAAACTGACAGTGAGGTCATTTCCTTCTGATTTTATTATTTCGTTCTCTTCAATCACCTCCATTCCTCCTGAATCGTTAATTCAATGTCGCAAATAATATATTAAACAAACATCGGGATGTTTGCCATTCCATGAGTACGTTTCGTTCAAAGTGTAAACATTAATTGTCTTCAAATAGTCCTGTTCTCCCATAAGTTAAAGGAGTATATAATGATTCTGGAATATATTCCAGAAACTTACTGCGAATATGCCAAATTCCGTTACGTTTGCTATTGACATCATCTCTTGCTAAAAACAAAACTAAGAAGTCTATCTTGGGATTACCTTTAATTGCTGAAATTCGAATAATTCTACCTGTTTCAAAGATATTACAAGTTGGGGTCTCCGGTAGATATAATGGTGATGGAACTAGGGTTCTAAATCTTAGAATACCACCGCTATGAAAAATACCTTCAAATCTGCCCCCGCCTATCGAAGCATTTATTTGAACATCAAGATTGGTATCATCATAAGGGAACAGAGATAGTCGAACTTTAGTTGTATTGCCAGTGGAACGACCACAAAGGCACCATTTTACGGTGTTTTTAACTCGCAGAAATAATATTGCTACGATTGGTATTGGAGATAATGCGCAACCTTGCCATTCTCGCTCAGGTAAAGCAGACCATTTCCCCGAAATGGTTACAGGAGTATTAGTAACACCTGGAATTATCAAATTTTCAATCATTGAATATAATCACAAATAGTTTAATAAATAATATTCAGGCTTATTCTATCATACATATTTCGAATAGAAAAACATATATGTATTCATCGGGATGTTTGCCTTTCCATGAGTACCTTCATTTAGGCAAATTTAACCCAAGAGTATCAGGGCAAAGTTAAATATTCGAGTGGTAGGGATGTCTGTTCTATGAAAAGTTCGAAGACGTAACGGCTAACTTTGTGATTTATAATGTACTTCGTAGTAGTATTTCGAATCTTTCTTTTCTGTTAGAAATTGCTTTACCGCTGCCCAATGCCCAACATCGGCATTATGCTGTATATGGTATTTTGCATAATACGTTTCATCATCAATTTTAAGGTAATAATCGTTGTCGTAATACATACCTTAACCACCATCAGGTTGAATTCGTCCATCATCATATAATAAGAAAGCCTCTAACGCTAAAATGGTAAACCCTAATTCTTTACACTTTTCAATGAATCCTATGGTACCTTCCGATTTTAACAAATATTCCCCCCCATGAATAACAGCCATATTTAAGAATGTTTGGTTCAGCAAAGACATATGCGACAGGGATTCAAACATAAGCACATAAAAAATATTTTCTCCCAATTCCAAGTTAGCAACATTAATGAAATTCTCGAACTTCAATAAATTGTCTTTGATGTTTTCTTGAATACTTTTTGTTCGGTCGCCTATATAAAATGAGCTGCCATATAATTTATGTCCAGCTGGTAAACGTGGAGAAATATAACGAGGAATATATTGATTTTGGCTTAGCCACGTCAATACTTGTTTTGCCTCTTTGTAATGCCACGCAAATAATGAAATATCGTCCTTTTTATTTATGTTAAACCCTTTATTGAGGAGATATTCAGGTAGATCCCGCTGGAATATATATTGCATTGCTATATCCTTATTCTTCATGCCATGTTTCCTGCTATAAAGTGGTAAGTTTCATTATTGTTTAATTAAATTGATAGGATTATAGCAGGAATGAAAAAATAATAAAATGGTCTTGCCTTCATCGGGATGTTTGCCTTTCCATGAGTACGTTCAAGCATGAGGCTAAGTATATTATTTCTTGGCTGATTCTATTAAATTCGCAAACGTGTTGAATGCCGCTTCGGCTGTATCTCCTTCCGAGCCAACTAAATAGTCCCATCCGAAAGAATGTCGCTCGTCATCAACCAACTGCATGAGATTGTCGAGAGAGCAATAGTTTTCAATTGCCACAAACATCCTAGCTGCGTATGCGAGATGCCTAGAATATTTAGGCCGGTCTTCGGTTTGGTGCGTATTATCCGCGCTAGTTTGAAGCACTGAAATATATTCGGCCAACGCTTTACGATATTTTTCCGGAGATTCGTTGTTATGTTTTATTAAAGATGGTTTTAAAAAAGCATCAAGAATTTCATCGCCTTCAGCGCTATACATTGAAAATATGAATTCCCAATGTCGTAATCCAATCTCAGACATGACAGAAGTAGGTATAACAAAACCATCAGTCCAACTATGTAAAAAAACTGAACAGCGCAGCTGAATTTTGTGCGAAGATGCCAAATCATCCCAAATCTTAACGCTGGATGTCGTTTTACCTAATAAAAAAGTAAGCTTCTCTGCAAACGTTAGGTTTTCCGGAGCAGCCAAACACCACAGACCAATTGAAGCAGGCGGTCTTCGTTTAATTGTTCCATCTTTTCTTTGATATTCTATGATATCGCCACGCCTATGAGATTTTGTTGGTTCGCATTCTAACGAGTTTGAAATTAATTGGATGTCGATATCATTGGCATATAAGAAAAGAGATGCATTAGTCTTTGAATTCGGAGCAAGGTTTAAATATTTAGTGTTCTTTAATTGTTCTTCAATTCCCATTTGCTTTATCTCCTAAATGCTCCTGCGCCTGATTTAGCTTCTAGCATTCTAATAGCGGGATGTTTGCCATTCCATGAGTGTGTTATCAATAAATTAACATTTTGAAATTAAATTGATGAGATTATAGCAGAAATGAAAGAATAGTAAAATACGTCTGTGCAGTTATCGGGATGATTGCCCGATGGTACGTGCAGCTTTTTACCGGCTGTGATTTCGCAGCCATTATTATTCCAAAGTTGTTTGCATTTTATTATTGAGTTTGAAGGTGGCGGCAGCTCCGCCAAAAAGCACAAACAGGGCAAAGGCATGAAAAGCGAGACTTAGCCAGTCTTTCACCCAGATAAAAAGCAAGGCATCGAGAGCGTAAAGTATTATCCCGGTCACAAATGCCCAGGACTGCTGTTTCCGCGCAAAAATCCCACAAAATACAAATACAGCGGCGATTAAGAAGGTTAAAACCACGGCAAAAGGAACCATTTCACTGTCGGTGCTAGAGGCATAACCACCGATGAACTGCGTAATGCCGAGCCCGATAAGGAAAGTCAGTTTACTGCCGCTTAAATAAATGATTGAATTGACCACCGAAAGTCCGGCAATCAGGAAAAACCAGTTGGCGCCTCCTTTGGCGGTACGCTCGTTTTTCGCCTTTTCCATGTCCTCTAACGTTTTATTACTGACGGTAGTTGCGACCGTGCCGTCAACGTATCCGGCTGGAGGCGCATAAGTATCAGGAGCAGGTGTTCCCGCGGTGCCGGTAACCGGCTGCAGCGCCGGAATACCATTTACCTCAAGCTTGCCCGGCAGAGCTGAGCGGACAATATTCACGCACGTCAGGAAATCCTGGTTGAGCAGAATATCGAAATTAGTCTGCCGCTGCGTGACAAGGGACAAAAGGCCGATTCTAATGTTTCCCCAGGTATCGTCTTTCAATTGGACCTTAACAAGCTCGGTATACATTACCTGAAAGTTTTTCTTGTGCAACTTAAGAATATCTTCCACCCGCATCGGTCTGAATTGTTCCAGCTGCCGATGCACCTCAGCGACAGAAGAGATTCGCGCATTGGCCCAATGCCCGCCAACCCGGGCGAACACGACACGATCATCATAAAAAAGAGCGGCATACTGAACATTGGCGGCGATTTTCTTCAAATTGACTTTAAACGAACCTTTCAAGACGGGCATCCGCATCTCCTTCAAATATTTTTCCCTGTAACAATTAATGGCAATAATGTAAAATAATTTATCATTCAATATGATGATTGTCAAGGTATGCAGCAATAATAAATGACGCTTGGCGACATGCATTATTAGATTTTTTCATCCCCCTGGTATATGATGAAACGTAAGTGCTAAAGGACTTCATTTTATGATTGAAATCAAAAAATTGCCGCCGGAGAGGTGGCAGGACTATCGAAAACTGCGGCTGGAAGCGCTGCAAGCCGACCTGATCGCTTTCGGCAGTTCATACGAGGAAGAAATTTCCCGTCCGGAAGAATTCTGGCGAAACCGTATCGGCAGCATGCTGTTTGCGGTAGAAAACGACAAGCCCGTCGGCATGGTCAGTTACGTATTTGAGACCCGTGCGAAAAATAAACACATTGCCGGTATTTATGCGATGTACGTGAATCAGGAATTCCGGAACCGGGGGATTGGGAAAAGATTAATGGACAGCATGATTTCATTAATCGCGGAAAATAAAGACATCCGCAAAATCAAACTGGCGGTAACTCCGGAACAGATTTATGCATTGAAGCTCTATGAAGCTTGCGGCTTCAAGCGTGCCGGCCTCTTTAAAGATGAGTTATATGCCGACGGCCGGTATTACGACGAAGTGCCGATGGAAAAGTTCATCTGAAACAGATAATAGCTTCGATATCCGCCCGCAATCATCTCACCTTAAACAGCTCGAAAGCGTCGTAGCCTTCCTGTAGAAATGCCTGGATTTTATCCGGCGGCACGATCTTTGAAGTGCGGTAGAAAATCAGTTTTTTACCGTCGGCTTCGGTGCTCAAGCCGGGATGCTGCTCGTAATATTGCAGTATGCCCCCATTGAACGTGTTCCGGACGGCGGCTTCATTTTCGCCGCGCAGCAGGTATTTCTTGGAAAAGACGGGCGCGGTGTCAAAGTTGATATCTTTATACCCGAAAGCGCTTTCGATTTTATCGAACAGATTCTCCGGGCGCAGTAAAAAACGCGGCAGCTGCAGCTTATCGGAATCGAACACCAGCACGGTCTGAGTCCAGGTATGGGACCGGTGGTGTATTTATAATCCATCACGGTGATGGGCACCAGATTAAACTTCCCCTGGAGGACATTTGAAATCCGCCGGCGGTAACCCTGCGAAAACAGGTGAAATTCGCCGAGCTCGCCGATTAGCATATCATCGCCCCTCGCGGTAAAGGTGAAACTCAACGTGGCCGCCAGCGCCTGTAATGCCTGGGCCCTTTTTTTACCCAGATACCAGGTAGTGCCGTAAACGGCGGCGAGCAGCACCGCAACGCCGGCCAGAATAATCCAGACAATCATTTTACACAGCTCCATGACTATTATTTAAATCTTGATATCGAATGTTATACTGGAGCACATGTGATTGTCAATCCTTCCGGCATCGGGCGCGGTAATAAAAGGCAAAATATTTCCAAACAACACATTTACCGCGATATTTGCACCACTACCAATATAAATATCGGGTTCTTTTAACGTTATGAATTAAGCACAAAGGTCGGCCGGTCACTCATTCAAGCTAAATCCGGCATCACCGCAGGTACTGCCCCAGGAACAGCGGCCAGACCACGACGCCAAGGATGATTTTCCACCAGATTAAATTGGCGAAGCCGATGGTAAACAACCACCCGATAAACCAGATAACGCCGGCGCCGGCACCCCATGCTCCTCTTCTTTTCTCCATTTTTGACTCCTTTCTTTATTCAACTGCCGTAATTTTATGACATTTCTATCTGTGTTACAGACCGGGAGGAAATTACCGATGGGTTGAATCCCTTGACTATCAGCCAGACGGCCAGAACCATTTCCTGCACGGCGATGGGAAGCGCTAACACGACCTGAGGAGTTGACATCGGTCCGATAACACGAAACATGACCAATAACCCTGCTATCATACACATTGCGGCGCCGACCAGGCCCCAACCCGCCAACCACCGGGGCACGAGCCTGGTTTGATAGAAGATGTAGTAGTACATCAGCGCGCCCAGGCAAAAAGCCAACAGCGACCCGACATTGCCGGACCAATGGTACCCTGCGAGTAATAACGCACCCAGGGTCTGAAAATACGGTGAATCGGGAGCGCCGGCTTGAACGAAATTCCGGCTTAAGGTAAGCAGCAACAGCAAGGCGATGACACCGACAATATAGAAAACTCCTTCGATCAGTCTGAAGCCAACGGCGCCGAGCGCCAGGCCTTCATGGTATTTTCTTAGCACCGGATACAACGAAATGGCGATGCCGGCACTGGCCGCCGCGGCAATAAATGCCAGCAAGGCGCCGGTCGTTACCTGGTTGCCCTGAGCAGAAACAGCCGTGAGGTAATTCGAGGCGTTAACAGGCGTTAAAAACGGCGTGCTCAGTAAGGCGGCAACCGTCGCAATGATGAATAATATTCCTGCGATTATCGCGGTTTTTTTGTATGTACCCATATTTTACTCCCTTAGTTTTGTTCCGGTATTTTTACATCCGGGCGGTATTCCAGAATATCGCCGGGCTGGCAGTTCAGGTACTTGCAAATCGCTTCCAGCGTGGAGAACCGTATTGCCTTCACTTTACCCGTTTTCAGATTGGACATGTTGACGTTCGAGATTCCGACTTTTTCCGCCAGGTCGTTCATTTGCATTTTCCGGTCTGCGAGCACTCTATCCAAACGAATAATTATTGCCATTTATCTTCCCCTCATAAGGTCGAATCTACTTCTTCCTGTAAATAATTGCCGTATTGAAAAACACCGGCCAGAATTAAAATGAGGATTCCCGTAAATAGCAGATTTCCATCAATGGCATAACTTACATTGATATTATTTATTTGCAGCGTTTGAATGATAGTCTTGACGATTCGCTCTTCCAGGAACGGCACGATAACAGATTCCACTACTAAAACCAGGGCAATCACGGTTAACTTTTTCGAATTACCTTTTTCAAAGGGATTATCCGCAATCACCGTATTTAGAATGCCTTTGACTTCAAATAAAATCACGGAAACCATCAAAGCGCCAAAGGAAATATACATAAACAACGTTTGCAGGAAAGGCTTAATCATAATTTGCCCGCTGGTTGGCGGAATAAATTTAAACATCGTGTTACCAAACGTGGCGTTCAAATAACCGGACATATTGACGGATACGACCATATCTTTAGCCGGAACAAGCAATATAATGATACCGGCGAGTAAAAATAACACAAATCCCACCGCCGTAATCCAAAATGCAATTTTGCAGATAACATTCAGTATTTTGGCCAGCATTTTCATTTTCACCTGACCGGTCTTTACCATGTTTCACCTTCCTTAATTTGAGTGTTACTTTTTGATTATAAACAGATAACTTATCGTTTGTCAATAACTATTTTATGTATTAAGATAATTTATTTATGTTTGATATAATAAAATATTTTCAGGAAAAAGGCATTTTGCCAAAAAACCGGCATTCTCCGATATTCTCGGGGCGAAAGGCATGTTTTTTAAATACTGAAGCAGGGGAAAGCGTAGAAAGAGTAATGATTGAACAGCTCAAAGAACAGGGCGACCGGGAAGTCACCATTTGCGGTTAGGAGCACACGCGGCGCCACAATAGTTGAATCAAACGTTTTGATGGGTACTTTTCTTAGCTTTTCGCTTTGCCCCCTGCCCGCCGCCCCCGAAGATAATCAGGACACCCAGTATGAAACCGAAGTTATACCAGTTGCCGTCGTTATAAACATCATAGATATTAACGTGTTTGTTAAACAGCGAAATAATAAAAGTAACCGGGGAAATAATACCGTGCCACAGCCCCCACCAGAACCCGGCGGTCTTGCCAGCAGCATCGAGCGTATTTAGAGCTGGGTTAGGCCCCGGCGCGCAGCCGGCTACCAGCAGCATAAGCACAATTGCAGTAATTTCCAGGAGAACCAACGATATTTGCTTTTTCACGATAATTCTCCTTTCCCATCTGCGGTGTTTTGCTGATCCGGACTATATTCCATTAAATCCCCGGGCTGGCAATTTAATTCCCGGCAAAGCGCATCCAGCGTGGAAATACGCACCGCCCGGGCTTTGCCGGTTTTAAAGATAGATAGGTTTGAATCGGTCAGGTCAATGCGTTTAGCCAGTTCATTCAGTGAAATTTTTCTATCGGCCATAACTCTGTCGAGCCGAAAAATGATACTCATATAGTCCTCCCTATACCGTTAAATCGTGCTCTTCCTGCAGTGCAGTGCCGTGGTTAAGAACCGCGCAGACTATCACCAGTATGATACTCACCACAAATAAAGTGAAATCAACTGTTAAGATGGAATAGGCAATAAGTATTTTACAGATATTCGAGGTAATCACCACATTGCTTTTGTTAAAAACAATATTGTTGGTAAAATTTGCAAATAGCTGCTGCGCTTTTTTAATCATTAGCAACAGCAGAACCACGACCGCTGCGACGTAAGGCAAAGCGATAATCCTGACAATCAGCGGCCAGGTATAAATCTTCTGCCAGTTGCTGTCAGGGCTGATTTGAGCGACATGGGCGGCAATCCAGTTGCCGCTACTACGGGAAAACAACAACAGGGCGAATACTGCAACGGCAAATATCGCCATTACCAGCACTACCCACCACGCTATTTTTAAAATTACACTGACTACGGATGATAAAGAATTTTTACCGAAATACTTCATTTGAACCCCTCCGTTTTATTCATTTTTCAGTATAATCAATAGTTTGTTGTTTGTCAAGTAATATTTATTGATATTCAATAATATATTTTTATTATTCAATATAAAATCAAGGAATAACATCATCATAATTGCAAATAATATTTACATCCCCCCGATATTCTGCTATTCTTGTCGCTGTTAAGCACTGGACCGAAACGTGTTTTGCACCAACATCATGGAAAAGGAGTGAACATAAAATGACTGCTGTCAACCGCATTTTCAAAGTGAAGGGCCAACCTTTTTTCCCGCTGGGACGGCACCGCATTTATCTGGGCGGCTATGTCGCCCGGGATGCCGCTGAAATTGAGGCTTACATGCAGACTTCCACCGCCTGCCGCGGCAATACCGTCAGCCACGCCATTTTCTGGGATGAAATCGAACCGGCGGAAGGCATGTTCGATTTTTCCAGCGTTGATACGTCAATCGCCCTCGCCCGCAAATACAACCTGAAGATTATCTTTTTGTGGTTCGCGACCTGGAAGAATGCGGTGATGGACTACGCCCCGGAATGGATGAAAGCCGACCCGCAGCGCTTCAAACGGGTAATCTGCCCGACAGGCAAAAGTATATGGGTGCTTTCTTCACACTGCCAGGCCAACCTTGAAGCCGATAAAAAGGCTTTCGCCGCCCTTTGTAAGCACCTCAAGGATACCGACACCGAGCAAGCCGTTATCGGACTGCAGGTGGAAAATGAGCCGGGCATCATCGGCAGCGAGCGTGATTACAGTCCTGAGGGACAGGCGGAGTTTGATCGTCCCGTACCCGTTAAATTAATGTCCGCGATGAAAACCAAAGGCAAAGGCGAGGTATACGACCTGTGGCAGCAGGCCGGCGGCAAGCCGTCCGGCACCTGGCCGGAGGTTTTCGGGGTGGATGCCGGGGAGTGCATGACCGCCTGGAGCATCGCATCCTTCATCAACGAAGTGGCTAAGGCCGGGAAAGCGGCCTACGATATCCCCACTTTCATCAACGCCTGGGGACAGGAGCAAAACTGGTGGCCGATTCCGGGCGAAGCCTATCCCTCGGGCGGACCGGCGCACAAGGTCCTGGACATCTACAAATGGTTCACGCCGTATATCGATACCATCTCCCTGGACAATTACAACGGCGACGCCAAAGGGAAAGAACCGGGCAATGTGAATTATGCCCGCGAAGACAATCCACTGTTTGTCATCGAATCCAACACCGGCTTGAACATGTTCCGCAATATCGCCGATTATAATGCCGTCGGTTATTTTACCCATTACGAACAAAATGAAGACGGCTCGCTGTTTCCCGAGGAAAAGCGCCGGATTGACAACGTCCGGTGTGTAGCGGCGGTCATCCCGCTGCTGCTCAAATACCAGGGCACCGGCAAGATCCAGGCCATTATAGAAGAAGAACCGGTCAAAAAACGCGGCCGGGCGCAGCGGCTGGACTTCGACGGCTATATGGGACTGGCGGAATTCAACGGTTCTGAGCGCGGCGGCGGCCTGGTCTTCCAGGTCAGCCGGCACGAATTCTATTTTGTTGGGGTCAACTACAAACTGATGCTGCGCCCCAAACCTGTGATCGGCCAGACGCCGGTGACCATGCTCGGCGGGGTTGACCTCACCCACGGCAATTTCTATAACTTTTTCGTCCGGGTCTGCGAAGGCCATTTCAACGCAGCGGGTGAATATGTGGTGGACCGGCGGCGC
The DNA here is from genome assembly GCA_963772985.1 of uncultured Chloroflexia bacterium. Taxonomy (GTDB): domain Bacteria; phylum Chloroflexota; class Dehalococcoidia; order Dehalococcoidales; family Fen-1064; genus Fen-1064. The sequence goes on from CAVYZP010000027.1 coordinate 95,574, forward strand.
AACGGCGATGCCGCGCGCGGCGGGATTACGGTCGGCGGTCCCGATTGCGTCATGCAGCTCATCACCAGCGATTAAATTCAACGGGTAGATTCTATTCCTTTACCGCGGCATGCACCGGCTGAAGCTTAGGAAATTAATAGTCTCACAATAGGGGCGGGTTTTGAACCCGCCCGCCTTATTCTTTGCTGCTCAAATATTGTCGGCAAGCGATGTTATTGCGCCTACCAGATATAATTATTTATTCACATGCTATCTTTTTTATCACACCGACGTTATAGTAATAAAGGGATTGAAAACAGGCGTCCTGAGCCGGAACTATCTAAAGATGAAAAGTGAGTAAATGTATGTTAAAAATAAGATTCGTTAAATTAGCGCCTTTACTGATTTTGGCGGTATTATTTGTATTTTCCGGCTGCAGTGCCGCGCCTCACACAAAGGCAAAAGCAGGCGACCCGGTAATGAACACCTTAATAACTACTTCAGTCATTTCTACAACGACTACCACCACCCCGGTTGTTTCGCCGCCCGGTATTCCGCCTTTCGATCAATCTAACTGGAAAATAACCCAGGTTCAGGCGATTGCTACCGCATCCCAATATCTGCCCGCGAATGTTGTGAGCCAGGCCATGATAGAAGCCAACATGGAAGCGGCCGGCAATTTGACAACCGGAGAACCCAACTATTATTGGGATGTTGCTTTCGAGAATATTTCCGTTACCCAGGCAGAGCTGGGCTGGCAGTCCGACAGCCTGACGACGCTAAATCCCGGACCTGATGGCACCTTCGACCAAATCGTTATCAGAATAGACGCCGTGTCGGGTGAAGTTGTTTCAAAAACAGCCGATATTGCAGTCTCTCTGGGGCCGGCTCCCTCTTCTACTCAGGTTCAATTGGAACCTACCGATTTTAAGGCTGTTTCATCCGCCAACGCTCAAAGAATCCCCGCCTACCTGTTTTGGGCTGTCGGCGCCCTGTGTGCTGTCCTGATTGCGGTTATTATCCTATTGGTGGTCAGGAACCGCCGCAGACCATAATTTTCTGCAATAAAAAGGAGCATTACATTGCCCTCGTATTCCAGAGAAATTAATTTCGAAAAAATTATCAATTTCCGCGACCTCGGCGGCTACCGGGCTGAAGGCGGCCGCACCGTCGCCTGGCGGCGTCTTTTCCGCAGCGGGTATCTGCACCCGATGACGGCACGCGACTTAAACCGGCTCAAAGAAGAGCTCAAATTTACCACGGTGATAAACCTCCGCCGCAATAAAGCAGGACAACAAAAAGAGGTCGCCCTGCTGAATAGTGCCGGAATTAAATACTTCAGCACCCCTTTTTTCGATTACCAGCAGGAAGAACTAAATTATAATTTCACGAACATGGGCGAAGCCTTTCTGTTCCGCATCCGGCATCAGGAATACGCCAAACCGATAATCGCGGCGCTGGAAATTATCGCCGACCCGAAAAGTCTCCCGCTGCTGTTTCACTGCGGCGCGGGCAAAGACCGGTCGGGGCTGATGGCAGCTTTTGTTTTAAGCGTGCTGGGTGTGGCAGATAGCGATATCATCGCGGACTACATTTTGTCCGCGCCTTACATGCGGGACCTGGGTCCAATATGATGAACGACCCCGGTACGCCGGAAGAAGAGAAAAATCTCCCGGCGTACACCTGGGAAGCGACGGCGGCATCGATGGAAACATTCCTGACGGGATTGAAACAGGAATTTGGCCCGGTGCGGGAATACCTGGAGATGAACGGCGCGGATAAATCGTTGTTTGAACGGCTGGAGCAGGCGCTGCTGGTTTAGCGGATTGATTTGTACCCGCCGCTGACACCTTTCGGGGAGAGCACGATTTGCCACAACTGGTTGCTTCTGGCCCGGAATGACCCGGCACAGGATAATAAATAATATTTCCACATGCGGTGGAAGCGCGCGTCATATTTTGAACTCAATTTATCCCAATTTTGTTCCAGATTGGCATACCAGGCCATTAATGTTTTATCGTAATCGGCGCTGAAATTATGCCAGTCCTCCATCACAAACAAACCCTCGATGGCCTCGCCTAATTGTTTGATCGAAGGCAGCATGCCGTTGGGAAAGATATATTTATTAATCCAGGGGTCAACGGATTTCACCGATTTATTGCCGCCGATGGTGTGCAGTAAAAACAAGCCGTCATCACCCAGGCAGCGCCGGGCGATGGCCATGTAAGTGCGGTAATTTTTGTAGCCGACGTGTTCAATCATCCCCACTGAGACAATCCGGTCGAATTTCTCATTGATGTCGCGGTAATCCTGCAGCCTGATTTCCACCGGCAGGCCCGCACAGAGTGTTTTAGCCAGCTCCACCTGTTCTTTGGACACCGTGATGCCGACGACTTTCGCCCCGTATTTTTCCGCCGCGTATTTGGCGAAACTGCCCCAGCCGCAGCCGATATCCAGCACTTTCATGCCGGCTTGCAGCCCGATTTTCCGGCAGATGAGGTCCAGTTTATTTTCCTGGGCAGCATCCAGGGTCGGCGCTTTCTGCCAGTAGGCGCAGCTGTAAACCAGGCGTTTGTCCAGCATGTTGATAAACAGTTCGTTGCCCAAATCGTAATGTTTTTCGCCGATTTGAAAAGCGCGGTTCCGCGATTGCCGGTTGAGCAGTCTGGCGAGCAGCACCTGATAGATTAAGGCCGGGTTCTTTTTCACCCCGTCCTGGATTTGGGCGCGGATGATTTTAGCGAAGAATTCGTCGAGCGCGGCGCAATCCCACCAGCCGTCCATGTAGGATTCGCCCAGCCCGAGGTTGGCCTGCGACAAAACCGCCTGGTAGAACTTTTGATTATGCACCTGGATATCCCAGGGATTCCGGCCGTTGATTGTTATCCCTGCCGCAGATAATAACTGACGCGCGGTAGCTTCGAATCTGTTAGTGTTCATCGCCGATACGCTCCGTCAGTTGGTTTCGACCTGTTCCACCGTTACTTTGACCACGGCGTTGATTTTCATGCTCCGGGAAGCCAACATCGCCGCGGTTTTATCGAAGAGTTCGCCGGACGGTGATGATTTCACCTTTGCCCCAGACGCGGCAGCCCTTATGCGTGGCGGCATCGAGCCAGAGAATCGAGACCTGCGGATTTTCTTTGATATTGGCGATAGTGCGCGGGGAACGGACATCGGCAAATACAACGTGCTCATCATCGAGCATGCGAACCGACCCTTTGGCCGAGACATTGGGTTTGCCGGTTTTACTGGCGGTGGCGACATAGGCCGGGCGCATCGCCCCGATGACAGTTTTTGCTTCTTCGGTGAGTTTTGCCATGATAACCTCCCTAATATTCGCAGAATTGTCGTTGTGGTTTTATTTTACGCCAACGAGAATGCAGGGACAAGTCGGTTAGAAACTTACCATTGCCTTTATATTTCATTTCGTGGTTTATTCGTCCAAAGCCAAACCCCTGGCGGTCGAGTTCGAAACTCGACCCTACAGATGCAACCTAAATTCTTCCAATCGCTCTGCTCAGTACCTACGACCGGAAACCTCCGGTCTGAGAGTGAGGGAAGACTAACGATTTCACCCGTAAACGGACTGGAATTTGTTGTTCAAATAATTTATCAAATCGGCGGGGTCAAATGATTTGCCGGTGGCCTGCCGGATAAGTTCGGACGGTGTGTAGAGACAACCATACTTATGGATATGTTCGTTGAGCCAGAGGCGCGGCACAGAAAACTCCCCTTTACCAATCGATTCGTCCAGAGACGGGATATTGCGGCGCATGGCGGCTTCGAGTTGCGCTGCATAGGCAGACCCGAAGGAATAGGTCGGGAAATAGCCGAAAGAGCCCCAGGACCAGTGGACATCCTGTAATACCCCGTGCGCGTCGTTCGGGACATCCACACCGAGATAGGATTGGTATTTCTGCCGCCAGACTTCAGGCAATTGCGCCGCATCAAGAGCGCCGTCCAGTAAATCGCGCTCAATCTCGAAACGAATAATGATATGGAGGTGATAGGTGAATTCGTCGGCCGCGGTGCGGATTAGGGACGGTTCGACGCGGTTGACAAACCGGTAGAAATCATCAAAGCCGATGCCGGCGGTTTCACTCTTGAAAATCTCCTGAAATTTCGGGAACCAGTATTCCCAGAACGGGCGGCTGCGCGCGAGATGATTTTCATAGAAACGGCTCTGGCTTTCGTGGACGCTCATACTGCCGGTGGTGCCGAGCGGCGTGCCGCGGTATTCGGGCAGCAGACCCTGCTCATAGATGCCGTGCCCCGATTCGTGCACGGTGGAGAAAAGCGCATCCAGCGGGTCTTTCAAATGGAAAGCTGTGGTGATGCGGACATCACCGGTATCAATGCGGTTGGTGAAGGGATGCTCGGAAACATCGAGACGTCCGGCGTTATAATCGAATCCCAGCGCGGCGGAAACCTGCTGCCCGAAAACACGCTGTTTTTCGATGTTAAAGGACGCGCCCTGAAATAAATCGCGGGCCGGTTTGTTTTTGGCGGTTTTCAGCTTCTGAAGGAGGGGAATCAGGGCGGCTTTGAGCTGCGTGAACAGGGCATCGCATTTCACCGCGGTCAAGCCCTCTTCGTATTTATCCAGCAGGGCATCATAAGGATTTTGCGTCCCGTCGAGATATTTAGCCTCTTCGCGGCCGGTATCAATAATTTTCGCCAGGTTGGTGGCAAAGAACGCGTAATTACTCTCTCTTTTGGCTTTTTGCCAGACATCGAAAGATTCGCTGTAGAGCCGGGCTGAACGAACGACAAATTCATCCGGCAGTTTGACGCCCCGGTCATATTCGCGGCGCCATTCCCGCAGGTTAGCGGCTTCACCAGCGGAAAGTTTGCCGCTCTGGGCGATTCCTAAAAGCTCGCCGAAGCGCGGCTCGGTCAGTTTGCGGTGGTAGAGTTCAGCGGCAAACGAGACCATTTCGGCGCGGGAGGCAGAACCGCCCGGAGGCATGTAGACTTCCTGGTCCCAACTCGCCAGGCTGCCGATGGCATTGATGCGGCTTAACTCACGGGAGCGTTCGACCAGTTCCTGATAGGCCTGAGCCGGAGTGATTTTATTCGAACGTGCAGAATTCATGAAAAACCTCCTGCCAAAAACAGACAAATTAACCGGGGCTTGATGATTTAAAAGTAACAGAATTATAACACAACAAACGAAGATTCAAGAATCAACTGTCAAGCTTCAAGAATAGTGTTGATGATGAACAAAAAACCAGTGTTTAATCATAAAGACTCGATTTTATCGGGGAGATGGTCAATACCTCCGTATTCCCGGACAACAATGGACTTAATTCGCCGCTTGATGGCGGCGTCAACATTGGTAGTGGTCATTTGCTCAGCGCCGCCGATGCTTTCGCAGTCATCTTCCACCAGAACATCCGGTAGCACCGCTTCGGCGATATCTTTGTAGGTCTGTTTCCCCTGCCGGAACAACAGACGGCCCTGGGGAAAGCCGTGCCTGTTCAGAACATTGCGAATGGCTTCAATTTCTGCCGGTTTTCTGCGGGAAGTGAGGTAAATAATTTCCGCCCCCGCTTTGGCCCAATGATTGAGTTTTGAGACCGAATTCCCAATCGGGATATAGGAGGTAAAATCATTTATTCCCGGGAAATGATTTTGTACCTGCTTGATGATTTCGTCGCGGGTGAGACCGGCGGCGCTTTGATGCATCAAAATCGTGCCTTCGGTAAAGATTAGTATTTTCATGATATTATTTTCCGTTGATAAGTCTATGATGTTAAGAACACTTGTGCTAATATTATATCACAGAAAAACAGCAGTTTTTAGGACTGAAACCCGGTTGTTTTCCGTCAAAACCGGGTCTAAAAAGTCGGGCGAACCGCCGGGATAAAGGGTATATTGAGACTAAGGGAGACGCGGAAAAATGGAATGGCCGGAAAGAATGAACGCGGCGGTAGATTACGTCGAGGCAAACCTGGCGGGTGACATCGATATCGAAAAGGCAGCCAGAATAGCCTGCTGTTCTTCATTTCACTTCCGACGGATGTTTTATGCCTTCGCCGGGGTTACGGCAGCCGAATATGTAAGACAGAGAAGGATGACACTGGCCGCCAAAGAACTGTCGACTGAAAAAACCAAAGTTATCGATGCGGCAGTGAAGTACGGCTATGATTCGCCGGACGCGTTCACCCGGGCATTCCGCAATGTGCACGGTATCACACCAATGGCAGCGCGCGGGCCGGGGGTGATGCTGGCGGCATATCCGCGTATCTCCTTCATCACAAATATTAAGGGAGGCAATATTATGGACTATAGTATTATTGAGAAACCGGCATTTGATATCGTTGCCAAAGCGAGAAAATTTACTACCTTACAGGGCGAAAACTTCATCAAAATCCCACAATTCTGGGATGAAATGATGCAAAGCGAAAACGGATTTAAGGCACTGATGAAACTGACTCAGGATAAGACCGGTGCGGTTACCGGCGCCGGCAGCCTCGGCATCTGCATGATGGATGAAGTAAATGACAAATTCACCTATGCCATTGGTGTCGAAAAACCGGCAGCCAAAGCAGCGCCGGCGGGTTTCGAAGTGATTCATATCCCAACAGCGACCTGGGCCGTATTCGAATCAATCGGCCCGATGCCTAAAGCTATCCAGACTGTCACGGTGAAAATATTCAAGGAATGGTTTCCATCGACCGGCTACGAGCACGCCGCGATACCGGAACTGGAGGTTTACCTGCCGGGAAACCCGGACAATCAGGATTACCATTGCCAGGTCTGGATACCCATCATTAAAAAAAGAAAATAGTAAACTAATAACAGGAAGGGCGGGGAAGTGGGATTCCCGCCCGTTATTCCTATTCCGGCTTTTGTTTCCGGAAATTTTTCTGCCATTGGGAAATTTTTTTCCATTTCTGCTTCTCTTCAAGCTTAGAAAAATCATTTTTCCGGGCTTCGAGATGCTGCACTTCCCGCTCGAGTTTCCGGAAATTCTCCAGGCGCCTGATACCCAGCGTGCCTGACTCAATTGCCTGTTTAACGGCGCATCCCGGTTCGGAACGGTGGGTGCAATCCCGGAAACGGCATCCCTGCGCCAACAAATCGATATCCGGGAAAACCCCGGCTAAATCTTCCTCATCTCCCCACAACTGCAATTCACGCATGCCGGGAGTATCGATGACATTTCCGCCACCGGGCAGCATCAGCAATTCCTGGCCGACGGTCGTATGTCGGCCCTTAAAATCCGTCTCCCGCACCTCACTAACCTTGAGGCGCTCTGCTCCCAGCAGTGCATTGATGATTGAAGACTTGCCAACGCCGGATGAGCCGAGAAATACCGCCGTGCTCCCTTTGATGAGATATTGTTTTAGTCGTTCCAATCCGGCTGCCCAGGTAGCACTAATTGCTAAAACAGGGACTGCCGGCGCGATTTGCTTCACAACATTTATTTGTTCCGGTAAATCCGCACACAAATCCATTTTATTCAGGATGATTACCGGGGAAGCTTCGCTCGCCCGGGCTAAAGCGAGATAACGTTCAATCTTACCCGGATTCAGGCTTCGACTACCGTCAAGACTGCCGGTAATAAAAACAATATCGATATTAGCGGCAACAACCTGTTCGACAGTTTGGCTGCCGGAATACCGGCCCCTGCCGCCGGAAACCTGGCGGGAAATTTTACTTTTCCGCGGAAGTACCGCTTCAATCGTGTTATTTCCAGTGTTTATTCCCACCCAATCGCCGACGACAGGATACTTGACATCCCGGACCTCCTTTTCGAAATACCGATTTGAGATATATGCAATTTTTTCTCCGAATTCTCCGATGACGGGGAATGAATTCCGGGTTTTGCCGGTGACACGGGCCGGAACCAATTCCGCTCGATGCATTTGCCGGAAGCATGAGTCTAACGCTATATTCCAGCCTAATTCTGCTAAATCTACCATTTTATCGAAACTCCTGATAATGTTTTAATAATAAGATACATATCGAACTCCATCGGACAAAAAAGAAAGCCGCAGGTAACGATGCTCAGCGGCTTTTAGGAAGACATACCTCAGAATGAAAATTTGAGAAAATAAAAAAGCCGCCCCGGAAAGGAGCGGCTGCGATTATTTATTACAAAGGGAAAGACTAATCAGCCGTCAAACCGTCAGGGCACGATAATATTTTGTTTGTATTTAATCGTTCCGCAATCATCATACCCCTCCTTATAGTGCATTTGATTAATCTGTTTACGCCAGAAATAATAGCCCTATTCGTAATATCTGTCAAGAACTGGAGACGGAGACCATATAGGAAAAGTCATCACCGTAAAGATAATTATCTCACTATCATCGCTTCCCGGTGCGGCCCGACCGAAACATATTTAATCGGCCTTTCCACCAGCCGTTCGATTCTTTCCACGTATTTCTGGGCGGCGGCGGGCAGTTGCGTGAATTGGCGGACTTCCCGGATATCTTCCTGCCAGCCTTGCATTTCCGTGTAGACCGGCTCAGCCTGAATCAATTCCGGCGTAATGGGGAAATTATCCAGTGTGCGTGAGCCGACGCTGTAGGCTGTGCAGATTTTCAATGTCTCCAGGCCGGAGAGGGAGTCCAGTTTCGTCAGGGCCAGTTCGGTGGCGCCGCTGACCTCCGCGCCGTATCTCGAAGCCACGGCATCGAACCAGCCGATGCGCCGTGGCCGTCCGGTCAAAGCTCCGTATTCGAAAGAAGTCTCGCGGATTTGAACGGCAAGTTCCCCGTGGATTTCGGCAGTAAACGGGCCTTCACCGACACAGGTCGAAAACGCCTTCATTACCCCGGTCACTTCCGGCAGTTCCCGGCTGAAATAGCCGGCGCCAACCGGCCCGAAACCGGCGATGGTCGAGGAGGAAGTGGGGTAGGGATAGATGCCGTAAATAATATCCCGCAACGCCCCGAGCTGGCCTTCCAGCAAGACCCCTTTGCCGGCTTTCCGCGCGTCCTTGAGCAGGGCGAGGCTGTCGCAGATATGCGGCTTCAGGATTTCCCCGTATTTCGTTGCCCAACGCAAGGTCTCATCAGGGTCGGCGGCGGGCTTCCCGTACACTTTTTCGAATATTTGGTTTTTCAATTGCAGGCAGCGTTCGATTTCCTGCTTTAAATATTCCGGATAAAATAACGCGCCGACCTGCACGCCATATTTCATGTAGCGGTCGCCGTAAACTGGGGCGATGCCCTGCCGGGTCGAGCCGAAATTTGCCTGCCCCAGCCGCGCTTCTTCGTACTCATCCTGCAAATTATGAAACGGGAAGCAAATCACCGCGCGGTTCGCGATTTTGTAGTTGGTCGCGTTAATTTCGATGCCCCGTTTTTGCAAACGTTCCATCTCGCGTACGGCCGCCTCGAGGTTGACGACCGTGCCGGGCCCCAGCAAATTCACCGTGTTTTTGTAGAAAATTCCGGACGGAATCAGGTGCAGCTTGAAATTCCCGAAATCGTTCTCGATGGTGTGCCCGGCGTTGTTACCGCCCTGAAACCGGACGACAAAATCGGCGTTTTTCGCGAAATAATCAACCATACGGCCTTTGCCCTCATCCCCCCAGTTGACCCCGACGATAATGCGTAAAGACATTGATCCAGCTCCTCTGTTATAGTATTTGGCCCATATCGAATTAGACGTTTATTCCTAAGGATTTCCCTCTCACCTTAATCCTCTCCCGTCTTGGTAGAGGCGAAAAAAGTGTAATAAAATACCGGATACTTCACTCTATCGATTGAACCTGATTATCGACCAGCGGCTCAGTCTGACAAGAACAGCACTCAACTCAATTTCTTACCCGTTCATATGTTCGTAAGCAGCCTGCATTCTTTAAGTTCTTTTCAATCCTTTTACTTACGTCTCCTGTTTCCGCTTCAAATTGGTTCCCCGTTATCATTTCGTAAAGCCTGATGTATCTTTTACTCAGTTCCAGAACTAATTCCTCCGGCGCTTCGGGCAAAACTTTATCCCTGTACGGGTCACAATGTTCTTTGAACCACAGCCTTAAAAATTCTTTATCAATATTTTCCGGCTCTTCTCCTTTTGCAATCCTTTCTTGATAAGTATGTTTTAGCCAGAATCTTGCCGAGTCGGGGGTATGTATTTCGTCGATTAAATAAATTTTTCCATGGTCGTCATATCCGAACTCGTATTTCGCGTCCACCAGGATGAGGCTATTTTTATCGGCTAATCTGCTTCCCCTTTTGAATAGTTCGAGGGCTTTTTCTGCAATATAATTCCATTGTTCCTGAGTCATTAATTTTCTTTTTACGATTTCTTCCGGAGAAATTTGTTCATCATGTTCTTCGGATTTTGTTGTCGGGGTGATGATGGGCTTGTTAAATTTCTGATTCTTTTGAAGACCTTCAGGAAGTACGCTGCCGCAAAAGTTTCTTTCGCCTTTCCGGTAGGATGTCCATGCTGAGGTACCGGTTACGCCTGTGATGTAACCACGCACAACAACCTCAACAGGGAAAACATTAAGATTTTTACCCACAATCACATTCGGGTCAGGCACAGCGATGATATGATTGGGAATGATATCTTCGGTTTTGTCAAACCAGAAAACTGAAGTTTGAGTCAAAACCTGGCCTTTAAACGGAATTATGGCGAGATTTCTGTCGAATGCCGACTGCCTGTCGGTGGATATCAGGAAAATTTTATCTTTAAAAACATAAATATCTCTCACTTTACCTTGATATTTTTTACCAAGATTTTTAAAATCGGTCTCTTTTAAAGTAAACTTAGTCTGGTTCATGATTGCGCCATGTGATATCATTTTTATTGCTCCTGATTGAGATTGTTTTTTTATCTGCTCTCGCCCTAACCATTCCCGCTCACCCCATGATAATCGTAAAGCCCGTGCAGAGTGGGAACAATGGTTTATCAAGAATGCGGTGTGAGATTCAGTACCGGAATGGTGAGACCTGGTTGCAGGGACACAGTATACGTCGGGTATTTGGTCAATATATGATAACTCAGGGTATTAAGCTTAGTGTTCGACATTTCGAATTATTGCAAGAATTTCTGGATTGCCGGGTCAAGCCCGACAATGACAAAAACCACTTGTCATTCCCGACCTCATCGGGAATCCAGGTAACTATCTACTAACGATTAATTTCGGATACCTCATTGAGGACAGTCATTGATTCTGCAATGACACGGGCAGAACGTTGTATAATGCATGATGCGGTTGTGTTTTTGTGATGGGTCTGATAAGGATGGTGCGACTTGGATATTATTGACCTGGATAAACTGGCTTCGGAAATCGCCCGGAAACACCTGTTGGAAAATGTCAGTTTCAGAGAATTGGGCAAAATGTATTACACTTCACCGTCAACCATCCACCGCCGTCTCACGAAATGGCTGGCCGAAGGCCGTTTCGAACTGCAGGATAAAACTGTTGCGAATAATGACATGCGGGTGGTTGCCCGGGATGACGGCCTGGGTGAAGAACTGGTGCGACGGACCGGTATTTGGCGCGCCCGGGTGGTCCGGATTGCCGGTGTCGAAGCTGCCTGTTCGGGGAATAACGGGGAACAGCCGGAAAGCGCTGCGGCTGCCTACCGGGCGGCGGACGGACTACATCGCTGTCTGGGTGAAGCGGCTGCCGAATTGATGTTGAACAGCCTGCGCCGCGGCATGACTATCGGCATTTCGTCGGGGCGGGGCGTCGGTTTTACCGTCGACGGATTGAAAGAAATCGTTCGCCGGGCGCCATCCTGGGCCTCCGGTTACGAGAGTGTCAGGCTAGTTTCGCTTTGCGGCGGCGGGCATATCGGCACCTGGGAACACGCCGGCAGCCGTGACTTCGATGCGGATGAAAATGTGTTTGCGCTGGCGTCTTTGCTGAAAGTTCCGCGACAAAATGTCTCCTACATGAGCGGCCCGGTCGCGCTGGACGCCGGTAGTCCCCCGCCAGAAACATCCCCGAAATTCAGCCTCGATATGGCCGTCATCGGACTGGGGCAATTGAACATCCAACACCACTTTTTCCGCGACTATAACGAACTGCAGTTTAAATCGATGTCGGAACCCATTCGCCGTATCATCGAATGGCAGTCTAAAAACCCCGATTTGCGGGACAGCGTGGCGGAAATCGTTTTGAGGTTGTATCCCAACGGAACGAAAAAATTGCCGGAAGAATTTCTGGAGACCATCAGAGAGACGAACAGGAGTGTATTAGCCGTCTCCCCGGAAAAAATTCACAACGCCGGGGAAGTCATCCTGATCGCCGGCGGTTGGAAGAAAGTCAATGCGCTGCACGGCGTCCTGACCGGGGAATACCCGAATGCACCGCTGCAAAAGAGGAACCTGACGCTGGTGACAGATGCCTGGACGGCTGAAACGATGCTGAAAATGACAACCGAACGGTAGATAATTTCACAACACATCTCACGTATCCGGTAAAACGGGCACTTTCCAGGCCGGGTATCATGCTAGTGGTACCAGCCTTTGCCCTTAATCCAGCCGCGCACGTAACCGGCCTGCCCGACGTGTAAAAATCCCTGCTGAATCACTCCGATAATCCGTTTCGAAACCGGTCTCGTAAATTTGAATGTCGGACTATAGCTTTCCCTGCTCAGTTCTTCTTCCGTCAGCCTGGTATTGATGTATTTTTCGATTTTTAGCAGGATGGCGTGGTGGTAAGCCAGAATCACTGCCGCCTCGGGCGATTGAAAGGCTTTGGCCTGTTCCGTGGTGTGCCCCACGCCGGTCTCGCCGGGGTCAGGCGCGCGGTTGAATTTTGCGTGCCATTTTTCCGCAGTCCAGAGCTGTTCTTCGCCCATCACTTCGGACATATTGCGGTCGTGCGAGCGGGTGAGGTGCCAGGCCAGCCACCCGATGCTGTTGCAGTCGGGCGCAGGCTGCGTGTTCAGGTCTTCGACGGTCAACCCCTTCAAAACCTGTCCCAGTTCATCCTCGATTCTCAGAAATTCATCCATCACGAACTGCTGCCATTTCATCGCCGACCCTCCTTATTTCACGTGCTCGTGAAACTTAATGTCATGGTCTTTAAAATATGCCCGCCACGGACCACTGCCGGCAATAAACGGCTGCATCATCGCGCGCTCCGCCTGTACGGTATGATTCAGGTCGTGCCCGATCCACTCATTAATCAGTTCGCCCAAAGTTACTTTTCCCAGCTCCGCATGTATCGCGGTGCGGGTTAAGTCCTTTATGGATAATCCGGCTAACAGCTTCAGATTGTTTTTTCGGACAGCGGCGAATTTTGCGGCAAGTTCTGCCGGTGTCATCCCGGAAATTATTTTCTCTCCGTCTGTGTCCGGGTTAAAGGCGGGGAAATTTTGCCCGGCCAGGATTGCACGTATCCGGACAGGAAAAACCTTTTCCTCGGTATCCAGTAAATGCCGCAGGCACTGCAGCGCCGACCATTCCCCCGGCGCCGGTTCAAGCTTCAACAATGCTTCAGGAATCGTCGCCGCTAAAGTTTGCCAGCGGGAAGGCGTGGTCGCTAGTACCGACTGGTGCCTGAGATAATAGATTATCCATTTTTGTGCTCCTGTTTTATTCCGGTAATTCTCCGCGGACAGGTTGTAGGATTCCTGCGTTTGGTTTTTCATTTACATCGGGTTGTCCTGAAAGATTTCGGCAATGATGCGTTTTACCTGCACGTACTGCTTATCGCTCAAAATCAGCGACCCGTCGCGACTAATATCCGGCGCTTCGGTCACGCTGAATATCCGCTCTTTAAGCCGGGTTTGCGCTTTGATGCCCGCCGGGAAATCCGGCACAATCCCGATGGCTTTCTTGATATCGTCCGGGAATTTCCCCGGCTCGGCGGTTTCGTAGATTGCCGCCAGCTTGTCGTGTTTGCCGTGCAGATAAGTGTCCAGCGTCCGCCAGCCGACCGCGCCGTGGGGTTCGATGACGATGCCGGACCGTTCATATACTTCCTTAATCGCTTTGTAGTGGTCGGCATTTTTTACGCTGATGGAATATAAATCTTTGCGCATGCTCTCCAGGTCGGGAACAACATCCATCACCCCTTCCCGGGTCACGCGGCCGGTTTTGTCGCGCTCGTCATAAATGTGGCCGCCGTAAAAATCCACCAGCCGCGCAAAATTGCTGGGATTGGAGACGTTCATCGCGCTGGAAGGGGACTGTATCGTCGGCTTTTTATTGAATTTCCCCGTTTTCAGGAATTCGGGGAATTCCGCGTTTTCATTGACGCCGCACAATATTCTGGTTACGGGCAGCCCCATCTCCCGGGCGATGACGGTGCCCATCATGTCCCCGAAATTACCCGAAGGGATGGATAAGATAATCGGCTCGCCGTGTTCGGCAATGCGGGAGTAGATATAAAACGGATAGACCACCTGCGGCAGCAGCCGCCCCAGGCTGATGGAATTGGCGGATGTTAAATAATTCGGGTCGTTGAACAGTTTTTCGGCAAAAGCACGGTCCCCCAGCAGCCGTTTGGCGACGGCCTGGCAGACATCGAAGTCCCCGTTTACTTCAAAGGCATAAATGTTACCTTTGAGTGTGGTCAGTTGCTTTCTTTGCTGCGCGGAAATATTACCCCGCGGATACAGGATGATATTTGACACCTGTTTCAGGCCGTGCAGGGCCGCCGCCACCGCTCCGCCGGTATCGCCGCTGGTGGCGACAATCACGATTCTTTTCCGGCCTTCCTCTTTCAGGAAATACTCCAGCGTCCGCCCCAAAAATCTGGCCGCGAAGTCTTTGAAGGAGTAGGTGGGGCCCTTGGACAGCCAGGCGAGGTAAGTTTTCCCGGTGACTTTTTGAATTTCTACCGGGATTATTTTCTCATCGTACGCCGAGTTCAATATTTTTTTCAGGTCGGCGGAGTTGATGTCTTCCCGTAAAAACGGGGCGAGCACTTTGTCGGCAATCCCGGCATAGTTCAATTCCTTCATTGCCAGTATAGCGTCCATGTCCAATTTGGGCACGCTGTCCCGCCGGAACATGTAAAGCCCGTAATTGGAAGCCAGGCCGTTCATGAAAGCCTGCCGGAAATTCGCTTTTTCGTTTTTATTGTTGGTGCTGTAATACGTTATTCTTTCCATCTTTATTGTCGCTCCGTTAACCGGTTTTTTTCTATTTTAACTTTCCGCTGCTGCTCTTACCATTATAAGGTTTTTGTCATCTCGTAGAATATCAATTTTTGACCGTTCGCTACCGCCAAAGCAAATTCTGCGTTTGCGACAAAACCCATCGCCTCCCAGAATTGGCGCGATTTTAAAGAAGCGGATAAATCCAGTTTTGCCAGTCCGGCCGCTCCGGCTTTTCTCTCAAGTTTGTTGGCGATGATTTTCCCGATGCCGTGATGTTGATATTCCGGATTGATAAAAACCCGGCGGATGCTGGTTTCGATTATTGTCCCGGTGCCTAAAAGCAGCCCGCTGGATTCTGCCACGACAATATAGCCCCTTGCGAGGTCATTCAGGATATTTTCCCGGCTGTGGTGATTTTTGAAAAACTCGATTGCTTCCGGCGGATAAACGCCGGCGTAGGAAACTGCTATCGTGTTCTGCACCAGCGCATAAACCGCCGCTAAATCGGTTGTTTTCATCGTCCGCAGACGGATATTCTGTATCACTTTTCCCCGCCTTTTTCCGGTTTTTTCCCCACATACAACATGTGCCTTGACGAGGCAATCATACTGGGCTCCGCGCTCAATTTGAAGAGCAAGTCCAGCCAAAGTTGCCTTCGTTCCCCTTCCAGGCAATTGTAGCTGGCATCGTCTGCCGAAATCGCCGGTTCGGTGCCTGCCAGTGCCAGCGTCCCGAAACCGGTCTTTTCATGGATTGGGGCGATTTCATCCGCCGTGGCAAAATAGCCGCGGAAGTTGCTTTTAGGATGAAACAGGTCCAGGTCGCAGCCGCATTCCAGTATGGATTCTACTGCTTCTTTCTTAAAAATCAGGCCGGGCATTTTTTTCAAATTGTCCCCGAAAATCCCGAACCGGCTAATCCAGGCTGAGAAAACAACTCCACCCGGCTTTAAAAATTTAAAAACCCTTTCTAAAACCAGTTCACGGTCTTCCTGCAAAACCAGGTGGTACAGCGGCCCCATCACCAGCGCGGCATCGAAAGATGATTCCGGAATATCGCTGCACGTCCGGACGTCCCCCACCCGGAATTCAACGCGGCTGCCCAATCCGAGGTCGTCAATGCGCGTTTTAGCGCGGGCCACCAAGTCCGATGCGATATCGACTGCCAGGACACTGTAACCACGGCGAGCCAGTTCCATCGTATATCTCCCCGTGGCTGCCCCGATTTCCAGTACTTTCATGCCAGGCGGCGGCAGGTATTTCTCCAGATAGCGCCAGGTGATATCGCGCTCCAACTGATGACGCAACAGCCGGTCGTCTTCTTTCTCCCAGTTCGCGTTGTACATCTCCCGGATATCGGTGATATCGTCCACCTTCAGCCTCCTTTTCTCCGTTATTTCTCCCGAAAATGAAAGAGCCCTCTTTTTATGGAGAGGGCTCTTGTGTCTATTGATACTATATTTTTCAGAATTGGTAACTAGACGCGCCAGCCCTCCCCGGCAGTAAACTTAGTTGCTGCAGTTGCAGTTGCGGAAAATTTATGGTTGTGTCTAACGGTCTGAATTAACATTGTAATCACCAATTTACCATAACATTGTTGATGTTGTCAACTGTGAATTATTTGTCTAGCGGCTTCTATTATTGCCGGGCTTGACATCGTCCTCTGAAAGCATAATAATGTTCACAAAGAAAATAATCATATTACATGATATATCGGGGAGTGAAACATGGCTTTATCTCCCGGCATCCACGGCGTGGTCATTGTCCACGGCATCGGCAACCCGGCCGCCGGCGATACCATCGCGACATTTACCAAGGCTGTTTGTGACACCCTGATTAATTCCCCGGAAGGGAGTCTGAAACCGCAGGTGCAGCTCAAATCGGACGTTTCCGCAAAAATTCCCACCGTCACCCTGCATATTACTTCCCCATCCGGCGAACATGCAGTCTGGCTGTGCCGCGAAGCCCATTGGGGCGACGCTTTTCCGCCGCCAACCCCGACCCAAGTGCTGTGGTGGGGGGTCAATCAGAACCTGCGAGCCCAAATCGCGTCCTTATTCAAAATGTTTCGCGACCCCGGCAACGAGGATTTAAACCCTGATGATAAATGGAAGAACGCGGAAAAAAGCGTCGCAACGGATGCTACAGCCGGGATACAGGTCAGGACTAAATCCGGCGTTTCCGGCTTCGCTTTAATTCCAGCTACCATTTTTACTTATTTCGTTTTGGGATTAATCTGGCTGCTGCATTTTGTGCCCAGTATCGAGCCGTTGGATAAAATGGTGACCTGGGTGCGCAAACTGGATCCATTTATCAGCATCAGCCTCGGCGATATCGAAAGGTACATCGACCAGGAAATCTGGTCCGCCAATGCCCGGGCGCGGGTGGAAGAAATTGTCATCGGCATGCTGCAGGACAATGAGATTAAGGACATTACCATCGTGGCGCATTCCCTGGGCACCATCCTGGTCTACGACGCGCTGACCGAAGGGAATAATATCGCCGAATTCCTCGCGCGTTCCGGCGAAGGTAAATCCGGTAAAAAAATCACTTTCGTCAGCGTCGGCGCAGCGGTCAACCGTGTCTTCGAAATACTGGATCGAGATGCGGCCAAATCACAGCGTCAGCCCAACCGGGAAATCGGATACAACAACTTGGAAATCACCAAACCGCTGGCCAAAATCATCACCGGTTTTCAGGACAAGTCATATTCTGGGCCGCCGGAAGATAAATTTTACTGGCTGGATATTTACGCCCGGCGGGACCCCTTGCCGGCCGGCCGGTTGGCAGGAAAATCGTCGAGAAGGCTAAAATCGACCCTGACCGGCAGTGGAAAGAGCGTAAGGTCATCAATAAGGACAGCGTGTTGACCGACCATTTTTCCTACTGGGATAACAAAGAACTCGTCATGCCGCGTATCCTCCGCGCGATTAACGGCGGTACCGAATATCCTGGCCGGCCGCCGGCATCACCAAAGAGAAAGTGGCCGCGCGTATCCGTAAAGCGTTCAATTACGTCAGTTTGAGTGAAATCATCTGGTGCCTGGTGATGCTCGCGGTGGTCGTCATGCTGGTCTTGATTCTGACCGGGACAATCAGCATTAAGATGTAATTACAGGCGAATTATTCTTGCAATTTAGTGCACCTTCCCTTAATCTGCTTGTTTGA
>CAVYZP010000028.1:0-134702 GCA_963772985.1 uncultured Chloroflexia bacterium
TTCGCCGGCAACTTTACAACGATGTGGTTAACATTTTACTATTGTGGTGGACGTTCAAAGAAAATTATGCTTAAACCATTAATTGTTGCCCCAAATGCACCATGGAAACAGCGGTTCCGTGCAGCGGTAATCGCCGGTGCGCAGATAGCCAGTGCCAAGGCCGACCACGGGCTTGTTACGAGCACACAGTCCGGCCAGTACCAGTTGTATGCCTGGAATGTTTCTTCAAATTCCTTATTGCAACTTACATTCAATCCTGATGGCACCGTCTTCGGCTTGCTTTCTCCGGATGGACACTTTGTGTAATATCTGGAAGATAAGGGCGGCAACGAAATGGGACATTTTGTTCGGGTTCCATGGAGTGGTGGAGAATCTGAAGATATAACGCCTGATCTGCCACCGTATTCCGCATTTGGATTAAGCATGAGCCGCACTGGCAATGTCATCGGCGGCACTTTTGCTGATGACATTGGTTTTCATACACGCGTCATGACAATAGGAACAGATGACATCATTGGTCCTATTAGAGAGTTGTATCACATCCGTAAAATGATGTTTGGGCCTACCCTTTCTTATGATGGACAAATCGGAGTTGTCACGTCCACCGACCGCGCAACGTTTCAACACAACGGTTTAATCGCTTTTAACACCACCACCGGTGAAACGCTGGGTGAATTATGGGACGATGGTTCCAGCATAATGGCATTCGGGTTTTCAATCTTACCGGGCGATTTCCGTTTATTGGCAACGGGTACTAAAACGGGCTATAACCGCCCGTTTATTTGGAATCCCATTAGCGGTGAAACTACGGAGCTGCATTTACCTGACATCTCCGGTGATTTGTCGGTTATGGATTGGTCACCGGACGGCAAACGGGTTTTGCTGGCACGGACCTCCATGGCGAGACAGAATTTGGCAATTTACGAACTGGCGACATGCAAACTGTTTGAACTAAAGCACCCCGGCGGTTTCTACGGTATAGGCATGACCTTTGCATCGACCGCCCATCTGATGGACGGTGAAATCATGGCTGTATGGCAGGATGCTGCCAATCCACCCCAACTCATTGCCCTTGACAGCCTGACTGGCAGGAAAAAGAGAACGGTGCTGCCTGCCGGCGCAGTACCACCAGGCCGCCCGTGGAAGAATATAACTTTTAAGTCCACGGATGAGGAAACAATCCAGGCCTGGCTAGGGTTGCCGGAATATAAAGGACCATTCCCTACCATTCTGCACACCCATGGCGGTCCGGAAACGGCCACCGTTGAGTACTTCATGCCCAACAGCCAGGCATGGCTTGACCATGGTTTTGCCTGGCTGGCAATCAACTACCGGGGATCAACCGGCTTCGGACGGCAGTTCCGTGAGAAGATCTGGGGTGACATCGGACATTGGGAAGTCGAAGACATGGTCGCGGCGCGTCAGTGGCTTGTTGAACAAAACATTGCTATTCCCGAACAGGTTTTTCCCACCGGGTGGTCGTACGGGGGTTATCTGACATTACTTGCGCTGAGTAAATACCCCGACCTCTGGGCCGGTGGTCTGGCAGGTACGGCAACCGTAGACTGGGCAAAGGAATATGAAGACCTTTCATACGGCATGAGAGGGTATTCTGTTGCTCTCATGGGCAGCACGCCCCAGGAGAAACCAGAGATTTACAGCGCGGCTTCACCCATGAGCTATATTGAAAAAGTGAAAGCGCCAGTACTGATAATCCAGGGGCTGAACGACACGCGAACGCCACCGCGCCCGGTAATGGTGTATGAAGCCAGAATGAAGGAACTTGGCAAGAAAATCGAAGTGCATTGGTTCCAAGAAGGCCATCTCGGCGGAGGGGCGGAACAAGATATCGAACATATGGAGATAATGGTAAACTTCGCTCATAAAGTTTTGGAGGGATCGGCAATGGCCGGTTGCACATTACATGAATCTACGCCTGTGCCTAATAACATTAAAATATGAATAATAAAGGTCGCTTATTAACACCTTCAGAAAAACTGATTCCTTTCAGTTCCCTGCAAAAAGTGTCGAGCAGGCTAAAATTAATTTCCGGCACCGATACTTCATGGGAGAAAATTGAAATTCTTGACAATCGGGCCGAACGCGATCGATTGAAGACGTAACAAACTCAAATTGTGTGCCTAAAACAAAATGAAAATGGAATCAGAAATTCAGGTTGCCCACTGGGCAAACATCCCGTTATTTACATAGAGGATTCGCATCACCATACTAAATCGATTAAGCACTGTCGATAATCTGAAATTCCGCAAACCAGCCCGCCCATGACGGGTAAAGTTTAGTGACGGAAGCTACCGATAAGAGCGACGCGATTGCGCTTGCAGATACAATCAACTTCGTCAAATCCGGCCTCTTTCAACCACAACAGATTATCCATTAGTGTTGACACGCCCACTGTTGATTTCCTATTATGGTCGTTGAAATAGGCACGGTAACCGCGATGTCTATCGCACAGTTGCTTTTCTGCCTCTTGAAGAGTTTTGTCGGTCCCCGTTTCCATTTTGACTCGATCCCGATAATTCTGGAGCCCTTGTTTGTTATAAAGCTTCTCCAAACTGGGACCAGGAGGTGAGAAGCCTTCGCAAGAAAGGAAACATCCTCCAGGCTTAACCAGCCCGAAAAGGTCTGCGTATATGGCTTTTATGCTACTAGCGACGGTGTGGGTCACAAAAGAAGTGACGACCGCGTCGAAGGTTCCTTCAATGTTACTAGCCCAACCAGTAATCCGCAGATCACTCTGCACAAAGGTTACTCTTCCTCCAAAACCAGCCAATTGTTCCCGTGCATGAGAAAGCATGACTTCTGAAAAATCTTGACTCGTTACGGATGCATTGGGAAAAGATTTGAGTATTTCTAGACTGAGGCGTCCAGTTCCCGTCCCTATCTCTAAAATACGAAGGGTATCCGATGAGTCGAACGGGAGAGAAGCTACTAGCCTCTTCCGCCACTCGATTCGTCTGGCTTCCAGTCCTTGATCAGCCGCCCACAATTCAACATATTTCAGGGAGCGGTAGCGATTTTCGAATGAACTTAAATCTTCCACAGTTTGATCTCTTTAATAGCAAATCGAATGGGATAGACATTGTCATATCGAGTGTTTCCTGTAATTAGGTTCAGAATATGAGCACGTAATGAATTCATAATTTTGACGTCATAAGATATTGGAATACCAAGTCATCTACTTTGCCTTATGGCGGAATTGAGTTTCGTACAAATTGGAATAAAGTCCTCCTTTAGCCAGCAACTCGGTGTGCGTACCGCGTTCAACGATGTGGCCAAGGTCCAAAACCAGGATCAAGTCTGCGGCTAGAATGGTACTCAGTCGATGCGCAATAACGATATTCGTCCGTCCAATCATTACGCGACTCAGTGCTTCCTGTATTAGCGCTTCTGATTGGCTGTCCAGTGAACTGGTGGCCTCATCCAGTACCAGGATGCGTGGATTTTTTAAGATGACCCGACCCAACGCGATGCGCTGTTTTTCTCCGCCGCTTAGCCGGTAACCTCGTTCACCGACGATAGTGTCGTACTGCAGGGGTAGTCCCATAATAAAGTCATGAATATTAGCGGCTCGCGCAGCTTCTTCAATCTCTGCCTGCGTCGCATTTAATTTTCCATACAGCAGATTAGTCCGAATAGTGTCGTTAAAGAGATATGTTTCCTGCGTCACCATCCCTATCTGTGAGGCAAGCGAGGATAATGAGACATCTCGCAGATCGTGCCCATCGATCAAAATGCGACCGGCGGTGGGGTCATAAAGGCGTGGAATGAGATACGTTATCGTTGTTTTACCGGCGCCACTGGGACCTACCAGTGCTACCAATTGGCCTGGTTCGGCTTGGAAAGAGATGTGGTCTAATACTTCTTCCCTGGCCTGTTTTGAAGTGGCTTTTTCGTCGTCTGAATCTTTTTTACTATTAGTTTTCTCTTCAGTATTATCCTTGGGCGATGCCGGCATCGAATCCTGTAATAGTCCAAACCTTCGTATATCTTTGAGGAGACCTTTCCCTTCTCTAATGTAATGGAAACTAACGTCATCGAATTCAATCACACCACGCACATCAGTTAGCACATGAGCATCGGGCTTATCAAGGATTTCCTGATGCAAATCGAGCACCTCAAATACACGCTCGAAACTAACAATCGAGGTGGCGAAATCAACTGGTGCATTAGTTAATACTTGCAGGGAGTTATAAAGGGTTCCCAGATAAACGGTCAAAGCTACGACCGTGCCTATAGTAAGTGTCTGTTTAATCACCAGATAACCGCCAAAACCATATACTATAGCGACACCGATGGAGCCCAATAAGCCAAGGCTGATGAAGAAAAGTGCGCCGGTCACGGTTAGACGGATATTAACATCACGTACATCTTTAGCACGCTGAGTAAAATGAGCATCTTCCTCTGCTGTCCGCCCAAACAGCTTTACGAGCAGCGCACCGCTGATATTAAGCATTTCTTGTATTACGGCGTTCATTTTGGCAAGAATATCAAGTTGCTGCCGTGTCATGTCGCGTAGTCGCTTGCCCAGACTGCGAGCCGCGAATAATAGCAATGGCACAATGGCAACACTGATTAATGTCAGCCGCCATTCCAGCGTCATCATCACGGAAAACACCACCATTGCCTGAATCAGACTGGTCACGATGTTAACAAAAGTGTTGCTGATGGCACTTTGTGCCCCGATAA
Source organism: uncultured Chloroflexia bacterium (assembly GCA_963772985.1). Classification (GTDB taxonomy): domain Bacteria; phylum Chloroflexota; class Dehalococcoidia; order Dehalococcoidales; family Fen-1064; genus Fen-1064. Next base: position 4,708 of record CAVYZP010000028.1, read on the forward strand.
CATCATTGTTGAGTCTACTCATCAATTCACCGATTTTAGTATTGGTAAAGAAACCTAGCGACATCCGCTGCAAATAGGAAAATAAATTCACTCTCAGGTCATAAGTGACGCCCTCACCTACACGAGCGTTAAACTGCCGAAGAATCACGTTTAATGATCCGGTTAGGAGCGGGATGGTGACAAGGGCAACAGTCAACCACATCAATTGGTGCAAATCTTTTTCAGGTAAAGTCTTATCGATTAATTGCCTCAAGATAAGGGGAGTTATCAACCCAAGTCCGGTAGTGGCCAACGTCATTAGCAACATGCAAAGTATCCACCACCGGTACGGCCGTGCATATTTCCATATACGCTTCAACAATCCCCAAGTGATTTTTGCTTTTTGATCAGGGGCATTATTACTCCTGCGGAGCATGCCATAAGGTCCACGCATCATATTTTTATATCCATTTGAGTTAATACACTCTAATTATCATTGGGTATTCAACTTAATACCATGTATCAATTAATACCGGCATTTCATCAATCCGATCGTAAAGATTGGCATTTTCTGAATTTGCTCACATATCGAACATAAATGGGCTATTAGAGGCGAAAATTGAAAGGACTCATCGCTGGATTTCTTTAAAAGGTAGCTGTAACTTCAACTAATAATCCCTCATCAAAATATCGGCCGGTTAAATTGTTCCCCGTTGCCAACTTTCTTCCTTTTTGGGAGACAAACAAACGAAATATCTATAATTAAATTAGTAAATTGTCACTGCTTCACTGCCGGAGGTAATATTATCGAGTTCGCAGTACATTGTATGGGTAGTATTTCCAGCAACCGTCTGGGCACTTGGTGCGATCGTAACATTTGTGCCGGCAATAAACGTAACGTTGTTACTGCCATCTGCAGCAACACCAAAACTAATCACCTCTCCAACATAAGGAGACGACAAATTGTTTACGATATCTGCTGCGCTTGGCAGAGCCATAGTAAGCGCCGAAGTGGAAGTATCAAAGCGGAATAATGTATATTGATCAAACTGAGCCCCAGTTACACTTAAATTGGCATTTCCAGCGTTGTAATATTCACTCTGACTCGAGCTGCTTGTGCTAGTAGTGCAGCCTGCAAAGCCGAGCAAGCTCAATGTCGAAAGGCTAATTATGATGACTGTTAGATATCTCCTAAAATTACTTAGTTTCATATATTTCTCCTTTATTTTTAAAACCCTTCCGTATTTACACTGATGAAGGGTCATGTCACAGGGTTTTCTTATTTTTTGAACCAACTTACAACCACCACACCAATTAGACTGAATATCAAAATGAGATCTAAAATCTCTGCAATTTCCATTTAACGACTCCTTTTCCCTGCCCATGATGTTTGGCTAATTATCAGGTATCAAGCGCCTTAATATCCGCTATGGCATTGGCAATAATATCTTTAATTTTGCCCAATTTTTCTTTGTTTATGTTTTGGGAATGGCGACTTATATTATGAATGGTGAACAATAGTTCTTTCGCAGTATGTCGTAAATCATCATTGTCACTATTCCCGCACCAATCCTTGATGTGACCCTTGATCCTGTCGACTGTTTCTCCACGTTGCGTCAGAAACGATTTTCCTTCCTCGGTGATACTGTAAACTTTTTTCCCATCTTGCTCCAAGGCTTTTACATAGCCCAGGTCCTCAAGTAATTGTAACGTAGGATAAATGCTCCCAGCACTGGGCGTGTAGAACCCCATGAATCTTTCTTCCATGGCGCGAATGATTTCATAACCATGACTAGGTTTATCCTTCAACAGATCGAGAACGACGTATTTCAAGTCACCTTTCTCGAACATTCGTGTACGATGTTCTGTGAAAAACTGGTTTCTGCCAAACATGTTTTTCTCCTTCCTTATATTATCAAGATATATCGTAATATATAACGGAAGGACTTGTCAACTGAAGATTCTTAGGAATTAGTAAACCACTTCGTGCATCTTTGATTCTTGAAAATCATCTGGAATGGTTAAAGAGCGCTGGATTTAGAGAAGTTGATTGCCGATGGAAAGAGTTCTGAGCAGTAATAATCGGCACCATTACCACAGTTTGATACCCTTGACAGAGCAAACTATTTTCACTCATATAGCTATATCTACAACGGAACAGTGTTCCCGAAGCCTGATGGACGGTAACATTTTAGCGAATTGTTACTTATTGATCTTGAATTCCCACAAAATAATATTTGCTACTAATCGTGGAAATTGCCTAATTGATAAGTCAAATAAGAATGGATATAATTGCTTATAATCATATATTTCTTCGTACTTATCCCTAACTTTTAAGCGATTTATTCGTTATAACATTAAATAACCAGAGGAATCAGCAAATGAAAAAGGTTACTTGGTTAGGTTTATGTCTATTCTTGGTGGCTGTAATGTTGCTGGCATCTTGCAGCACATCAGCCACAACTACAACCCAAACCTTTACCACCGCGAGTACCACCACAATACCCCCGGGAGGGGAGACTGTGCTTATCGTCACTGAAGGTAGTAAAGTTAACAACTTTTCGCTATTGGATTTGCAAGCATTGCCTTCAGTAACAGGAAATGGTGGATACATGAGCCAGAGTGGCACTATCACAGGCCCGTTTTCTTATCAGGGTGTGGCATTGAGAAACTTGCTCAGCACTGTGGGTGGTATATCCGAAGGAGATAGTGTTGTTTTTACATCCTCGGATAATTATACCCAGACGTTAACATACGACCAGATAATTAATGGTATTTTTAATTACTACGATACCACCGGCAAACCGGTTACCCCGCTGACAATGCCGACACTCACTTTGATTTATTCGGAAAATGGCACTCTTCTGGACAATACCGACGGTCCTGTCGAGCTAGGTATGCTGTCTCCACAAAATATTCTTACTGATGGGTCATTGTGGGCAAAAATGGTAACAACAATTACTGTCACCTCAGTTACAAGTGGTTCCGATTCATACGTTACGACGTCAATGCCTGTGACAACAGCTGTTACAACGTCAACGCCTGTGACATCATCCTCTACTACCTCTACCACTATTACCACATCATCAACTACTCCCCAATATACTCCGTCATCGGCTATAACTGCTAAATTGCAGGAATCCGAAGTGACTTTTGGGGAACGTATTCCCATTCCCACCTATCTTCCGCAAGGGTATGTAATAAGCGATGTACAAGTTATCCAGCAGTCTGAAAGCGAACAAAAAGAAGTGGATTTCGCTATTACCAAATTAAACGCACCAGATATAGCTTTGTCACTGGTTTGGGATGCCGGAGGAATGTTTCGCATATTACCCACCTCCGAACAATATGAGGGCATTAATTTGAGCGGAGGCCCCGGTACGTACTCCAAATGGGCCCAGTTGAACTATTTTAGTGACCACAATACATTATGGTGGGACTGGACGCCAGTTGTCCTCTCCAGCCAACAGTTGGGTAACGGCCAATTTTCGTACTATGAATTAGTGTTATCAGCGAGTACCGGTGTGTCCGCAGACGAACTGGTATTGATCGCAAAATCCGTACAGGTCAAATGAATCTTTAATCAAGATTTGAAAAATTCTCGGCTCCACTCAAGTGAGATTATAAATTCTGGATGGTCGTTAATAGTGAATAAGATATCAGCGAAAAATCGATGGCGGGGGGTAACTGCAGGAGCAATTTGCTTTGTCGTTCTTTACGCGCCGTTGGCGGACGTATTAATCCGGTATTACCGTTGGAAAGGGAGCGAGCCTATTCGAGACCTGATAATAGGGCTGTTAATTGCCATAATTGCCCGATATTGATATCCACATTCTTTGGATATAGTATTTCCAAAAGAGATTCGCGATTAATACTAATATCCTGTTTGGTAATTGCTATGGCTTTGGTTGCTGTATCTTGTATTTACAGTTTGTCCCTACACTCATTTAATTAGATTTTTAAAAAGGTTCATTGATTGACCTAACTGGAACAGACCAGCTTCAGGAGTGCAAGAAAATGAGAAAAATAATAAGAATGGTCTTACTTACATTAGTATTGATCGGGTTATTCCTTTCCACCAGTTGCAGTCCTTCGAAAACCCCCACCATCACTACAAATTCATTACCGGAAGGGGTTGAAGATGTTGCCTACTCCCACACACTTGAAGTGCAAGGTGGTTCGCCTCCTTATATATGGTCTGTCTCTGGAGGAACACTACCAATAGGGTTGCAGCTCAATCCTACGAGTGGTGTCATTTCAGGTACACCGATGATTGCAACAAATCCGGGGTTTGTAACTTTCATGGTAACCGATAACTCGAAAAAGATAGCTTCTAAACAAATATTAATGACTGTTAACCCAAATACGGTCACCGCAACGACGCCCTTTAATAACGGTAACTCGGCCACATCTAAATCTATCAGCGGTCTTGAGCTCACTCTTTCTCTTGATTCGAAAACTTATCAATCGGGTCAGCAAGTCGGTATAGATATTGATGAAAAGAATACGCTGTCGAAAACTAATACAATCAATTCATCTACAAAATGGCCCGTAAGTGGATTGAGAGTCGGACCTTGCGGGACACTCAACTATCCTTTTGGTATAGCGGTCTTCCAGGGGAACTATACCGCGGCGAACATTTCATCTGCGACCCCACTTCAGATTTATGAACCTGGCACATACATGTGCCCGATGATTTTAAGTGATACCTCTTCTTATGTTTTTCAACCACTAAGCGACAACGCTGCTATATTTCAGATGTCCGAACCTACCGCCGTCTTTAGTATGGCAATGAATACTGAATTTGAACCCGCGCCAACCGGATATTGGGCGAGCAATGATGTAGGTGCTGCTTTTACTAATTTTGAGCCGGGAGTATACACCGTTGCCGCCGGTGACGAATGGGGTGCGTTGGTAGTAGTTCATTTCACAGTTACGAACTAACAAAAACCATAGATTAAAAAGGCGGATGAGAAATGAAATCTAAGATTGGAATTATTATTATGGCAACTTTGCTTTTTATATCAGCAGCAGGTTGCAGCAGCACCCCTACCGCAACGTCAACTTCCAACATTCCTGTTAGTAGTCTTACTACAACCGCCGTTTCTCAAATTGCACCAACGACGACAACAGCTACTAATAGCAACTCATTATCATCCAACTTATCAAATGGTCTAAGACTTTCACTCTCATTGGATAGCACTACATATCTGCCCAATCAGGCTATTTCAATAACTGTGGATGAAGCAAATACTCTTCCAGAGGTAAATAATGTCCCAGTATCTAATAATAAGCCATTCAATGGCTTACAAGATGCACCTTGCGAGTACATTTCCCCATATGGAATAGCGGTTTTTCAGGGAGACTGTACTGCTTCAAACTTTTCTTCTGGAACACCACTGACGCTTTATGACCCCCACGTAGCGCGGTTATGTACAACAAATTATCCAGTAATCTCCTATTCCTTTCAACCTTCACTCGATTGGGCACAGGTTATTGAAAATCCTGCTAATTCGTTAAATAACTCGCTTGAACCTGTCAATCCCAGCAACCAATGAGTTGGTATCGATGTTGAACGAATGGCAGAAGATGCGCGCCCCTGATGTCGAGATTGAAATTTTATATCTCGCGCTTTCAATTTGGGTTCATTTCCATGGGATGATCTCGTTGGAAATTGGAAAACTTTTCCCGCCATTCATTCATGAACCTGTCGAAGTGTACCGGCGTGAACTAAATATATATGTTGAACGATTTATGATGATTTGAAAAGTGACAAAGTGCTAAAAGGAGGTAATAATGCCAAAACCAAAAGGTAATCCTCAAAAAACAACGAAATACAAAGTAAAGGTTACCAACAATGGTCCTTATCTTGTATCGGGAGGAGTTCCGCTTTCACAACAAAGTATGTGTGTTGATGCCGACGGCCAGTGTCATGGATGGAAAGAAGGCAAGACATATCCTGTTCAGGAAAACTATGCACTTTGTCGCTGCGGCGGCTCCCATATTAAGCCTTACTGTGATGGCACCCATACCAAGATTCACTTTGATGGTACAGAAGCGGCTTCTAACACCCCATATCTGGAGCAAGCCACTGAGATCAACGGCCCTGGCCTCAAATTGACCGATGCCGAGGATTTCTGTGTAACCGCTCGCTTCTGCCACCGGGCTGGAGGCACGTGGAAACTCACCGAAGAATCGGATAACCCAGAAGCCAGAAAAATAGCTATTGAGGAAGCTTGTGATTGCCCTTCTGGCAGGCTGGTGGTTTGGGATCAAGATAGAAAAGCAATCGAACCTAATTTTCCACCATCTATCGGTCTGATTGAAGATACTCAAGCCGGGAAAATGGGTCCCATGTGGGTACGAGGTGGAATTCCTATTGAATCGGCAAATGGTACTACCTATGAAGTTCGCAACCGTGTAACTTTATACCGCTGTGATAAAAGTTCAAACAAACCATTCTGCGATGGCAGACATTTAAAATGAGCGTCATTAATTTGGCGCATAATAACCATTAAAAAATAAAGGAGAACAGAGATGACAACGGATACAAAGAAGATGGTAGAGGAATTTATTAATGTAGTGGACTCTCATGACGCAAACAAGATCATTTCCTGCTTTGCAGATGATGGCGTTTTAGAGAATGTACCTCTTGGCATTGTCAATAAAGGCAAAGCGGAAATAACCGCCTACACCAAGAGCATGTTGGTTGATTATCCCGACATAAATTTTGAGCTCAAGTCTGTTTTCGGCTCTGGCGACTGGGCCGGTGATGAGTGGGTAATGACCGGCACTTTTGCAAATAATACTATGGCCAAAAACGTAGTGCCGGCCACCGGCAAGACCTTTTCAGTACGTGGAACTTCGATCTATCAGGTACGTAATGGCAAGTTTAGTAGAGAATCAAATTACTACGACAATGTTTCATTCCTACAACAGGTGGGGTTAATGCCACCGCGGACGAAATAGCTTATCCAATTAACGTTAAATTAAGCAAACAGTGACTAAAGGCATGTGGGTTGGGTACCAGGATAAGTCTTGGAATATAACTCGTGGGTATTTTCTATCGCACGATATTAGATAATTGAGGATGTAAAAGCCATGGAAAAGGTATGTAAGGCAACTGATATTCCAAAAGCTTCGATGAAAGGATTCACGATTAAGGACAAACAGATTCTCGTGGCCAATGTCGATGGGGTTTTCTATGCGGTTGACGCCCTATGCCCGCATATGAATGGTTATCTACCAAGCGGCAAGCTGGAAAAGAATGAAGTTGTCTGTCCTGTACATCGAGCAAGGTATGATGTAATCACGGGCAAGCTCGTTAAAAATGTAGATACGCTGGTGAGGGTGGCGACCGGTCACGGCGGAAAGGACCTTAAAGCATATAGTGTGAAGGTCGAATCCAACGACGTCCTTATTGATATCTAACTTACCCACAATTGACTTCCTTAAAAAATAGAAATACCAAGGATGTACTATGAGTAAAAGTGCGGCTTGAGCATACGTGACTTTGCGGCAAAAGTCGGGGTTTCACCCATTACGATAGAAAAAATTGAAAGTGGGCTGCCAGTCACAGCTACCACGAAAAGCAAAATAGCCAAAGCCCTTGAAATACCTCTGGAAGACATTGAATTTTTTGTAGTTAACTAGCCTTCAGTATTTCGCAATAATATTATTCGTCGGCTTTTTTCTTTCAACAAATCTTCTACAAAACGACATGGGAAACAGCCAAAAACGATACTACGTTATTTCACAATGTTAAGTCAGGATCTTCGCGTCCAATTACTTCAGTTTCGACCCGTTTACTTCAATCCTCTTTCGTAATGTTACAGAATTTGTACTCTGGATAACTCGGTGCCCTCTCTGGTTCGTTCGATGAGTTTAAAATGTTCAAGAGATGAGTTAGCGGAGCCCGGAAATTGTCATCTACCGAATGTGATGGAACGCTCGTTTTTCGTCATTTTATTATCGATGTACTTGCTGCCTATTCCATTTTTGATGTTTGTCCACGATATGTCATTTCGTAAAGTCGGGTGTATAGACCTCCCTTATTCAAGAGCTCTTGGTGATTACCTTTTTCGACGATCCTGCCTTTATCCAGCACAAGGATGCAATCAGCATTTTTAATTGTTGATAATCGGTGAGCAATCACAACAGTTGTTCGCCCTTTCATCAATTCAGCTAAACCTTGTTGCATAACGTGTTCGCTTTGTGAATCGATATTCGCAGTTGCCTCATCCAAAAGCAGAATTTCCGGATTTACAAGCAATGCCCTGGCGAGGCTGATTAATTGACGTTGCCCCATGCTCAGGTTTTGTCCGCGCTCTTGCACTTCGGTGTCATAGCCTTTTTCCATTTTTGCTATGAAATCGTGAGCCCCCACTGTTCTAGCTGCTGTGATTACTTGTTCATCGGTTGCTTCCAGATTACCGTAAAGAATATTTTCTTTGACCGTACCAGAAAAAAGGAACGGGTCCTGTAGCACCAGTCCAATTTGACTCCGATAGGAGGTCTTTTCAAGCCGTCGGATATCATGACCATCAATTTGGATACTTCCTCCTGTCACATCATAAAAACGAGCGATCAGGCTGACAATCGTGGTTTTACCAGCGCCGGTCGGTCCGACAAGTGCCACCCTGCTACCTGGTGAAATATGGAAGTTGACATCGTGAAGGATTTCAACTTCCGGTTCATAACCAAAACGAACATTTTCGAAAACAATATCTCCCTGCAAACGACTGACTTTAATGCTGTCTGAACTATCTGCAACCTCAGGCTTAACGTCAATAAGTTCAAACACACGTGAGCCTGATGCCATTGCTCTTTGGAGCTGTGTGTACTCCATTGTCATTGAGCGTATCGGGTCAAAAAAATTCTGGATGTAAAGGATGAAAGCGAGTAAAGTACCTACGAGCAAAGTACCGCCCAGAACTCTTTCCCCTCCAAACAGAACTATGAGCGATGTCGCCACCGCTACAAGCAGTTCCACGACGGGCGTCATTCCGGCTGAAAATCTTACGGACTGCATATTAGCTTCAAAATGGGCGTTGTTTACTTGCTCAAACTGTTGGGAGTTGAGGTCCTCGCGAGAAAGACTTTGAATAGCCCTTACTCCCGAGATATTTTCCTGTAGAGAGGCATTCACCGCAGAAATTGCCTGCCTGACCTTTATGAAAGAACGCCGAGCCCATCTCTGCCAGAAAAACAAGAATATCAGGAGGAATGGGATCACCGCAACGGAGATGATTGCTAAACGCACGTCCATAAAAAATAAAGTGACCATAATTGCTACCAGGGTGACGATCTCACCGGTCACCCAGAATGCGCCTGAATCCAGAAAATCCCCAAGTTCTCCCACATCATTCTGGATGCGCGACATAATACGTCCAACCTCATTCTTATCGAAGAATTTTACAGAAAGGCGCTGAACATGGTCGAACACCTGGCTTCGTAGGTTAAGTAAAATGCTCTGGCCCAATTTTGCCTCGGCTCGTATCTGCGTGTAATATGAAGCCCAGAAAAGAATGGCGTTACCGAGGAAAAGCAGCATGATGAGTTTTAAACCCTGGATATTGCCGACGACGATGTATTTGTTTTCCGCCATGCCAACCAAGAAAGGATTGGCAACGATAGTAAAAGTGTATAGTAGCGTGGCCGCAATCGTGAGAGGAAGCGCGACCTTGTACGGAGCAAAATATTTTACCATTCTCGACACAACACGTGAGTCATAAGGCTTACCGAAGATAACATAATCAGACTTTGACAGACTACCGTCCAATTTCTGCTCGGTATTAACGGATGTTCGGTGCTCTATTTCTTGAGAAATGGGGCCGGTTTGTTCAGGCATTATCGAAGGAACATTAACAATTGCCGATGGCTCCTGATTTTGGAATTGTAAATTATAAAGTTGTTTATAAATACCTCCCCGGGCAAGTAGTTCTTCGTGTTTTCCCCGTTCGACAATCTGACCATTTTCCAGCACAAGAATCAGATCAGCTTGCTGCACGGAACGCAGCCTGTGGGCGATAATCAAGGTCGTTCTCCCCGCAGGAAATTCTGCAAGGGTCTGTTGTATTTCATGTTCAGTCTCCGGATCTACGCTCGAGGTAGAGTCATCCATAATCAGAATATGCGTGTTGAGCAGCAAAGTTCGTGCGATTGCCAGTCTTTGTTTTTGCCCTCCGGAGAGAGTAATGCCCCGCTCCCCTACCCATGTCTCATAACCAGCCGGCAATCCATTGATAAAATCGTGCAGATGCGCCTGTTTGGCGGCTGCAATAATCTCTTCCAAAGTGGCATTGGGTTTGCCATATGCAATATTTTCACGAATCGTGGCCGAGAACAGGAAAGTGTCCTGATGAACCGTACCGATATTGCGTCTTAGAGAAGCGAGTGTCGCATCCCGCACATCGACCCCATCGATGGTGATCCGACCGGATGTAACGTCATAGAACCTGGGTATAAGATTGGCAATAGTAGATTTCCCGCTGCCACTTGCTCCGACGAGCGCTATTATCTGGCCGCGTTTTGCCTCGAAGCTGACGTTCTTGAGCGTACTACCTTGCGAATCATAACCGAATGAAACATTCTCGAAAACGACATCCCCTTTGACATCCTTAAGTTCCTTTGCGTCTGGTTTTTCATTGACGGGAGAGGACTGATCCAGAATTTCAAAAATTCGCTTGCCCGAGGCGCTGGCTCTGGAAAATAGTATTGTCAGCCATCCCAGCATACGGATTGGCATTGAAAGCATGACCAGGTACAGCAGGAATTCAACCAGTTCTCCCTGCGTGATTACTCCTGAGATAACCTGTGTTCCCCCATACCATAGAACTCCGCCCATGGCGAGAAGAATAGCGAAACTCATCAGTGGGCTGTTGGTTGCCAGAAGGTTATTGGCCCCGATTTCCAAGTTATATATTTCTTCAGCCTGATGCCGGAATTTTTTACTTTCAAAATCCTCTCGCGCAAATGCCCTGACCACTTTTGCTCCGACCAGGTTTTCTTGAATGATGGTACCCAAGCTTCCAAGTCCCTGCTGAATCTTCATCCAGTAAAGGCGCAGTGTCCGGTTAATAACAATAGTTAAGAAAGAGATAAAAGGTATTACACTGAGACCGATCAACGCCAATTTCCAATTTAAGGTAAAGAGGAGAACAGTGATCGCAATTAATAAAATTAGAAGATACACTCCTCTGAGTAAAGCGAATCCGATAAATCCCCGGATGGCTTCAATGTCCGAGGTTGCCCTTGACATCAGCTGGCCAGTCTGAGAGCGATCATGAAACGCATAACCTAAAGTTTGCAATCGGTTGTACAACTTGTTACGAAGGTCATAAGCAACTTTCTGAGAAAGATATTCACCATTATAGCTTTGAAAATAGGCGAAGACACTTCCTAATATACCCGCTCCGCCGATTGCCAGGGCAGTGAGGACCAATGCGTGTGTTTGCTTCGTACCTAATGCAAGATTAATAGCCTGGCCGGTGAGGCTAGGAATTACGAGAGCTAAACCGGCACCGGCTAACAAACAAAAATACGTTACAATCGCTCGCCGCCAATATTGCCAGAAAAGTGTGGTAGTTCTCAGTAATGGGTGCATCAACTATAATGTTATAATATTGTGACTGCAAATATCCTGTGCGAATTAGAAAGAATAGGAGGCAAAGATGAAAGGGGACAAGAAAGTCATCGAAACACTTAATGCTTTACTCGCCCGTGAGCTAACAGTCGTCAGTCAATATATGGTGCATGCCGAAATGTGCGATAACTGGGGGTATGGTAAACTTCATGACGCGATCCAGAAGCGTGCAAAGGTCGAAATGAAACACGCGGAAATGCTTATCGGGCGAATAATATTTCTCGAGGGCATTCCGGTAGTCAGCGAGCTTGAGAAAATGCACATCGGAGGAGATATCCCCAAGATGTTTGCCAACGATCATGAGGCTGAAATTGATGCCTCGAATCGGTACAATGCGGGTATCATGGTATGCGGCAATGCTAAAGACTATGCCACCAGGGAAATTCTCGAGCATATCCTTGGTGAAGAGGACAGCCACATTGACGACATTGAAGCAGTGCAGGACCAGATTAAGCAAATGGGCATGCAAATGTTCCTATCAATTCAGACCGGCTGATGATAATCCATAGATAGATGAAACCAGACCGTAAGGCAACTATCCATTAATGAGCTTTTGTTCATCTTACTCAAGAATTGGAGGAGTTTTTGGGGCTCTTCTTGATGCGTGTTTGCTGAAAATTAAACGATCATGTCAGGGAACTCTGACGCTCGATTATGGTATATGAAAAGAAAGGCAAAAAGTTCTGTCTATCGTACAACTTGCTCTACCAACATCTCCTCACACCGCAACCCCACCTAAAAATTCCAAGTTCCAAATCATCAAGCTCCAAACAAATTCAAAATTATAAAAATTAAGAAGCCTTCGGCCGTTTAACGAAGCTGGGGGATTTTCTATTTTCCGAGATTATTTACCGTTTATAAATGTTTTCGATGTCGTCTGTTGCTTCTTATGCCGGTGTGCGAGATTCCGGCGCACAAAATACCCGATGGTCATGATAATTACCGTGGGTATGACGATTATGAGAATATGTTTTGTAGTCATTTCCTGCCTGTTAAAAAGGATTTTATTTTTCGTCCACTTCGTCAATATCTCTTCCCTCTGAAATGCCTTCATGCTCAAAAAGAAGAGAATAATGTCTAAGACTAGGATTACCCTACAATTTCTTGGCCGGTTTACCATCAACCATCAATTCGATCGAGGAAAACCCTCCTGCGCTAACTTCCACCTGATGAAGTTCAGTGTCCCCAACTTCAAAAGGGAATTTCTTCGGCGCCGGCGAAGGATGGAAATCATTGACTACGGTTCGTCCGTCCAGTTTGACCTTGATAGTTTTCCAAAACAAACTCGTTTCAACTTCAATTAAGTGTTTTTCTTTTTCGCCTATTTCAAACTTTTGTTTCGCCATTATTTTACTATTCTCCTTAGAATGATCATTTTTTCTTCTGCAGATTAAAAATAGTCTTTAAGTCCACTTCGTCAATATCTCTTCTCTCTGAAATGTCTTCGTGCTCAAGAAGAATAGAATGATATCTGCAACCAGGATTACGCCGGCAATAATTCCAATAGTCCTGATATCCAGAGTGATTGTCCCGATTTCGGTCATAACATAAATAATGAAAAAAGGAATAACAATTAACATACTTTGCAATTGAGCGGCACGTACATCAGTGGCTCGCGACGAGACAATAATGCTCCACCCGATAGATAGCAAAGCTGAAAGCGGTACTATTGTCAGGAGTATCCATCCCATGTTCCAGTTAGGAAAATAAGAATAGCCCAGGATATTATGCGTCCACAGGTCGGATAACCCCATGAAAAAGACGGAACTGATATAGATTGCACCCGCAGGCGGGATGAAGGCGGCGATGCTCTTCCCGAGGAGGAGTTCGCTGTCAGTGATAGGGGTAGCGAGAAGAGGTTCAAGGCTTTTTTCGATTTTTTCACCGACCAGGCTGTATGAAGCCAGGATAATGGGCAGCACCGCTGCTCCGATTCCGAAGAAGAAAGAAAATGCGTTCATGACACTTAACAGCGCCGTGCCGTTAAGGGCTTGTTTTTTTGCACCGACAAGATGGAGCACAAGGGGAAGCCCAACGCCGATGATCAGAGGGAGAGCGACCAGCGAATAGATTAAATATTTTTTTCTCAGGAATATTCTCATATCCTTGGCAGCGACAATCCACGCTTTTGAAATTCTCATTTTGCTTCCTTCACAATTTGCAAGTAGACATCTTCGAGGGTAGGAACATTTTGCGTGACTTCCTGTATCTGGCCGCCGGCCTTCGTAATGGCGGCAATTATGTTCGGATTTTCGCTATCGGGATCCCTGACGTCGATGATTAACTTATTTTCGGAGACTTCAATTTTGTTCGGAATAAGTTTTCTCAAAGCACTGACAAAAGGCTCGTTTACTTGCGCCAGCCTGATTTCCGTTTTCGGTTTTGTGAGAGATTCCCTCAGCTGTGCAGGAGTACCAACGGTCAGGAGCTTGGTCTTTATTATGCCGATTCTGTCGCATATTCTCTGGGCTTCGTCAAGATTATGGGTATTCAGGAAAATGGTCCTGCCTTGCTGCTTGATTTCCAGGATGAAATCCCGGACGGTCTTTGCGGATTCAGGGTCAAGGTTGGCCGTAGGCTCGTCCATGAATAGTATTTTCGGTTCGTGAACCAGTGCACGAGCCAAAGCCAGTTTCTGTTTCATGCCCTTGGAGAATGAGCCTGCCCGGGCGTCTTTCCTGTCCCATAGGTCCAGCATTTTGAGAAACCGCTCGATGTTTTCTCTTCTGGGGCCTTCAGGGCATTCATAGAGCTTTCCGTAAAAGTCGAGATTTTCAAAAGCTGTCAAATCATCGTAAAGGCCGACGTTGTCCGGGACCAGCCCGATCATCTTCCTGATTTGCAGCGAATCGGCCGTCTTGCCGATGCGGTAATCGCCTATTACAGCATCCCCGCCGGACTTTGATATCAGGCAGCAAAGCATTCTGATTGTGGTCGTTTTGCCGGCGCCGTTCGGACCCAGAAAACCAAAGACCTCGCCTTCATCCACGTTGAAAGTAAGTCCATCCACCGCGGTGACTTCGCCGAACTTTTTAGTCAGGTTTTCAATAGTTATCATAACTTTTCGCTGAAAATATCACTGATACCTATTACTTGTATTTAATTCCATTAGTGTTGTCTCTAGTATACTCGCTAAACTATACAAATTAAACCGCCAGGGAGACTGCCTGATACTAAACAGGCTTTCCTGGGGAAAAAATTAAAGAGTCCTCTAATTTTTGTTGGAATTGAGGGCTTTTTTTAAGAAGGCCGTTTCTGCGGTTGTAAATTAGTTTAGAATATAATTGTAATAGTGCAAATAAAATCTGGTTACGGGAGGGAGACAAATGAGAGGAGGCAGGATGGGGGGAATGGGGCGGGGTGGTTTTGGCGGAGGAATAATCGGCGGCGGGGGATGGATGGGCGTCAACCCGCTGATCGGCCTTGCCGGTTTGGGAATGTTCGGGATGATGATGCGCACTCCGAGAATGGGGAACATGGGTAATCAGAACCGGCAGACGCAAGGGCAAAGCGGGATAAAAATAATCGCGCCTAACGGCGGCGAAAATTGGAAAATCGGCAGTACGCAAACCATTGCCTGGACCGCGAACGGTTTGAGCGGCAACGCCACGATTGAACTGGCCCGCGACGGCGGAAAAATCTGGGACACGATTGTAGATTCAACGCCGATTACGGGCAGTAAAACCTGGGAGGTGTCCGGGCCGGCCACCAAACAGGCCAGAATACGGGTATCGAGCGTTGCCAATAATAATACCTACGGCGTCAGCGCCGGCGATTTCACGATTTCAGATTGACGGCCGGTTTACCCCATTAATAAAGACAAAATATTTTTTCGATGAGGAGATGTAAAGTGGAAACACCTGAATTTGATACATTCAAAAAAATTGAAGACCTGGAAGAGCATTTTAAGGGAACACCGGCGCAAAAAGACGCGCTCATTTTAGCGGTCGCCGGGCTGGAGACCGCCTTTATCACTGCAAGCCTGCAATCGCCGACGTATGCCAGACAGTATAAAGACCAGTTGTTGGGCACGCTAAAGCAGGTGGGGTTAAGCAGTAAGTGGTTCGATGCAATTTCCTCGGACCTGACCGCAATGTGCGACCATCTGGAGAAAACAATGAACCCGGATACGAAATAGCGATAAGCCGGTGAATAAAGTTTTCGCACTGCTAAAGTTAAACAGCCCTCGAACTTTTAGTGAATTCGGGGGCTGTTCTTTTTACCTAAATTAGGATTTAAAAGGGTTACAACCCCAATATTTGCTTCTTTTTGGCCTCGAACTCGTCCGGGGTGATGATGCCTTTGTTACGCAGGTCAGCCAATTTCTCGAGGTCGTTGAGGCCGGAATTAACGGCGGTGGGATTCGGCGCAAAGGATTTGACCAGGTCCATGAATTCTTTAAGTTTCGCCTGATTCGTTAATACCTGGGCTTGCGAAGCTAAAAACATGTTCAGGTCGGCCGTCACCGTCAGATTCGCGGCGCCGTTGGCCAAAGCGGCTTTGATGATGAATTTACCGGGCCAGCGGGTGGAGATAAACCCCAGTTTGTTCGCGGCCACCAGCGAAAAGGCGTTGGCGGTGACATTTTCGTTAGCGGTGATTAATTTCATGCTGTCAATGGTTTTTCGCACGCCGGATAACAAATCAGCAGTAGAGCCGTTATAGTTATAAACCGCGGTGGCATCGATACTCATTTTTATCTCCTGCTTACTTTCAACAATTAATCAATATCATATACCGATGTATCGAAACTGACAAGAGTGAGGGGAATATCTTTCTGTAAATTCTCCGTTCTATGAGGGTGCCCGAAACCTCTGGATTGTCGGGTCAAGCCCGACAATGACAATGAAAAGAAAAACAGCTTCAAGCAAACCTTGAAGCTGTTTTTCACGGTTTGTCATTCCCGACCTGATCGGGAATCCATAAAAATATTTTCCAATGTCTATTCTTGGACATCCTCAGAAATGTTGGTACAAACCGAAGACTTGGGTGAGACGAAAACGGGGCGGGCGAGTATAAACCCGCCCCAGCGTGCACCATGTTATTTAAAAAGAATATAATCTTTAATACAACAAATGAAAATTCGGGGAAGAGCATGAAAATAATCGGTGTTATCGGGCAGAATGGTTCGGGGAAGGACGAGGCCCTTAGGTACCTGCGGGCTAAATACGACGTACCTTTTTTATCCACCGGCGATATGGTCCGGGAAATCGCGGCTAAAGAAGGGAAAGAACCGACGCGGGAGAACCTGCAGGAGATTTCCGAAAGATATTTCCGCGAATTCGGACGGGGATGTTTCGTGAAGCTGGCCGCGGAGAAAATACAGCAGAACGGCTGGACGGTTGGCGGCATTTCCGGCATCCGTTCGTCGGATGATGTCAAAGTACTCAGGGATAAATTAGGCGCGAATTTTATTTTGATAAACGTCTACGTGAGTAATGCCGCAGTACGCTTTGAACGGATGCAGGCACGCCATGAAGGCCGCGATCCGCAAACCTGGGAACAATTTCAGCGCAACGAAAGAGCCGAAGAGGAAATATTCCACATTCAGGCCGCAGCCCAATCCGCCGATTTATCTCTCGGCAACGACGGCACGCTGGAAGACCTGCACAGGGAAATCGACGATTTAGTTATGAAGAAACGCTTGCCGGTAAAATAACGCCCGGATATTACAAATTTGTGTCATTTTTTAGCGGTATGGACATAATGTATTTACATAAAATGCGCGAAATTATATAATGCTCGTGACGGATAAAATTCCGCAAGATTGCAGCAGGAGGCAAAAATGAAAGGTGATCCGAAAGTTATCGAGGTTTTAAATGCCAATCTGGCAGATGAACTGACCGCGGTCAGCCAATACATGGTGCACGCCAATATTTGCGCCAACTGGGGATACGGCAAACTGGATAAAGTAATCGAGAAGCGCGCCATCGACGAAATGAAGCACGCCGAAAAACTCATCGGGCGGATTCTTTTCCTGGAAGGTATCCCGATTGTCAGCAAATTGAACAAAATGTTCATCGGCGATGAAGTGCCGAAAATGTTTGCCAGCGACCATAACTTTGAAGCGGATGCAATCAAGTCATACAACAACGCCATCAAAGTCTGCGGCGATGCCAAAGATTATGCTACCCGCGAATTGCTGGAAAGCATTCTGAAGGATGAAGATGCCCACATTGACGGCATCGAGTCTGTTCAGGACCAGATTAAGCAGATGGGGCTGCCGGTTTTCCTGTCCATGCAGGTCGGTTAGTTCATTGTTTACGCCGGTAAATTACCGGAAATGCCGATAAAAACCTTATCGTGCGCCGGTGGTTTATATATTCAGGGAAAAAGCCCGCTTTACAGAGCGGGCTTTTTTTATACTGAGCGGTAAAATATATTTGTAACCACAAATCTATGCGGAAAGCATCCCTGCCCGGTCATTGCGAGATTACGAAGTACTTGAAGCAATCTCAGGGCGGCGGGTTTCGTACATCAGCCAGGGGTTTTGCGTAGTTCCGGCTGCGGTTTCCGGAAACCATACTCGACCAAGCGGACAGGGTAGTTTTGATAGCTGACAGCTGATCGCCGAATGCTATATACTATTATTTTACACAGGAAAAATTAGCCGGAGAAACGGATTCAGATATGACGGATATAGAAAAGCAAATCAGGGAAGCGGTGACCATCCTGAAAAACGGCGGCGTGGTGGCCTATCCGACGGACACAGTCTATGGGTTGGGCGCCTGCATGACGGATATCAACGCTGTCGATAGAATCTTCCAGGTGAAAGGGCGTCCCAAAGGGATGGCTTTACCGGTTTTACTTGCCGACATGAAACAAATCGAGAAAATCGTGACTGATTTTACCCCGGCCGCGCAGCAGTTGGCGAAAGAATTTTTCCCGGGCGCACTGACAATTATCCTGCCTAAAAACGACGGTGTGCCCGATATTATTACGGGCGGCGGTAAAACGATTGCGTTCCGCATCCCCAACCATCCGGTGCCGCTGGCCATCGTTAAAGGATTGGGCAAGCCGATTGTCGGCACCAGCGCCAACCTGAGCGGGCACCCCAGCGGACTGACTGCGGCGGCAGTGCGGGAACAGATTGGTGATAAAATAGATATGGTAATTGACGGCGGCAAGTGCCCCGGGGGCATCGAATCTACCGTTATCGACCTTTCCGGCGAAAAACCGGTGATCCGGCGGCAGGGCGTTATCCCCATTGAAAAATTAAGAAAAATATTACCCGATATTATGACGGCATAGGAGCGTGAACATGAAAATTGCTATCGGCAGCGACCACCGGGGTCTGGAATTAAAGCAGAAAGTCATCAAACTGGTTTCGGAAGCGGGAAACGAATACAAGGATTTCGGCGCTTATTCCGAAGCCAGAGTGGATTACCCGAACATCGCCGAGGCCGTGGGGAAAGCAGTAGCCTCCGGGCAATACGACCGCGGCATTTTGATTTGCGGCACCGGCATCGGCATGTGTATCGCGGCCAATAAGGTCAAGGGTATCAGGGCCGGGTTGGCGGTCAACGAGTTTATGGCCGTCCGTTCGCGGCAGCATAACAATGCCAATATCCTCTGCCTGGGGGCGGAAAACGATGAATCGCAGCTGGCACAGATGGTGAAAGCCTTCCTGACAACTGAGTTTGAAGGCGGCCGGCACCAGACGCGGGTGGATGAGATGACGAAGATGGAGAAGGAACTCTAAAAACATCATGGAACAACTCGAATTATTGAAGTTATTACTCGACAGCTGGAATGAAAGCGTCGTTTTTGTCGATACCAACCATATCATTCGCTATATGAATACCCCGGCGCAGAAGCATTATGCAAAATGGGGCGACGTGCTGGGGAAAAGCATCTTTGACTGCCACAATCCGGATTCCTGTAAAATAATCCGTGATTGCTTTACCCGGTTGCAAAACGGAGAAGCGGAAATACTTTTTGCGGATAATGAGAAGCACCGGGTTTACATGCGCGGCGTGCGGGATACTAAAGGTAAGCTGATTGGATACTACGAGAGATATGAGCCGCCTACGGTGAAAAAGTAGCTAAAGCCTGGTATCCAGACCAATGATATCGACGGCTGGATCCCGTTCCCCTATCAGGTATGGGACAAGCTTTCAACGGGATGGAATTCGAGTAGAGAGGTAAGCAATGAACCTCCCGAAATTTACGAAGCTGCCCGGCGCAGTGGCGATTGACCTTGACGGCACACTGTTAAACAGTAAGACGCAGTTGTCTGAACGTAACCGCGCCGCTCTGGAAAAGTGCATGAGACGTGGGATCCCGGTGATTATCGCGACTTCACGATCCGAACGTGCGACCCGCCGGGTGATTGGGAAAGACCTGTCCGATGCTTGTTCCTTAGTGATGGCCAATGGAGCTAGTGCCAAGGGCAGAGCTCCATTATCAGGCTTCATCCGGGAGACAATACCGGCAGACATCGCAACAAATATTGTTGAATTCACACTCAAGACGGAACCTGCTGTCCGTATTGTGGTTGAGATCGACGGGTTTGATTTCGGGTGCAACATGCAAGATACGCCGGAACAACTCTGGGAACTTAACTCGGCTACACCGGATATGGTTATGTCTGTAAGCACAGCAATTGCTAAAATCCCAACTAAAATAACGGTAAACGGATTCGGGCGAGACCTTACTGCTGTCGTGGACAGAATATCTGAAAATTTTGGCAGTGTTATTTCCGTATTTCCCTCCGATAAGAGAACATTTCTGAATATTGTCAATAACAGGACATCAAAACTGGCGGCCTTAGGCCAACTACTAAATTCTCAAGCCATTCCATTAAGTAATGTGATCGCCTTTGGTGACGACCTGCCGGATCTGGAGATGCTGCAAGCATGTGGAATGTCGGTGGCGATGGCAAATGCGTTTCCGGAAATAAAAGCTGCCTGCTTATATCAGACTTCCAGTAATGATGAGGATGGGGTTGCGGTGGTTTTGGAAAAGATGCTGGCAGAAGTGGGATAAACTGTTATTGCTGGTTTCACTTAATAGCGAATCCAAGGTTTTTTTCATTTAGGTTTGGCTGTCGATGGAATTATTATTTTGAATCGTATTTCATGGCTTTGTCTAAGGCAGGGACTATAGATGTACATTTCGATTTAAGTCGAAAGTATTTCGCCTGCGGGCTCAAGATTCCTGCTTTCGCAGGAAAGACAAAGAAAACATTTGACAGGCACCTTTAAATTATGTTATCTTACATTAATATGATTATTAAGACGCTCTCCCTCGTGCTTATCGTTACATACTCAAGTCATTGAGTGGGGTTCGTCTCTTGTGCGCAGGGCCGTCCCACTGGGACGGCTTTTTTTTTGATTTAGCGAACTGAGGAGAAAACAACATGAAAAGCGATGTAGTGAAGAAAGGTATCGAGCGGGCCGGGCAGCGGGCGTTGCTGCATGCCTGCGGTGTCAGTCGGGACGATATGAAGAAGCCGTTCATCGGCATTATCAACAGCTACAACGAGATTGTCCCCGGGCACATGCACCTGGATATCATCGCCAAAGCGGTGAAAGAGGGCATCAGGGCAGCCGGCGGTGTGCCTTTTGAAATGGGCACAATCGCGATCTGCGACGGCATCACGATGAACCACAACGGCATGAAATTCAGTCTGCCCAGCCGGGAATTAATCGCCGATTCTGCCGAAGTAGTCGTGGAGGCGCACGCCTTCGACGCGCTAGTCTTCATCCCTAATTGCGATAAAATCGTGCCGGGGATGCTGATGGCGGCGGTCAGGTTGAACTTGCCCGCGATTTTTATCAGCGGCGGGCCGATGCTGACCGGGCACATCACGGTTGACGGCAAAGTTAAAGATATTGATTTAATCTCTGTTTTTGAAGCGGTGGGCAAGGTTGCCAGCAAGAAAATGACCGAAGCTGAACTGGCGGAAATGGAGGAACTGGCCTGTCCGGGCTGCGGCAGCTGCGCCGGCATGTTCACGGCCAATACGATGAACTGCCTGATGGAAGCGCTGGGGATGGCTTTACCGGGGAACGGCACGATTCCGGCGGCGGATGGCAGACGCGTCCAGCTGGCGCGAAAAGCGGGGGAACAGATTATGACGCTGCTGGCGAAAAATATCCGGCCGCGCGATATTATCAATCAACAATCGCTGGAGAATGCTTTCACGGTGGATATGGCGCTGGGCGGCAGCACCAATACCGTTTTACACCTGCCGGCGATCGCCAGCGAAGCGGGCATCAGTTTCCCGCTGCAGAAAATCAACGAAATCAGCCAGCAGACACCATACATCAGCAAATTGAGTCCGGCCGGTGAAAATCATATTCAGGACCTGGACCGCGCAGGCGGCATCCCGGCCGTTATGAAAGAAGTTAAGAGCCTGCTGCACACTGATTTGATCACGGTTACCGGCAAAACCATCGGGGAAAATATTGCCGGCGTCAAAGTAATCGACAGGGAAGTCATCCGCACCAAAGCGAAAGCACATTCGCAGACCGGCGGGTTAGCTATTCTGTATGGCAATATCGCACCGGAAGGGGCAGTGGTGAAAGCAGGGGCAGTGCCCTCGGAGATGCTGAAATTCAAGGGGCCGGCCCGGGTGTTCGATTCCGAAGACGCGGTAACCCCGGCGATCATGCAGGGAAAAATAAAATCCGGCGATGTGGTCGTCATCCGCTACGAAGGGCCGAAGGGCGGGCCGGGGATGCGGGAAATGCTGACCCCGACCTCACTGCTCGGAGGAATGGGACTGATTAATTCGGTGGCGCTGATTACCGACGGACGGTTCTCCGGCGGTTCGCGCGGCGCCTGCATCGGTCATATTTCGCCGGAAGCGGCGAGCCGCGGGCCGATTGCCGCGCTGAAAGACGGCGATATTATTGAAATCGATATTCCTAATCACAAAATCAACGTGAAATTAACGGATAAGGAAATCGCCGCCCGCATGGCGAAAGTGGCCAAATTCGAACCGCGCGTGAAAACCGGCTATCTCCGCCGCTATACCGAAAAAGTGGGTTCAGCCAGCAAAGGCGCAATTTTTGAAAAATAAAAGGGGACAACGCCGATGAAGATGACGGGTGCTCAAATACTACTGGACGGGTTGATGAAAGAAAATGTGGATACTGTTTTCGGTATCCTGGGCGGCGCTGTTTTACCGCTGTACGATACTTTACCGCAGTTCCCGCAAATCCACCATGTGCTGGTACGGCACGAGCAGTGCGCGGCGCATGCCGCCGAAGGTTATGCCCGCGCCTCGGGCAAGGTGGGGGTCTGTTTTGCGACTTCCGGCCCCGGCGCCACGAACCTGGTGACCGGCATCGCCAACGCATATCTCGATTCTACGCCGATGGTCGCGGTGACCGGGCAGGTCGCCCGCCGTTTTATCGGTAAAGACGCTTTCCAGGAAGTGGATATCACCGGCATCACTTTACCGATAACGAAGCATAATTACCTGGTGCGGGAAGCCGGTGCGCTGGCAAAAACGGTGAAAGAAGCTTTTTATATTGCCCGGACGGGACGGCCCGGCCCGGTATTGATTGATGTGCCGAAAGACGTGTTCACCGAAGAGGTAGAATACCACGCGCCCGGCAAAGTGGATTTATCCAGTTACAAATTTACGATGAAAGGGCACCCGGCCCAGATACAAAAAGCCGCGGCGATGATTAACGCAGCGCAGAAGCCGGTGATTATTGCCGGCCGGGGCGTGATTATTTCCCAGGCTTTCGCCGAATTGAAAGAACTGGCGGAAAAAGCGCAGATACCGGTGGTAACAACTTTGCTGGGACTGGGGTCCTTCCCGGAATCCCATGTTTTAAGCTACCGCTGGCTGGGGATGCACGGCATGGGGTCTGCCAACCTGGCGGTAAACAACGCTGATGTCATTATCGCCATCGGGATGAGGTTTGACGACCGGGCAACTTCCGAAGTAAATACCTTCGCGCCCAATGCCAAAATCATCCACATCGACATCGACCCGGCGGAAATCGGGAAAAATGTCAGTGTCGACGTGCCGATTGTCGGCGACGTGAAATCAGTGCTGGGGCCGCTGAACAAAGCGGTAAACGAAGCGCAGCACGGCGAATGGCTGCAGCAGCTCGATGCCTGGCGGCGGCAGCACCCGCACCATACGCATCGGGAGGGTTCGTCGGTGTTACCGGAATACGTGATTCACCAGCTTTGGGAAGCAACCAAAGGTGAAGCCACGATTGTCACCGGCGTCGGGCAGCACCAGATGTGGGCGGCGCAATATTATCAGTACAACCGGCCGAACAGTTATATTTCCTCCGGTGGCCTGGGGACGATGGGATTCGGCCTGCCTGCCTCGGTGGGCGTCAAAATGGGTCGCCCCGGGGGGACGGTCTGGTGTGTGGACGGGGACGGCAGCTTCCAGATGACCATGCACGAACTGGCGACCATCGTCCAGGAGAAACTGGCGATAAAAATAGCGATTTTAAATAACGGTTTTCTGGGACTGCCGAGACAATGGCAGGAATTGCTCTACGAAAAACGTTTTGTGGCATCCCCGTTATTCGGGCCTGATTTTGTAAAATTAGCTGACGCTTACGGCGTTCCCGGATTGAAAGTCCGCCGTAAGGAAGAGGTGATTCCGGCAATCGATAAGGCGATGGCGTATGACGGGCCGTTCCTGATTGATTTCGGCATCGAACCGGAGGAAAATGTGTATCCGTTCGTGCCGCCGGGAGCATCGCTTGAAGAGTTCCTGGAGATACCGGACAAAAAGAAGGAGGAAGCTTTATGGCAACGACAAAACACACATTAGTCGCTCTGGTGGAGGACAAACCCGGCGTCCTGAACCGGGTGGCCAGCCTCTTTCGCCGGCGCGGCTTCAATATTGACAGCATCACGGTCGGGCAGAGTGAAACGCCGAATATCTCCCGGATGACCATTGTCGTGGACGGGACAAACACGTCGGTGGAGCAGGTCAGAAAACAGCTTGATAAACTGATTGAAACCACCAGGGTAACCGATATCACCGGCGATAATATCGTCGTGCGGGAACTGGCTTTATTCAAGGTGAAGACCACTTCGGCCAACCGCAGTGAAGTCATCCAGATTGTGGATATTTTCCGCGCGAATATTGTAGATGTTTCTTCCGATTCTTTGATGGTGGAGGTGACCGGCGACGAGGATAAACTCAACTCGTTGCTGAAACTTCTTGCCTCGTTCGGTGTGAAAGAAGTCTGCCGCACCGGGCGGATTGCGATGACCCGCGGCATCATTAACGAAACCGTGCACAAAGGTGCAAAACAGGCGGAAGCATCCGAAGAAAAGTCGAAGTAAACGGAGAAGGAAATTTAAAGGAATTTTAATATGGATAAAATCATCATTTTCGATACAACCCTGAGGGACGGCGAACAGGCGGCCGGCGGTACACTGAATATCCAGGAAAAACTGGAAATCGCCCGGCAGCTGGAAAGCCTGGGGGTGGATGTCATCGAGGCCGGTTTCCCGGCGGCATCGCCCGGGGATTTTGACGCCGTCAGCGCGATTGCCAAACATGTACGCAAACCGGTTATCTGCGGGCTTTCCCATGCCAGCGCCAACGCGGTGGATAAGGCCGCCGAAGCCGTCAAGAATGCGGCGCACCCGCGGATTCACATCTTCCTGTCGTCTTCGGAAATCCATCTCGTGCATCAGTTGAAGAAAAGCCGGGAAGAAGTCATCGAAATGGCCTGCAGCATGGTAACGCGGGGCAAGAAACTGGTGGACGACATCGAGTTTTCCCCGATGGATGCCAGCCGTACCGAACCGGCCTACCTGTACAAGATAATCGAAGAAGTCATCAAGTGCGGCGCGACCACGATTAACGTGCCGGATACTGTCGGATATTCGATTCCCGAGGAGTTCGGGGCTTTGATTGCGGGCATTTTCAAAAACGTACCCAGCATTAAAAAGGCGGTAATCAGCGTGCACTGCCACAACGATTTGGGCATGGCCACGGCCAACAGTTTGGCCGCCGTGAGAAACGGCGCCCGGCAGGTGGAATGCACGATTAACGGCATCGGAGAAAGAGCGGGCAACGCCGCCCTCGAAGAAATCGTAATGGCGGTGAAAACGCGCAGTGATTTCTTTAATTTGAATACCGGCGTGGATACTACCCAGATTTATAAAACCAGTCGGCTGGTCAGTGAGATGACCGGTTTCATCGTACAGCCGAATAAGGCGATTGTCGGAGCGAACGCTTTCCGGCACGAATCGGGGATTCACCAGGACGGCGTGCTGAAGATGGCGCGGACTTATGAAATCATGGACCCGCATGTCATCGGCCTGCCTTCGAACAGTTTAGTGCTGGGCAAATTATCCGGCCGCCACGCTTTCAAAGAGAGACTGGCGGAACTGGGCTACGTTCTGGACGAGGCCGCGTTTCAGCGCGCCTTCGACGCCATTATCGCGCTGGCGGATAAAAAGAAAGAAGTCACCGATAAAGATATCGAATCGATACTGGCGGAAGATAAAAGGATTGTAGCCGATACCTATCATCTGGACCGGATACAGGTAACCTGCGGCGACCGCGGCATCCCCACGGCGGCGGTGAGATTGATTACGCCGGACGGTGAAGTAAAGTCCGAAGCGGCAATCGGCACCGGCCCGGTGGACGCTGTTTGCGTGGTCATCGACAAGATTATCAACATCCCGGATGTAAAGTTGACCGAATATACCGTGAAGTCGGTAACCGAAGGCATCGATGCCATCGGGGAAGTGTTGATCCGGGTGGAAAGCAAAGGCACCACTTATACCGGGCGCGGCGCGGATACAGATATTATCGTGGCCAGTGCCAAAGCCTATGTTAATGCCCTCAACCGTCTGATTGCCGCAGGAAAAACCGGGAAATAGACAAGGAGGCAAAATATGCCGTCACAATGGGAATTGGCAGCACGTCTTCTTTTAGCCGCGGTTCTGGGAGGAATTATTGGCTTCCAGCGGGAAATGTACGGGAAACCGGCAGGATTGAGAACACTGGCTCTCATCAGTATCGGCGCGGGGATGTTCGGTGTAATTTCCTTGAATGGGTTCCTGGGGAACAACGCGGATGTGATTGCGGCGGGCGTGGTGACCGGCGTCGGCTTCCTGGGCGCGGGCGCGATTCTGCACCGGCATGGTGGGGTTGAAGGTTTAACTACTGCGGCGACTATCTGGGTGGCAGCCGGCGTGGGACTGGCGTCAGCGGCGGGTCTCTACATCCTGGCGCCGGTAGTGACGGCAATTGCCTTCGGCATCCTGATGCTGCCGCAAATCAAACAACCGAAGTAATTTAATTAAATATAAAGGAATAAAAAATGAATTTAGCTGAAAAAATACTGGCCGCGCACTGCGGGAAAAAGAAAGTTGTCCCGGGTGAATTTATCAATGTCCAGGCGGACGTGATTCTGAGCAACGACATCACGGCGCCGATTGCGATTAAAGAATTCCGCAAAATCGGGGTAAAAAAGGTCTTCGACCCTAAGAAAATCGTGATGGTGGCCGACCATTTTGTGCCGAACAAGGATATCACCTCCGCCGAGCAGAGCAAGTTCATGCGGGAATTTGCGCTGGAACAGGGCATCATGTTTTACGATGTCGGGCAGATGGGCATCGAACACTGCCTGCTGCCCGAAAAAGGAATCGTATTGCCCGGCGATGTGGTCATCGGAGCCGATTCGCACACCTGCACCTACGGTGCTGTGGGGGCCTTCGCCACCGGCATGGGTTCCACCGATATTGCCACGGCCATGGCGACCGGAGACATCTGGATGAAAGTGCCTACGACCATCAAGTTTGTCTACAGGGGAAAATTAGGGAAATGGGTCAGCGGCAAGGATTTAATACTGTTCACCATCGGGCAAATCGGGGTGGACGGCGCGTTATACGCGGCGATGGAATTCACCGGCGAAGCAATTGACAGTTTGTCGATGGACAGCCGTTTCACGATGGCCAACATGGCGATTGAAGCCGGCGGGAAAGCCGGGATTTTCCATGTCGACCAAAAGACACTGGACTACATTAAACCGCGTGCCAACCGCCCCTACAAGGTCTATGAGGGCGATGCGGATGCCGAATATGCCAAAGTAATGGAATGGGATGTCTCCAAAATGGAGCCGCAGGTTTCGATGCCGCATCTGCCTTCCAATGCCAAACCGGTGAGCCAGGTCGGCAAGATTGAAATCGACCAGTCGGTCATCGGCAGCTGTACCAACGGCCGAATCAGCGACCTGCGGATTGCGGCCGAGATTTTGAAAGGTAAAAAAGTCCATCCCCGGGTACGCACCATCGTGATTCCCGGCACGCAGCAGATTTACCTGGACGCGATGCATGAAGGGCTGCTGGAAACCTTTATCAATGCCGGTGCGGTAGTCAGCACCCCGACCTGCGGGCCGTGTTTAGGCGGGTATATGGGCATTCTGGCCGCGGGAGAAAAGGCAATTTCCACGACCAACCGCAATTTTGTCGGCAGGATGGGCAGTACCAAATCGGAAGTATACCTGGCGAACCCGGCGGTAGCCGCCGCTAGCGCCATTACCGGACGGATTTCGAGCCCGGAGGAAGTAACGAGGTAAATATTCAAGATTCAAAAATCAAAAATCAAGAAAATCCTAAATACTGATGTAGAAATACTAAACGATATCAAAATAACGAAACAGGAAATACGAAACCGCCGTGAAGCCTGAACAATATGCGATTAACACCGCCTCAAAGACGGATTTTGAATGGATAAAAGAACTGTATACCCGGACCTGGAGCGGGGATATCTGCGTCAGCCGGGGTAAAGTCCAGAAAGTGGATGATTTTACCGGCGGATTCGTGGCAGAAACCGGCGGACAGAATACCAGGTTCATCACCTACACCGTCACTGGCCCGGAAGTCGAAATAACCGGAATAGTGAGTCTGAAAGAGAAAAGCGGTGTCGGTTCGGCGCTGGTCAAAGCCGTGATTGAAATGGCGAAAAAACAAAAGCTGAAGAAAGTTTGTCTGGTTACCACCAACGACAACCTGAACGGCATCGGATTCTGGCAGAAGCGGGGTTTTAAACTGGTTAAGGTTTATCCCGGTTCGATGGAATATGTCCGGAAAATAAAGCCGGCGGTGCCGCTCATCGGGGAAAACGGGATACCGTTGAGAGATGAACTGGAACTGGAAATGATTTTATAGTGTGAGGAATAAAAAGAGATTTCCACCCCGCCCTGAGATTGCTTCGAGTACTTCGTAATCTCGCAATGACAAATAGTTGGTGATTTCGATTTGAAAGAGCGGCAGTATTACGTTTACATTATGGGAAACAAAGCCGATACAGTGTTTTATACAGGTGTCACTAATAACCTGTTACTGAGAGCGAGCAGCCATAAAGATGGAATAAACGAAGGTTTTACTAAAAGGTACAGAATCAAAAAGTTGTTATATTATGAAGTTTGTGAGACTATTGAAGGAGCTATTACCCGGGAAAAACAAATCAAAGCCGGTTCAAGACAAAACAAGATAAATTTGATAACCAGCATGAATTCCGGGTGGAATGATTTATACGATGAGTTAACAAAATAGACTACCATCGTCATTGCGGGGAATGTAATGACGCAGCAAACTCAGGGCGGCGGGGTTTATTTCGCCAATGACTACGAAAAATACGAGGAGTTAACAAAATGTTAAAAGGAACAGTGCATAAATACGGCGCCAATGTAGATACGGATGCCATTATTCCGGCCAGATACCTCAACGTTTCGGAGCCGGCGTTGCTGGCGGCCCATTGTATGGAAGATATCGACCTGGAATTTGTGAAAAATGTCAAGCCGGGTGATATAATCGTGGCAGATACCAACTTCGGCTGCGGGTCATCCCGCGAGCATGCCCCGCTGGCGATCAAAACCGCGGGGGTTTCCTGTGTAATTGCCAAAAGTTTCGCCCGCATCTTTTTCCGCAACGCCATCAACATCGGTTTACCGCTGCTGGAGAGCGAAGCGGCCGTGGACAGTATTAAAAACGGGGACACGGTCGAGGTTGACCTGGAAAAGGGAATTATCAAAGATGTTACCACCGGCAAGCAATTTACCGCCAAGGCTTATCCTGAATTTATGAGCCAATTGATAAAAACCGGCGGGCTGATCGAGTACACGAAAAAGAGACTGGCAGCGGCGAAATAGGGATAATGAGAGGAGTTTGATAAGTGGCAAAATTTAAAATTGTAGTTACCGCCGGTGACGGCATCGGGCCGGAAGTAATCGCGGAAGGCGTCAAAGTATTAAAAGCCGTCGGGGAAAAATACGGTCATACGTTTGATTTTCGTTATGAACTGTTGGGCGGTTCGGCGATCGATGCGACAGGCGAAGCTTTAACCAAAGAAACGCTGGCCGAATGCATTAAGGCAGACGCAGTGCTGCTGGGCGCGGTCGGCGGACCGAAATGGGATATCCCGGCGGCTAAAGTCCACCCTGAAGACGGCTTACTGGCGCTGCGCAAGGGAATGGGCCTGTACGCCAACCTGCGCCCCGTTAAGGTACTGCCGATGCTGGTAGACGGTACTAACCTGAAACCGGATGTCGTGCGCGGTGTAGACCTGATTGTAGTGCGTGAGCTGACCGGCGGCTTATATTTCGGGCGCCCTAAAAGACGTTACACCACCACACGCGGCCGCCGCGCGGTGGATTCGATGGTCTATTCCGAGCAGGAAATTGCCCGCATTGTCAAAGTGGGTTTTGAACTGGCCAGAAGCCGGAATAAAAAACTGACATCGGTAGACAAAGCCAACGTGCTGGAGACATCCAAGTTATGGCGGCAGATTACATCCGAAGTCGCGAAGGATTATCCCGATGTAAAACTGGAAAACCAGCTGGTGGATTCCTGCGCGATGCGCCTGATACAGGACCCGAAATCAATTGATGTAATTGTCACCGAGAATATGTTCGGCGACATTTTAACCGATGAAGCGTCGGTGCTGGCGGGGTCGATGGGGATGCTGCCTTCGGCCAGTCTGGCGGCCACTCCAAAAGAAAACGAGCGGATTAGCGGCTTATACGAACCGATTCACGGCAGTGCGCCGACAATTGCCGGTCAGAATATCGCCAACCCGATTGCGACAATAATGACGGTTGCCATGATGCTGCGCTATTCACTGGCCTTATCTAAAGAAGCAAAAATAATCGAAGATGCGGTGTTCGCGGTATTGACCGATGGTTACCGCACCGTCGATATCATGTCCGCCGGGATGAAAAAGGTCGGCACAAAGGAAATGGGCGACCTGGTGGCGGCTAAAGTATAGTATAATCCTGATATCCTGAATGCGGGAGTAAAAATAACGATGAGTAAAATATATCTCTACGACACCACCCTCAGAGACGGCGCGCAGAAAGAAGGCGTCTCGTTCTCCGTTGTCGATAAACTGGAGATAGCCTCCCGCCTGGACGATATGGGCATCAGCTTCATAGAGGGCGGCTGGCCGGGTTCCAATCCTCGCGACGCCGAATTTTTCCAGAAAGCCAAAGCACTGAAGCTGAAAAATGCGGAAATCGTGGTTTTCGGCAGCACCCGCCGCGCCAATATTAAAGCGGAAGATGATGCCAACCTGCAGATTATGCTGGAAACAGGATTCAAATATGCCTGCCTGGTGGGCAAAACGTCTGATTTGCAGGTCACGCAGGTGCTGGAAACATCATTGTCAGAAAACATGCAGATGATTGCCGATTCCATCAAATTCCTGAAGCAGAAAGGAATGACCGTGTTCCTCGATGCGGAACACTTTTTTGACGGCTACAAGCATAATCCGGAATACAGTTTACAGTGCCTGACGACCGCCGCCGAAGCCGGTGCCGCCTGCCTGGTGCTGTGCGATACCAACGGCGGGGCGATGCCGGAAGAAGTGACGGCCGCAATCAAAGCGGCCGGGAAAATCACTGACGTTCCGTTGGGCATCCATGCCCACAATGACAGCGAAGTGGCTGTGGCGAATACACTGGCGGCAGTCAGGGCCGGTGTCGGGCAGGTGCAGGGCACCATCAACGGTTACGGCGAGCGCTGCGGTAATACCAATTTATGCAGCGTGATTGCCAATCTGAAGCTGAAAATGGGCATCAACTGCGTTTCCAGCGCCCAACTGGCAAAACTGACGGAAGTTTCCCATTTTGTCAGCGAGGCGGCAAACCTGCCGCCGGAAGCATCAACGCCTTATGTGGGCACGAGCGCTTTCACCCACAAAGCCGGCTATCATGTGTCAGGCGTGAGTAAATGGCTGGATTCTTACCAGCACATCGACCCGGCAAAAGTGGGGAACCATTTGAAGGTAGTGGTCTCCGAACTATCGGGCAAAGGTAATATTATTTTTAAAGCCAAAGAGCGCGGCCTCAATGTGCCCTTACAGGGTAAAGAAGCCAGGATATTACTGGAACAGATTAAACTGCAGGAGAGTCGCGGCTTCCAGTACGATAACGCTGAGGCATCGTTTGATTTACTGGTGTACCGCGCCCAGCCTGATTACCAGCCTCTGTTTGAGCTGGTGGATTTCATGGTGGTCGTCGAGAAGCGGCGGCGCCAGTCAACCCGCAAAGATACCGGCGAGATGCTCTCCGAAGCCATGGTGAAAGTGAAAGTTGACGGTAAGATGATGCATACTGCCGCCGAAGGCAACGGTCCGGTTAACGCGCTGGACGCGGCATTGCGGCAGGCGCTGCTGGAGTTCTATCCGGAACTGGCGGTTGTAAAACTCATCGACTACAAAGTGCGTATTCTGGCCGAGAGCACCGGCACCGAATCGCTGGTGAGGGTGTTGATCGAATCAACCGACGGCACTGAAGAATGGCGCACCGTCGGCAGCTCGACGGACATCATCGAGGCCAGCTGGCTGGCGCTGGCGGACGGCCTGGAATACTGGCTGATCAAACATAACAAAAAAGTTTAGATTAACAGGTATCGGCTTCCCTTCTTTTGTTCTTAGGGTGTGATTTATTTTGCCAGTGTTTTTGCCCAGGTTGCGGCTCTCGCCAGTTCGCCGTCTTTGAGCGGGCCTGCTTTGCCGAGGACATAGAACGGTTCGGCCGGCACTACGAGATTGGCGCCCTTATCTTTCAGGTTTTTGGCAATTCTATCGGCGGCATAGCCAAATAGTTTCGCGATTTTTGAAGGAATACGGGTATCGAATACGGCAACGTTTTTGCCTTTGACTACGGTTTCGGAGATTTTGTTCATCAAATCCATAACGGAAGGCATCGGCCGTCCGCCGTAGGTCGGGGAGCCGATGACAATCAGGTCAAACGAAGCGAAATCGGCAGTATTGGCTTCGGCGGCACGGAGAACTTTGACGTCACCGGTAAGTGCCCCGCCGATGGCTTTGGCGATTTTCTCGGTGTTGCTGTAGGTTGTATCATAGACGACTAAGGCTTTCATGCGTCACCTCCAAATTATTGTCAAGTATACTACCCCGGGGCGGAAAGATACAAAAAAGGAGATTCTGTTTTTATGAATCTCCTTTTTATTTATTGTTCCTTACTTAATACCCCGACCGTAAGGTCGAGGGATGGAGTTCTCCCTGTATCTTTCGAGTAAGAGTATAATATGCGATATGGAATTTATAAATCTAGCTCACTGTGTTTATACATGTGATTATCATATCGTGTTAATAACAAGATACCGTCGAAAAGTGTTTAACGAAGGAATTTTTGCACATTTCGAGAAAGAGTTGGCAGGAATTACAGAACATTACCCGTTAATAAGGATAAAGACAGTAAATCATGATAAAGACCATATACATATGTTGGTATCGATTCCGCCAACGATGGCCGTAGGGAAAGCAGTAGGGATAATAAAACAAAATATGTCTCATGAATTAAAGCAAAAATTCCCATTCTTGACCAAAGTATATTGGGGCACAGATGGAATATGGTCAGACGGATATTTCGTTTCGACGGTAGGTGTCGACGAAGCGATAATTCAAGCGTACATTGAGAATCAAGGCCAGAAAGATACAGGGCAAACGAAGTTTGAGTTCATTTAATACCCCGACCGTAAGGTCGTGGGAAGTTTATTAATTTATGACGCCCGGTTAGCACTTTTTCCCGGAAACGTATTTAGCTTCGAGCCCTTCCCAGAAATCCAGACGGCGCAGTTTGTTGAGATATGCGTTATCCGGCAGGCCGGCCGGGAAGAAACTTTTGGTCGAACCGGTGTCATAAAGGCCTTTGTACATCTCGATTAAAGCTTTAGCCACGCCGGGCAGGGGATTACCCGGCACCCACAGTTTCGCGCCGATATCTTCGTAGTCTTTGGTGGTGAATTCTTCCGGCCCGGAGCCCCAAATCCAGACTTTGGGCGCGCCCATTGTTTTATAGACATCTTTCATAATGGACTTCGTAGTCTCACCGGATTTCGGTTTGATGGTATCGATACCTTGAGGAAGAAGCGCATCGACGCCGATAGCCACCGCGGCTTTCATCCGGGCGATGGTATCTTCGAGGCCGTTGACCCGCAAAGAATCGGTGCGGGCGCAGATGAAAAAGTCCTTGTCTTCTTTGTCGCGGGCTTCCATCGCCGCCTTGAGTTTACCGATATATTCATCCAGCGGAACAACTTCCTGCGTGCCTAAAGCCGGGCATTTGGTGGGGTGCTTCTGGTCGTCGAGGAAGAGACCGGCCGCCCCGGCGCGGATTAATTCCCGGGTGGTGCGGTAGGCCGCTAAGGCGCCGCCGTAACCGTCGTCCGCATCGACGATGAAAGGAATATCCACCGAATTGACCATGTTCCGGACGATATTCACGACTTCAGTGGCCGTGGCGATACCGAAATCCGGCATGCCGAGCTGAGCGTCGCGGATGCCGTAGCCGGTCATAAACACCGCTTTAAACCCGACCGCTTCCGCCATTCGGGCAGACAGGCAGTCGTAGGCGCAGGGAATGACTTTCAATCCCGGTTCGTTGAGTAGTTTCCGCAGCATCTTTGTTTTTTTCATCGAAACACCTCTTTTATATTTTACCTTCAGCGATGAGTTTATCGGTATACGGTTCGATACCGCCGGCTGACATGATTTCCAATAAAAAGTCCGGTAGAGGAGTAAATTTCAGGGTTTTCCCCGTGGTAATGTTCTTGATTTCACCTGCTTCAAGGTCAACTTCCAGAATGTCGCCGGCTTTGACGTGCTTATTAATCCCTTCCAACTCGATAATTGGCAAGCCCAGATTAATCGAATTCTTAAAGAAATTACGGTCGAAAGATTCGGCGATGACGCAAGAAATGCCAGCCTGTTGGATGCCGATATTGGCATGCTGATGGCCGTGCCCGCAGCCCATGTTGGTGCCGACGACCATAATATCGCCTTTTTTCACTTTCTTGGGAAAATCGGGGTCGACCGGGGTCATCACCCATTTGCCGAAATTACCGTCTTTCATCAAACCCATTTCGCGTTCGCGGAAGGGGATAATTTCTTTATCAACATCCAGATTATCACCAAAGACCCAGACTTTGCCTTTGAATTTTAATGCCATTTAATTACTCCTTAAAGATATTTACGGGGGTCAACGATTTTGCCTTCGAGCGCGGAGGCAGCGACGGTGGCCGGACTGCCCAGATAGACCTGGGCGCTGTCTTCGCCCATCCGTCCCGGGACATTGGTGGTGCTGGAGGCGATACAGACTTCGTTCTTGGCCAGCGGGGTGTAAAAGCCGGGGCACATGCTGCAACTGGGCGCGCAAACCAGACAGCCGGCTTCCAGCAGCGTCGAAATAACACCTTCCTTATCCGTCCGGCGCATTGTTTCCGCGGACCCGGGCGTGACGTTGAACATCACGTCAGGATGGATTTTTTTACCTTTTAAAATCCGGGCGGCAATTCTCAAGTCTTCGTCACGGCCGCTGGCGCAGGAACCGATGAAAGCGGTGGTGATTTTGGTGCCTTCAACCGATGAAACAGGCTGGACGGTACGCCGGTAGGGCGGAACGACGACCTGCGGTTCGATTTTGGCGCCGTCATAGTTGTAGACTTTGGCATACTGCGCATCAGGGTCGCTCACCTGCGGCTCATAATGGACTTTGGTCCGGGTTTTGAACCAGTCGAAAACCTTCTGGTCGGGATTGACGATGCCGGTCTTGGCGCCGGTAAAAATGGAGAGGCAGCACATGGATAAACGTCCGTCGAGGCTCATCTCTTCCATCACCGGTCCGGTAAATTCCATGGCCTGGTAGACCGCGCCGGCAGGACCGATTTGCCCGAGGATAAATTCGAAAACATCCCGGCCCATCACGCCGTCCTGCAGTTTGCCGGTGATATTGAACTTGATGCTCTTGGGGACGCGGAACCACATCCAGCCCAGTCTCAGAAAGGCCGGTTC
This sequence comes from uncultured Chloroflexia bacterium, assembly GCA_963772985.1. Lineage (GTDB taxonomy): Bacteria > Chloroflexota > Dehalococcoidia > Dehalococcoidales > Fen-1064 > Fen-1064. The sequence goes on from CAVYZP010000028.1 coordinate 40,605, forward strand.
GGCAGCGGAGAGGTTAATCCCCAGACACCCGACGCCGCCGGCAGTGGGGCAATGAGTATCGGCATGAAGGTAAACATTGCCCGGCAGCGCCCACCCCTTTTCAATCGGCAGGTGGTGGCAGGTGCCGACATTTCCCAGGTCGAGGATATTTTCTTTAGGGACGCCTAACGACAAAGCCCATTCTTTGGTGATGCGGTGTGATTCCCGGTTGGTCATATTATCCTGCTGCCGCGCCCAGGTGCCGCAGTGTTCCGGGGCAATCATCACCTTTTTCGGGTCAAAAAACTTATCCCAGCCGAGCCGCTCGTATTCCCGGGGATTAAGAGCGCCGATATCGCTGCCGACCTGGATATAGGTGTCTTTAATCCCGAATTTCAGGTAGTCTCCGGGAGAAACCTCTGGTTTTCCGGCTGCTTTGGCCATAATTTTTTCTACAATGGTTTTTCCCATTTTAATTACCTCTCTTTCCAATTCAGACTAAAAGAAAATTGAAATGAACAAATTTCATTAAAAAGAAAATGATTGCATGACTAACTAAATATTACGAAGTAATCAGAAATGCTGCTTGATATTAATTACTCGTCTTTTGCAGGTAGGATAACACTCAATAAAAATTTTGTCAAACACAAATCCTATTGATATTTTCGGCAATCCTGAAAAAGGAATTATTTTTTCAGCCGGCGCTGTATAAATGCTTCGAAATCTTTCAATCCCTGCGGTGAACCGATTTCATAGAACCTTTCTTTGACTTCGAAAGCCAGCAGCTGCTCTTTCTCAATCAGGCGCAGAAAAAGTTCTTCGAGAGAATAAAAATGATCTTCCGGAATGAGCTGCAGGACTTCTTTGTGGAAGATTACGGCGCCGCAGTCGATGTAAACCATATCCGGTGTTTTTTCGGATTTGCTGTACCCCTCGACCATGTTATCCCGGATGACGATATTACTGGCATCAAAAGCGTCATTGTTTCTGAAGACTGTGTCGAGGCTGAGTTTCTGCTGCGTCAGAAAATACGCATAAATTTTCACGAAATCAAGCAATAAATAGGAATCCCCGTAAATCACCAGAAAAGTATCATTTAAATAAGGCGCCGCATTCTTTAATGCGCCGGCTGTGCCCAGAGGTTCATCTTCCAGACTGTAGGTCAGATGCACGCCGTAGTTGCTGCCGTCGCCGAAAGCTTTCCGGATTTGGCCGCCAAGGTGCCCGATGCAGAGCACGATATCACTAATCTCATGGTCTTTAAGTAATTCGAGCTGATAAGCCAGGAACGGTTTACCCTGTATTTCTACCAGCGATTTGGGACGGTTTTTAGTCAATTCGCCGAGCCTGGTGGCCCTGCCTCCGGCCAGAATTACAACCTGGATTTTCATCTTCTTAATGCACCCTATAGAAAAGAATAAAATATGAATTAAATATCCAAACTATAGAGAAGCCGGAAAGAAATGTCAACAATTGGTTTGCTTCTTGAATTAGGCGGGGCTTTAACATACAATTCATTTAGCGGCAGTAAAACCGGCCGTAAAGATGAGGGTAGGTGATATGAGCAAATTCATTGAAAAATTACAACAGGTGCTGACGCCTCCGGTGCAGTCCATGGGTTTTATGACCGCTAAAGCGGAAACCGCCAGACCTAAAATACAGCTGGTGGTTAATATCACTGGAGCTAAAGCAAAATCTCAAATTAAAGATGTACCGGACGCGGATGCGCTGCTGATTTCAAGTCCGGCAGCTGGCAATAACGAAAAAATAACCGGGATGCTGGCGGCGAAAGGCGATGCGGAAGAAGTCGAAAAAGCGGCTACAGCGGGCATTGATTTTGTGATTTTGCCGGACAGCGGCGCGGTACTGGCTTCTGATCAAAAACTGGGGAAAATCTTAAAAATAGAAGAATCTGTTTCCGATATCATGCTGCGCACCGTAAGCGATTTGCCGGTGGATGCGGTGCTTTTAGACGAAGCTAAGGAAAATGCCCTGATTTTGACCTGGAAAAGATTGATGCTCATCCGCCGGTTTGCAGTACTGGCCGGGAAACCGTTGCTGGTGGAAGTCCTGCCCGCGGTTACCGAAACCGAACTGCAGCAAATCTGGGATGCCGGTGTCAGCGGAATAATTGTCAAAACCGACGCAGAACAGGCGGATGCAGTCGCCGGAGATTTGCGGAAAATCATCGAAAAATTATCCTTCCCGTCTAAACGGAAAAACGAAAAAGGTATGGCGATTGTGCCTGCGGTCACGGTCGCTGCTGAAGCGCCTAAAGAAGACGATGACGATGACGGGGACGACGAATAGGATTATTTACGTTATGTTTCTATGTAATCTCCATCCCTCTCAGGCCATGGTCCCGGAGGCACGACGGGAGAGGGATTAAAGGGAGAGTGATAATTTCGATAGGCCGCAGAACCGCAGCCGGATAAAAAAGCCCCTCACGATTGTAAGGGGCTTTTTTGTTGGCTAAATTTTGATGAATTATATGCCTTATGCCCGGCTGTTAGGGCCGGATAGCTGCCAGGATTTGCCTTCGGTGGTGATGGAAGGGGCGATGACCATTTCCGCGTTATGGAATTCGCGGACGGTCGAAGCGCCGCAGAAGCCCATCGCGGTTCTGATGGCCCCGACAAAATTCTGGGTGCCGTTGGTGACCGAGGTCGGACCAAACAGAATCTGCTGCAGTGAAACGGTGGTGCCGACTTTGATGCGCGTGCCGCGCGGCAGGACGGGATTGGGGGTGGACATCCCCCAGTGATAACCGTGGCCGGGCGATTCGATAGCCTGGGCAAAGGTCGAGCCGAGCATTACGCCGTCGGCGCCGGCTGCCAGGGCTTTACAAACGTCACCGCCTTTTCTAAAACCGCCGTCGGTAATAATCGGCACGTAACGTCCGGTATCTTTCAGATAAACGTCGCGGGCGGCCGCGCAATCGATAGTCGCGGTGATTTGCGGAACTCCGACGCCGAGCACTTCCCTGGAGGTACAGGCAGCGCCGGGGCCAACCCCGACCAGCACGCCGGAAATCCCCTCTTTCATTAAATCGAGGCAGGCGGAATAACTGACGCAGTTGCCGACCACCACCGGAATCGGCACTGATTTGACCAGTTTGGAAAAAACCAGGCCTTCATAGCTCTTGGAAACATGACGGGTGGTGGTAACGGTAGATTGGACAAAGAGCAGATCCGCTCCTGCTTCTACAATCAATTGCGCGTACTTTTTAGTGTTGGTGGGCATGACCGTGGCGGCACAGACCGCGCCGGCTTTTTTAATCGCCCTGATTCTTTCGCCGATGAGGTTTTCTTTGATGGGGGCGGAATAAATTTTCTGCATCAGGGCAGTCACTTTCTCATTCGGCGTGTTGGCAATTTCACTGAGGACTTCGGCCGGATTTTCATAACGGGTCTGGACGCCTTCCAGATGCAGCACGGCCAGGCCGCCGAGTTTACTCATCAGAATCGCGAAATTGACGTCGGTAACGCCGTCCATGGCGGATGCCAGAATCGGGATATCGAGCTTGATATTGCCGATTTGCAGTGAAACATCGGTCTGTTCGGGGTTGACGGTCACGTCTCCCGGAACAATCGCGACTTCGTCGAAACCGTATGACGGTTTCAACTGTTTAAATTTTGGTGCTGTCATTTGTTTTCAGTCCTCATCAATCTTAAAATTTTTCCCATTCTCTAAATATTATTCTCAATATATCATCAAACTGCTGCCGTTTCAATGGGGATTCAACTAAAAAAGAAATGATTAATTGAAGCTAAACCGCTGCCCGGCAACCGGCCAATTCCTTAAACAGGGTTAAATTTTTGTTAATATCCCAGAGATTATCTTTCACTATATGAAGCTAGACTCGAAGACCACGGTGGGTTATAATGACGATACTAATGAATACTCTTTATATCGTGGCGACACCTATCGGCAACCTGGAAGATATCTCCCTGCGGGCGCTGCGCGTGTTGAAAGAAGTCAGGCTCATTGCGGCGGAAGACACGCGCAAAACCAGCCGGTTATTAAATCATTATCAGATTACCACGCCGATGACCAGCTACTACGAGCACAATAAACTGGTGAAGCTGAACCGCATGCTGGAATATCTGGAACAGGGGGATATGGCGCTCGTTTCCGAGGCGGGTATGCCGGGCATTTCCGACCCCGGGTACGAGCTGGTTGCGGCTGCCGTCGGCCAGGGGATACCGGTGGTGCCGGTGCCCGGGGCTTCGGCGGTGACGACGGCGCTGGCTGTCTCCGGCCTGCCGACAGACCGGTTTACGTTTTTAGGTTTTTTGCCTAATAAATCGTCCGCCCGGCGGCGGGTGCTGGAAACTGCGGCGGCGGAAAAGGGGACACTGATAATCCTGGAAGCACCGCACCGGGTACAGGATTCGCTTCAGGACATCTTGGATGTTCTCGGGGACCGCCGGATAGCGGCTTGCCGGGAATTGACCAAAATGCACGAGGAAATTTTCCGGGGAAACGTCAGTGAAGCCATAAAACATTTTGCCGCACCCATCGGTGAATTCACCCTGGTAGTTGAGGGGAATAAAGCCGAATCCCCCAAAGAACTTACCACCGAAATCTCACAAAAACTGCATGAATTGAGGGCATCCGGTGTGTCCGCCAAAGAAGCAATTGCGGCCGTGTCTGCGGAGACGGGGCTAACGAAACGGGAACTTTATAAGGCATGGCTGGAACAGCCTTAATGACTTTGGGCCGATTATAAGATATTATTAAATGGGGCGCCGCAAAAATCCGCTATTAATGATTAGCATTATCCGGTAACGGGCGCCTGCAAGATAAAAACGTATTAACGGGAGGCAAAAAGATGAGACGGGGATGTATTTCTCAGGGAAATATTAAATGCGATAGTTGCGGAATGATGGTTCCGTATGCGGGACGATATATGACGGTGGAAGAAGCGGACGGGGCGGAAACCAGCGAGGGCGGCGAAACTAAAAACTACTGTATCAAGTGCTGTGTCAAGAAAAAATACGCTGAGTACCGCGAAGAGAAAGGCGAAAAAGTATTAACCTTCTTCCACGAAGAGAAAAAACTCTCATAACGTTAATTTTTACGTAGGGTAGAGAACGATGAGCGAGAGAATCCTTGTTTGTGTTGCCTGGACGTATGCAAACGGTTTAGCGCACGTGGGCCATGTGGCGGGCGCTAACCTGCCGGCAGATATTTTTGCCCGTTATCACCGGATGAAGGGCAATGAGGTTTTGATGGTCTCCGGGTCGGACATGCACGGCACGCCGGTGACGCTGAAAGCGGAACAGGAAGGAAAAACCCCTGCTGAAGTGGCGATGTACTACCATACTGAATTCGTTGATGCCTGGAAACGGCTGGGATTTACTTTTGACCTTTACACGCACACCGAAACGCCTAATCATGCCGAGGTAACGCAGGATGTTTTCCTGACACTGCTGAAAAAGGGTTACCTTTATACCAATACTGTGTTGCAGGCGTACTGCCCGAAATGCGAACGTTTCCTGCCCGACCGCTACGTTGAAGGAACGTGTCCGTTTTGTAAAGGCAAAGGCGCCCGCGGCGACCAGTGCGATACCTGCGGCAAACCGCTCAACGCCAATGAATTGATTGAGCCGCGCTGCCGTTTGTGCGGCACAGCCCCGGTCTTTAAAGAAACGGAACATTTCTTTTTAAAACTGAGCGCATTCAACGAGCCGCTGCTGACCTGGGTTAAAGACCAGCTTCACTGGCGGCAGAATGTGATTAATTTCACCACGCATTACCTCCAGGAAGGGTTGAAAGACCGGGCCATCACCCGCGATATCGAGTGGGGGGTTCCCATCCCGGTCAAAGGTTTCGAAAGTAAACGCATTTATGTCTGGTTCGATGCCGTAATCGGCTATCTGGCTGCTTCCAAAGAGTGGGCGGCCCTCACCGGCGACCCGGAAAAATGGCGCGATTTCTGGCAAAAGGACTGCCGCAGCTATTATTTCATCGGCAAAGATAATATTCCTTTCCATACCATTATCTGGCCGGCGATGCTGATGGGTTACGGCGGGTTGAACCTGCCGTATGACGTTCCGGCGAACGAATTTCTGACGGTGGAGAACCAGAAAGGTTCGAAAAGCCACAACTGGGCGGTATGGATTAAGGATTATCTTGCCGGTTATGACCCGGACCCCCTGCGCTACATCCTCTCAATTAACATGCCGGAGAACAGCGATACTGATTTTTCATGGCATGAATATGTACGCCGCAACAACGATGAACTGGTGGCCACTTACGGCAACCTGGCACACCGCGTGTTGACCCTGACTTACCGCAATTTTGACGGCAAAGTCCCGGCGCCGGTGAATCTGGATGAAGACGACCGTCTGTTGGCGGCCCAGTGCGCGGAAGTTTTTGAAGAAGTTGACGACAGCCTGGCCCGCTGCCAGTTTAAACAGGCGCTGAACAAGGCCATGGCCCTGGCACATGAAGCCAACCGCTATCTGGACGGTAAAGCCCCCTGGAAGGCAATTAAGACCGACCGTCAGGCGGCGGCTAATTCTTTATATACCGCTATCGGCGCAATTTCAGCTTTAAAGACAATGCTCTCGCCATTCCTGCCGTTCAGTTCTCAAAAACTGCACGAATATCTGGGGTTTGAAGGCAAAATTGAAAATTCGAAATGGGAAATTTGCATTCCCGCACCGGGCCAAAAATTGATAGAGCCGAAGGCGTTGTTTACCAAGCTCGATGACGAGATAATCGAAAAAGAGACGCAAAAGCTCGGGCACTAATCACCAAGGATATCAAGCGATGCAGCTAACGGAAATATACGCCCCGATTCAGAAAGACCTTGCGGTTGTCGAGGAAAGACTAAAAGCCACCGGCACCGGGGAAGCGCCCTGGCTGGGTGATTTGTTGGCCCACGCACTGAAAGGCGGCGGTAAAAGGCTGCGGCCGGCGCTGGTGCTGCTCTCCGCCGGTTTTTACGATTATAACCTGGAACGGCTGATGCCGATGGCCCGGGCGGTCGAAATCATGCACCTGGCGACGCTGGTACATGACGATACAATCGATAATTCTTTTGTGCGCTGGGGCAGGCCGACCGTGAACAAAATCTGGGGGATGGAGAAAGCCGTGCTGCTGGGCGATTATCTTTTCGCCAAAGCCGGCGACCTGACGGCCAGCACCGAAAATCTCCGGGTAATTAAGCTGCTGCCGCAAACCCTGATGATCATCACTAACGGGGAACTGGCTCAATCGGCCAGCGCTTTCCAGCTGGGGCAATCCCGCGAACAGTATATTTTCCGGATTTCTTCGAAAACCGCCGCGCTTTTCGTCATGGCGGTGGAATCCGGGGCGGTCTTGAGCAAAGCGCCGGAAAAATCGATTCAAATCCTGCACGATTACGGGTATTATCTGGGTCATGCTTTCCAGATTATCGACGATATCCTGGATTTCACCGGCACGGAAGAGGAAATGGGTAAACCGGTCGGCGGCGATTTGGCGCAGGGCACGGTTACCCTGCCGACTTTAATGCTGATGGAAAAATACCCTGAGGATAACCCCGTTAAGAAAATGTTCGAAGGCGGCGACAAACAAAAGTATGTCCGGGAAACCATCGAGATGGTGCGGAATTCCACCATCATCGCGGAATGCTTCAACGTCGCCAACGAGTACTGTGAAAAAGCCTGCCGGAACCTGAAATCATTGCCGGAAAAAGAGGTCCGCGCTTCTTTGACCAGCCTGGCGGATTATATCGTTTCCAGAAGAAGATAACCATTTTCTAAATAATCAAGAGACAATACACAAGTATCAAGCAAACTGCGCGGGAATGATAAACCTTTTGATTGTCATTGTCGGGCTTGACCCGACAATCCGGAGATTTCATCCAATCTCATACAGAGGGATTTATCTTCCCTGATCGTTGCTTAGGAGGGGTTGCAGAATATTAAGCCCCGCCGTCCAGGGTACTGCCGTCCTGATATGTCTCGATTTTGTGGGTGGGCAGTGATTCTTTGAAACGGTCGATGATGTACTGACAGGCGGCAAAAGCTTCCCCGCGGTGGCCCGCCGCAACGGCTATCACCAGATTGATATCCCCGACATTAAGTTTACCGACCCGGTGGGTAAAAGCAATATTTTCCACCGCCCACTTTTCTTTGGTTTCCGCCGCGATTTTGTGCAATCCGGCGGTGGCTTTACCGGTTTTGTCCTGATACTCCACCGAAGCAACTTTCTTGCCGTGGGAATTATCCCGGATCAGGCCGACATACGTGGCCACACAGCCGCTGCCGCTGGTTCTGGCGCGGTTAATTACCTGCTCCGGCGAAATGGCTTTATCGGTAATTTCAATCAGGTCGGTCTTCATCAAACTCCTCCGTTGATAAATCAGGAATTAAGATAAAAGCAAGGGAGTGCTTGCGCACTCCCTTTTTTCCCTTTTACTTTGGTTCCGGTTTGGCCGGCGGTTCCAGAATAATACTTGCGGTGCCTCCGTCCGGCTGCGGTTTCAGAATCACCGTGGGGCCGGGTTGCGGCGTTTTAGCATCCGGCTGTTTGGTGTCTGTAGGTGCGGACTCGATAACTTTGGGCGCCAGCGTTTCGCCTTTAAACAACGCCTCCAGTTCGTCGGTGTCCAGAGTTTCTCTCGATATCAGCGCATCGGTTAATTTTGTCAGCATGTCCATATTTTCGGTCAAAACTTTTGTAGCTAAAGCAGAAGCTTCACTGATAATCCGGTCGATTTCCCGGTCGATTTCCAGAGAAGTCCTTTCGCTGTAATCCTTGGTCTCAGAAATTTCGCGTCCCAGGAAAACGAGTTCCTGTTTATCGCCGTACGTACGCGGTCCTAGTTTATCGCTCATGCCCAGGTCCGTCACCATTCTGCGGGCGTAACCGGTAGCCGACCGCAAATCACTGGAAGAACCGGAAGAAGCTTCCCCGTAGATCAGTTTTTCCGAACAGAGACCGGCTAAAGATACGGCGATACTGTCGGTCAGTCTGGATTTGGACCAATATGCCCTGTCTTCAGGCAGCATTCTGGTATAACCGCCGGCCATACCGCGGGCGATAATGGATACCTTATGCGGCGGGTCGGCATTCGGCAGCATTTTTGCTACCAGTGCATGACCTGCTTCGTGGTAAGCGGTTAGCTTTTTATCTGCGGCGCTCATCCGTTTGCTGCGTCTCTCCGGTCCCATGGCCACTTTATCAATGGATTCTTCCAGGTCAATCATTTCAATTGTTTTCTGACCCTTGCGGGCTGCGAGAATCGCCGCTTCGTTCATCAGATTGGCGATATCGGCGCCGCTGAAACCGGCCGTCTCTTTGGCCAGCGTATCCAGTTTCACCGAAGCCGCGAGGGGTTTATTTTTCGCGTGCACTTTTAATATCGCAGTGCGCCCGATGACGTCCGGCAAGTCCAGCACAACGCGGCGGTCGAAACGGCCGGGGCGTAAAAGCGCCGGGTCCAGAATATCGGGACGGTTGGTCGCCGCCAGGATAATAATGCTGGTGTTGGTATCGAAACCGTCCATTTCGGTCAGGATTTGATTCAAAGTCTGTTCGCGCTCGTCGTGGCTGCCGCCCAAACCTGCGCCGCGGTGCCGCCCGACGGCATCAATTTCATCGATAAAGATGATGCAGGGAGCATGGTGCTTGGCCTGGTCGAACAGGTCGCGGACGCGGGAAGCGCCCACGCCCACAAACATTTCGACGAATTCGCTGCCGCTGATGGAGAAGAAAGGCACGCCGGCTTCACCGGCGATGGCCTTGGCGAGCAAAGTTTTACCGGTGCCGGGCGGGCCGACCAGTAAAATGCCGCGCGGAATACGCGCGCCGAGAGCGGTGAAACGTTCACGCGATTTCAGGAAATCAACGACTTCTCTGAGTTCCTGCTTGGCCTCATCCACGCCGGCGACGTCGTTAAACGTCACCTGCGGTTTATCGCCGGGGAACAGGCGGGCGTTGCTGCGCCCGAAACTCATCGCCTGGTTATTGGCGCCGCGCGCCCGGAAGAAAATGACCAGAATCAGGACCACGGCGATCGCCAGGAAGCCCCAGGTCAGAATGAGGCTCAGCCAGTCGATACCGGGAGCCTGAAAAGTCACATTTACGTATTGGGGGTCGAGATTCAACCCGGGAACCTGATAGATACTGACGCCGGTACCCAGATAACTGGAGTATTGCTGTCCGTTAGTGCCGACAATACTGAGATTCTGGCCTTGCACCGTAATTGATTTGATTTCATCAGCCTGCGACATGGTAACCAGGGTGCTGGGTGAAATCGGGGTCACGGTCGGGGCCGGTTTTGCTTTATATATCCAGACAATCAGCGCGATGCATAAAATAAAGATGATTAGATAGACAATGCTGATACTGCGAACTTTTGGCTGTTTCATTTTAACCTCTGTAAGCGCTAAGGCTCCATTTACATTATAACAAAAACCGAATCAAGATGAACAGCATCCGCGTTCGTACTTTCGTACAGGATTACATAATAATTAGTACTGCGAACGCTAAACTCATTGATTTTACTTTGTCCGACATGATATACTGCACGTATAAAGGCGTTGAAGGAGAAGAGTAAGAGTACTGAGAGCGCCCAGCGAGTCTGGCCAGGTGTGAGCAGACGCGTTCCATTCTCTGAAAATCCCTCCCGAGCTGCCAACCGAAAAGAATTATCTGAGTAGACTTGGCCGGAGCCGTCCGCCGTTAGCCGCGACGAGGGCATTCTTAAGTGTCCTGAAGGTTCTTTGGTGAACCTGAAAAGAGCGCCCCGGATATTCGGGGAAACAGGGTGGTACCGCGGGTTTTTGAGAATCCCGTCCCTCACAAGGACGGGATTTTTGTTTTTGTGTGAGGTGAATATGACAGGAGTGGCCAAATACCGGCAACTAAAATTAAAATATTTTATAAATTAGAAATTAGTCATTATTTGGTTATTGTTATTTGAAATTTGGAATTTTTTGAGTCTGGAGGTTGGATATGTTTGAATCGGTGAACAGTCGGGTGAATTTCCCGCAAAATGAAGAAAAACAGCTGGCATTCTGGAAACAGAATCAGATTTTTGAAAAGAGCGTGAAGAACCGGGAGGGTAAACCGCGGTTTGTGCTTTACGAAGGCCCGCCCACGGCAAATGGGAACCCCGGCATCCATCATGTGCTGGGTAGGGCATATAAAGACATCATCACCCGCTATAAAGTGATGAAAGGTTATTACGCGCCGCGCATCGCCGGTTGGGATACCCATGGTCTGCCGGTCGAACTGGAGGTGGAGAAACAGCTCGGGTTTTCCGGCAAATCTCAAATCGAGGCCTACGGCGTGCAGCAGTTCAATGAAAAATGCCGGGACAGCGTCTTTAAATATTTGAAAGAGTGGGACAACCTGACCGAAAGGATCGCCTACTGGGTGGACCTGGAAAATGCCTATGTCACGATGAACAGCACCTATATCGAATCGGTCTGGTGGGCCATCAAACAGATGTGGGATAAAGGGCTCATCTATCAGGGCTATAAAGTGACCCCGCACTGCCCGCGATGCGGCACATCCCTCAGTTCTCACGAAGTGGCGCAAGGCTATAAGGATGATACCGAAGACCCGTCGGTCTTTATCAAATTCCGCACGCACTTGAAATCGAAAAAAGAATCGCCTGAACTGGAAAAACTGCGTGAGCTGGTGGGCAGGAAAAAGGTCTATCTGATGGCCTGGACCACCACGCCATGGACGCTGCCGGGCAACACCGCCGTTGCGGTAGCGGCTAAAATGGAATACGCCATGGTGGAAAATGAAGGGGAATATCTGATTTTCGCGGATGCGCGCTGTCAGGCGGTCGGGCTCGGTGATAATAACGTAGTCGCTAAAATCATGGGCAAGGATTTAGTGGGAGTGGAATATGAACCTTTGTTCAATCCCCACGAATTCGGCGTAGAACGCCAGCGTTTCACCTCCGGTAACGAGCTAAAGCTGCAGAAACCGTTAAAAAGCCTGGTCTATCATGTCATCGCTGCTGATTTTGTCTCGATGGATGATGGCACCGGCATCGTGCATATTGCGCCGGCCTACGGCGAGGATGACTATCTGGCCGGTCAGGAGAACGGGCTGGATTTTGTGCATAATGTTGATTTGCAGGGCAAAATCATCGGCAGTTACCCGTTCGCCGGTAAATTCATTAAAACCGCCGACCCGCTGGTATTGGACAACCTGCGGGAGCGTGGGCTTCTGTTTAAAGTCGGGACAATCCGCCATACTTATCCTTTCTGCTGGCGGTGTAATTCCCCGTTAGTCTATTATGCCAAACAGAGCTGGTACATCCGCACCACCGCGGTCAAGGACGAGTTGATTAAAGGCAACGAGGAAATCAACTGGTATCCGGAGCATGTTAAAGAAGGACGTTTCGGGGACTGGCTGGCGCATAATGTGGACTGGGCTTTCTCCCGGGAACGCTACTGGGGTACGCCTTTACCCATCTGGAAATGCGAAAAATGCGGCAATTTCGAATGTATCGGCAGTGTGGACGAACTGAAGGGGAAACCGGATGTCAAAATGGATTCGATGGCCGCCCACAAACTGAAAAACGGCGAGTACGATTTACACCGGCCTTTCATCGACGATACCACTTTCACCTGCGGTAAATGCGGCGGGCAGATGAAACGTGCGCCGGAAGTGATTGACTGCTGGTTTGATTCCGGTTCGATGCCCTTTGCGCAGCTTCATTATCCTTTCGAGAACAAAGAGCTGTTTGATAAAGAACTTAAGGTTGCCGATTATATCTGTGAAGGTGTTGACCAGACACGCGGCTGGTTCTACAGCCTGCATGCGATTTCGACGGCGCTGTTTGACCGGCCCTGTTATAAAAATTGCATCTGTTTTGAATTGATTCTCGACGCCAAAGGCGAGAAGATGAGCAAGAGCAAAGGCAATGTCGTCAAACCGATGGATGTGGTCAAACTGCATGGCGCCGATGCCTTGCGCTGGTACTGCTATACTTCAGCCCCGCCCGGCAGCGTCCGGCGTTTTGATACCAAAATGGTGGCGGATATCACCCGGTCGGTAATGCTGACCCTGTGGAACGTCTATTCGTTCTTTGTCATGTACGCCAATATTGATAATTACCAACCGGACCCGGCGAAAACCGTAAAAGAAGTGCCGGAACTCGACCTGTGGATACTCTCCGAGTTAAACCAGTTGGTTACTGATGTCGATGCCGGTCTAAACGGCTATGACCCCACCGGGCCGGCCCGTAAAATCGAGGAATTTGTGGACATGCTGTCCAACTGGTACGTGCGCCGCAGCCGCCGCCGTTTCTGGAAGAGCGAGAGCGATACCGACAAGCTGTCGGCTTACAACACGCTCTATCACTGTCTGGTAACACTCTCGAAATTACTGGCGCCGTTCATGCCGTACCTGGCGGAAGAACTTTATCAGAACCTGGTGCGCTCGCAGGATAAAAATGCGCCCGTCAGCGTCCATCTGGCGGATTTTCCGGTCGCCGATACCGCCAAAATCAACCGCGACCTTTCCGCCGATACCCAGCTGGCGATGAAGGTCTGCAGCCTCGGCCGGGCGGCCCGCGCCCAGGCGAACGTCAAGGTACGCCAGCCGCTGGACCAGGCGGTCATCCGGGTAAACTCGGTGCGCGAAAGGGACGGATTGGTCCGTATCATGCCGCAAATTCTGGAAGAGCTCAATGTGAAAACGCTGGCTTTTGTTGATAAGGTAGAAGACCTGAATCTGCCCGACTTATGTGTCAGTGCGGAAGGTGAAGTTTCCGTAGCAATCCCCCGAACGGTCTCGCCGCAACTGGCCGAAGAGGGCCTGGCCCGGGAAATCGTTCACCGTCTGCAGACAATGCGCAAAACCGCCGGTTTTGAAATCGCGGATTATATCATCACTTATTATCAGGGCGACGATTACGTCAAACAGGTGATGAATAATTACACCGATTACGTGAAGCTGGAAACCCTGTCCCGCAGCCTCATCGATGGCAAACAGGAAGAAGGTGTGGCAACGGAAACGTTCAAGCTCAATGACCATACGGTTGTCCTGGGAGTGAAGAAAGTTTAAGCACGGAAATTAAATTATTAGAAAAATGGGCTATCTCATTCAGGATAGCCCATTTTTTGTTCTGAACTGCTATAGGTATCCTGCTGACTGCCGAAAGCTGCCCGCTTACCGCTGAAAGCCCTCCATTGTCGTTCCTACGAAAGCAGGAATCTTGAGCCCGAAGACGAAATACTTTCGACCTTAAGTCGAAATGTACATCAAACCAACCATGCCCCATATAGTCCATGAAATACGGCTAATAACCAAATATTTTACTGTAGGGTCGAGTTTCGAACTCGACCGCCCCGAATTTCTTATCACTCACCACTCATTACTCCGAACTCCTAACTGAAAACTGTTTGCAAAATAGCGACAAAAACTGCTCCGGTTAGTACCTTCTCACTGAATCTCCAAAATTCAGAAAATGGGAAACTTCCTCCCTCTCAGGCCGTAAGCGAAGCTGGTGGTCCCGGAGGCACGAACGGGAGAGGAATTAAAGCCGAAGGTCCCTAAGTTTACGAAAGGGAGAGAGTGACAACTTCTATAAGCTGAAAGCTGACTGCTGACCGCTGAAAGCTCGTCCAAAATAGCGACAAAAACCGCCCCGGTTAGTCCCTTCGCCCTCGAGGGGAGAAGGTTAGGATGAGGGTGAAATGGTTGGTAGCAAAAATACTCGGAAAATAGCGACAAAAACCGCTTGACAGTATTAAATCATATGTCATACAATAATTTCACGTTTGAGAGCGACCGTAAAACTCTCCGTCATGATTCTTACCGCCGGGGCCGGTTGGGCATTCAGGAAATGCCCATGTACAACGGCTTTAGGGGTTCCCGGGGGAAAAGTATCGGAATACAGAGAACGTTCCGGTGCCTTTCAACCGGCGCGAACTACACGACTAAGGCGGCAACCGCAGGCCACGGACACTCCTTATTCACAGTCCTCCCGGGTTGGTGGACGCAAAGGCCCAGGCTCGTCAGAATCCAGTTCCTGAGCGCCCGGTAAAGGGCAAATATTGAGGACCCACTGCTGCAAGGGCAGCAATCCACCACAACCTGTCATTCCCGCGAAAGCGGGAATCCAGCCATCATACTCTCCCGTTATCTTTCTGGATTATCAGGTCAAGCCCGATAATGACAAAATGGGAAGGGTTCTATCAAAACGGCTTCAAACGCCGCATCGCCTCACATCAAATCAAATACGCAGAGTGCTTCCGTATACCCGAAAACCCGAAAATATTCGTTTCCGCTGCTATAGAAAATGCACTTTTTACAAAACGAATGAGGTAATAGCGGCGTACATTAATAAAAAAATAACTGCAATTCTTGGCGCCCGCGTTATTTCTTTTTAACCGGGTTTTTAAACTCGCAGGGGACGCGGGTCTGGCACAGTCCGCAGCTCCCGCTGCCGACCTGGTAGTCATCTCTGATATGCTTCAGGTCAACGTCCTGATAATTCCCGCATTTGACTTTGTCGTGGCCGGCTTCGGTGATGGCGCCGGCAGGACAGCGCGTAATGCAGACTTTACAGCTCTTGTTGACATAATATAGGCAATTGGCATAGGGTGTTGTTGCGGTTCTAGGACCGGGCGGCAGTTTCAAATCAATCACGATGCTACCGACGCGGTTGGCCGCGCCTTTTTCGGTGATAAAACTATCGGCCAGACTGAAAGTGCCCAGGCCTGCAACGTAAGCCACATGCCGCTCTGACCAGTTGGAGAACTGGCCTTTGGGGCTGTCCTGGACTTTGAAATAGGGCTGAATCGCCGGCGCGGTGGTCATATAACCCCTGATTTTAAAAGAATCAACCATATGTTTGCGCAGGGCGGCGTTGAATTTCTCGCCGTACCATTTGGTGTAAGCCCAGTATTTAGCTGGGACTTTATCCTGTTCGCGGTTTGATTCACGCGTGTTTTTTGTAATCGGCAAAATCCAGCTGACGACTGAAACCAGTTTCCCGCCGTCCTCCGGCTGCTTGTTGTAAGCAAGGACCAGCGCTTCGATGGGAGTCAGGTGATTCGGCCCGATAATCTTTTTAAATTGCTGAAAAAGCGGGTCGTTACCGTCGGCAAATCCCACCAGCGGTTCGTCAAAAATCGGCATATTTTCTTCGCCGGGCATCCTGTTCAGGGGACTGTTGCGCACGAAAGATTTTATTTCTGTTTCGATAATTTGCGCCATTTTCGCGGCGGCTGTTGATTGCGCATCCATGGGAAGTATCCTCCATAATTTGTCGAGCAATGCCCGAAAAGGTTCGTTGGCTATTGGTCTGGATTCCCGCCTGCGCGGGAATGACAGGCGAGAAAGTAAGATTCCAACAAAGTTGGAATCTTACTTATATTTTGTCATTGCCGGGCTTGACCCGGCAACCCAGAAGATTTCAGATAATCCGCTAAAGATGGGATATGCTTTCTTACAAAGATAACCTGTCGTTCTCCTGATGTCAATTTTGTATTTAAACTGATATAATACGGACTTAGAAAAATAGTGAATTGAAAGTTAACCGGAGGACTATAATATGGCTGACATACGGGTCGAAAAAATGGCGGATTTACTGGTGAATTATTCCGTCGCGGTAAAACACGGCGATAAAGTGGTCATTCAGGGCGAGACCAGCGGCGAACCGTTGATTAAGGCGGTATTTATCAAAGTGCTGCAAGCAGGCGGCCTGCCCTATGTGATGCCGTCTCTGCCCGGAATCGAAGAGCTGGTTTATAAATACAGCAACGAAAAACAGTTGCAATTCGTCCCTGAGCCCTACAAGCTGGTGATGAATACCTATGATTGCCGGATTGTGGTTTTCTCCGACTCGAATACCAAAGCTTTGAGCAATGTTGATTCTGCCAAAATGGTGTTGCGGTCGCAGTCGCGCAGTGAGTTAATGAAAATCATGATGAACCGTTCGGCGGCCGGGGAACTGCGCTGGGTTTTAGGGCCCTATCCCACCAATGCTCTGGCGCAGGATGCTGAAATGAGTCTGACAGATTACGAGGATTTTGTTTACGGCGCCTGCCTGCCGGACATCAACGACCCTGTCGGTTACTGGCAGAATTTTTCTGCCCGCCAGGATAAAATAGTGGCTTGGCTAAAAGGCAAGAAAACCATCCATGTGGTGGGAAAAGAGACCGACTTGCGGCTGAGCATCGCCGGACGGAATTTTGAAAATTGCGACGGTAAAAAGAATATGCCGGACGGCGAAGTCTTTACCGGTCCGGTTGAGGACAGCATGGAAGGCCATGTTTATTTCTCTTATCCGGCGATTTACGGCGGCCGTGAAGTCACCGGCGTGCGGCTGACGTTTGAGAAAGGTGCAGTGGTGCAAGCCACCGCCGAGAAGAATCAGGATTATCTCTTAAAAACCATCGCTACCGATGCCGGTTCGAAAAGGGTCGGGGAGTTTGCCATCGGTACCAACGAGGGCATCAAGAAATTTACCCGTGAAATTCTTTTCGATGAGAAAATCGGCGGCAGTTTCCACATGGCGCTGGGTTCCGGTTATCCGGAGACGGGCAGCACCAACGAGTCGGCGATTCACTGGGACATGGTCTGCGACCTGCGGGACGGCGGCGAAATCTGGGTGGACGATGAGCTGTTCTATAAGAACGGGAAGTTTGTGATTAAGTTCTAAGGAATCAAGGGTTAAGATTTAATAATCAAGAGTAATGGTAAAATAAACAATCCGGAGTGATTAGTATAGCACAAAAAAATGGAGTTTCAAGCGTTTTTTAGCTGTAAAAAAATATTTTTATTTTTAAAAAAAACCTCTTGATTTACATAAAAAAACGGTTTATTCTAAAAGCAGAGGACGAATTATGTAAGGTGCAGCCTCGATTTTAAACACTCCGGGGCGTAACCTTTGAAAAGATAGTTCTCGAAAGAGGATTAATATGAGACGAGCAGCAGGAACACGGCGGTGCCCGCGGTGCGGCGGCAATATCTTCCTGGATAAAGACTACGATGGCTGGTATATGGAATGTTTGCAGTGTAGTTACACCCGGGACCTCGATATTATGTCCGAACCGGGACAGCGGCGCAGTTAACATAAGATAGCAAACCTTGAGCGCTATCCCATAAACTTGTATGATGGAGATATGGGGTCGCGTTCTTTGGTCTTAAATTGCGAGACTTGCAGTCAGCCGATACGTCAATGTTCAGCGACCACAGCAAATAATTATTGTTGGCAATTTATTTTGCCCATTAAACGGTGATGATAGCTGAGGTGAACATTTCAGACACAGTTGCGGCGGATGTTTCAGCGCAGGGTAAATCTGTTTTCCCCTGTTTTTGCTGCGGTGTTTGTTGTACCGATTTCCAGCCGCATTTGGAATTAGCGGAATCGCGGCTGATTGCCGACCGTCTTGGAATGTCTTTGCAGCTATTTTTAGATGAGTGCACCGACCCGCGCTGGCCGGGAACCGAGACCCATTTATTACGGCATGTGGATGGGAAGTGTCTTTTTCTGGAGCAGCAAGCAGGGAAAGCCAAATGGCTTTGCCGGATACACGCTTTTAAACCGGATTGCTGCCTCCGGTGGGCGGCTGGCGCGGAGAAGAATGAGTGCCGCAAGGGCTTGAGCCGCTACTGGGGATTATCCGTAGATGATTCGGGGAACCTGACCGGTTCCCCTGCAGATCTGGAATGTTTCCGGGATTTTTTAAAAACACTTAATTAACGGGGGATAGTTTCTAATGCCAATCTACGATTACGAATGTAAAAAATGTCACCACCGGTTTGAACTAAAGAAGGGTTTCAACGAGGAAAGCGCTGCAAAATGCCCTGAATGTAAAGGTAAAGCCGAACGCATCATTACATCGGTGCCGGTGATTTTTAAAGGTTCGGGGTTTTACGTAACCGACCATAAAAAGAACAATCCCGCGTCGACGCCGGAGAAGAAAACAGAAACTCCTAAACCGGCTACCGATAGCAAACCGGCGGCCGCCGCGAAGAAAGACTGACATCCGGTTCTTACCCGGATTTCTGACAATACAAATCAGCGAAAAAGAAGAGTGATGGCTGATAAGCCATCACTCTATTATTTTAGTTTAAAATCGCACCGCTCCGGGGTTGATTTCAGCTGCTTCTGGGCTGGTTGAACATCCCCTGGCTGGCATTACCCTCAACATACACTTTTCTGACCGGGTATTCCATCACGATGCCTTCAGCGCGGAATTTCTTGTGCAGCGCTTTGATGAAATAATGTTTCAAAGCGAAAGTCCCGGCCCGGTTTTGCGCTTTCATCACCGCAGAAAAATTGATGTTGGAATCGCCGAAATTTTTGAATTTCACTGAAGGCGTGAAATCCTTTACGCCTTCCGGGTTGTTCTTCATAACATCGGTGGCAACTTCGAGTATTACCTGCTCCACTCTTTCCAGGTCCGAATCGTAACTGACGCCGCCGTCCACTCCGAAAATCATGGAAAGGTCCGGTTTCTCAAAATCGGTGACCACCGCGTCCGAGAGTTTGGTATTTGGCAGGATGACCAGGTTCCCCTGCCAGTGGCGGATTTTAGTGATACGCCAGCCGATTTCCTCGACCGTGCCTTCCAGTCCGGATTCAAGTTGAATGTAATCGCCCTTGCGGATAACCGAGTCCGAAATCACATAAGTGCCGGAGAGAAAATTGGTCAGGGTCGGCTGCAGCGCCAGGGCGACGGCTAAACCGCCGATGCCCAAACCGGCCAGGTAGGGGCCGATATCAACACCGATGCGGCCCAGAATGACCAAAAAAGCGAAGCTGTAGACGATAACATCCGCCACCCGGCTCAGCAGCGGCACCAGGCGGTCGTCGAAATCACTGGCGGTGCGCGGCGCAATTTCCACTGAATACCATTCTAAAATCGCGTGTACCACCCGGCTGATGACCATGCCGATAATCACAATAATGATAATGATGAAGATTTTATTTACGATTGATTCGACCTTGGCATCTGTAAGAATCCGGTTGATGCCGATCCACAGGCCGCCGGCGATAATCACCGCAAAAAGCGGCATGTTCACGGCTTCCAAAATGAGGTCGTCGATGATGGTCTTGGTTTTTTTGGTAAAAGGTTTGACGATGGCGCCGAGGATGTACTTGGACAAAAAGGCCAGAAGGAAGGCGAGAACAACAATGCCGCCGGAAACCAGCCATTTCGTCATCGGGTCGGTAGACTTGAGAAAATCCAACATTTCAGTCCTTTGCAAAAGAAAAACGTCTCCGTAAAGAAGGCGTTTCCCCATTGATGAAATTATTTTGTGCCAATAGCAATGATATAATCCGGCCGATAAAGATGTCAATCTTTTTCTTTTAGATAATTGACTGTCGATAGCTGAACGCTCGTGCTGACAGCTCGAGTACCAGTTGTTTCCCTACTCGAAACAGTATATTATAGCAATATCAGTAATTTTCTCCTGCCTGAGGCGGATTTTTGAGGTGAATAAATGGGAATTGAGCTGGTCCACATCGGATTTAACAATATGCTTGCGATGAACCGCGTCATCGCTATTGCCTCTCCGAACTCTGCACCCACCAAGCGCACAATCCAGGACGGCCGCACCAAGGGAATGCTTATTGACATGACCAACGGCCGCCGCACCAAGGCCGTCATTATCGCCGACAGCGGGCATGTCATTCTGGCCGCCCTGGCGCCGGATACCATTGCCGGCCGCCTCCAAACCGGCGCCCCCAAACTTACTCCCGAGGAAGAATAGCCGGCATGAGCGAGATTAATCCGAATCTGGCAAAAAAGCCTTTGCTGGTAGTGCTGTCCGGTCCGTCCGGCGTGGGGAAAGACGCGGTGCTTTCCTATTTAAAAGCCTCCAATTCTAATTTTAAGTTCGTCTGCACGAATACTACCCGGCCCCGCCGCGCCAACGAAAAAGACAACGTGGATTACCATTTTGTCAGTCCGGACGAATTCCAGGATTTGTTGAACCGTAACGAATTGCTGGAATCGGCGAAAGTTTACGAGAACTGGTACGGCGTGCCTAAAGAACCAATCCGCCAGGCGCTGCAGCACGGTTATGACATCATGGTCAAAGTTGATGTGCAGGGCGCTGCCACCATCAAAAAGCTGGTACCTCAGGCCGTGTTTATTTTCCTGGCGCCGCCGTCTTTTGACGAACTGGCTTCCCGCCTGAAACAGCGCTATACGGAAACACCGGAATCGCTGGCGACCCGCTTACAGGCCTGCGAAAATGAAATGAAGCAAATCCCCGGGTTCGATTATGTTGTTGTCAATCAGCATAATCAGATTGAATCCGCCGTTAACGAAATCAAGGCTATTATCGCCGCCGAAAAATGCCGCGTCCGGCAAAGAGAAATCAAAGTTTAAATATGAAGATAATACGTTTCGCCGCCGGTAATAAAACCGGTTACGGCGTCCTCGAAAACGGAATAATAAAGGTTATTCAGGGCAGTCCGTTCCGCAAGATTAGCTATTCGGGAGTTACCTTTGAATTGGGCGAGGTGCCGCTGCTGGCGCCCTGCGTCCCATCCAAAATCGTTTGCCTGGGTGTCAATTACCGCAGCCATGCCGGTGAAATGAACCAGCAGCTGCCGCCGTCTCCGCTGATTTTCCTGAAACCGCCCACCGCCGTCATCGGGCCGGAAGACAATATCGTTTACCCGGCGATGTCGCAGCGGGTGGATTACGAAGGTGAACTGGGCATTGTCATCGGGAAAACCGCAAAGCAGGTTTCGTCTGAACGGGCGCTGGACTACGTGTTTGGCTATACCTGCTTCAACGACGTCACCGCCCGGGATTTGCAGGCGCGCGACGGCCAGTGGACCCGCGCCAAGGGGTTTGATACTTTTGCGGCTTTCGGACCGTGGATTGAGACGGAACTGGACCTGGCGGATGTCTCCCTCGAAACATATCTGAACGGACAGCTAAAACAAAAAAGCACCACCGCCGACCAGATTTTCAAAGCGCCGGAAACCATCAGCTTCATCTCTCAGGTGATGACATTATTGCCCGGCGATATCATTGCCACCGGCACGCCCGGGGGTATCGGCCCGATGCAGCCCGGAGACACCGTCGAGGTTAAAATCGGGCACATCGGGGTTTTACGGAATTACGTCGTCAATCCCTAAACACCGCGCAACCCCCCACCCTTGCGAGGAATCCGCCTCTGGCGGACCCGCAACGACAGTGTGAATTGGATTCCTGCCGCCGCACGAATAATAATTAATTTTGGTTTTTGCATTTCGTCTATATTGTTTGGTAGTTGGATTTTGGACCTTGGTGTTTATTGTAGTTAGCAGGCAGGGAGACCCTTCGTCTGCGGACTCAGGGTGTAATGAACTACAACAGAGCTAATAATTTGCTTTTTATCCCGATGTTGTATAGTAATATTAATTCCCCATTCGTAAACTACGAATTCAAAAGGAGAGACGATGAAACTTTCAAACAGAACCGTAATGATTACCGGCGGCACCAGCGGCATCGGGCTGGGCCTGGCAGAAGCTTTTCTGACCGCGAAAAGCCGGGTGATTGTCTGCGGACGCAACCCGGAAAAACTAAAAGCCATACAAGCGAAATACCCGGATTTCACGGTATTACCATGCGACATCGGCGACGCCGGCCAGCGGGAAAAACTGGCAGCGGAAGTACTACCCCGGTTCCCTGACATTGATATTCTGGTGAACAATGCCGGCATCCAGCGTTACATCGACCTCAAGAAAGGCTACGCCGAACTCAAAGCCGGAGGTGACGAAATCGCGGTTAATTTTACTGGGCTGGTGGACATGACCGCGCTCTTTATCGGCCATTTGCTGAAAAAACCGGCCGCCGCGGTGATTAATGTCAGTTCGGGGCTCGGGTTCATGCCGATGCCCAATACACCGGTCTACAGCGCTACCAAAGCCGCGGTCCACACCTATACCCTCGTGCTGCGGCAGCAGCTCAAGGGCACCCCGGTGAAAGTGATTGAAATCGTGCCCCCGATGGTAGATACCGACCTGAACAAAGCCGGTCGCGACGCCGTACACCTCAAGTACCGCGGCATCAGCCTGGCGGAATACATCCCGACGGTAGTCAAAGGGTTGGAAAAAGACGAAGACATCATCTTCCACGACGATGCTGATTCCGTAATGAAGGAACCGCGCGGCGAATCGGAAAAACGCCTGCTCAACCCGTCCTGGTAAGGGGAAAAATTGGAGGAATGTATGAAGAACAAAAGCGACCTAACGGGGATTCAGCCGGTTAAACTGCCGCCGTCGCTTTTTGCAGACTGCGGCACCCTCTTCGACGCCCTCAAAAAGCGAAGTACTGCCCGTACCGTTAACGGTAAAAAAATCTCCCGGCAGAAACTCTCCGGGATTCTCTGGGCAGCCTCCGGCATTAACCGCCAAATTGGACCGTTCGGTGGGCCGGGGTTGACAGCCGGTTCGGCCAGCAATTCGCAGGAAATCAGTATTTATGTTGCCATGCCGGAAGGGATTTATTTATATGAGCCGCACGGACACAAATTGCTGCCGGTATTAAGTGGTGATTACCGGGCCCTGGCCATCGGACCGGGGCAGGCGCCGGCGGGCGCCACGGCGCCGGTGCGTTTGATTTACGTCGTAGATATCGAAAAATTCAAGAGCGCCGGATTTCAGGAGCCGGGACTATATAATGCGGAAATCCAGAAATCGTATTACTTCGTGGATACCGGCCTGATTGCACAAAACGTTTATCTGGCCGCCGCCGCGCTGGGACTGGCTGCCTGGTTCCATAATTGCAACAAGCTCGAAATCACCCGCGTTCTCAGCTTACTGCCGAACCAGCGCCCGCTTTTCGGGCAGACAATCGGCTATTCCGACGATTGAACGACTGCAGACAAATTTAAATTAGTGGGACAAGTTTTTTACAGATTGGTTATTGCGGCTGCCCACCAGCGGGCGGGTGATGATAAACCGGTCCGGGTAACCGCTGCGGTTGAGCCAGTCCAGCGCTTTTTTGGTATCGCTGGCCACGCGGGATTTATCGTTATGCCTGACGCGGTACATGAAAAGCCAGTAGGTAAATAGCTTCAACTCGCTGAGGCTGATGGACCGGAGACGGCGGTGATGTTTCTCCTTGCGGAACTGTTCCAACAAAACCGGCTGGGTTTCGGCGTAAATCCGCTGAAAAGCCTCTGCCGTGGTGTCGTCTTCTTTAATGATGGCTGCCAGGTGGCGCTCCTTCCGCACTTCGTCTTTGACGGCGAGCAGCAGGGCATCCTCTACGGTCACCCCGTAAAAATAGTTCAGATACTGCCGGTACTTCGCCGCCCCGATCAGTTCCTGAAAACGTTCCTTGGTAATTTCCAGCGGCGGTTTACCCTTGAGCAGGAAGTCGGATTTTTCTTTTTCCGGCAGCAGGTCGTCTACCGTATCGCAAAGACGTTCCGCCAATAATTGCCAGTCAAAAGCCGCCCCTTCAATCAGATACTGGTAATGGCGGCCCTGCCAGGTTTCCTCAGGCGACTGCCACCGTCCGACAGCTTCCAGCAAGGCAATATACCAATTCACACCGGCAGAAACCGAATTGCGGAAATAGCGGATGGCCTCATCGTCCAGAGATGTCAGTTGCTGAGAGGACGCGTTATTTTGGGCTTTGCTCACCGCAATTCACCCCGACTTCAGCCTTCAATTTTTCATAAAACTGTAAACGGCCGGTATTCAGCATTTCGGTAATTTTTTTCTCGATTGCTTCACCCACGCCTGGAATTTCCCGCAATTTACCCTCTTCGGCCAGCCGGGATAAGTCAACCGTCAGTTTCTCAATTTCTTCCGCCGCTTTACGGTACGACCGGATTTTGAACCAGTTTTCTTTTTTCTTTGCCAGCAGGTCCCCGATATCACGGAAAACGGCGGCAATTTCCAGATTCGTCATTGATTCTGTCCGCAGCAGTGTTTGTATTTCTTCCCGCTGCCGCAGGGGCAGGGGTCATTCCTGCCGATTTTCTTACCTTCGATTTTTTCGGCTTGCTTCACGGCGGTGCCGCCACGGCTGGCCGTCGCCACTTTCGCCATCGGGGAAGTTGTCTGCTTGGGCGGCGGCGTCTTGGTCACGGTGATATTAAAAATGTTATGTACCACATCGTGGCGGATACCGGCCAGCATCCCCTCAAAAAAGTTGGTCCCCTCTTTCTTATAAAGATGCAAAGCCCCATGTTCGTTCTGCGAACTGAGGGCCTGCAAACCGATGCCCTGGCGCATATTATCCATACTGGTTAAATTATCAATCCAGTAATTATCCACAATCCGCAGCATCAGGAGACGCTCCAGCACCCGCATACTTTCGGCGCCTAATTCCGCCTCCCGCTTCTCATAGAGGGCATTGGCCTGTGCCAATAATTTTTCTTTGATTTCCGCGGGTTTCATTTCTGCCAGGGCTTCGGCGTTGAAACCGGGCGGCAAAGTCATAATCGTGCCGGCTTCTGTGACCAGCGCCCCGAGGTTGCCGTCGCTGTTTTCCCCGGTATGAGAGGCAATGATTTCTGTTATTTCTTCATCAACCATGGAAAGGATGTTGGTCTTGAGGTCGGCGCCGCCTAAAATCTTGCGCCGTTCATCGTAGATAATTTCGCGCTGATTATTGACTACGTCGTCATATTCCACGAGGTGTTTTCGGATATCAAAATGATAACCTTCAACCCTGACCTGTGCGCTCTCGATGCTCCGGTTGACGATGGAATTCTCGATGGGGACATCTTCACCTAGACCGGCCCACTCCATGAATTTGCCGACCCGGTCGCCGCCGAACTGACGCATGATATCGTCTTCCAGCGAAACAAAAAAACGGGTGCTGCCGGGGTCGCCCTGACGTCCGGCGCGGCCGCGCAACTGGTTATCGATACGCCGCGCTTCATGACGTTCCGTGCCGATGATATGCAGGCCGCCTTTCTGAACAACCTCATCATGTTCCTTCTGCCAGTCTTTCGGGTCTCGGCCGTCCGGTTTACCGCCTAAAACAATATCCACGCCGCGGCCGGCCATATTCGTCGCCACCGTGACCGCGCCCAGTCTGCCCGCCTGAGCAACAATATAGGCTTCTTTTTCGTGCTGTTTAGCGTTTAAAACTTCATGTTGGACGCCTTTCCGCGTCATCATATCACTCAGTTTTTCGGATTTTTCGACCGAGACCGTGCCGATGAGGATGGGACGGCCTTCTTTATGCAGTTCCTCAACTTCCTTGATGACCTGGTTGAACTTGGCTTCTTCGTTCTTGTAGATTTTATCAATAAAGTCCTGCCGCAGCATCGGTTTATTGGTAGGAATCACCACCACTTCCAGTTTATAAATCTTGTGGAATTCCTCGGCTTCGGTTACCGCCGTACCGGTCATGCCGGCCAATTTGTGATACATGCGGAAATAATTCTGGAAGGTGATGGTGGCGTAGGTGCGCGTCTCTTCTTCCACCTGCACGCGTTCGCCGTTGGCCACTTCTTTTGCCTCGATTGCCTGGTGCAAACCGTCAGAATAGCGGCGGCCGTGCATCATCCGGCCCGTAAATTCGTCTACAATCACCACTTTACCGGCGTTAATTACGTATTCTTTATTCTTTTTATAAAGTTGATGCGCCACAATCGCCTGGCGGATATTATGTTCCCATTTCGATTGGAATTCAATCAGGCTGGGGACTTCCAGCTTGCTCTGAGCTTTGTCCACTCCCTGACCGGTTAGCCGGACGGCGTGGTTTTTCTCGTCCACCAGGAAATCCTGGCCCTCTTCCAGGTCGATGCCTTTTTGTTTGGCATTAATTTCATCTTCATCGGTGATGATTTTGCCGGTCATCTGACGGGCCACTTTGTCGGCCATACCGTATTTCTGGAGTGTGCCTTCCGCCGCCGGGCCGCTGATAATCAGCGGGGTGCGCGCCTCGTCAATAAGGATGTTGTCCACTTCATCGACGATGGCATAATTCAAATCCCGCTGCACGCACTGCTTGAGGTCCACCACCATGTTATCCCGCAGGTAATCAAAACCGAATTCATTGTTCGTGCCGTAGGTGATATCCGCCTGATAAGCTTCCTGGCGGGTAATCGGTTTGAAATGCTGCCAGACGTCGCCTTCTTTGCCGGTATCGTAATCCGGGTCGAAGATAAAGGAAACCCCGCCCTGCCCGCCGGAGGTCTGCTGGCCCTGGATGCTGGAAACGCTCATGCCCAGCGCATGATAAATCGGGCCCATCCAGTACGGGTCGCGCTTGGAAAGGTAATCGTTGACGGTGACCAGGTGCACGCCGCGCCCCGAGAGCGCATTCAGATACAGCGGCAGCGTGGCCACCAGCGTTTTACCTTCACCGGTCCTCATTTCCGCGATTTTACCGGAGTGCAGCACGATTCCACCCAGCATTTGCACGTCAAAATGGCGCATCCCGAGGGTGCGCCGGGAGGCCTCACGCACAGCGGCAAAAGCTTCCGGCAGCAGGTCGTTCAAAGCATCGTTCTGGGCTTTGACCAGTTCTTTTTCCACCTGCTCCAGGCGTTCCTGAGCCTGTTTTACGGCCAGTTCCCCGCTTTCGGCAGTAAATTTATCCTGGGCTTCCGCCACGCGTTTTTTGGCGTCCTGTAATTCCTGCCGGGCGGTGTCCACCCGGTTTTGGGCCCCGGCAACGGCCTTGACCAGCCGGTCTCTAAACTCCGGTGTTTTGGCTTTCAATTCCTCGTCCGTGAATTTGGTATATTCCGGTTCCAGCGCATTGATTTTATCCACGATGGGCTGCAGTTTCTTCAGCGCCTTTTCATTCGAATCCATCAGGTTTCCCAGCCATTTAAACATGTTTTCCCTCTTTCACTAAGGACTAAATTCTGAATCTTGATATTGTTTATTAATTATTTGTTTTTTATTCCGGTTCGAACATCGCGCCGACCGACAGCCCGGTATGAATGCGGTGAATGGCTTCGCCCAGGAGCGGCGCCATCGGCAGGACCACAATTTTATCCAGTTTTTTCTCCGGGGGGACCGGAATCGTATCCGCTACGATTACCTGCTTTACCGGGCATTTGGCAATGCGCTCGATAGCGGCATCGGAGAAAACCGGATGGGTCGCGCAGGAGTAAACTTCTTTCGCGCCCCGCTCCATTAAAGCAATCACGGTGTTGGTGAGCGAGCCGGCCGTATCGATTTCATCGTCAAAGGTCACGGCAATTTTACCCTTGACATCACCGATGACATTAAGCGCTTCCGTCTTACCGGCATTGCCCAGGCGTCTTTTCTCAACAATGGCCAGCGGCGCATTCATTCTGGCAGCCATATCGCGCGCCCGTTTGGAAATGCCGATATCTGTGGCGACCACCACCATATCTTCCATCTGTTTCTGTTTAAAATAGTCGCTGAGCAGCGTCAGAGCCGTCAGTTCGTCAACCGGGATATTGAAAAATCCCTGGATTTGTGCGGCATGCAGGTCAACGGTTAACAAACGGTTGGCGCCGGCCACGGTGACCAGGTCGGCAACTAACCGTGCTGTAATCGGCACGCGCGGCTGGTCTTTTTTATCGGTGCGGCCGTAACCGTAATAAGGAATCACGGCGGTGATTCTTTTCGCCGAGGCCCGTTTCAGGGCATCCAGCATGATTAACAGTTCCATCAGGCTCTTGCTGACCGGATGGGACATTGACTGTACAACAAAAATATCCCTTTCCCGGACATTTTCCAGGATGCGGACAAAGATATTTTCGTTACTGAATTCAAAAACATCGGCACGCCCCAGCGGGATATCGAGGTAATTGGTAATTTCTTTCGCCAAAGCGGGATGAGCATTACCCGTGAATACCTTAAGGTCGTCCATCACTACTCCTTCAAATGGCACTTACCGTGCAAATACATTATACCACTAGAATATTAATTTGAGTCTGTTACTAGAATTATCAGTCGAGTCTGTTACTGGAAATATCAGTTGATTCTGTTACTAGTTTTTGCCATTTTCGGTAAATAGTGATAAGGTATGAACAAGTAATACAGGCAGGATAGCTCATGGTTACGAATGAAATTGTGCATTTACTGGTGGCCCCGCCGCAGACGGTGGAGACTTCACTCGTCAAAGAAGCGTCACTAATACTGCAAAAAGACCCTTACGAGACGCGCATGCTTTTATCCGGGAAATTGCCGAAACTGATTGCCCATTATTCTTCTGTTGCCGCCGCCGAAACAGCCGCCCGGCAATTAAAAACACTGGGACTGGTAGCATTAGCGGTGAGTGACATTGAGCTGAATCAGTTTTCTGCAAACGGATTTAATGCGCGCAGCGTTGAATTTGAGGAGCAAGCAGCCGTCTTCCGCGACAATACCAACCGTCTGCTCAAACTGGAAACCAAAGACGTATTTCTGATTATCAAGGGGAAGTACCAGGTCTCCTCCGATAAACCTGTAACGACGACCAGGTTGAAATTCAATCTCACCGCCACGCTGGTGACCGGCGGTATCCCTATCTGGAGTAAAGTCAAAGAAACAAGCAAAACAAATTCAGGAGAAACAGGGTATTTTGTCAGAATTTACGACCGGGATTCAGTGCAGCCGCGGGTTGAAATTTTTGAGAATTACTTTAATTACTCGGTTCTCGGGGCAGAGATTGCACCTTCGTCAGCGGCTAATTTAAACAGCATTGTGACCAAACTGAGAGCTGTTTTTCCGCAGGCTTTATTCGACGATATCCTGACACGGCCGATGGGGACGAGCGAGTCTTACGACACTAAGGCCAATGTGGTGGAACTGAATTGCAGGCTGCTTTATTGGTATCACCGGGCGCTCAGCAACCCGAATTAATTCCGGAACTATCGCTGCGGCTGTTCCACGGTGCCTATTTTTTCCGGATTATCGTCTACTTTTATCATATCAGCTTCAGCCCGCATCGTTTCCAGGTCGCTCTCCGTAAACATGCGCCAGCCGCGCCGGTCCCGGTATGTCTTTTTCAGTACGCCGGCTTTCAGCCAGCGGAACAGTGTCGCCCGGCTGATGCCTGTTTTCGCGCAGATTTCAGCAGTCCGGTAATAAGTTTTGCCGTTGATTTCGATTGGCATATTTTCTGTCCTTTGCGGTGAGAAGTATTGATACTACTCGAACCATTATCCTTGAAATGGCAATTCAAATCCATCCGTCTTTTGCCTAATCCGTATAGTACTTTCGTATCGAATATGAAAAATAATTGGATATTCCGGATAAATTTCTTTTATAATACTAGGGAAAAACTACCCGGCTGCTGTCTGAAATAAAATAAAATATTGCATTGAGCGGGTCTGGGATAAAGTGCAAAAACTGATCGAATCGTTAAAAAGCAGAGTTAAACGGGCCAATGAAAGGGACCGGAAACTCGACCAGCCGATTGAAAAAGTATCACGGCTAATATGGCCCTGGCCGGAATCGAAGCTGATACAGTTTGTTTGTATTTTGGCCGCAATGGATTATACCAGCACATTTGCGGCGCTCCACTTCAATTACAGTCATCAGGTATATGAATTCGGTCCGCTGGCCAGGTGGGCCTTGACCGTGGGCGGTTTCTCAGAATTACTGGTAATCGATATCGTCGTAATATCATCGCTGATACTGTTAGCCAGCCTGGCGCGCGCCTTTTACAACCGCTCCGGGTTCCCGGGATTCGGCCGCTCGGCCTTCGTTTTTATTTTTGTTCCGTACGCTATAATAATGTTGCCGATAATTTTTAATAACATCATTTCCACTTTTCGCTAGCATCGAAAAAATCAAATGATGAAGCCGGAGTTGTGCAATGGAAACTAAGACCGTCAGGCAAACAATCACCTTTAAGGCCCCACCCCATGAGATTTATGAGGCGTTGATGGATTCCAAAAAGCACGCCAGATTTACGGGTGATAAAGCGGTCATCAGCCGGAAAGTAGGGGGTAAATTCTCCGTTTTTGATGGTTATAGCGAGGGCGCGAATCTTGAGCTGGTGCCGGATGTTAAAATTGTGCAAAGCTGGCGCGCCAGCGACTGGCCGGAAGGCCATTATTCGCAAGCCTCTTTCACCTTCAAGGAAATCCCCGGCGGCACCCGGCTTTCGTTCATCCAGACCGGCGTCCCGGCAAAGCAATACGACGATATTTCGCAGGGCTGGCGGGATTATTACTGGGCTCCAATGAAGGATATGCTGGAAAAATAAAAATCCGCCCCAATCTTGTTTGATTTCTTTATTCCGTGCCGGATTTATCTTCAGATGCTGTAACGGCAATTTTCTTATTCCGGCGGGTGACGATAATAATTATTGCCGCGATGATTAAAATTACCACAGCACACATTATTCCGATGTTCAGATAATCAACCGATGAACCGGTAGATATATTTTGCGGTCCGGTCAAGACTATTGACAGATTACTGCTTTTACCCGTCGCTGCCCCGGTCCATCCTTTAAACGCATAGATAAACAGTGTTGGTCTGGCATTAAGTTGAATTGCTGTCCCTGGCGGTGCGTAAATTGTTCCGGTAGTATCCGCACCGACTGCACCTTTTGCTCCATCCCAGGAATACCGGACAAACAGGTTACTGGATGTGTTAATTGTCAGGCCCGGGTAGAATGCCGCAGTTTCCGTCAGCGGCGCGTTTACCACCGCTGACGCCGTATTGCTATTCCCCGAATACGAGCCATCGCCGGCCCCGCTCCAACTTTCGAATTGCCATCCGGAATCCGCGGATGCCGTAGATTGGAACGCCGTCCCTGCATCAAACCAGCCGCTGACGGTGGAAAGGCTGCCACCGGTATCAGGAGCCGGGGTAACCGTGACATAGTACTGGTGAGAATAAATAAAGTTTATTGTCTGCGCGGCAGAAGCCGTGCCTGTGGTCGCCTGGCCGGTTATCCATCTTTCCGTCGTGGTTGATGACGGCAGTTGGCCGGTCACGCTCCAGGCAGCGCCGCTATCAACGGAAAAAGTTTGGCCGGATTGGGTTAGCGCTACGGTTTTTACCGCACCTTCGGTAATGTAAGTCAACACCGGTGCATTTGCATTACCCGCGCCCCCCGCGACGGCATAACTGAAGGTAATCTGGACGCTTGCCGCTAATTGGCCGGTGATAAATTGCGTGGCGTTCGCGGACACCAGCGCTCCGTTTGAAGAAAGTGTCTGCATCGGGGATGGGGCAGTAAAGGTGACCGGGGTATTGGTGAAATTGCTGAACACGGTGCTCCCGATGCCCCTGGATGAAACCGCAAATTCATCCATCCATAACCAGGCGGATGTAATTGGCGCGCCCTGGGTAGTGTAGATTACCCCCTGCTCGCTGCCGGTGTACAGTGAGGAGTGGTACCATTCGGTCATCAGGCCGGAGAAAAAGCCCTGCGCATTGCTCGGCGCCGAAGTAACGCCGGAGAAAGTGTTTGCTCCTGCAGCGGTATACGTTTCCTGGGCTTGTGCGCCGGTATTCCGGTCGGTGCCCTGCATAATTACATTGCCATTTGAGAAAGTTAAGCTGAGCAATACCGAATCCCCCGGATTTACCGGAGAAATCGCCGCCAGCCCGGCGCCGTTGGTGGTGGGTAAAACCAGGTTACCGGAAGGGTCGAAAACAGAATAGGCCAGTTGGAAGCCGGTGGCAATACCCGGGTCCCAGTTGTAAGATAACCCCACCTGATACCAGTAACCGGTATTTCCCAGGCCGTTCAATAAATAGGCTGGACCGTAGTTATCCGTACCCTTTTGCGCCACGGCCGTCACCGTATAAGCCAGCGAACCGGAATCCTGGGTGAAAGTCATGCCGAGTTGCTCATCGTATGCCATAGTGCCCGGCCGCCCCAGCAGCAAATTGGTGCCCAGTCTGGACGATGCCGGTAACGGGGAAACATTTTGATTAATGTTGTCGGAATTAAGCAAAGGTGCATCTAGAACAGAGGGTGCTGCGTCCGCTGCGATTAATGGAATCAGCAATATTAAAGTTAATAAACCAAACGTAAAAGCTGGCTGATTCGCTCCTTTAATACGTTTCACCACATTTTCCCCCTGGCATAACAACATTATTTTTACGGTGGCGATGGTGCATTGTTATTATTACAGAGAGATAGTGACAAAGTTATATCGTTCACGTTTAAAAGGTTACAAATGTGTGACATTTTCCGATTTCAAATACGGTCATTTAGTGCCGCATTCACTGAGGTTCGGAAACAATAAATACGCCTTTTATTTCACCAGCGTCCCGGTGGCGGCTAAATCCTTACCTGCCAGACCGGCATAATCCGGCGCGTAGCGGGTAACCCTGAATATTTCGTTCAGATATTGCCCGGCGTGGGTCGGGTCCGGCGGTATTACCGCGGTGCTGCTTAAAGGCCCGGTGTTGATGACCGGATTAACGTATTCCCAGACAATTTGCCCGCCGGTGGTAACTTCGAAAAGTGTGCCGTTAATGCCGTCGCAAATCAGCGTGTCGCCGTTCGGCAGGCGCTGCGCCCCGCCGATATCGGGACAGTAAAAAGAAGCCGGCGGTGAAGCTGAATATGTCCAGTTAGCACCTGTCGGGCCGTAAGCTTTTCCTGCCGTCAAAGTATAATTCCCATTCGCATCCACCGGCGGCGTAAATTCATCTACTGAAGTGTAGTTCCGGCCTTCGCCGTTGTTGAAAACAAGGATATCCCCGGCGCCGGGTAAGCCGGCATCGATCCACATTGCATCATGCTGCTGGAACAGGGTTTCACCGGTTTGCGTGCCGGTGCCGTATTGTGAGGGGTCTCCCCAGCGGTAGAGCAGGTCGCCGCCTTTTCCATACTTGCCGCCGGCATGCCCCGCTGCCTGAACAGTCGTTGTACTGTGGTCGATAATCCAGATTTCACTGTTGCCGCGTACGCTGACCATAATCTGGTCCAAAGTCGCGTTATAAGTGATTGAGTTCATGTGGTTCCAGAAAACGGGAATCTGGTTGCCGCCCCCGTTCGGGTCGATTAACTCCGGATGCAATGCCGGATTCCCATAATTAGCCTCAGATGAGGAATAGTTCTGAATCAGATGGTCCCAGACATGCCAGCTCCAGACGACAGTGCCGCCCGAAGGATAAGTGGGCTGAATCTCGACAATCGAATCGGGCAGTATATAACCTTGAGTTTGAACAGCCTGAATTAAACTCGGGTTAAACCCTGCTGCAACTGCCTGGGCATAGGTTTTCTTTTCCACTACCAGCATCAGAATATCGCCGTCAGGCAGCACACAGAAATCGTGGTGCTGCATGTACTGGTCAGTCGAATAATCCAGCGACCAGACCAGATTGTCATTCCAGTCGTACTCCTCGATTCTGCCACCTTCCCCGCCGCCGGTATTAATATCCGGATTTTTCAGCGAACAGGCGCGGATTAAATTACCGTTGGGCAGCAGATAAGCGGACTGCCCCGGCGGGTACTTGCTGGCCGTCCAGGAATGCACTACCTGCCCCAGATTATTAATCAGATAAGTATCAAATGACTGTTTTGGCGCAATTAAAGTGTAGCCGACATAAGCCTGCGGAGTGTTGATAAAAAGCCCGACGGTCTGGCCGGGGACGGTGGTTACGGGTGTTACCGTTGCAGCGGAAGTGGTCACCGTGGAGGTGGATGTTGATGCGGGTGTTGTAATAATTGCCAGGGGCGTGGTTGTGGTAGACGCAGCTGATGCTCCGGTGGTTTGCGTGATTTGCGTAATAATCGAAGTCGGAATTGTCGTCGTTAACGCCGTTGCAGTAGTAGATGTCGTTTCCGACAGCGAAGTTGTTGCTGCCGATTGTGTAATAACCGGTTGTGTACCGGATGTTAAAGATGTCGTGCCGCAACCGGCCAGAACTATGGATAAGAAAATAATTGATATAAATAAAGATACTGATTTTTTCATTTAAGACCTCCGGTTTATAATCACGATATTATTTGGATGGGCTGTTCCGGACAATTCTGAAACCTACTTCGCAATATTGATATTCATCCTGCCCGAGATAATAGGCCGGATCGCGGTTGGAAACGCGGGAATGGCCGTTATCCACGGCCGGGTTAGCGGGGTCCGGCTCGCCGTTATACCAGTTACCGCCGCGCAGCACATGATAAACCTTGCCGTCCGGCATCGGGCTGGCCTGCGCCATCGTCGGACCGCTGGGATTTACAGACGGACTGACACTGTAATAATTCTGCTGATACCAGTCGTTGCAGTATTGCCAGACATCGCCTGCCATATCGAACAAACCGTAGCCGTTGGCGCCGTTCGATGTTTGATAGCTGGTTTGACTGCCCGGCCAGTTGAAATCCGATTTGAGCTGCAGCTGCCCGTTAAAAAACCCGACCGGCGTCGTCCACGGCAGCGGCCCTGTCTCATAGGGGTCCCCGGAATTTGGCCAGTTGGCTTTGGTCCGGTCGGCATCGTTGCCCCAGGGATAAATATAATACGGATTGTATTGCCCGCCGCGGGCAGCGTATTCCCATTCCGCCTCGGTAGGCAGGCGGTAGCCGTTTTTGGTAAAATCGCAGTTCCAGGTAGCGGTATCGTAACAGGGTTGATAGCCGTCCTGTAAACTCAACCAGTTGCAATAAGCCGCTGCGCCGTCCCAGGTGACGCCGGTAACCGGGTCATTATTGCGGTTATCGAGGATTGAAAATTTTTTCCCGTCCCAGCCGATTACCGCATTTTGATAAGCCGCGCCGGTCAAAAAGAGGACGTCTTTACCGCCGGTAAGGTAAACCAGTCCGTCGGTAACATTAACCGAACTCTGGGCGCCGCCGGTGATGCTGTAAGACCCGCCGGCCACCGTGATTAAACCCTGCGACATTGCCGAATTCAAGTAGGTACAATATTCCTGGACAGTAATATCAAACTTGTCCATCAAAAAAGTGCTGACGGTAACATTATGGAGCGGCAGCTCATCACTTGGGTGCTGCGGGTCGACATACCCGTAGTGGTCCCCCATCGCAAACGCCCCGCCGGGGATTTGTACCATGTTGGATTCAGGTGCGTTCGCCGCAGCTGCGGTCTTTATCGCGGTAGCAGCAGCGGCAGCCGTCGTTGTGTTTAAAAATGTGGTAGTACTGATAGTCGTGGTGATTATTGGTGTTGCCGCTGTTAAACATGATGTCGTCGTTGTTAAAGACCCGGTTGATAGTGCGGCTGTCGTTAAAGACGTCAACGTTGAAGTTGTTTCAGATGTTGACGTTGCGGCCGCCGGTAAACTGACGGCAGTGCAGCCTGCCAGCAGCGAGGCAATCAGCCCTAATTCAAAAATGCCTGTTAACATCTTTATTTTATTTTTCTTTAACATCTGATTTTCCGTCCTCACTTATGGTATTAAGGTTGTGGGACACTGGTATCGGCGAAACTTGCAGGCGCCGTCAATTGCCCGGCATTATCCGGGAAACTGCCTACGCCAAACAAAAAGTCGGTATTCGGGATTTGCGGCGCAGCAACCGGATTTGAAAAAAGGTAGACCCCCTGCGGGACAACGGTCAGATTCCGCAGCTGCACCAATGCCGCCCGCTGCGCATCCGTCAAAGTGCTGTTAACCTGAGCAAACCGGGTGGCATAAAGTGCCGACATTTCTCCGTCCAGCTCTCCGTAGCGTTCAATCAGAGTATATACCAATTCTTTATCAATTGTGCCCCCCGTCATAGCCTTGCGCAAGTCGGTACAGACCTCAGTTCTTATCTGAGCGATTTCCTGCAGCATCGGGCGCTGCTCATCAATAATGCCGGTAATCAATGCCCGCTGGTCCGGATTCAAAACATTGAGGAAAGCCTGGCCGCTGTCACCGGTCTCGGTAGTACTAATAAAATAATCGTCGTTGCCCACCGCCGGATAATCTTTCAGATAAAAACTACCGAAATATGTTCCGTGCCGTTCGGGGCAAAAATAAACGTCGGCATCCAACCCGCCTTTGTACCACGAGAACAGCTCGCTGGCATAGGTCATTAATGCGGTATATTGGCTGTTATTCAGGCTTTGCTTCAAGGTTTGGTCTTCTGCGACATCCGGCCATGTCAAATAATCGTCGAACTGCATTTTTGCCAGATAGGCTTTCTGGCCGTCGGTGAACGATTTGATAATCGCGCCGACCACCACAGCCCGATGGTAGCTTAAATCTGCATCGGTTTCATAAAGGTCGGAAGTGTACCGGGCAACGTCCTGCGTGTTCAGGCCGGTGGAACCGTCCGGGATATCCCCTTCCAGATTGAGGCGGAAAGCAGTTGTCAGCGGCAAACGGTTATAGGCAAAATCGACATAGAGCGGCGCCTGTTCTTCGGCCAGGGCCACCAGCTGGGCTTTCTGGTCGTCATTCAAGATGTAAAGCACGTTATCGGCCGCACGCGTCAGAAACAGGGTATTATGACCGTAGCCGGATACATCCACATCACGCATATATTGAAACCCGAAGAAATCCGCAACTTTGCCGGGCGGGAAAAAAGTATCAGCTCCGGCGCTGCCGGTAATGAAAGCCAGCCCATCGAACGCAATCGTCGAAAGTTGCGCGTTGTCGCTCATCGCCTGTGCCAGGGAATATTGAGGACTATCTCCATCTGCGGCGGCGGAGGTTGTCGTCTCAGTTGTAACCGCGGCAGCAGCAATGTCTGCCGGAGTTGTGACCACTGTGGTCGTCGCCGCAGGATCGAACTGCACGGCGCGGTATTGGCTGCATGCCGGTAATAAAATCGTTAACATTAAAAGTAATCCGATGATGAGACTAAAAATCTTTTTCATCGCTGCCTCCTTAATCGTCTTTCAGTACCCGGTGTAAATCTATTTTTATCTGCTTTGTGTTCAGTTTATTCCCGCCGGAAACGGTTGAAAAGTGAATTTATCATGATTTACACCTTACCGGCATGATTTTTACACGTAATATCGTGCAATTTGCATGGCTGAAAATGCATTTTGCGGATTTAAAAGAAAGTTGGTATGGAATATAATACGTCCATGCAGCAAAACAATGATGTTGTGAAGTTGCTCCGCGCGGCCGTCGTTATCTGGCTGGTTTATTTTGCGCTGTCCGCGTTAATCGACTACACGCTCAAATCTATCGGGCCGGTGGAAAGGTTCTGCTATTTTGCCGATTTTATTATTGCGCTGTTTTTTCTCGCCATCGCTTTCCTGCCGCGGCTGCAAAACAGATTAAAAAAAGCATTTTTACCGTTGATTATCTGCCTGATGGTTGCGCTGCCCGTTGTTGCCAATCAGATTGCAGTCCGGTTTCTATTCCAGAAACCGCTGCCCACCCCGGAGTCGTTGTTATCCCATTCCGTTCCGTTTCTGCTGATTGCCCTCCTGCTCACCGCCTGGCAATACAAATGGCAGCATATTTTAATTTTTATTCTGAGCGTGACCGCGGCTAATGTTGTTATAATTGTATCCGCCGTGCCCAGAAATAACCCGGCACTGAATGCCGCATTCCTCGCCGTCATAGCACAGACTTTTACTTTTCTGGTGGTAGGCTTTTTTATCGGTGTCATGGTCGGCTGGCTGCGACAACAGCAGCGTTCACTGGCAGAAGCCAATCTGAAA
Source organism: uncultured Chloroflexia bacterium (assembly GCA_963772985.1). Lineage (GTDB taxonomy): Bacteria > Chloroflexota > Dehalococcoidia > Dehalococcoidales > Fen-1064 > Fen-1064. Next base: position 78,978 of record CAVYZP010000028.1, read on the forward strand.
CTGACCCACTATACCCAAACCTTGGAGGATTTAGCCGCCAGCAAAGAGCGTAGCCGCATCGCCCAGGAATTGCATGATACCCTGTCGCATACTCTCAGCGGCTTATCCGTGCAGCTGGAAGCTATGAAGGCTTACTGGGACGTCGACCCTGCCACCGCCAGGGAAAGGCTGGATATTTCCTTGGCCGCCACCCGTTCCGGGCTGGAAGAAACCAGGAGAGTGCTGATGGCCCTGCGTGCCAAACCTTTGGAAGAATCGGGGTTAGTCCCGGCCATCCGGCAAATGGCCGAAGCCACCGCAGCACATACCGGCTTGAAATTGGACGTTGTTTTGCCGGATACTGCGCCGGTTTTATCGCCGGAAGTAGAACAATGCCTCTTCCGTGTGGCACAGGAAGCCATTACCAATGTGATGCAGCACGCCCGGGCGCAGCGGTTAACGGTCAAACTGGAATTTACCAAAAGCAATGTAACACTCACCGTACAGGATGACGGCGCCGGTTTTGATATCAGCAAAATAAACGATGAAAAACATTTCGGTTTGCAGGGGATGAAAGAACGGGCTCAGGTCGTGAATGGGAAACTGGAGATAAAGAGTGAGCCGGGGGCCGGCACTACGGTAAAATTAATTCTTAGCAGGAATTGATATTGATGAAAATTATTATCTGCGACGACCAGGATATTGTCCGGGACGGACTGACACTGCTGCTGAAGCTGGAAACCGATATCGAAATTATCGGGGTTGCCGCCAACGGGGCGGAAGCAATCGAAATGGCCGCGCATAATCAGCCGGATCTGGTGCTGATGGATTTGAAAATGCCCGTAATGAACGGCGTTGATGCCACCCGGGAAATCAAAGCAAAGTTCCCGGCGGTAAAAGTCCTGGTATTAACCACTTACGGCACAGATGACTGGGTGTTTGACGCCGTCCGCGCCGGAGCATCCGGGTATTTACTCAAAGATGCGCCGCGTGAAGAGGTCCTTAAAGCGGTCCGGGGCACAGTCGCCGGTAATAATTATCTTGACCCGGCGGTTGCGGGGAAAATCATGGGGGAGATTTCCGGCAATAAAAAGAAACCGTCCAGTTTGATTACCGGCAAATTGACGCCGCGCGAAATCGAAGTGCTGCAGCTGCTGGCGAAAGGGTTGAGCAACGAAGATATTTCTAAAAAGTTGTTTCTTTCCGAGGGCACTGTGCGGAATCATGTCAGTTCGATTGTGGATAAGCTCGGCGTCTCCGACCGTACGCAGGTTGCCATTCTCGCCATTCAACATGGACTGGGGGAAATGTAAGATTGAACTCAGCCTTTTGAATTATTCCCACACCATTTCCTGCGGTTCCGGCTACTCCATATTTTAACGAAAAACGTTACATCCGGCGCGCGGCGCGCAGCACGCCGTATATCGCCGCGCCGAAAAACGGACGGCCGGGATAAATCGCGTCGTAACGGCAGACCTCGTGGCAGCACATGCAGCGGATGCACAGTTTAGCATCGATAACCGAGGTTTTTCCGGCCATCCGGGCGGCGCCGGCAGGGCAGGCTTTGACGCATTTGCCGCAGGCGGTACAGTTTTTCTTTTTCACCCGCGGCCGCGGCGATATTTGCTCCAGGATATATTTCACCGGCCCGCGCGGCGCGCGGTTTATCGCCGTGCGGGCGAATGTCGCGGGCAGCTTGAAATCTTTGGTCACTAAATCTTCAAATTTTTCACCGATTACATCAATGCTGCTAAGTTGGCTGATACCCAAACCTCTTTCGCCCGCATAGCGAGTGGTCAATATATCCACGGGCTGCAACCCGATGATTCCGCCGCAGACGGCGTCCAGCGCCACCGCATCGCGGCTGGCCAGAATTAACCCCAGGTCCTTCATTTTCCCCGAGCCGGGGCCTTCCCCTTCCATTGCCATGATGGCGTCGATAATCGTCAATTGCGGCTTTGCCATTGCATAGATATCCACCAGCATCCGGCAAAAATCCTCCGACCGCAAATACCGGCCGTGGAACTTACGCCGCAAACCGGCAGGGATGATGCCGTACATATTTTTGATGCCGCCGGTAAAAACGGTCAGCGAGTGGGTTTTAAACTTGGGCAGGTTGATGATAACATCCGCCTCCCGGACTATTTTCGAGATATACAGGTTTTTCAGGATTTTACCGCCGCACGGCTGCTCGATGAAGCCGCCTTCCCGCAGGTTGACCAGTTTCACTCCCTGCCGCGCGCACATCGCCCTGTATGCGGAGACGGCAAAACCGTTCCCCTCCCATTCTTCAATATCATCGCTCACGGTAATATCCGCGCTGATTTCTTTGAGCAATGCGATGACCGCTTCAGTAAAAACCGGGTGCGTCACAATGCCTCTTTCGGGCGGAGACGGCGGCGAAAGGTGATTGATTTTGATAAAAACTTTGCTGCTCGGCTGCACAATCGTGTCCAGGCCGCCGATTAATTCCAGGCCCTTTCTCACAGCGGGAATTAGCTCCTCCAGGTTGTAATTGTGTGCTTTCACCGCCGCAACCGGCAAACGTTCTGGGTTAAGCCTTTCTGCGGACAATCTTTTCATCCTTATGTGCGACAAAAGTCGTATCTCTAATCTGCCATCTATTATATGCTAAAGCTAATGAATGGAGGTAGATGAAAATGCCGATTTACGAATACGAATGTCAGCAATGCGGCAGAAAATTTGAATATTTCCTGCGTTCCGGCGGGGACGAGAACAAAGTAAAGTGCCCGAAATGCGGCGAGGATAATCCGAAACGGGTTGTTTCGTCTTTTAACAGCAAGTCCGCTGATGGTTCCTGTGGTACACACCGCTACGGCTGAGGATAAATATAAGGCCGTTGGCCTTATCAAATCAGGATAAAATCAAGCTCAGCGAGCCCGGCCAGATGTTCAACATTAAATGCCTTCCCCGGTGTTGTCAACGGCAATTACTTGACGCCGGATTTGAAATACTGAATAATAACAATTGAAGTTTCCGGTCAATGCGGGAGCGGCAGGGAAGAGGATGGGCAGACTGGCCGGATTTCGGGGTAAAGAAACTGTATAAAATACTCGTCGCCAAAACGCTGGTTCCCAATATCCATCTGTTCAAATTCGATGCGCCGCGCATCGCGCATAAAGCCAAAGCCGGGCAGTTCGTGGTTCTTACCAAGGATGAGAAAGGGGAGCGTATTCCCCTGACCATCGCCGACAGTGATGCCAAAGCCGGCACTGTTACCATCGTTTTTATGGAAGTCGGCAAGACCACCCGCGAGTTGGGCCTGCTGCAGACCGGCGATTCGATTATGAGCCTGACCGGACCGCTCGGTTTACCGACCCACATTGAAAACTACGGCACGGTGGTTTGTGTCGCCGGCGGTTTTGCCGTGGCGCCGGTAATGCCGATTGCCCGGGCGATGAAACAGGCGGGAAACAAGGTTATTTCCATCCTCGGCGCGCGCAACAGAGAACTGATTTTCTGGGAAGAAGAACTGCGCAGCGTCAGCGATAAATTAATCGTAACTACGGATGACGGCACTTATGGCCGCAAAGGCCTGGTCACCGAACCATTGAAAGAAATTTTGGAAAGCGTCGAGAAAATCGGCTTGGTTGTGGCCATCGGGCCGAGCATCATGATGAAATTCTGCGCCAAAACCACGCAGCCTTTCGGTGTGAAGACAATCGTCAGCCTGAACCCGGTGATGGTGGACGGCACCGGCATGTGCGGGTGCTGCCGCGTCGTGGTCGGCGGACAAACTAAATTTGCCTGCGTCGACGGCCCGGATTTCGATGCTCACCAGGTGGACTGGGATTTGCTGGCTGCAAGGCAGCGCACTTACCTTGAAGAAGAAAAACAGGCATTGGAAAGTTGGCAGTGCCGCTGCGGCAAACATTCCTAGTTTGAAACATGGAGGATTACCATCGCTAAATTGAATCTCAACCGGGTCCAGATGCCGCGGCAGGAAGCGGCGGCGCGCGCGAAAAATTTCAAAGAAGTGGCGCTCGGCTATACCCCGGCGATGGCCGCCGAAGAAGCCGGCCGCTGCATCCAATGTCCCAAACGCCCCTGTGTGGCGGGCTGCCCGGTCAATATCGATATTCCGGAATTTATCAAGGCGGTGCGGGAAGGCAAAATGGCCGAAGCCGTCACCGTTTTAAAAAGTAAAAATGCGCTGCCGGGTATCTGCGGGCGCGTCTGTCCACAGGAATCACAGTGCGAAGAACAGTGCACCTTACTGAAGCAAAAAGCCCCGGTGGCCATCGGGCGACTGGAACGCTATGTGGCGGACTGGGAGCGCGAAAATCAAGTGGCGATGCCGCCGGGCGCGCCGTTACCCCCGCCGACCGGCAAGAAAGTCGCGGTGATTGGTTCGGGGCCTTCCGGACTGACCGTAGCCGCCGAACTGGCGAAGAAAGGGCATGCTGTGACCATCTTCGAAGCCCTGCATGTCGGCGGCGGCGTTTTGATGTACGGCATCCCCGAATTCAGACTGCCCAAAGAAATCGTACAGAACGAAATTAATTTTGTGAAATCGCTGGGTGTGGAACTGGCGCTGGACGCGGTCATCGGCAAGTGCGATACCATCGATGAAATACTGGCCGAAGGCTACGATGCCGTTTTTCTCGGCACCGGCGCCGGTCTGCCGATGTTCCTGAATATCCCCGGCGAAAATGCCAACGGGATTTATTCCGCGAACGAATGGCTGACCCGCACCAACCTGATGAAAGCCTATCTCTTCCCGGATTACGATACTCCTTTGAAAGTGGGTAAAAAAGTGGCTGTTATCGGCGGCGGCAATGTCGCCATGGATGCCGCCCGCTGTGCGCTGCGCCTGGGCGCCGAACAGGTCTACATCGTGTATCGGCGTTCGGAAGCGGAATTACCCGCCCGCCGAGAAGAAGTGGAAAACGCGATGGAAGAGGGCATTATTTTCAAATTCCTGACCAACCCCAGCAAATTTCTGGATGACGGTAAAGGCTGGGTCACCGGCATGGAATGCATCCAGATGGAACTGGGCGAACCGGATGCCAGCGGACGGCGCCGTCCCATTGCCAAAAAAGGCAGCGAGTTCGTGATGAATATCGATACGGTAGTCGTAGCTTTAGGCACGACGCCGAATCCGTTAATTGCGGCCACGACCGAGGGTTTAAAAACGACCAGTCACGGCACCGTGGTGGCTGATGAGACCACCGGTAAAACCGTCAAAGACAAGGTCTGGGCCGGCGGCGATATTGTTACCGGTGCGGCGACGGTCATCAGCGCGATGGGGGCGGGTAAGCGCGCCGCCGCGGATATCGACACATATTTAAAAAGTCAATAGATGACAAGTTCTTGAAGAGATGATATTCTAAATTATTAGTCATTTTTGCTGAGCCCGATTTTATCGGTTTGTTGTGACAATTTGACGGATGCGGTAATGTTGAATAGAGAGATGGGAATAAAGTGTTAGTTGTCGCCTGCATCAAACAGGTACCGGATACTACTCAGGTTAAAATCGACCCGAATACGGGCACGCTCATCAGAGAGGGTGTCCCTTTTATCATGAACCCCTTCGATACCCACGCTCTTGAGGAAAGCCTGCGGCTGAAAGACAAATACGGTTTCCATGTTGCCGTGATTTCGATGGGGCCGCCGAATACCGTGGTCACGCTGAAAAAAGCGTTGGCCGTCGGCGCCGACCAGACGGTGCTGCTCAGCGACCGGGCTTTCGGCGGAGCGGATACGTTGGCCACCAGCCGCGTGCTGGCCGAAGCCATCAGCAAACTCAACCAGCAGGAAGAAGTCGCCATTGTCGTTTGCGGCAAGCAGACAATTGACGGCGATACCGCCCAGGTCGGGCCGGGCATCGCCAGCCGCCTGAAATACGCCCAGTTAACGCTGGTCGACCAGATTCAAAACGTCGACCTGAAAGCCAAAAAGGTGACGGTCCGGCGGAAACTGGAAGGCCGGCACGAAATTGTCGAAGCTTCCATGCCGGTAATGATTACCGTCGTCCGGGAAATCAATCATCCGCGTTATCCCACCGTCCCCAAGCGCCTGGCGGCGGAAACGGCCGAAGTCACCGTCTGGGACAACAAAGTCCTGAAACTGGACGAAAACACCATCGGCCTGAAAGGCTCTCCGACACAGGTGCGGCGCATCTTCTCCCCGGAACGTGCTAAAGGCGAAATTATCGGCGACGGCGTGAACAAGCCCGCCGAAACCGCCAACCTGCTGGTGGATAAATTGATCGGTAAAGACATCATTTCATTATGATTTGGAAATAGAGAACGGCGATGGCGGAAGAAGAAAAGAAAAAAGTTAAGCGTCCCCTCGGGCATGCCCGCTTAAAGCCGGGGAAGTGCATCGCCTGCGGCGCACGCTGCCAGAGTGAGTGCAAGGCAGACGCCGTTGAAATGAACGACAGGGGCGAACCTGTCATCGATTTAGCGAAGTGCACCGGCTGCCGCCGCTGCCTGCGGATTTGTCCCGCCGAAGCCATCGAAATCTACTTCACGCCGGAAGAACAGAAAATCCTGGATGAACTGGCCAAACAGAAGGAGCCGGAAAAACCGGCCGCACCCGCTGTTGAACCAATCGATGAGGCGCAGGCTAAACTGGCGGCGAAATTAAAAGAATACAAAGGCGTCTGGGTTTTTGTGGAGCAAAGCGACGGGGTCCCGGCCGAAGTCTCCTGGGAATTACTCGGCGTTGGTGCCGGGCTGGCGAAAACCCGCAATGTGGAACTCTGCACCGTCGTTATCGGCAATAATGTCTCAAATCTGTGTCAGGAATCGTTTGCTTACGGCGCTACCAGGGCCTATTTAATCGATTCCCCGACGTTTACGCATTACCGTACGGAACCTTACCAGAGAGCGGTCGTCTACCTGATTAATAAATACAAACCGGAGATTGTACTGGTGGGCGCGACCGGGCTGGGCCGGGATCTGGCGGGCGCGGTGGCTACCGAACTGGCGACAGGGTTAACCGCCGACTGTACCGGATTGACCATCGACGAAAACGGGCTATTAATGCAAACACGTCCCGCTTTCGGCGGCAATATCATGGCGACGATTAAAACGGAACGCACCCGGCCTCAGATGTCTACTGTCCGGCCGCATGTGATGCCGATGCCGGTCCGGGACAACGCCTGCAAAGGCCAGATTGTCACCGAGTCATTGCCATTGTCGGAAAAAGATATCCTGGTCAAAGTGCTGGAAGTAATCGACGACCGCAAGGGCGCGGGTGACGTGGATATTGCCGGCGCCGATGTGATCGTTTCCGGCGGACGCGGCATGCTGGGCAAAGAAAATTTCAAGATTTTACAGGCGCTGGCCGATGAGCTCGGCGGCGTGGTGGGCGGTTCCCGGGCGACCATCGAGGCCGGCTGGCTGCCGGTAGAGCGCCAGGTGGGACAAACCGGCAAAACCGTCCGTCCGAAGATATATTTCGCCTGCGGTATCAGCGGGGCAATTCAGCACCTCGTCGGGATGCAGGACTCGGACGTAATTATCGCCATCAACCGCGATGCCGGCGCGCCGATTTTCGAAGTGGCGACTTACGGCATTGTCGGCGATCTTTTCCAGGTCGTGCCGTCAATTACCACCCGCATTCGCGAACTGCGTAACGCCAAGCGGAATATACCCGCGGCGGACAATACCGTCTGCGCACCGGAGGATAAGACAAATGGAAGCAGTTAGCGGCGTCTGGGGCTACGTCTTATTCTGGGGCCTGACGGCTTTAGCGGCGGGGATTTTCTTCCAGCGGTTCTGGCAGCTGACCAAACTGGTTTCGCTGGGGCGCGACGTGGACAAGCCGGTCCGCACGATGAAGCAATCAGTCATGGCCATCGTCCATTTTATCATCCAGTCTTGCCAGTTTAAGAATATCCGGAAAAAAGACCGGGCCGGCATCGGACACCTCTTCATGGCCTGGGGATTCCTGTTCTTTATCACTTATTATTTCTTCTTCATCATTATCGCTTCGGGGTTCGGCATCCCGGCGATGGAGCATAACGGCGTTTACGTGGTTTACTGCTGGATTATGGATTTTGTGGCGCCCTTCGTGATTATCGGGGCGGCGTGGGGCCTGATCAGGCGGTTCTTCTTCCATCCCACCCGGTTGCAGGGGCAGCGGACCTGGGAATCTTTGTTGATTTTGATTACGGTGCTGCTGCACCCGATTACACACATTAATAAAATTGCCACACAGATTGCCGGGGGCGTGGCGCCGGCCGGGCAGGGCCTGCCCAATCCGCCGTTGAGCGCCTGGGTGGCCCACCTGTATTCGAACATGAGTTATGCCGATATCACCGCCTGGCACACTTTCTGGTTCTGGGCGCACTGGGCTTTCGTGCTGCTGGTGCTGGCGATTATCGCCTACACCCGTTATTTCCACATGTTTGCGGCGGTAATCAACGATATGATGCGGCCGGAACGGAAAGGCACGCTCAATCCTATCGACCTCAAAGACCAGCGGACATTCGGCGTCGGCCGCGTGGACAATTTCACCCAGCGCCAACTGATGGATACTTACGCCTGCGTAGTCTGCGGCTACTGCCAGGACGCCTGTCCGGCGAATTATACTAAAAAACCATTGAACCCGCGCCTCATTGTGCGGGATGTGAAAGCCAACCTGATGACCAACGGTCCCGCGTTACTGAAAAAACAGGAACCGAAGTTGGACTTAATCGGCGGCGGCAAAGATGGCAGCATCGCCGAAGAAGCGCTCTGGGCCTGCACCACCTGCTATGCCTGCATGGAAGTCTGTCCGGTTTACATCGAACATGTGCCGAAAATTATCGAGATGCGGCGCCACCTGGTGCAGATGGAATCGAAATTCCCGCCGGAACTGCTGAATTTATTTGAAAATATGGAACAGCGCAGCAACCCCTGGGGGATTGCGCCTTCCGACCGCGCCAAATGGGCAGCGGATTTGAATGTGAAACCGTTTGAAGCCGGCAAAACGGAATACCTCTTCTACGTCGGCTGTTTCGGGTCTTTCGATGCTCGTGCCAAACAGGTCACTGTGGCAATCACGAAGATTCTGGACGCGGCCGGTGTTTCCTGGGGAATCCTCGGCAAAGACGAGAAATGCTGCGGCGACAGCCTGCGGCGGCTGGGGAACGAATATGTTTTCGACCGCATGGCCCGCGAAAATATCAAGCAGTTCCAGGATAAAGGCGTGACCAGGATTATCACCGAATGCCCGCACTGCTTCACCACGCTGAAGAACGATTATGCGCAGTACGGCGTCAAGTTTGAAGTCATCCATCACACCGAGTTAATTCAGCAATTGCTCAAAGACGGCAAATTGAAGTTGACCGGCAATGTCGACCTGGGGAAGACGGTCATTCACGATTCGTGCTACCTGGGACGGCATAACAATATTTACGAAGCGCCCCGCGCCGATATTGCGGCGGCTACAGGGAAAGCGCCGGCGGAGATGGAACGCAACCACAAGCGCGGGTTCTGCTGCGGCGCCGGCGGCGGGCGGATGTGGCTGGAGGAAAGCCTTGGTATCAGGATTAATATCGAGCGGACGGAAGAAGCCTTGAAGAGCGACCCCAGGACCATTTGCGTGGCCTGCCCTTACTGCATGACGATGTTCGCCGACGGTTTAAAAGATAAAGGTGCGGACAGCAAGGTCCAGGTGCTCGATGTAGCGGAGATTGTGGCTAGGGCCTTGCCGAAGTAAATTCTAATTTCAAAATCCGAAATTCTAAAAAATTCGAAAATATAATCATCAAAATGGTGCCCTGGGTTACTCCGGACACCATTTCTTTTTTGTACTGGGAATCTTACCCGGCCCCTCGGTGATGGCCGATTTTCGATCATCATTCAACAAAATGGCTGTCTTCGGGAATAGCAGACGACATAATAATAGTTGACAATAATCCGATTCGTTATTATAATTACACCCATATGCATTAGTAATAATTAATGCAATAGAATAGGAGGAAAAATGGCACAACAGAATCCCGACACAAAGAGTTATCCCATCTCCTTTAACGCCGTATATCCCGAGAAAATGTCCAGGTTGACCACTTTCTTCAGACTGCTGCTGGTAATCCCGCAGTACATAGTAATCGGTGTCTTATTATGGGTAAACTGCATCATCACATTTATTGCCTGGCTGGTAATCATCTTCACCGGCAAGTACCCTAAAGGAATATATGATTTTTCCGCCGGAGTTTTAAGATGGTATACACGGGTTTTCGGTTACATATTCCTGCTGACGGACAAATATCCGCCGTTCTCGATGGACCCGTAATTTAACAATAGATAATATCACTGATTTAAAAAAGCACTCTTCCATCTTTCAGCATGATTCCGGAGGGGTGCTTTTGTTTTTTAACAGTGTGGTATCATTTACTTTAGTTGAACTTCGGAGCATCATTGAACACAAATTATCCGGATAAGCTAAAAGTCCTTTATTCCCGGCAGGAAATCGAGGCGGCCGTGACGCGGCTGGCGGCGGAAATCACCCGGGATTACCGGGAACGGAACCCGCTGGTCGTCGGCGTGCTCAAAGGTTGTTTCGTCTTCATGTCCGACCTTGTGCGCCGGCTGGAATTTCCTTTAGAGACGGATTTTGTGCAGTTATCCAGTTACGGCCGCGGCACCGACAGTTCCGGGAAAATTAAAATCGCGCTGGATTTGAAGACGCCGGTAAGTGACCGGGACGTGCTGGTGGTGGAGGATATTGTGGATACCGGGAACAGTCTGGCTTTTTTAACGGAATATCTGCAGCAAAAAAGCAAGCCGGCATCAATAAAATTTTGCTGTCTACTGGATAAGCCGTCGCGGCGGCAGGTGCCGGTGCCGGTGGACTACCGCGGTTTTGTTGTGCCGGATAAATTTGTGGTGGGTTACGGGATGGATTACGCGGAACAATACCGTAACCTGCCGGATATCTGTATGCTGAGCGAATAGCTTTCAGCGGTCAGCTTTGAGTTTCATAATTGGGTCAAAATTATCCCGGATGAGCATCTGTTGATTTGCCCGGCAGAATCACGGTGGCTTTGCCTGATGTCGTGATTTCGCCCTTGCCGTTTTCCAGGCTGACTTTACAATCGACCAGGTGGATCTCGCCATCGATGTATTTTCTGGTGACTTTGCCCCGGCAGTGCCAGGTCTCGCCGTCCTGCGGTTCGCTGATGGATTGCATGTGCCGGGGATAATCCATCGCCCCGTACTGGCAGGAAAATTTCTTTAAAAAGCCCTGATCCCCCATCCAGTCCGTCATCAATTGAATCAGCCACTGTCTTTTCAGCGCGCCGTGGACAATGACCTGTCCCAGTCCGGCAGAGGCGACATAGGCGCTGTCATAATGCAGCGGGTTGAAATCACCCGAGGCCCCCGCCCAGCGGACCAGCATTTGCGTGGTAGCGATTTTGGCCAGCGGCGTAATTTCGGCGCCGACCTCTATATCTTCCCAGTAAAGTTGTTCAGGCATGGACGGCCTCCGGCGGCGGCGAATTCAACGAACGACGGACAAACATCAACTGCTGTTTAGCCACCAGTTCACCGGCCTGGTTGTGATAAACGGTATCGAGGAAGGAGACGATAATACTGCCGCCTTCGCCGGTGCGTTCCCGCAGGTTGCGCACGGTGGTGACGGCTGACAGGATATCGCCGGCGCGTACCGGCAGAAAGAATTCATATTCCATGCCGCCGTCGAGCACCAGGGACAAAGGATAACCGGCTTTTTCAAAGGCGGCTTCCAGTTCCGGCGGGATATCCACGGCCAGGGGACTGTCGCGAACCTGTTTTTGCGGCCAGCCGAAAAAACCGGGCGGCGCGATGATCCCGGCGTATGGCGACTTCCGGGCGTATTCTTCGTCCTGAAACAGCGGATTGGCATCGTCCACCGCCTCGGCAAAGCGGCGGATGGCGCCTTTTTCCACCGCATAATATTGCACCGCACCGCTGGTGCCGATGAGTTTTTTAATTTCTTCCGGTATCATGGTATTTTCTCCGCAGGTATATATCCGTCATTTTACTGGCAGCCGGCACAGACTGTCAAACGGCGGAAGGACAAATCCCAAAAACCAAAATCCAAGCTCCAAATAATGACTAAATAACAAATTTCAAACAAATCCGAAATTCCCGATTGCGTCGAAATCCGCAACGAGGACTAAGAATTGAACAGATACTAACCCCGCCGCCCTGAGATTGCTTCGAATGCTTCGTAATCTCGCAACGACATCACCAACCAAATTCGTGGCGTCAAATAAATCCTAAATACAAATATCGAAACTCCAAACAAATCTGAAATCCGAAACATTGACCAAATTCAAAAACAAGATAAAACATAAAACGCTTGACAAAATACACGTAAACGTGTAATACTGAAGTAAATACACGCTAGCGTGTACGTGTGAACAACCCGTCCGGAGCGGAAATTGGTCGAAGATATTAGCGAAAAGATGGTGACCGTCGCTTGGCAAAACCTGGTGAATCAGGGTTGTAGGTTGAAAACCGAATCCGGTGACGCACTGCAGGTCATTTACCCGGGTAAAACCAGCGACCTGCCGGGCTCGGATTTTCAGGGCGCGGTCATCCGTGTCAAACGGCAGACATTCCGGGGCAACATCGAGCTGCACGTCAACGCCTCGGATTGGCACAAACACGAACACGACCGCAACCCGGCCTACAACGGCGTGGTTTTGCACGTGGCCTGGCGGCGGGATTGCGGTAATGTTATCGCCTTGGAAAACGGTACTGTCATCCCGTCGGTGACGCTGGAAAATTATCCGCCGACGAAACGGCGCGGCCACAACTGCGGCAGCTGCCTTGCGCCGGGATGGCCGTAAATTCGCCGGAAAAACTGCAGCGTATTTTGGCGGCCGCCGGTGCCGGCCGTTTTCAGGAAAAGGCCGGCCAATTTCAAAAGCTGCTGCCGCTGCAGCCGGCCGGGCAGGTGCTTTATGCCGGCATCATGACGGCACTGGGTTATGCCCGTAACCAGGTGCCATTTCAGGCGCTGGCGGAAAGCATCCCGCTCGCAGATTTGGAAAATGCTGCGAGTTCAACCTGCCGGGACGCTTTGCTGCTGGGCACTGCCGGCCTGCTGCCTTCACAGCGGCCGGAATGCGAATATGCCCCGTTTGAGGATTACGCTTACGTCAACGAATTGGAACAAGTCTGGGAAAGCTTGCATCGGGTAGAAATGATGGATTACCGCGCCTGGCAGTTTTTCCGGGTGCGGCCGGCCAACTCGCCGCTGCGCCGGATGGTGGGGATGAGCCGGCTGGTAGCGCGTTACCGGGCAAACGGCTTGCTCCAGGGAATGATGGCAATGGTGGACGATACCCCAGTCGAAAAGGGCAATCGTTTGCTGGCGGACGGCATAATAGCCGAAGACGATGGTTACTGGGCCAAACGTTATGATTTCGGTAAGGGTTATCCGGGTTTGAGCCCCTGGCTGATCGGGCAGACCCGGGCAGATGACATCGCGATTAACGTCCTGCTGCCTTTCGCGGCTGCCTGGAGTCAAATAAAACGCGAACCGGCACTGGTGGAAAAAGCTTTGGCTTTGTTTGGTTCGTATCCGGTGGTGGAAAGCAATACCGTGGCAAGGCATATGATGGCGCAATTCGGGCTGCGCAGTTCCCAGGTGCATTCCGCCCAGCGGCAGCAGGGCTTACTGCACCTGTATAAAAATTGGTGCACCCAGGGGAGGTGCCGGGAGTGCGCAGCAGCCGAGAAAAAGATTCAATAATCAATAAACAATAATCAAATAAAGTTACAACGTTCAAAAATCAAGATTCAAGAAAACACGAAAAATGAGAATGGCGGAAGAATGGGTGGGTGGGGGCTTACATCATTTAATAACTGAGTATTTCCAGCAGCGGCCGCCTGAAACCTGACGCAGGGTGTAGATACCGGCTTTCTCCGGTATGGAGAAGATAAATTGTAGTTTTGTATCTGATTATTTGATATTGTTTGGGGTTTCGGATTTAGAAATTAGAATTTATCCGGAATTTGCTTGATTATTGAATCTTGAAACTTGATTATTTAAACAGTTGCCAATTTCAGGTTAGGGATGACATCCAGCGCCATATCGCTCACTTGCCCGGCCCGGAACCGGAAATAGCCGCAGGCGGCAATCATCGCCGCGTTGTCCGTGCAGAGGATGAACGGCGGGATAATCACCGGGAACGGCGAGCGGGCGGTCAATGTCTCGCGCAGGGGTTTGTTGGCGGCCACGCCGCCGGCCAGCAGGATTTGACGGACGTTATATTCCTGCGCGACGTCGATCGTTTTGGTCACCAGCACGTCGACGACGGCCGCCTGAAAACTGGCGGCGCAATCGTTTTTGTTTATTTCTTTATTCTCCGTGACCAGCCGCAGCAGCGACGATTTGATGCCGCTGAAGCTGAAATCGTTGGTGCCTTTAATCCATGATTTAGGCAGCGGGACATTGGTTTTGCCGCTTTCGGCGGCTTTCTGGATGACCGGACCGCCCGGATATCCGAGGCCCAGCAGCCGGGCCGCTTTATCGAAGGCTTCACCGGCGGCGTCGTCACGCGTCCGCCCCAGCAGGCTGTAATCGCCGTGGCCTTTCATCAGCACCAGGTCGCTGTGCCCGCCGGAAACAATCAGGCAAATCAGCGGGAATTTGAGCTCGTTGCCGGTCAGCCAGTTGGCGTATATGTGGCCTTCCAGATGGTTGACGCCCACCAGCGGCAGGCTTTGCGCCAGGGCGATGGCTTTGGCGGCATTGACGCCGGTCAGCAGCGAGCCGGCCAGGCCGGGGCCGTTGGTCACGGCGATGGCGCTCAAATCCGGCCATTTCACGTCTGCTTTCAGCATCGCCGCCCGGATAATCGGGATGATGCTCAGCGTGTGCTGCCGGGAAGCGACTTCCGGGACGATACCGCCGTAACGCGCGTGTATTTCCACCTGGGAGGCAATTTCGTTGGAAAGCATCTTGGTGCCGTCTTCCACCACCGCGGCGGCGGTTTCATCGCAGGACGTTTCGATGCCGAGAATTTTCATACGATTTGATTATAACATAAGAGCTGAAATAAGCTGAATTTTTGACACTCCGCCTTGCGGTTGTTATGATGGCATAGGCGAGGTTAATAATTATGTTTCGTTTACGTGTCCGGTTCTGCCGCGGTGAAGAATTAAAATTTATATCCCATCTGGATATTATCCGCCTCTGGCTGCGGGCGATGCGCCGGGCAGGCATTCCGCTGGAATATAGCGAAGGCTTTTCTCCCCATCCCCGGATTTCCCTGGCGGTGCCGCTTTCAGTGGGGGTGACTGCCGACAACGAATTGATGGATATTTCGGTTACTAAAGTCGTTTCGCCGCACTGGTTTGTAGATACCGTAAACCGGCAGCTGCCGGACGGTTTGAAAGTGCTGGAGGCGACGCCCATCGGCGCGAACGTGCCGTCGTTGCAGTCGCAGGTGCGTTATACCCAGTATCAGGTTGAAGTCAAGAGCGATAAAAATGAAGAAGAAATCAAGGGTGACATCGACCGGCTGCTGGCGCTGGAAAGCCTGCCCTGGCACCACGAGCGGGATACCGGCCGTAAAAGTTACGACCTCCGGAATTTAGTTGACGACATCTGGGTGGTGGAAATGAAGGCAGAAGCGTGTGTGCTGGGAATGATTTTACGCTGCGATGAATCCGGTTCCGGCCGGCCCGAGCAGGTAAGTTTGGCACTGGGTTTCCCCGAATACCCGGCCGCCATCGAGCGCACCAAACTGTTATTGGGCTCACACCGGTAGTCTGGCAACGCTTGTTTTAAATTTATTGGTTAATGCTTTTTGTAAACCACCTGGAGATACTTTGGGCGTTAAGGTGCGTAATCTCAGAAAGATAGATTTGAGAGTGTTAACAAATGGCCGGAAAGCCGGATGACAAAAAGTCGTTAGAGCAGCGGGTGCTCGGTTTTATCCGGGAGCATCACCTCACAACTCGCGGGCAGACGCTGATGGTGGCTGTTTCCGGCGGTCAGGACTCGGTTTGCCTGCTGCACGTGCTGCATCGATTGCAGTCGGAACTGGGGATTAAATTGCACGCCGCCCACCTCGACCATCGATTACGCGGCCAGGAATCGACCGGCGACGCCCGCTATGTCGCCCGGCTGGCCAAAAGTCTGGGCATCCCCGTCACAATCGGCAAACATGATGTGCTTGCCTACCAAAAAACACACGGTCTTTCCCTGGAAGAAGCGGCGCGCGAAGTGAGATACCAATTTTTAGCGGAAACCGCCGCGGCCGTCGGCGCCGATGCGGTGGCGGTGGGACACACGCTGGACGACCATGTCGAAACAATCCTTTTACATCTGGTGCGGGGCAGCGGCACGCGGGGATTGCGCGGCTTGCAGCCGCTGATAAAACGGCATGTTGCGGGGAAAGAGCTAATAATCGTGCGTCCGCTGCTGACGGTGCGCCGTGCGGAAACCGGCGAATATTGCCGCCGTTGCCAATTACAGCCGCGGCAGGATGCATCCAATTTGTCAATGGAACCTTTAAGGAACCGCGTCCGGCTGGAGTTACTGCCGCTGCTGCAAAACTACAATTCCGGGATTGTGGAAGCGCTGCAGCGTACGGCGCAAATTGCCGGCGACGATATCGTCCATCTGGAAAAAGAAGCCGCCCGTTACTGGCTGAAAGTCGCCGCGAAACAGGGCGATGTTATCGTACTGGATAAAAAAGCCCTGCTTAAATTACCGGTCGGTACGCAGCGAAACCTGCTGCGGATGGCGGTGGAAAACCTGGTGGGTAACCTGAAAGATATCGAAGCGCGGCATATCGAAGAAATGGTCCGGGCGCTGGACAAACCGGCCGGGAAACAAATTAATTTGCCTTACGGACTGATTTTTACGGTTGATTATGACCGTTATCTGCTGGGAAAAGCAACCGCGGCGCTGAATCCTTTTCCCGTTTTAGCCGGGGAACACCGGCTGAAAACCCCCGGTAAAGCCGTAATTGCGGGCTGGCAGGTTGAAGCCGGAATCATTCCGTCTGCGGCGATAATTAGCGATGATAACCGGTTTACGGCCTGTTTTGATTACGGCCGGATCGACGGCGGATTAACAGTGCGTGCCCGGCGGCGCGGCGATTTTTTCCAGCCTTGCGGGATGCTGGGGACGAAAAAGGTGGCACAATATATGCTGGACGCTAAAATCCCCCATGACTGGCGCGACCGTATCCCGATTGTTACAGATGACGCCGGGATTCTGTGGGTGGTCGGCTGCCGCATCGCCGAACGGGCTAAAGTCACCGGACAGACGAAAAAAGTGCTGCGCCTCAAATTCACGCAGATTTAATTTCCCGGAATACTTGTGCTACCATTGAAATTACTATCGGTTTATCTTTGAACAATGGCAGTACGGCCGGGAAAAAATCATTGATTCAGCCATCTGCCGGTTAACTGGTGGTGGGGGATAGTATGTCCGGTAAAACCTCAAAGCAATCCGCGATTATTACCGACAGTGTTGCCTGCCTCACCGGTGATCAGGTGCAAAAATACCGTATCGGTATCGTACCGTTAAATATCGTTTACGACGGCAGGGCTTATAAAGATTGGGTGGATATCACCCCCAAAGCGGCCTACGAATTATTCCTGAAGAATCCCGACGTGTTCAGCACTTCCGCGCCGACCCCGGAGGATTTTTTACGCGCTTACCGTGATGCCGCGCTGCAGTCTAAAAACATTTTATGCATTACCCTGTCCGCCAAACTCAGCACGACCTGTAATACGGCGAAAATCGCCGTTGATTATGCTAAAAAAGAACTGCCCGGTACACATATCGAGGTGATGGATTCCCGGACGGCCACCGCCGCAGAAGGGTTCATCGCACTGGCGGCTGCGGAGGCGGCGGAAGCAGGCAAGAGTTTTGCCGAAGTGGTGGATGCCGCCGCCGGGATGCGGGATAAAGTCATGGCTTTGGTGCTGCTCGATACTATCCGTCATGTTTACCGTTCCGGCCGCGTTCCCCGAATCGCAGCGCAGGTAGGTTCGATTTTAAATCTCCACCCGTTACTCAGCGTCCATAACGGCGTCAATTTTATCGGCGTAGCCCGTAACCGGGATAAAGGGATTGAACTGCTGCTGCGGAAAACAAAAGAGAAAGTCGGCGGCAAGCCGGTACACATGGCGGTTTTGCATGCCTACGCCCAGGAAGCGGCTGAAAAATTAAAGCAGCGGGCGGCGGCGGAATTTGACTGCCGGGAACTCTGGGTCAGCGAATTCAGCCCGATTATGGGTTATGCCTGCGGCACCGGCACGCTGGGTCTGGCTTTCTATACCGAAGGCTGAACAATATAGAGTGACAAGTTATTTAGCCGGCCGTTATCTTCCGCTTTTATCCCGGTTGTTTTTTAGAAAAAGTTTACATAATTGTAACAAATTTTATCTCAAAAAGCCGCCTGAAGATGCTATAATATTTATGTTATGGAAACTATCAGGATGGTTTCCGCCGGCTTTATCACTTCAGTGATTTGCTTAAAAATTGCTTCATCAAAACTGTCCTGCTTTCTCTGCTTAATATCTTCACTATTTAGAAAATAAATGCCCAGCGGGAGGATCGAGGAGAATAATGTTGGAAATAAAAGTTAGAACCGGGGATATCAGCAAAAGCGCAGCGGATGCCATCCTTTTCGGTGTTATTGACGGTGTAAAAAAGCCGACGGGAGAATTGGCGGCGGTGGACAACGCGCTGGGCGGCGTAATATCCCGGTTAATTAAACAGGGTGAAATTAAAGGAAAATCCGGAGAAATCACCGTTATCCATGCTCTGGGCAAAATCCCGGCCGGAAAGGCGGTAATTATTGGTTTAGGGAAAAGCGAAGACCTGACGCCGGATAAAATCCGCATCGCCATGTCCGACGCTTGCCGCACACTGCGGAAAAAAGGTGTGAAATTTATTGAGACGGCGTTAATCGGCACCGGCGTAAATAACATCCCGCCGGAGACGGCGGCGGAGGCCGTCACCGAAGGCGCAATACTGGGTTTATATACTTTCAACCGGCACATCACCAAAAAACCGGAATCCGGTGAAATCGCAGAACTAATCATTAATTGCGGGAATGCTGCGGAAAAAAATGCCGCACAAAAAGGCATCAATCTGGGTAAAATTCTGGCTGCAGCCGCCAATCAGGCGCGGGACATGGTCAATGAACCTTCGAACTTTATGACCCCGACGATGATGGCCGCCGAAGCTAAAAAAACAGCCGAAAAATCCGGCCTTGGGATTGAGGTCCTGGAACGCCGGCAAATGAAAGAACTGGGGATGGGCGGGCTGCTGGGTGTGGCTCAGGGCAGTCAGGAACCGCCCAAGTTCATCGTGCTGAAATATCAGGGCAAAAGCAATAAAACAATTGATATTGCGCTGGTCGGCAAAGGCATCACTTTCGACTCCGGCGGCATTTCGCTGAAGCCCTCAGACCATATGGGCGACATGAAAAGCGATATGGCCGGCGGCGCCTCCGTCATTGCGGCCATGGGGGCCATCGGCCAGCTGAAACCTAAACTGAACGTGTTGGGCATTGTTGCTGCCACCGAGAACCTGCCCAGCGGCACGGCTTTCAAACCGGCGGATATCCTGACGGCGATGAACGGCAAAACCATCGAAATTATCACGACGGATGCCGAGGGACGGCTGATTCTGGCTGACGCGCTTTGTTATGCCAACAAGCAGGGCGCAAAACGGATTGTGGACGTCGCCACTTTGACCGGCGCCTGTCAGATCGCGCTGGGGGATATTACTACCGGGGCTTTCACCAATAATCAGGAGTTGCTGGACGCCGTGATTGCCGCCGGGCAGGAAGTCGGCGATAAAATGTGGCAGCTGCCGACCTTCGAGGAATATAAAGAACTGAATAAGAGCGATGTGGCCGACCTGAAGAATACCGGCGGCCGGTATGCCGGCGCTATCACCGCGGCGCTGTTCGTCGGGGAATTTGCCGGCAAGACGCCGTGGGTGCACCTGGATATCGCCGGTCCGGCGCTGCTGGACAGCGCCAAGGGCTATTATATCAAAGGCGCGACCGGGGTGCCGACGCGGACATTGATTACCCTGGTGCAATCGTTAGCAAAATAACGGGGGAAAGAAAGATGAAAATCAAATGGCTGGGCGTGGCATCTTTTCTGATGACGACCGAAAGCGGTATCCGGATTATTCTCGACCCCTATAAATCCGGCGGTCCGATTAAATCCGCGGAATATACGGGACCGGCGGATATCGTAACTGTCAGCCACGAGCACGGCGACCATAACAATACTGCCGTCATTCAGGGCAATCCGGTGATTGTAAAGAGCGTTAACCCTGTCGATGTCAAAGGAATAAAAATTTACGGTGTGGCTGCCTATCACGATGAAGTCCAGGGGAAAAAACGCGGGCGTAATACTGTTTTTTGTTTCGATATTGATGGCCTCCATTTATGCCATTGCGGTGACCTGGGCCACATGCTCAACGATGAACAGATAAAACAAATCGGGCCGGTGGATATCCTGCTGACACCTGTAGGCGGCCTGTGGGCGATTGATGCCGCCACCGCCTGGGAATTGGCCCAAAAATTACATGCTAAAATTGTTATCCCGATGCATTTCCACGATGAACGCTGCGATTTTCCAGTGGCCGGCGTGGACGAATTTTTAAAGGGCAAGAAAAATGTTCAGCTGGTAAATTCCAGCGAAATTGAATTCAAAAAAGGGAAATTACCGGCCGAAACGCAAATCATAGTGCTCAAACCGGCACTGTAAATAGGTTATAATTAGTTTGGGAGATAATAAGGTTTGATTTTCGAGTCTGAAAAATTTGTATTCCAACCGCCTCCTGCGGTATCTGCGGCGCGGCGGGTGCTGATTAAACCGGATGTCGGTTACGCAGCGCCTTACCCTGTCACGACCAGCCGCCGGCTGATTGCTTCCATTATTGACGGCATCCGGAAGGTCAGCGACGCGGACATCGTAGTGCTGGACGGCGCGCCGAACGGCGAATCCGTGCTGCCTAATTTCCGTACCTTGGGATACGATTTTCCCCGTGTTTTGATGCTGGATGTTAAGGACTGTATCTGGGTGGAAGTGGATAATCCTTTACCCAAGCCGCTGGCTGTCCCGGCATTCTGGATACCTAATGTGATTCTTTCCAGCGACTATTTAATCAGTGTCACCCCTTTGAAAGTCGCCGGCGGAAAAGGTAATCTCAGCATCCCGAATCTGATGTCGCTGCTGCCGAGTAAGAAATACGCGGAAGTTGAAGGCGGCTGGGATGCACTGATGGAACTGGGAATCGACAAAGTGATTGCCGACCTGTATTTTACACTGCCTTTCGATATGGGTATTATTGAAGCCAAACAGAGACTGGATTACGATGAAGACCCGACCGGCGGGGTGGTAAAAGATGTCGGCAAAATATTTGTCGGAGACCCTTTCCAGGTAGACAAAGAAGTTTCCGAAACGCTCGGCATCAGGACGGATTATCTGCAACTCATCAGAATGGCGGAATCAGGAATGGATACGATTTGAGATAACAAAGGGGGTCGGTGGACATGAGCAAGGAAGTGACCACACCAGCTGAAGCACAATGGATAATTGACCTGAAATGGCTGGACACTAACAAACGCGATTTTTCTGTTTTAGCCAAAGATTCTTTATGCGCCAAATGCAGGAAGAAACTCAAAACCGATACCACCGAACCCAAGCCCGCGGATATTCTAAAAGCAGTACAAAGCTGCTGCGCTAAAGCGGATGATTTTATTACTCCCGGATTGCCTTTGCAGGAAAGCATTTTCCGCATTCTCGTTGCGAACGGGAATAAACCGATGACACTGGAAGCGCTGGGAGCGGAACTGAACAAACGCTGCGGAACCGATGCCCACCGCACTTCGGCGGGATTTTTAGGCCGCATCCTGCAAAACGACGATTATTACGGGATAAAAGAGAAATAATAGACTGATTCATATTTTTATTATAAAACTTGTCGCGTTCGGGTTTTAAGGTGAATGATGAAACAATATAAATTACCGGTGATAATGCATCAGCCGAGCGAGGCAACCGAAAACAAATATCTGGCTGAGATTCCGGTGCTTAAAGGCTGCCGGGCATGGGGCGATACTCCCGATGAAGCCATGGATAATCTGCATAGTGTTGCCGGCGAGTTTATCCGTTCTATCAAAGCGCATGGGGAACATCTGCCAAAAGCGGTCGAAGAGACTGCGTATGAGTTAGTCGGGCCGAAAGTCGCGACAGAAGTAACTATTTATCTATGAACTATCGTGAACTAACCCGCAGATTGAAAAATCTGAACTGCGTTTTAGACCGGCATGCCAAAGGCAGTCATGACCTGAAACATGGAATTGTTTCGGGAATCCTGAAAGACCTTGATATCAGAAAAGAAGACTTCGACAAACTTAGTCACTGAGATTATGACTTCAATCAGTTAGCCGGTCACTGAAAAATCACGGTATTGTCCGGTGTACTCTATCCAGGAAATTTCCACATTATCCACCCGTGCCACCGGCGGGCCTTTTTTCAGCAGGTCAATCAGTTTTAGCAGTTGGTTTTTGTCGCCTTCGGCGGTGATTTCCACGGAATCGTCGGGTAAGTTGCGGACGTAGCCTGTCAATCCCAGCGCGGCCGCATTTCGGGCAGTAAAAGCGCGGTAATTCACGCCCTGCACCCGTCCCTGCGCAACGGCATATAAAGCAGCCGGATTACTCATAAATCAAATCCGAAGCACCAAATACTAAACTCGAAACAAATCTAAAACATTAACATTCTTAATTCGATATTCGAATTTATTTAGAATTTAGAAATTCGTATTTCGAATTTAACCGGGTTATTCTTCTTCGAACCTGTCTTTCTTGCCGCGGCGGATGACTTCAACCGGAGGAAGTGCTTCCGTGCTGCCGGCGCCGGTCATCGGTTTTTTGGCGTCTTTCTTGGCTTTCTTAACTTCTTTGTGGCCCATATTTTTACTGCCCATATATTACCCCCGCTTCGATAATTCATTTCAAATGATTTTACTAAAAGTTTAGCAAAGTATCGTGATTCTGTAAAGAGGCTATTTCAGCTTTTCTAGCGCAATCCGTGCCGCTTCCGTTTCAGCTTTCTTTTTACTCCGCCCGGTGCCGGTCGCCAGCACTTCATTACCAAGTTTCACTTCCACCGTGAATTTTTTATCGTGGTCCGGTCCTTCGGTTTCAATCAGGTTATAAACCGGCGTCTGCTGTGCTTTCGCCTGTAAAAGTTCTTGCAGCTGTGATTTGTAATCCACAATCGTGCCCTGGTACAGGATATTCGCCAGCTCAACATCCAGGATTTCCAGCACGAACTGGTCGGTGACTTCATAGCCGTGGTCCAGGTAAACCGCGGCAATCAACGCTTCCAGCGCCCGGGCCAGGTTGGCCGGTTTCTCCCTTCCACCGCTGGATTCTTCGCCTTTTCCAAGGTAAAGATAACTGCCGAGGTTAATCGTTTCCGCCACCCGGGCCAGCGTGTCCTGTTTGACCAGAATCGAGCGGAGGCGGGTCATTTCGCCTTCCGCCATCGTGGGAAAGTCCTCAAAGAGGTTCTCCGCCACAATCAGGCCCAGAATCGCATCTCCCAAAAATTCCAGCCTTTCGTTGGAGGAAGGCGCGGTGCCGGGATTTTCGTTGGCGTAAGAACTGTGTGTCAATGCTTGTGTCAGCAGTTCCTGCTGTTCGAACGGCACGCCCAGTGTTCGCTGCAGTTCATTCTGGTCAGCCACAATCTATCCTCCCGGCGGTTAACTTATTAGTCAGCATAAGTGTTATTCACGCTCATGTCAAATATTTTCTAAAAATATTCAAGATTCTTTTGGTTAACCCTTCTGGATAGAGTATAATATACCGTAGTAAAATGTCTCAAGTATTTTATCGGAAATGGCGTTCCCAGACCCTCGGCGACGTGGTGGGGCAGGAATCGGTTACGCAGACTTTGTTGAATGCCCTGAACAGCGGCAGGATTTCGCATGCCTATCTTTTCTGTGGGCCGCGCGGCACCGGCAAAACCAGCACCGGCCGGATATTGGCCAAAGCCGTGAATTGCCTGACCACCGGCGGCAAGGGCGAGCCGTGCAACACCTGCGAAATGTGCCGTGCCATCACCGAAGGCCGGGCGATGGACGTCATCGAAATCGATGCCGCCAGTAATACCGGGGTGGACGATATCCGCAGCCTCCGGGAAAAAGTGAATTACGCCCCGAATCAGGCGCGCTATAAAGTTTACATAATAGATGAATTCCACATGTTGAGCAGCAGTGCTTCCAACGCTTTGCTGAAAACGCTGGAAGAACCGCCGCCGCATGTCATTTTTATCCTGGCCACGACCGAAGTCCACAAAATTTTGCCGACCATCATGTCGCGCTGCCAGCGTTTCGATTTTCACCGTATTTCCCAGACAGCCATTATGAAACGGATGACCGATGTCTGCAAAGCTGAAAATATCACCATCACCCAGGAATCGCTGCGGCTGATTGCCCGCAGTGCCACCGGCAGTATGAGAGATGCCTGGAACGTGCTGGAGCAGCTTTCGATTTATTACGGCTCCGATGTCAGTTTTCAGCAGGTGCAGGATTTACTGGGGATTACCGGCGATGCCCGCGTCCGCGAATTGATTAAATATATCGTGGACGATGATGTGGCCAAAGCCGTGGCGACCATTAACAGCGTCAATAACGACGGGCTGGACCTGCGCAATTACAAGCGCGAACTGGTGGAGTATTTACGTTCGCTGCTGCTGGTGAAAACGGGCTCCGAAAGTTCGGTGGATATGACCGGTGAAGATTTGTCCGAATTGAAGCAGCTGGCGGAAAGGGCTTCTTTACCCAAGATACTGAAAGCGCTGAAGCTTTTCAGCCAGGTGGAATTAGGCACGGAAAACCACTCCGCGCTGCCGATGGAATTAGCCATCGTGGACGCCACGATGAAAGAAGATGAAGCTCCGAAAGCGGTCCGTCCGGTGGAATATCAACCGCAGCCGGACCCAAAACCGGCACACCCGGCAGCGTACCATCCGGTCGCGCAGAAACCCGCTCCGTCATCAATTTCGCCGGCACAGCCTGTCCCGGCGGAAGTGAAAAAACCTGAAGTTAAACCGGACCCGCCTGCGGCGGCCGTGGCCGAAACGCATTCGCCCCTGGCAGCCGGCAGCGTGCCCGAAAGGTTGAGAGTAGAATGGCGCACAGTCATCGACCAGGCTCCCGCCGATACTAAAAAGAGCAAAGCCCTGGCGATTTTACGCAGCGGCGGTGTCAGACCGGTGTTATTTGAGAACGATACCCTGACGCTGTCCTTCCGGCAGTCATTCTTCAAGGAAAAACTGGAAGAAATCGAAAATCACCGCGTGGTAGAGAAAATATTCAGTAATTATCTGGGACACACCTGCCGCGTGCAGTGTATCCTGGAAAACGGCAATAACCCGATGAAAGAAGCGCTGAAGTTAGGCGCACAAATTGAAGTGGAGGAACAATGAATTTCGAACAGATCAGACAGGCCCAGGCGTTAAAATCAAAATTGGACAAAGCCCAGAAAGAATTAAAGAAAATGCAGATTGAGGGCGAAGCTGGTAAAGGCGCCGTTACCGTCGTGGTTAATGGCGAACAGAAAATCATGTCGGTGAAAATTTCACCGGAAGTTGTGGACCCGAAGAATACCAAAAACCTGGAACAGTTGATCATTAAAGCTGTCAATGACGCTCAGGACAAAGCCCAGAAAGCCGCAGCCGAACAATTGAAAGAAGTCACCGGCGGCCTGAAAATCCCCGGCCTTTTCTAAAGAAAAATCAGGAGAATTTAATTGAATCAAGGGACCGTCCAGGGCGCTGACGCCATCAACCGCCTGATACAGGAATTGAACCGGTTACCCGGTATCGGGCCGAAAAGCGCGCAGCGTATCGCCTATTATCTCATGCGCTCGCCGCAGGAACAGGCCATCCAGCTGGCAGAAGCAATCCTTTCCATCAAGCAGAAAATTAAATTATGTTCCACCTGTTTTAACGTAACCGATTCCGACCCCTGTGCCATCTGCCGCAACGACCAGCGCGACCGCAGTAAAGTTTGCGTCGTGGAACAGCCGCAGGACATCCTGGCCATCGAGCATACCGGCGTCTACAAAGGGCTTTATCATGTTTTACATGGAGCAATTTCGCCCACTGAGGGAATCGGCAGCAACGATGTCAGAATCAAGGAATTAGCCGTGCGCCTTCAGGATGGCGCGGTGAAGGAAGTGATTCTGGCTACCAACACGAACCTTGAGGGCGAACAGACGGCGATGTACCTGAACCAGCTTTTGTCCCCCTCGGGTATCAACATCACGCGGCTGGCTCGCGGGCTGCCTTTCGGCACCGAACTGGAATATGCCGATGATACCACTCTGACCCGGGCGCTTGAAGGCCGACAGCAGCTCTAAACACAGCTTAATTTAGTATTTGCCGGGAGGTTGATATGGTCGAAAAAGCCGCTTGTGCCAACGAGCTCAGGCTGATTTCAGGGCGCGCTAACCCGGGGCTGGCGAAAGAAATCGCCACCATCCTCTCCGTCCCTTTATGCGATATCCGCATCGCCACTTTTGCCGATACTGAAACGCACGTCCAGATTGAAGAAAGCGTCCGCGGCAAGGATGTCTTTATCATTCAGCCCACCTGTCCGCCGGTGAATGAAAACCTGATGGAATTACTGATAATGATTGACGCCTGCCGCCGGGCTTCGGCACGGCAGATTACGGCCGTCATTCCCTATTTCGGCTATGCGCGTCAGGACCATAAATCCACCGGGCGTGAGCCGGTGACGGCGAAAATGGTCGCCGACATTCTGACCACGGTCGGTGCTAACCGTGTGGTCTCAGTGGACCTGCACGCGGCGCAAATCCAGGGTTTCTTCAACGTCCCGATGGACCACCTGACCGCCGTCCCCACGCTGGCCGGTTATTTACGTAAAAAAGAATTCAAAGATGCCGTGATTGTTTCTCCCGATGCGGGTCGGGTGAAAATGGCTGAAAAATATACCGATATCCTGCAGATACCGATGGTGGTTATGACCAAGCGCCGTAAAGGCATCGGCGGGAAAGAACTGGAATTTTTTGATATCGTCGGCAACGTGGAAGGCAGGACCGCCATTGTCATCGATGACATTATTTCCGGCGGCAGTATCATTAAAGAAACGGAAACCTTGTTTAAAGCCGGGGTCAAAGAAGTTTATCTGGCCATCACCCATCCTGTTCTGGTCGGCGCCGCGATGGATTTGCTGCGTTCTTCCGGCATCAAAGAACTGGTGGTAACCAATACCGTGCCGGTGCCTCAGGAGAAACTGGCGAGCGGCAAAGTGAAAGTTCTTTCCATCGCGCCGTTATTAGCCAAAGTCGTGATGGGGATTCACGATAATCAGTCGGTGAGCCAGATATTCCGTGAAGACAAGCTGGAATTCCCGGTATAGCGGTAATCAAAGGAGCTGGATTTGATACAGGAACTCAGGGAAGAGATTGTTTCGGATTTTAAGGGCACCATCATTGATATCGAGACCATCGGGGATTTCAACGGGCGCTACCGCAATACCGGCGATTGGCGGGAATACGAAGGCATCCAGCAGGTGATTTTCGGCTATGTCAACAGCCAGTACTTGCAGATACTCTGGGTGAAGCAGAAAGAAGAAATCGCTGAATTGAATGACCGCGTTGCCAAAATCATAGATACCTTGGAAAAACCTTTTTACGCTTTCAATACCGCTTTCGAAAAAAATGTCCTGACTTGCCAGCTGGGCCGGGCCGTCAACGTCGAGTGCGAGCTGCAGCGGGAAAAATTCGAATCTAAATTCAATGCCGTCCGCGAATTGCGCATCCCCGCCCACGGCGACCCGTTTAATGATAAAGGTCTGCTGTGCATGTATGCCTGGCAGAACGGTGAATTTGATAAAGCCCTTGCCCACAACCGCGCCTGCCTGATGAAAGAGCGGGATATCCTGCTGCGTCGGGGCTACCGCAAGCCGGATAATCTGGCTTTGTTTACAAAATAATTTTGTGTAATTTTTAGCAGCTTAATTTCATGGTGGTTTTTAAAAATTAGGGTTGGGACTAAGTACAAACTCCAGAAGAAGGAGTGCGATAGCACTCCTTCTCGTATTTTTTCCCCACCCTAATAGGGCGGGGATGAAGGGGTGGGCCTTTGGGTAAATAGCGGCGATAAAATAGTTGTCAATTTCCCCTTTCAGGCAAATCCGAATTGAGAGCGTTCGAAACTTTCATTAAATAGCTGATTGCTGACGGCTGACCGCTGATTGCTTCCTTCCTTGACATCCCTCCGTTTAATCGTTAGAATTCCCACAGCAACAGAATCGGCGAACTGCGCGGGAGGGTTAATGACCAGAAGCAGCGGCTATGAAGACCTCGAATTTGTCTCCGAATTCTACGATGCGATGTATCAAAACCTCACCCGCCGCGATATCGAATTTTTCGTGGATTACGCCACAAAAGCGGACGGTAAAATCCTCGAATTAGGCTGCGGCACCGGCCGCGTGCTGATTCCGACGGCAACCGCCGGCTGCGAGATTACCGGCCTCGATTTTTCGCCATACATGCTGCAGAAATGCCGCGAAAAAGTGGCGGAATTGCCTGAAAAAGTTCAAAAGAAGATTCGCCTGTTGCAGGGCGACATGACCGCATTCGCTACCGGCGGAAAATACGCGCTGGTGACGATTCCTTTCCGGCCTTTCCAGCACCTCATCACGGTGGCAGAACAAAAGGCGTGTCTCAATTGCATCCACCGGCATCTGCAGGAAAAAGGCAAGCTGGTCTTCGATGTATTTCACACTTATTTACCGCGGCTGGTGGATACCAGGTTCTTTATGGAAATGGCGGTCGGGGAATCTTTACAGCTGCCGGACGGACGACTGGTCAAACGCACCGAACGCACGGCGGCATTCCACCACGCCGAGCAGTATAATGATATTGAGTTCGTCTTTTATGTGACCTATCCCGACGGTCGCAAAGAAAGACTGGTACAAGCGTTTCCGATGCGCTATTTTTACCGTTATGAAATCGAGCACCTTTTAAATCTCTGCGGTTTTACAATCGTGGAATTTTACGGCAATTTTGATAAGTCCGCCTTTATCGAAGCGTCGCCGGAAATGATTTTTGTGGCGGAAAAGACAGGCTGAAGCATGCCCGGAACGCGGGAATACCAGACGGAAGCAATCATTATTAAAAAGACCAAACTGGGCGAGGCCGACCGGATTCTCACCCTGTATACGCCGGAATTCGGTAAAATTCAGGCCGTTGCGAAAGGCGTGCGCCGTCCCAAGAGCAAACTATCGGGACATTTGGAACTTTTAACCCACAGTCAGGTCACGCTGGCAAAGGGGCATAATCTGGATACGGTCACCGGCAGTCAAACGGTCGACAGTTTCACACTGTTAAAAACCGACCTCTGGCTGACTTCCTACGCCCTTTACATCACCGAATTAGCCAATCAATTTACCGCGGAGCACGTCCCGGATGAGCGCCTGTTCCGCCTGCTGCTGGAAACGCTGCAAAACCTCTGCCAGACCAATAACCGGGAATTGCTGCTGCGTTACTTTGAGATTCATTTGCTGGAGGAATGCGGCTACCGGCCCCAGCTGCAGGAATGTGTGGTCTGCCGCCGTGTACTGGAACCGACGATTAATTCGTTCAGCGCCGGTATCGGCGGGACGTTGTGCCCGGAATGCGCGCCGAATCAGCCGTTCGCCCGTGCGATTTCGGTGAACGCGCTCAAAGTGCTGCGATTTATCCAGCGGAATAACTATAACGCCGTCGGACGGCTGAAAATAGATAACGCCCTGTCGCTGGAACTGGAAGATATCATCCGCGGTTACCTGAAATACCTGCTGGAACGCGATGTCCGCGCGGCGAACTGGCTGGATGAACTGAAAGACCAGATGAAACAGATGAGCAACCTGAAACCGAACCGGACCGACCAGACTGCGAAATGATTCCATATACGTCTTTTTCAATGGCCGGGGTGATTACTCAATGAGCTACCAGATTCAAGTGTAGTTGAATCTGGTAGCTTCAGCTTGTCATTCCCGCGAAGGCGGGAATCCATTTTTCCGACATAAAGCATGATTCCCTGATAGTCTCAGATTACAGAGGGATTTATCGTTTATAATGTTCGTTTAGCTATCACTGTTTTTTAGCAACAGAATATTTCAGCGCTCTGTCTTTTGTGTTGGTGTGTCTAATATCACGATTTTTTCCGCAGGCTTAGTGTTATAATTAACTAAGTGAAAGACTACTATCAAATCCTCGGGGTTCCTGAGGACGCCACCGAAGACGATATCAAGAACGCTTTCCGCAAACTCGCTTTTAAATATCATCCCGATAAAAACCCGGGCAATGAGAAGCAAGCCGAAGCGAAGTTCAAAGAAATCAACGAAGCTTACAGCATCCTGAGCGATGCCGGGAAGCGACGTCAGTACGACTATGCGCTGAAGAGCGGATTCGACTCCAACGTTTACTCCGGTTACGGCAACGCCCAATCGGATATTTTCCGCGATGCTTTTTCCAATCCGGAGACGGTGGCGGCGATGAACGAGATGTTCCGGCAGGCCGGCCTCAGGTTCGACCAGGATTTTATGAACCGCACGTTTTTCAGCGGCAACGGCGTCATTTTCACGTTTTATTCCGGGCCGGGCGGCGCCGGTCAGCGGGTTTACCGTTACGGTAACGGCTCGGCGAATATCAACAGGAACGTGAATGGAGATGTTAACCGGCAATTGAACGGCGACGGCAACGATGATGTGCCGCCGGAGTATTTTGGTCCTGCGCCTACCGAGAGAAAGCTGGGATTTTTCGACCGGCTGGAACTCCGTATGATAAAATGGTTCTCCAATTTCACCTTGAGGATGCTTTTCGGCATGAAACCGCGTGTTGATATGCGGCGGAATTTTAAATTATCTGCGGCTGAAGCGGCGGCGGGCGTGGAAAAAACTGTGACTTTAAAAACCGGTCTGGGTAAAAAGAAGCTGGCGGTGAATATCCCCGCCGGAATGAAAACGGGCAGCAGCATCCGGCTGCGTGGCCTAGGCAAGAACGGCGGCGACCTCTACCTGGATGTGAAAGTCAGAAAATAACAAATTAAATTCGAAGCACTAATATCGAAATACTAAACAAATTCCAAGTTCCAAATACCAATTACCAAACAAATCCTAAATCCGGAATAAAATTGAATTAACGGTCTTCATTCTGAAGTTACCGCAGTACCAGAAGAATCTCCTTCACTACTCAATAGGGAGGGAGACCCTTCATCCGGCTCAGGGTGTGAAAATTTTCTGAAGGCAACAGGCGGCGGGAATTTACCGGTTAACCACCATTTTCGCCAGGTCCCAGCAGTACTCGTAAATATGCAGCCCCTTGCTCATCACCACCATCTCCCCGTCGTCCACACCGATTTCAGAGGCCATGTATTCTTTGAGCAGCTGGATGCCGGCCAGGTTGGAAGGAAAACCTGCCCACAAATCCCAGGAGCGGAAATAAATATAAAAATCGAGTTTATTGTCTTTGATGCGCGTGTCAATGCCGCGTAAACACGGCGGGTCGGTGAGAAAAATGGCCTTCGGTTCCCCGACGGTCATGTAAGCCTGGTTGGTGTTGTGGCCGTCCGCTTTGTACATGCGGATGACCTCGGTAATCTGCGATTCCAGATACTGTCCGTAGGTGTACTGTTCGCCTTCGGCGCGGTGTGCGGTCATCAGGTACGGCAGATAATTTTCGACGTATTCCATGGTGCTGGGGGCGGGGACGCCCTGCGGCACATCCGGGATTAGCGGACGCGTGCCCGGATATTTAATGTGGCACATAAAAAAATCAAGCTGCTTGCGGCGCTGTCCTTTATAGCTGCCGCGCTCGATGCGGTAGTCATAGCCGTCACTGAGGGTTTTGCTCAGACAGAGGAACCATGCTTCGGAAAGGTCGCGCGCTTCGATTACAGAAATTTGCACGTTTCTATTTTATCACTTCACCGTTATTTTAAAAAGAGGCTGAGGAACCGGTCTTCGTATTCGGGGAAAATATTCCAGCGGTCCAGTTCGTCTTTGATTACGCGCGGGTCTAAATTGCCGGCTTTGGCCTGGATGAACATCCCTTCGATTCTGGCGCGGGCTTCGACAGGGATGCCTTTGTCGTCCATCGCCAGCAAACCACGGGCGTTCATTTGCCGGACGTTATTATCCACGGAACGCTGTGTCATCTCAAAAATAAATTTGATGATGGCGACGTCCCACATTGCATCCAGCCCTTTAATGATAGCGGTCAGCGGGTCGCCGCGTTTGTCGAGGTCTTCATTCAACTTCGCCACCACCGCCGGCAGACTGTCCGAAGCGATGTTCATCTCTTTAGGCTCGTTGCGGTAGGCGTAGAGCAGCCCCTGGACGCTTGTGCCGTAGGTTTTCACCAGGGAATCGAAGTAGCGGCGGGCATTATCGCTGAAGCCTTCCAATGATGATAAATAGTAGGGGGTCACAATACGCGGTTTTTCGGCGATGACCCGGCCTTCCCGGACGACGGTTTCATGGACGTTCGGGGTCAGTTCCGCGTACGCCGGTTCGGTCACGAGATAGTAATAGATATTGGTCGTCCCGAAAGTGGTCAGGCTCTGTTTCGGCGCCCGCAGAATCTCGGTATGTTCCACCGCTTCCTGGATTTTTACATCATCAATATCCATTTACCGCCTCGTCCCCGGGAGCCTAATTGATTGCCTGAAGCTCGTGCTTGTACTCGTTTAAATGCTGCAGGTACTGCGAATCCAGCCGCATCAGCATTTTCCGCCATTCTTCCTGGAATTGCGGCTGCCGTTCGATGTCGACGGCGTTGATTCTGGCGTTCGAGCCCTGCTGCGCCAGAGCCTGCTGCACCTTCATCATGAATTCTTCTTTAACCTGTTCGTAGGCTGCTTTTTTCTGCGCTTCGCCCTGTTCGGAATAGTGGTTGAAGATGTATCTGATTTTGCTGAATGCGTTCTCCAGACCTTTTTTGTCTTTCTTGATAGCGCTGAGCCCGTCCATCGCTTTTTTGTTATTTTTCTTCACGGCGTCATTCTTCGGCAGGTCAATATTGCGGATGAGTATCGAAGAGATGCCTTGCACGACATATTTCCGCTCCTGCTCGCCGTATTTGGCTAGTTCCGCAGTGAGATTGATATCGTCTTTGAGGTATTTCCCGGCCAGTTCCTCACCTTTTGGAATATATTTCCATTTCAGCCGTTCTTCCGGCGTGGCCGATTCTATTTTGTTGATTTTCTCCATCGCGATTTCGTAGGCGCTTTTGATGTCAGCCATTATTTCGCTCCTTTGGGCAGTTACTTTTGATGTGTAGTTTACTTCTCAACTAAATTATACAATACCCTGTATCGTTTGAGAGATACCGGACGATTAGTAAAGGAAATTATTTTCGTGTTTGTGTCCGGGTGTTTTCAAATATCTAATGATAAATACCTGAGCGGAATAGTGGCGGTCGGGTTCGTACATCAGTTTTTAAAACTGAGTACCTTCGACTGTGGTCTACGGAAACCCTCCCCTACAGCTACGAGCATTTATCTTTATTAATTCTTAATGCGAAACCAGCCGAATTAGTCTTTCCTGATGACATCGGTATGCAGGAAGTCCTGCAAAACCTGCGGCACCGCAATCGAGCCGTCTGCCTGCTGGTAATTTTCCATGATGGCAATCATAATTCTGGGCAGGGCCAGTCCGGAGCCGTTGAGGGTATGCACGAACTGGGGTTTGACATCAGCCGCGGGACGGAAGCGGACGTTGGCGCGCCGCCCCTGGAAATCGCCGCAATTGGAGCAGGAGCTGACTTCCAGCCATTCCTGGCAGCCCGGTGCCCAGACTTCGATGTCGTAGGTCATCGTGGAGCCGAAACCTATATCGCCGGTGCAGATTTGGACGATGCGGTAGGGCAGGCCCAGCTTTTCGCAGACCTCTTCGGCGTCATGCACCATTTTATCCAGTTCGCCGCAGGATGTTTCAGGCTCAACGAACTTGTACATCTCTACCTTGTCAAACTGGTGGCCCCGTTTGATGCCGCGGGTGTCTTTACCGGCGGACATCTTTTCGCGGCGGAAACAGGCCGTGTAGGCGACGTAGTAGAACGGCAGCATGCCGGGCGGGATGATTTCATCGCGGTGCAGGTTGGTCAGCGGCACTTCGGCCGTCGGCACCCACCAGTAGTCCTCTTCGATATCATGATAGAGGTTATCGACAAATTTGGGTAATTGCCCTGCGCCGACCAGCATTTCTTTTTTCACCATGTACGGCGGATAGATTTCTTTGTAGCCGTGCTGCAGCGTGTGCAAATCCAGCATGTAGGCGATGACCGCGCGCTGTAGCCGGGCGCCCAGTCCGCGCAGAATATAGAAACGCGTGCCGGAGAGTTTGACGCCGCGTTCGAAGTCGATGATGCCCAGCGATTCGCCCAGTTCCCAGTGCGGTTTCGCCGGGAAAGCCAGTTTTTTCGGTTCGCCCCAGCTGCGCACGACGACGTTTTCGCTGGAGTCCTTGCCCACCGGCACCTGGGGACTGGGAATGTTCGGCATCTGGAGAAGCAGGTCGTGGAGCTTAACGTCCAGATTATTGACGGTCTCTTCCAGGTCGTGGATTTTGGTGCGTAAAGCGCGGCCTTCTTCGGCGGCATCGGCCTGTCTGGTTTTGGAGGCTTGTTTGCGGTTGCGCCGCAAATCTTCGAGTTCGGTCATTTTCTGCCGGCGTTCGGTATCCAGCTGCAGGATTTCATCCAGTGGGGATGATTTTTCCTGACGGTTGACCATCGCCTGCCGGACGACATCCGGATTTTCACGAATAAATTTTAAGTCTAACATAGTATAAATCCCTCTTAATCTCTCCCTAAATAAATTCGCGGGACTATAGCCCTTACAAAGGGGAGAAATTACTTAGTTCCTTTATTTATATCCTCAGCTATCAGTTATTATTGTAATGGTTTATCACTACTGGATTCCAGCCTCCGCTGGAATGGATATCCCTCTCTTCTGTTACCACCCTGAGTCCTTCCGCTGAAGGATGAAGGGTCTCCCTGCCTAATGAGTAGTGCAGGAGATTCTTCAGGTACTGCGTAACTTCAGAATGGAGAATACACTTATGGTTGTTCTTCCGCCTTCCCTTTCAACGTCGGGAATAAAATCACTTCCCGGATTGACTGGTTATTGGTGAGAATCATGATCAGGCGGTCAATGCCGACGCCGAGCCCGCCGGTGGGCGGCATGCCGTGTTCCATCGCCAGCAGGAAGTCCTCGTCCACGCCGCTCGCTTCGCCGTCAGTCTGTTTTTCTTTTGCCTGCTGGACAAACCGTTCCCGCTGGTCCAGCGGGTCGTTCAGTTCGGTAAAGGCATTGGCGATTTCAATCCCGCCGGCGAAAGCCTCGAAGCGTTCCACCACTCTTTCCTGGCCGGGTTTTTTCTTGGCCAGCGGCGACAGGGAAATCGGGTAATCAATCAGGAAAGTCGGCTGGATGAGTTTCGGTTCGACAAACGTCGAGAGCAAATCGTCCACCAGGTGCGCCCAGTTGCTTGCCGGGTCAACGTTCAGGCCTTTTTCCCGCATTTTGGCACGCAGCAGGTCGGCATTGGGGTACTGCACAAAATCAATGCCGCTGTATTGGGTAATCGCATCCCGGAAGGACAACCGCTGCCAGGGCGCCTTTAAATCAATGGTCGTTTCACCGTGCGGTACGACCGTCGTTCCCAGAATTTCCATGGCGACGGCAGATACCATCTGTTCCAGCATTTCCATCACGGAATTGTAATCGGCATAAGCTTCGTAGCTTTCCATCGAGGTGAATTCCGGATTATGTTTGAAGGAAATACCTTCATTACGGAAAATACGTCCCAGTTCATAGACCTTATCGAACCCGCCGATAATCAGTCTTTTTAAGTGTAATTCCGTCTCGATGCGCAGGTACAGGTCGCGGTCGAGGGTATTATGGTGGGTCACAAATGGTTTAGCCGCCGCGCCGCCGCCTTCCTGATGTAAAATCGGGGTTTCCACTTCCAGGAAACCTTGCCCGTCCATATATCTTCTGATGGCGCTGACAATCCGGCTGCGCAGCCGGAAGGTTTTCCGGACGTTTTCGTTGGAAATAAGGTCGAGGTAACGCTGCCGGTAACGGAGTTCGACATCGTTCAGACCGTGCCATTTTTCGGGCAGCGGCTGCAGCGATTTGGATAACATCGTCAACGTTTTGGTGCGAATCGTAGGCTCACCGCTTTTCGTGCGGAAAACCACGCCGCTGGCGCCGACAAAGTCCCCGATATCCAGCTCTTTAACGAGGGCATTACTTTGTTCATCCAGGACGCTCTTGCTGAGGAACAACTGGATTTTCCCGGAGCCGTCCTGAACATCCAGAAACGAGATTTTACCCATGGAGCGGTTGGCCATGACGCGGCCGGCGACGTTCACTTCTTCGGTTTCAATCTTGCCCGATTGTTCCGCCTGTGCCAGTAGTTCCACCGCCTGCTGCGCCGTGTGCGTGCGCTGGTAACGGGGCGGGTAAGGGTCAATCCCCATGGCGCGGATATTGGCCAGTTTTTGCAGTCGCTGTTCCGGGATACGTTCCATTCCTGTCGGCATTTTAATCTCTCAGATATTTATTTGATAGCATTATATTAACATAAAGTGCAGAAATCCTAAATACGCGAGCTCAGTAAAAATGCTGATTGACATAAGGGGACGCGGGGGAGTAACATTTCACCAGAATGAGAATATATTCATCTCAAATGATATTCTAGGGAGGGTCATATGGAATACAGGAATATTGTACTTGAGAAAAAAGAAGGCATCACCGTGCTGACGCTAAACCGTCCCCCGGTGAATGTAATTAATTACGAAGCGATACTGGAGATTGTCAACGCGCTGGAAGAACTGAAAACGGATGAGGCGACGAAAGTGCTGCTTGTCCGCGGTGCCGGCAGCAAAGCCTTTTGTGCCGGTGTCGAAGTAAAAGACCACGTCGGCGATAAAATGCCGCTGATGATGCACGAATTCGGCAGTATTTTCACGCTGTTAAAAGACCTGGGTAAACCGGTAATTGCGGTGGTGAATGGAGTCGCCCTCGGCGGCGGCTGTGAAATTGTGGCAGGGTGCGATATGGCCATCGCCTCGGAGAAAGCTAAATTCGGCCAGCCGGAAATAGTGTTGGGCGGCCTGGCGCCGGCGGCGGCCGCGCTTTTTCCCCGGATAATGGGCGAGAAAAAAGCATTTGAGATAATTTTACTGGGAGAAAGCATTACCGCGCAGGAAGCCTACCGCATCGGGTTGGTTAACAAAGTCGTGCCCGAAGAAGAACTGGACAAAGCTGCGGAGGAATTAGCCCGCAAGTTCCTGGATAAAAGCAGCCTCAGCATGAGACTTGTCCGGGATATTTTCTATCAATGCGCCGACATGGAAGAATTTGACGGCGCATTGCAGCGTGCTACCGACCTGGGCATTCAGACCTGGGAAACAGCGGACGGACAGGAAGGCTTGCAGGCGTTCTTGGAAAAAAGAAAACCTGTCTGGAAAAATAAATAAACATCATTTTTGAATTTAAAACTTTAGATATTGTTTAGCATTTCGTATTTAGAGCTTAGTATTTGTTTGGCTATTCAAATTTTGCCTTTGCCGGCCTGATAAATAACTGTGCCATCATCTAACTTTCCATTGAAAGTAAAACGATGGCACAGACCTGGAAATAGATTTAACTAAAATAGCTTTTCGCTATTTCATCTTGGTTTCGCGTTCCAGAACTTCGGAGATGGCTCGGTAGCCTTCGCCGCCGAAGGAACTGAGCTGCATGGTGAGCAGTTCCGAGTACTTAAAGCCTTTGGACGCAATCCAATCGCGGTGTTCTTTATCGCCGCGCCCGATCATATGGCGGGCAAGGTCCAGAGGCGTGGTGGAAACCTTGATACAGACCGGACATTTATAACTCATCGGTTACTCTCCTGGTAAACTATTTTTGTGCTTTTTCCCTGTAAAACCTGGGTGAAGCGGAGGGGCTTCCCCCCTCCGCTGATTTACATAAAAACTACTTTGCTTTTTTCGCCTGGGCTTCTTTCGCTTTTTTCTCCTGTATTGCCCGGAAAATCTTTTCCGGAGTAATCGGCAGGGTGTTGACCGTAACGCCGACAGCGTTGCGGACGGCGTTGGCGATGGCGCCGGCGGTCGGGTTGGTTAAACCTTCCCCGGCTTCCTTGGCGCCGAAGGGTCCTTCCGGTTCGTAGGTATCGACTTCGATAATCTGGGTCTGCGGCATATCCAGCGAGCGGATGACCTTGTAGTCGGCCAGAGACGGGTTCAGGATTTTGCCCTGGTCCATCGGCTGGTCTTCGCATAGGGCGTAGCCGCCGGCCATCATAATGGCGCCTTCGAGTTGGCCGGTGATGCCGATAGGATTGACGACTGTGCCGCTTTCGTGGGCGGTGACGACGTTAATCAGTTTCATCTTGCCGGTTTCGGGGTCAACTTCAACTTCAACCGCCTGCACGCCGAAGCTGTAGGCCGGTGAAATCATGCCTTTGCGGTGCGGGGTATAATGCCCGCGGCCGATAATGGTCTCGCCGTCGCGTCCGCGGATGGCTTCACGCACGATGTCATAGTAAGAAACCCGGCGTTCCGGACGGTCGGCCAGATAAATCCAGCCGTCCCGGATATCCAGGTCATGAACGATATTGACGCCCATCTTGGCGGCCGCAAATTCGATAATCTGGCGCTTGGCATCTGCTGCAGCCATCTTACAGGCGTTGCCGTTCATCAGGGTTTCGCGGCTGCCCCAGGCGCCGAGGTCGGCGGGACAAATGGCGGTATCGGCGGCGTGAATGCGGATATCGGAAAGTTTCACGCCGAGTTCTTCGGCGGTGATCATGCTGAGTGTGGTATCCGAACCCTGGCCGATGTCGCAGGCGCCGGTGAACAGGTCTACTTTGCCGTCAATACTTAATTTCACGATGGCGGATGAGAATGCGTAGGGGGTATCGAACCAGTTGAAGATACCGCCGGACATGAACCCGTAAGCCGCGATGCCGATGCCGTGGTTGGCAGGTAGTTTGCCGCGTTCTTTAATGTAATTATCAATTTTGTCCAGGCACTGATGTAAACCGCAGCTCTGGATAAAAGCCTGACCGGGCACTTCGTAATTTGGGACCATACCGTTCTTGCGGCGGATTTCGATGGGGTCAATGCCCAAATCTTTGGCAATTAAATCAATCTGCTGCTCGCCGACAAATACGGCCTGGGGTGCGCCGAAACCGCGCATCGCGGAGGTGGGTTCGGTGTTGGTATAAGCACGGTAACCGTCATAGCGGTAATTGGGATATTTATAGGGGAAGGAGGAGAAGAAACCGGTCAGGTAAAGCGCGGTCGCGCCCATGCCGGTGTAAGCTCCGCCGTCGGTGATGCCGCGGATTTCTTTGGCCAGGATCGTGCCGTCTTTCTTGGCGCCGATGCGGGAAGTGTAAACGATGGGGGTACGCCTTTTGGTGGCGGTGAATTCTTCTTCACGGCTCAGGACGATGCGTACCGGGCGGCAGATCTTCTTGGAAAGTAACGCCGCGCAGAATTGGGCGGAATCCAGTTCGAACTTGCCGCCGAAACCGCCGCCGACCGGGGGCTTAATCACGCGGATATCGCCTTCTCTCATGCCCAGCATGCCGGCCAGCAGTACCTGGGTATAATAAGAAGCCTGGGTGGAGGCCCAGACGGTCAGTTTGCCGTCATAAGAATAACTGGCCGCGGCGCAGTGTGTTTCCATGCACATGTGTGCCTGAGAAGAGCAGACGAAGTGGTCTTCCCGGATAACATCGCACTGTTTGAAGGCTTCGTCAACATCGCCCCATTCAATGTGGCGGGTGACGTTGATGTTCAGTTCGACGCCGTCATGAACCTGTGGCGCATCTTCTTTAATTGCGTCTAGTTGGGAATAGACCGCGGGCAGCGGTTCGTATTCCACGTCAATCAGGTTTAACGCCTCTTCGGCCGTATATTCATCGATCGCGGCGACGGCGGCTACCGGGTCGCCGATATAGCGGACGCGGGTGCTGCAGAGGATTTCTTCGTCGCACAGTTCGGGGAAACGGCGCCAGATACCCTGTTTCTTGTGGATAGTATCTTTGGCGGTAACCACCGCGTAAACGCCGTCCATCTTTTCCGCCTTGCTGGTATCGATGCTGACGATTTTCGCGCTGGCATAGGGACTGCGCAGGATTTTGCCGTAAAGCATATTGGGCAAGACGATATCAAAAGTGTACTTGGCGGTACCGGTGACT
Organism: uncultured Chloroflexia bacterium; assembly: GCA_963772985.1. Classification (GTDB taxonomy): domain Bacteria; phylum Chloroflexota; class Dehalococcoidia; order Dehalococcoidales; family Fen-1064; genus Fen-1064. The sequence goes on from CAVYZP010000028.1 coordinate 119,211, forward strand.
TTCTCCGTACCGTCTACGCGATGTACATTTTTACCGATAACTGAGTATTTCTCGCTCATTTTGTCTCCTTATAATCACCCCGGCTGACCGCTTCCACCGCCCGCAAAATGCTGTTGTAGCCCGTGCAGCGGCAGATGTTGCCGTCGATGCCGTCGCGAATCTGCTCCGGCGTGGGGTTGGGGAACATATTTAAAAGTCCTTTGCATGACATCAGCATGCCGGCTGTACAGAAACCGCACTGATATGCGCCGTAATCCAGGAAGGCTTTCTGCAGGGGATGAAGTTCGGCCCCTTTTGCCAGGCCTTCCACGGTGGTGATTTCCGCGCCGTTGGCGGATAATGCCAGCACCGAACATGATTTTACGGATTTACCGTTCATGACGACGGTACAGGCGCCGCAGGCGCCTTCGTTGCAGCCGCGTTTGGTGCCGGTTAATCCCAGTTGTTCCCGCAGGACTTCAACCAGTAAAGTCCGGGGATGTATCGAAAGCTCATACGGTTGACCGTTAATTGTCAGTTTCAGCTCTTTCAGCATACTCTCCTCCTTAACCTGCCTTCGCTCTAGACATGGCTTCTTTGGTGACCCGTGCCGTGAGGACTTTTACCAGTTCACGCCGGTATTCCTCGCTGGCGCTGATATCCGAGACCGGCTCGGCTTCTTCCGAAGCGGCCTGTCCGGCTTTTTTCAGTAAAGCATCGGTAATCTTCTTGCCTTTCAGGATGGCTTCGGCAGCTTTGGCGCGCATCGGGCGCGGCGCGGCGGCTCCCAGGGCGATGCGCACGTCGGCGCAGGTATCGTCCGCGGCTAAAGTGACGCAAGAAGCGACGCTGACGGTGGCCATGTCGCTGGCGATGATATTGAATTTAGTGTAGGCGGCGCCGGTGTGGGGCGGAGGCGCCGGCAGCTCGATTTCGACGAGCATTTCGCCGTGTTCCATGGCGGTCTCGAAGTAATCGACGGAGAATTCTTCCATGTTCAGGATTCTTTCCCCGGTGATGCTGGCCAGCTTGACGTTGGCGCCTAAAGCCATGAGTACTGGGGCGGGGTCTCCGGCCGGGTCGCCGTGGCTGATATTGCCGCCGATGGTGCCGCGGTTGCGGGTCTGGGGGGTGGACAGCAGGTGCTCCATTTCGGAAAGTACCTTAAAGCTGCCCTGCATTAACTCGGAATACTCGATTTCGCGGTGGGTAGTTAATGCGCCGATTTTAAGACCTTTCTTCCCGTCGGATTTGATGTAATCCAATTCTTTGATGCCATAAATATCGATGACATTCTCGGGTTGTAACAAACCCTGTCTGAGTAAGATGATTAGCGATTGCCCGCCGGCGATTATCTTGTAATCATCCCGATATTTATCTAATAAAACCAGTGCTTCATTGAGTGTTTTGGGACCAAAATACTCAAAGTCCTTTATCATGCTTGCCTGACCTCCTTACATTTTTCCGGACTTTTTAAAACTATTAATTTATTTTTTTTCGGATACTGCGGCAGCATCCGAAATTAAAAAGAAAGACAAGCCTCCTAGCTGCCTGTCTTTTCCTTTAATTTCTTTTCAAGATTTTTAGTGAATTCATCGCCGACGCTCTTGACCTTGGCGCGCATGATTCTTTCCCCGAAGGTGGCGAGTTTGCCGACCATGCTGACATCGGCTTTATAATCAATTTCGCAGCTGCCGGCGGCCTGTTCCGCCAGGTGCACGGTTAAATCAATGCCGAAAGTGCCGAGTTTGCCCAGCGCTTCGCCTCTGCCGACTGCCTTGACATATGTGGGCGGGGTAATTTCGGTCAGATTCACCACAAACTGTAATTTGACGCTGATGGGGCCGACCGATTGTTTGACCAGACAATTATAGGTCTTGTTATCGGTGGATTCGATTTTCTCGGCGCCCGGGATGCAGGAAGCCAGCGTACCGGGTTCCAGTACCATCGCCCAGACATCGTTGATTTTACCTTTGACTACAAATTTACCGTCTATCTGCATTGTACATCACTCCCTTTCGTTCCTGAATTAATATTTCAAACGGGTCAAACTGTTTGGCTGCAATCTTTTTCGGTATCTCGAATGATGCGTCGACCGTCGGCTTCCGGTTTACTCCGAGGTAGCCGCGGTAATCGCGGCAATAGCACAAATTCATGTGCCGTCCGCGGTAGAGGGCGCATTCCTGACAGAGTTTATTTGAGAATGGACACTTAACCTTATCTTTGGCCATAAAACCTTCTATTCCACTGTTCAGTCTATTTCTTGACAGGTTCAAAGGCGAAGAAAACCCTGGGAGATTCTTTCGGACCTTCTTTAGAATCCATGACCATCGCGGGGATAGTGAATACGAAAAGCTGTACTTCATCCCCTTCTTTTAGCTGTCCGGCCGGGCAATTTACGATGCGGGAAAGCATCCGCAGCCCATGACCGAGGTCAACAATGGCATGAATCAGGGGAGCTTCGAAGCCGAGCGGGACGCCGGCCACTTCTTCGCTCAATTGCAGGACTTTGCCTCTATCGGCCAGCTCAACCCACTCCAGTTCGTCTGAATTACATTCGGGACAAACCACGCGCGGAGGAAACGGGGTGGCGCCGCAATGTTTGCATTTGGTGGTGGTCAATTTCTTTTGCGCCAGATTTTCGTAAAACTTAGAAATCCGGTTGAATTCGGGAGCTTCAATCGGATAGAAGTCCATGGTGGCAAAATATTTTCCGTCTAATACGGGTATTCCTGGTATTGGCATATTCCCTCCTTAACTCAATTCAATCGTTCGATTACGGTTCTAGACCATAAATGAGGACGGTATGTTCGACATTGAGCCCGCTCAGGTTGTGGGTTAAACCGATTTTGGCGCCCTTCACCTGCCGGACTGCTCTGCCCTGTAACTGTCTCATGATTTCCAGACCCTGGCGGATACCGGTGCCGCCGAAGGGATGCCCGACGCCTAACAACCCGCCGTCGGTATTAATCGGGATTCTGCCGCCGATATCAGTTTGGCCGGCAGCCACGAAGGGCCCGCCCTCTCCCTTCTTGCAGAAACCGAGTTCTTCGGCTTCGATCAATTCGGAGATGGTGAAGCAGTCGTGCGTCTGCGCGACGTCGATATCGGATGCATTGACCCGGCCGACTTCATACGCCCGCTTGACGGCGGCCCGCATGTGGACCCAATCGCCGAAATGCGCGCTCGGCCAGTTGGCGGACATGCTGTGCATGGAAGCCTGGGCGGTACCTCTGATGTAAACCAGTGGGCGGTTGGTGAATGCTTTGGCCCTGTCCGGGGTGGTCAGGATGGTCATCGCCGCGCCGTCGGTTAACGGGCAGCAATCAAATAAAGAAAGCGGCGGCACAATCGGCCGGGCTTTCATGACTTCGTCCATGGTGACTTCTTTCTGGAATTGTGCTTTGGTATTGGTCGCGGAAGCGCGTCTGGCTTTGACCGAAATCATGGCCAGGTGTTCTTTCTTGGTGCCGTAATGCTTCATGTGGTCTTTCGCCGTCATCGCGAAGAACGGTCCGGGAAGACCCATGCCGTGAGGAGCGTCCCAGTCATGGTCGATGGAAGCCATTTCACTGTAATATGCTTCCCACATCTGGGGGGTGTAAAGTTTTTCGCCGCCGCAGACAGCGACGACGTCGGCCATACCGGATTTTACCAGGCCGGCTGCCAGGATAATTGAAGAACTGCCGCTGGCACAAAGCGTATCAACCCGGCTGCACATGTTCAGCGGCTTGATGCCGATGCGCTCCGCCATGACCGGCGCAGCGTTGACCTGAAACGGATTTCTGCCGCAATAAGATGATGCAAATAAAAACCCGTCAACGTCTTTTCTCTTGATACCGGGAATGTCATCGAAACAGGCTTTGCCTGCTTCCTGGACGACATCAATCAGACTGGCCGACCGGCGTCCCCATAGACTCATGCCGCCGCCGATGATGCAGACCTGTCGTTCGCTCATGTAGTTTCCTCCCTCATTAGATTGCTATTCCAGAATAAATTTCACACACTTTTAAAATCAAGCGTCATTTAACTTTACAGCCGGGACAAATTGTAATTCCACCGGAGCGGTGCGGCGGTTGGCGAGGATGCGAACCCATGGGGGTTGGCTGCCCTCACCGGCCTGAAGACGCTTCCAACGGTCTTCCAATTTGAAGTGCAATTTAATTATTAAACTGACGTTTTCCAGACTCAAATGTATATCGGAAACTCTTTCAAGTTACACTACCTTACTTTGAACATTAACATACCCTGAATCGTCACGTCAATGCTGAAACACCCGTGAAAATTTACTTTCAGCCGCAGGCTAAATCCGGCGCAGGCTCAAGTTACACAAAGGTTACAAATTTGTAAAGGTTTTTCGTTACCGAATATTCCATAGAACAATTAACACATTCCGTTCGTATTGTTCGAATATGTTTCGCTAATCATTTTTTGAACAAAAACAAACTGAGCTCAGAAAATTAGATGGACGTGACTAAGTACCGATAATGGCTCTATCACCTAGGTCTACAGCCCCTCTCTCTAGCGCTCTCCCACGGCGGGGCGTACATTTCGGCTCAATGCCGAAAGTATTTCGTTGCGACTCAAAGAGGACTAACCGAGGGAAAACAGCTTCAAGCAAAGCTTGAAGCTGTTTTATTTACATTGTCATTGTCGGGCTTGCCCCGACAATCCAAAGATTTCGGAGAGCCTTGTCAGGAGTTGGTCGTTGGGTAAAGATATAAGTGTGTTAAAGATAAGTCAAACAGACAGATATATATGAAAAACTAACACTTATATTCCCAGCAGCTTGCTGACCCGCTCATCCCGCCAATGCCGCTGCTCTGCAAAAGTCGAATGCGGCCGGAACTGCCGGGAACAGTCTTCAGGATTGTCGCCGACGATATTCATCTCGCTCATTGTGCTCACGCCCAGCCCCATCCTTTGCAGGTACCAGAGGTAGCCGATATCGTTAATATCGAACCCCATCAATTGGGCCGCCAGGCAGTCGGCGGCTACCGGCGAACAGCTGCTGACGGCCACTCCCCAGTCAACGCCTGTGCCGCGGATGGGACCGTCGTTTTCCATGCCGGTAAAACCGTCGTTGATGCTCAGCTGCAGCGGGCACATTTTCGCCAGTAAATAAAGGTTCAGGTTGTGCACCGGATGGCCCTGGTGCATTTTCCCTTTATCGCCGTTATCCGCCAGCGCGCCCATGGCCAGGTTTTTGATGGATAACGTGGCGCCGACTACGTCGTGGGTTTTGACCGGGCCGATGGCGATGCGGTAATCGCTTTCGATAATCTGCCGGGAGAAATGCAGTTTCATGGGCTGCAGATTGGCGTCGTAAACTTCCACCAGTTCGAAATCGCCGTTGTGCAGGTCGAAAAACTCGACGCCGAATTCTTTAATCAGCGGCGGGTAGCCCAATTTGTCGAAGATCACCTGCGCCGTGCCGCGCAAGCCTTCGGTGATGGTGATTTTCCCCAGGTAGCGTTCCCGCAGGAACTGCAGCAAGGCCCGGACGCCGTCCACGTGGGTGGCCCCGAGCTGGTTGTCCCGCGAAATCAGGTTGACCTTGATAAAAAGGTTCTTCACGCCTTTAAGGTTGATGTCGTCTCCCAGCAGGTTTAAAGACCTTGCGATATTTTCCCCGCGGCTCCCGCCTTTCACCAGCGCCACTTTCGGTTTCATGTTCGGCTCCTTGCTTTATCGTCCTGAGCGACGAGTTCCGGTCGTTTCCGGAATCTTGATGATATTGTAGCGATTAACCGGCAGGAATGGCAAATTATAAAAACGCTGAGTCAATCGTATAATTGTTCCACGAAAAATGTAAAACGATTATAATAACAGGTTAAGGGGATAAAAATGTTAACCACGACGTTTGCAAAAATAAAAGCGGAACCCGGCTCCGCGGAGATTTACAAAATACTGGCAGAAGGGCTGGGCGGCGTCAGCCGCTACGGACAAAACACGCCGATTACCCTCGATATCATTGTCGAATCCATCGGTTTGGACGCTGCCGTCTGGGCGGCACGCTGTACGGACGAGCCGTCTTTCAATTTATTGCTGGAGTTTACCTGCCGCTGCGCGGAACATGCCCTGCCGCTTTTCGAGGCCAAATATCCTGACGACAAAAGGGTGCGCGGCGCCATCAAAGCCGCCCGGCTTTATTTCACGACGAAAACTACCGATTATCCCAAATATGAAGCCGATACCACCCATTCCGCGCATTCTGCCACCCATGCCGCTTATTACGCTTTTGCCGAACACGAAACTCAGGCCGCCTTCGCCGCCTGGACGGCGCACATCGCCGCCGATGTCGCCGCGGATAACGCACACGGTTTTCAGTATCACGCCGATGCCGCCCACGTCGCGCAGATGGCCTCGAATGTCCTTTATGCCGCTCATGCGGCCTGGCCCATCGCTGCGGCGGAATTGAAATGGCAGACTGAGATGCTGCTGGAACTGCTAAGAAAATAAATGGGAGACCGGTAATGTATAAACAAAAATTATGGATATATTGCCTGATTGCTGTTTGTCTGGCGGTTTTACCGGGACTGGCCGGCTGTAAAAGCAAAACGCCGCAGGACCCCAGGAATTTTAACATCACGGCCGGGCCGGACGGCAACCTCTGGTTTACGGATAACCGCGCGAATACAATCGGGGAAATATCCCCCGCGACGGGTAAGGTGACGGAATACAAAATTCCTACCGGCGGCGCTTATCCCATCGGCATCACCGCCGGGCCGGACGGCAACCTGTGGTTTACCGAGGACGCGGGGAATAAAATCGCCAAAATATCTCCCTCAACCGGCAAAATTACCGAATATAATGTTGCCACCCAGATGGCCGCGGTTGACGCGATAACCCCCGGGCCGGACGGCAACTTATGGTTCACCGAATATGTCAGTAATAATATCGGCAGTATTTCACCGGCGACGGGCGCCATCGCCGAATACTCAATCACCACCGGCCAATGCGGCCCCGCTTCGATTGCGGCCGGGCCGGATGGCAATCTCTGGTTTGCGGAATTCGCCGGGAATAATATCGGTAAAATATCCACTGCCGGTACGATTACGGAATACGCGGTGCCGACGGCGGGCTGTTATCCCGGTGCGATTGCGCTGGGCGCAGACGGCAACTTGTGGTTCGTGGAGCAAAACAGCGATAAAATCGCGATGATATCACCGGCGACAGGAACTATCACCGAGTATGCTGTGCCCACCACCGGCGCCGGCCTGCTCGGCATCGCGGCGGGGCCGGACGGCAACCTCTGGTTCACCGAACAGACCGCCGATAAAATCGGTAAAATCTCGCCGTCTTCCGGCACTGTGACCGAGTATGATGTTCCGGTAACCAATGCCGCCCCCAACGAAATCGCGGCCGGACCGGACGGCAGCCTGTGGTTCACCCAAACCGGTGTCAACCAAATCGGCAAAATCTCCCCTGCGACAGGCAAGATTACGGAATATAATATCCCGAACTAGGATAAATTTAACCGGGAAAAGCAACATCCTTGATATAGTTACATTGATTTCCGCGCTGTAATCAATTTTATTTTAGTCGGCGCAATAGTCATCAAGCTTTTTTCTTGGCAGACGTTGGGGAGTTTGTGCCGGTAGAAGACGCAGAACCCTTGCTGTTGAAAATTGAATCGCCGATGCCGTTGACAAAAGCAATCGCGGAGGTCTGTTTGAAACCGGCCAGGAATGCGACTACGATGGACAATGACGTGATGCCGACCTGAACTGTGGCAGAACCGGTAGTCGCGACGGAATTCCCGACAGACGCTAACCCGGCCTGGAAAATCAGGTAAACAACAGCGCCTAAAGATACTCCCATCAGTGGATGCAGAAAATACCATGACTGGAACTGGCGGTCGAAGTTTTGGTCGGTAAAATGCTCGATTAATGCCTGGAATGCGTCGACAATCCCCCCTAAACATCCCCAGACGGCGCAGGCTAAAACACCGGCGGCCATGCTGCGGGTGGAACCGGAATCCGGCACCAGTGATTTCAAAAAAATTAACACGACTAAGCCTGCGGCGATCAAAAAATTATAGACTAATAATTTAATAAATACCCGGGGCCACATGCTGCGTGATTTGTAAGCCTGAATTAAGCGGCGTTTGACCGTGTCCAAATCATTCAAAACATCATCGGAATTCATTTTATCCCCCGATAGTTTTGTCCGCGCGTCGGCGATTAACGGGGTGCAGTCAGTAATCACCGCTTTGCAATTACTCACTTCCGCCACCAATCGGGACAGCCTGTCTGTTTCTTCCTCCAGATTATTTTGGGTGATCGGGGTGTTAACCGCGGCGTCGAGAGTGCCGTCCGCTTTCATATTGGCTGAAACTAAGTCCTTTCGTGTTTTCCCCAGCACATTGACGATATAAGCATCGGGTTCTGCATTGGTCATAATCTTGCCTCCTGTTATCGTTTTTAGTTAACATATCCGTGGTATTGTGAGGCGGGAAGGAAAGGTTTACATAACTGTTTAAGGGAAGAGGAAGGAACACTAAATAAAACAGCAGTAAAAAGCATATATCTAAAATATATGATTGTCAAGTACAGGTATAAATCTAACGAGAATATAAAACCGGAATTAAAAACAAGAAAAAATGAAAAGCCCCCGGTTATGGGGGCTTTTTGTTGATTATTGATTCTTGAATCTTGACTGTTTTTGGTATCTGTCTTTAAAATTTTTGCGTTTTCAACCATGCGAGGGTGATATTAAAGGCTTCCTCCGGGGTGAAAATCGGCTGGTAGCCGAAATCCCGTGTCGCCTTGTCGTGGACGAACGTATGGTCAACGCAAACGCAATAGACGGTGAACGTATTGAAGTTGGACTTGCTGCTGAATTTCTCCACGCACCACCCCAGAACGTTGGCCGGACCGGCGGGTATCGACCTTTTGGGCACTGGTATCCCCAGCTGCTCCAGAAACGGGGTCATAAAATCGAAGAAATTCACCGGGTCATGGTCGGTAATGAAATAAATCTGGCCGGCCGTCGGCGAATCCGGCGCTAAGTGTTCGGCCGCCAGAATATGCGCGTGTGCCGCGTTCCCGGCAAAGATGTGGCTGAATTGAGCCTTGCCGTTTCCCAGCCGGATATTAAGACCGCTTTTGGCGTTTTTGATGACGTTGGGCAGGTGATACTTATCGCCCGGCCCGTACATCCCCACCAGGCGCAGGGCACAGGTGGAGAATGACGGACCGTTCGCCTGAATCACGGCCTGTTCCGCCATCATCTTGCTGTAGGCGTAGCGGTTCATTTTTCTGAAATCGGCGGGGTACGGTAAAGATTCATCCGCTAAACGGTGGCCGTGTTTGCCGTCCAAAACGACGTCCATTGAACTGGTATAGACCAGCCGCGGCACCCCCAGCCGGAGGCAGGTATCAATTATAAGCTGAGTACCGGCGATATTGGTTTTCTCGTAGCTCGCCGGGGCTAGGTTAGGGTCCCAGACATCGGCGGCGGCATGAAAGACTGTGTCTACGCCTTGACAGGCCCTGCTGACAACGGCGGCATCCCGGATGTCACCCACCATGACCTCGGCACGGTCATTTTTTACAGGCGCGATGTCTAGAATGCGGACGGTTTTGCCCTGCTCCAGCAGTTGCGCGACAATCGCCCGCCCAAGCATTCCTGCGCCGCCCGTCACCAGATATACTTTCGTTTGCCCGGAACCGGATGCTTTTATTTCATTCATCGTCTGCCCCTAAATTACCGGATATGCCGGAGATAATATCATAACCCGGATTAAAGAAAAAGCCCCCATTTTAGAGGGCCTTTCTTGTTTATTGATTCTTGAATCTCGATTATTTTATGGTTAGTGGTAGCGCATACCGGATTAGCAAATAATACGCTCACAGAATCAAAATGTCAACCGTTTCAAAAACTAATCCGTATGTAAAGAGATATAAAGGGACATAACAATTGCAAGGGGATGGTAGCAAATTGGTTAGCAATTTTAGCTGAATGTTGAGGGTTGATTATAAGTCGATTTGGCATGGTTTCTCCTATTCCTTTGACTTAGACGAACTTGATAAATCGCTCACTTCATCGTGCGGCGCCTGTAGAGATATGCTCCGGTGGGGAAGAAAATCATAAGTATGGCAATTGACCATATTATAGCAGCCCAAACTGGGTGTTGCATCGGCCATGCATTTATGGTTGAGGATGGGTTAGGGTTGCCGAATAGTTGTCTGCAGGCTGACGCAACGGCACTAACCGGGTTCCAGTTGGCGATTGTTTGCAGCCATGTTGGCTTTATTCCCTGGGTAGATACAAGTGCGTTCGATACGATGGCTAATGGGAATAGAATGACAAGCCCGATCCCTTGGGCTGTCTCCGGGTTTTTGGTAATGAGCCCTAAGCATGCGCATACCCAAGATAATGCATAACCAAAGAATAGTACTACCGCAATTCCGCCTACCATTGATAGCCAACTAGCATCAGGTCGCCATCCAATAGCTAAGCCTGTCAACAGGACTATGGCAACGCAAATCATTGACGACAGAATATCAGAAATTGACCGCGCGACAAGTACTGCCGGAGACCACATGGGTAACGTGCGGAAGCGGTCGATCACTCCAGTGTTAAGATCGTTGCTCAAACCTACGCCCGTACCCATAGCTGAAGTGGTCAGATTGAGGAGGAGCATGCCTGGAATGGCGAATTGCCTATAACCGTTACCTGCGACAGCGGCGCCAAGGATGCTCACAAAGAGAAGAGTGAACAAGACCGGTTGTATCGTTACATCGGATAGAGACAGAGGTTCTCGGGCAATATGGACAAGATTTCTGAATGTCAGCATTGAGATGTTGCTCCAAATACTTGCCAACTTTCCGAAGGGCGAAGAAGGAACGGGTGGACGTGCCTGTAAAAGTTTGTTCATCGCAGATCTCCTTTTGATTCCGACGCATTCGAATTCGTGCTGGGATGCCCTGTTAGAGAGAAAAAGACATCGTCAAGAGATGGCTGATGCACTTCAACATCATCGACCATTACACCGGCGCTATCGAGCGCCCTAACGATCGTCGTCGCGAGTCCCGCACTGCTGCGCACTGGCGCCCGGAGCCGTCGGCCATCCGGGCTGGTATTAATAGGCCCATCGACGAACGATTTAAGGATTTTTTCTACACCGTTGTGTGGTTGCTCCGAGAGCGTTACCTCGAGGACCGCTGCGCCTGTTGCAGCTTTGAGTTTGGCTGGGGTTCCCTGAGCTATTATTTTCCCATGGTCTATGACGGCGATCTGGTCCGCCAGGGCATCGGCTTCTTCGAGATATTGGGTGGTAAGCAAGACTGTTACACCTTCTGCAACCAGACCTTTTATAATATTCCACATCCGTTGCCGAACAGTGGGATCGAGACCTGTCGTTGGCTCGTCGAGGAATATAACTGGCGGACTCGCGACCATAGCTCCCGCCAGATCGAGTCGACGTCTCATGCCACCGGAGTAGGTTTTAACTAACCGATCTGCCGAGTCGGCCAGCTCGACTTGCTCAAGAAGTTCTTTGGCTCGGCGCACGGCACTCGACTGGTGAAAGCCATTCAGAACGCCGAACATTACCAGGTTTTGGCGCCCGGTGAGATTATTATCGAGAGTAGCATCCTGGGCCGCGACTCCAATATTACGCCGAACCTCAGCCGCCTGGCTGACTACATCGAATCCTGCCACACGTGCGCTTCCATTATCGGGAAGGGAAAGAGTAGCAAGAATTCGGATTGCTGTTGTCTTCCCCGCGCCATTTGGGCCTAGAAAACCAAGGATTGACCCTGCTGGAACCTGCAGGTCAATTCCTGCTAGTGCAACGGTCTTCCCATACCTCTTGGTCAAGCCAAAAGCCTCAATCATAGATAAATTAGTCACTTTACTGTTACCTCTATTCTCAATTTTATTATTCTTCATTCAACATCCCAATCATCGGTGTTGCGCTTTAATTTCATAGCACGGTATTGACCTCCTGTTTGTCTACTATAGAGATACTATACCGCCCCAAATTAAACGGAATATAAATAGAAGTTAAACGGAATGTAAACGGGGTAAGTATACTGTAAAAGTAGTGCCCTTACCGAGTTCGCTTTGCGGGGTAATACGGCCGCCGTGCAGTTCCACGATTTTCTTGGCGAGAGAGAGCCCGAGGCCATTGCCGCCCAGAGCGCGGTCGCGGGACTTGTCCACCTTATAAAACCGTTCGAATATATGTATCAGGTCTTTCGGGGCAATGCCTATTCCGGTGTCTGAAATCTGACAGGACACTTCGTTATTGCTGGCTTTTAATATAATACGGATCACGCCACTTTCCGGCGTGAATTTGACCGCGTTATGCAGAAGGTTGATCCAGACCTGCGATAATAAGTCCTCATCACCCTGTATGGTCAGTTTTTCCATGTCCGCTTCCATAGCGATATGCTTGGCACTCCATTGTGGTTCCAGCATCAAGGCAACTTTCTCCAACTGCTTGTCCAGTCGGTATTCTTTGATGGATAAAGACTCGTTGCCAGTTTCCAGTGCCGATAGTTTCAACAAGTTATCGCTTAACGAGGATAGCCGTTTGCTTTCGGCTTCGATAATATCGAGATAGTGATTTTTCTGTTCGGCGGTCAGCGCGTCGTTTTTCAGTAAAGCTGCAAATCCGCGGATGGAAGTCAGGGGAGACTGTATCTCATGGGATACATTGGATATGAAATCCTGCCGCATTTGCTCCAATGAACCTAATTCCTTCGCAATTTTGTTGATCCCCTGCGCAATGTCGTCATAGAAAAAGACATTCCGCGTATTAACGAAAACATCGAAATCTCCATGGGCAATCCTGGTCAGCGCATCCAACAGTTGACTTTGCATGCTTTGATGCTGGCGGGCGCTTTTACTGAACCTGGTTATCAAAAGTCTGGCAATAGTGGCCAGCCCTGCGAGCAAAATAATCCCCATGAGGCCAGAAAGAATATGCGTCCAAAAATCCGGGGGCGTGCCGGTCCAGCGATAAATCAAGGACATAAGGCCATACCCCGCAGCAAAAAAAACGACGAGGACTATAAAAACCATGAGCAAAATAAGCAGCGTGGAAGGACGTTTACCTGCGTTCATGAAAGCACCTCCAAACGGTATCCCAACCCACGGATGGTAGTAATCTTAAAACCGGACTGTCCTTCCGGGAAGCGGTCGCGCAACCGGTTTATGTGTACATCCAATGTGCGTTCGTTCCCTTCAAAATCAAAGCCCCAGATATCTTCAATTAATTGGTTGCGGGGAAATGTTCTGCCGGGAAATCCCGCCAGTTTGAACAACAGCTCAAACTCCTTCAGGGGAATATCCTCGCTTACGCTGTCTATGGTGATGTGGTAGCTGTTCTTATCGATAATAACTTTACCAATCTGAATGACCTTTGAAGCCTCGATTTTATAACGCCGGAGCAGAGCTTGAATCCGGAGGATCAACTCATCACCCTCAAAAGGCTTTGTAAGATAATCATCCGCGCCCAGTCCGAAGCCTTTCACTTTGCTCGCCAGTTCCCCTTTCGCCGTCAGCATTAAGACCGGCATGTTTTGATAATGCCGCCGTAAATTACTACACAGCTCAAATCCATCCATGTTGGGCATCATGATATCGATAATCACCAGATCAGGATTCTCATTCGTTATTTTTTCCATCGCGTCGAGTCCGTCTATCGCTTCACAGGCTTCAAAGCCATGGTTTTGAAGCAGGGCGAAAACAAGCTCACGAATGTCGGGGTCGTCATCCACGATCATAATTTTACTCATTTTTCACCACCTACCCGTCATAATAATATATCAATGTAAACGGAGATTAAACGAGAGGGTATTATATCCCCGTCTGAATATTCTATAAAATACAGGTGGAGTTTTGACTAAAGATTTCTGGATGCAATAATTAAACGTGTAATTGATGCGAATCGCTATATTAAAAGTCAGAATCGAAGGTGGCCTGCCGACGACATGAGGACTACTCCTTTAACATTGCTGCCTGCATGATCGGTGCAGGCATTTACTTATTACATCTTCAAATTTAGCAGGTACCTAAAATTTGTCGATACTTTGAAGCTATTTTCTCAAAGTTTCGAGATTTTGCTTGGCGTATATAGCATAACAATTTAGAGTGCCAGAACATTGACTATGCCCCCGAACGATTACGTCATCATCTTGCTACCACCAAAAAGCAGTGGTACAATTGGCATAATAATTTCTTTAATTTCAAAACGCGAACGATATTGATGCTGATGATTCAAAAATTGGAGGTTAATCAAATGGCATATTGTCCCAAATGTGGTAATGTAACTGGCAGTCGCGATGTTTTTTGTAAATCATGTGGTGAGAGATTAAGCCGAAATATGGGATCAACTCGTGGTCAAATAGTTCATGGCTCTAGCACTCCGTGTCCTCAGTGTAATGGTAAGGGCGTTGAAAAATGTCCCAAATGCGGAGGTAAAGGAGAAATCAAAGCATGGAGGGAAATTAACCCTGAAGCGTGGTGGTGGGAAACTTGTGAAAAATGTGATGGGGAAGGAACCATACCCTGCCGCAACAATTGTAGAAATGGATTAATTGGGTAGATTTGAATATCGAAATGAGTGATTATTTACGCGGATTACAGTAACGATGTTTATTTGTTGATTGACCGGACTATTAACATAAGTTGTAGCATAACAGGTCGAGGCGGGGCATAATGGAGAAATCAAAATGAAAAGTCTAGTAAAGATTATATCAATTTTATTAGTTGTTTTTGGTTTGCACTTAATACTCGCACATTTCTTAGGATACGAATATATAGATCGAATAGATTCTCGATTGATTAGTTCCGGCTTCAGACTTGGTTCAAATCTATGGCTTTTATCATTTTTATTTATAATTGTTGGTCTAGCAGTTTTCATTAAATATGAAACCAGCCGAGAGAGCAGGAATAAAAGACATGGCAGTAATAACAAAAGTACAAAACATGGTAATGTCAATTATGCGCAGACGCAAAATAGCAAAAATAAATTTTCACTCAAAACAATATCGCATTTTATAAAGAAGCATAAAGCATTGTTAGTTACTATGCTCATAGTAATAGCAATTATTGTAATTCTTCTTAAAGTTAGAGTAAGCGTGGGAAATGCATTGGTATATGAACTGTTGGGAGGAGTTTTATTGTTCTTTATCGTGGCTTCCATTTTTGTTGGAAGCATTCATATCGTAATCATGAAAATTTTAAAAGGAATTTGGAGATTATAATCCGGAGAAAATTCGTGCTGTACACCCTGTTAGCATTTATCAGCATCAAGATAGGATTGGGCTGGAGGTCGAATCTTGAATGGAAAGTGCGTTATAATCTCTCTTCATAACTTAATCGAGGGTAATTTCACACAATCCTTTTGACTTTACCTTTATGGTGACATCATGTTAGCCATTTTTTTATTTCCGCTTTTCCTGCTCTCAAAAAATGAGCTATTCCTTAGTTGATAAATTCCAAACATATGAGTAAGCTAACGAAAAAATTGACTAACAAATTTTGGGTAAGAAG
>CAVYZP010000029.1:0-106651 GCA_963772985.1 uncultured Chloroflexia bacterium
CATGATGTTAGGGTGTAAAATAAAAACATGCTGAGTAAAGATGATATTCAAAAACCGGAAAAGATTTTAATCGAATGTTTCGATGGCAATCTTGAACTAGTAAAGAGAGTTTTATACATCAAGGATACTTATTATGCGAAATATCAAAATGACTTACCCGGATATCAAAAGTTCATTCTCAAAGAATGGGATAAATTTGAAGATAACTTCTTTAATAAAACCGGGCAATTATTACCCACGCTTATTGAACGCTTTTGGTGGAGTGTAATTTTTGAGACGGCTGAATTAGATTTTGGTGACTATGTTATTAACAATTATCTTGAATATATGGCTGAAAATCACTGGAAAGAATTGCAAAGTGGTTTTGACGAACTTAAGAAAAGAGGTGCGATACCTGCCAATATCAAAACGGCCGAGGAATATATAGCCTTGCGTCTTGCCCCTCCTAAATTAAAGCTTTACATTAATGATCCTGCTTTTCAGCGCTTAAATATTAAATCAGAAACGGACATTACCGGTATGTCCAAATTTGATTTAACTTTAAAATTAGCTAAGATGGTTGTTGATGGCAGCTTCGAGAAACTTCATAATGCGGTTTACTATGACCTGCAACGCATGTACGAAACACGAGGAACAAGTACAAACGTTAAACATAAATTTGTCTCCGAACTTAGTAATTCAGAACAGGCACAGTTAAAAACAGAGGACGCAAAGATAGAATACTTAAATGATAATGACCGCCTATCTCAATTCTGCGAATTGGCAGGTATTGAGATGAACGTACTGACAAATGGAGATGTTCGCCGAATATCGGAGTTGTTTATAGCCACTGATGATTTCACGGGTTACGGATGCGATTTCGCTTCCAAACAGGGTATATCGCTAAATTCATATTATGGGGAAAGGGCTAATTCAGAAAAGACACAACGCCAAAGACTTTTTAAAAAGATAAGGCAGGTAAGCAACAAAACCAAGTAACTTAATCTCGGCCAGCATCAATTAAGACAGTGGATGAAAATTTTTTTGTTCACTGTCTTTTTTTTGTTTACTTTTGCCTTATTCCCACGCTTTATAAGTATGGGGATAAATAATAACGGTAATTTAGTGTTGCAATATCCTGACTGGCAAAGCGGGAAAATACGTCTGCTCGCGACTACTAAAAACAAGAAGGCACTTCAATCGTTCAAAGAAGCGGTCATTGAAGAGGCAAAACTTAATTTAGTCGGCTGCGATGATGAGGTCCTTCGTATTGAATATGAGGAAGAACTACATAAACTTGAAAAACTGCTTAATGCCGTTATTCCAGAAGAATCAGAGAGGAATGACGATGGATAACAACGAACGCCAAGTTTATCGTCTACCGGAATACCAAACCGAAGCATATCGTCCACTAGATTTAGTAAAAGTGCTGCATTGCAGCAAAAATTTAGTGTATTCAATGATCGCCAGCGGCCAAATCAAGTCAATTCGATGTGGTAATTCACGAAAAAGTATTATCATCCCGCGTAAAAGTCTTGATGAGTTTTTAGCAACCGCGGGGCAAAACCAACCGCCGGCCGCGCCGACCGGGACGGCACCGAACTAAAGAGCATAGGAGTGAAATGAAATGCAAAGAAGTGAAAACACTGAATTATCGCCACGCATTGTAACATGCATTGATTGCGGGCAACAATTTGTCATTACATCAGGCGAACGCCAATTTTATTTAGAGAATCTACTTAAAGAACCTACTCGTTGTTTCGATTGCCGTCAGAAACGCCGTCTTGAAAGAATGGGGAAAGGCGGTGACCGGCGATGATTACTGATACTAAGTTCACTAACATTGACCAATTCCTCGCATTATTCAAGGGCGTAAACAAAAACACAAATGGGTGGGAAGCCATTTGTCCAAGTCATGAAGGACACCCGCCCGAACGGCGAAGCCTATCAATTACGTTAAAAAATGGCAAAATACTGCTTAAATGTTTCGCCGGATGTGATAATGCCCATGTCGTTGAATCGGTGGGCTTAAAGATGGCTGATTTATTCCTGACCGGGGATAAGCAAAAACAATCCAGAAAGATAGAATATGAACTTGCTGAAAATATTCATGATGTTGAGAAAAGACGAGCAGCTTTTCATCAGGTGAATTCAATCGTCGCATCCAAAAATGAACGTTCGATTCGAGATTGCGATTTCGTGATAGGGATATTGGATGGGGTTGATGTGGATTCGGGGACTGCAAGTGAAATTGGATTCGCTTATGGCATTGGCAAGCGTATATTTGGATTTCGAACCGACTCCCGTAAGACAGGAGACAATGATGGGAGCACAGTAAATCTCCAGGTTCAATATTGGATTGAAAAAAGTGGAGGACATATAGCAACAGATATTACTGAAGTTAAGGAATATATAGCAAATTGCACATTTCCTTAGGTGGTTGTTTATGATAAATCAGATATAGTGCTTTCTATGAATCCAAATATATTGCTGTTTGTCTTAAATCTTTGCCAAAGTATACCCATTTGCCTCTGTGTAGCTTATCTACAGCTGAATATTGATGCCGATTGACCACGTGGAGGAATGAAATTCGATTGGAAGCATGAGATGGTAGCAAATTGGTAGCAAAAAGCATTTATTGTAAAGTAAAAAACGGGTATTTTAGAATCAAATGATTGTAATTGGTAGCGCATACCGGATTCGGACCGGTGATCTCGTCCTTGAGAGGGACGCGTCCTAGGCCGCTAGACGAATGCGCCCTGACCAACGTTGAACAGAGTTAATTATATCAGTTGAAACAGATGCAGACAACTTAAGTTAAGGAAGCACTCTCTCCATAAGGTTGTCTTGGAAATTATTTTTATGGATTCCCGATCAGGTCCTGTACATTTTGGCTGAAAGCCAAAAGTATTTCCGTCTGCGGGCTTCAAGAATGACAACCCGGGGAAAATAGCTTCAAGCAGCGCTTGAAGCTATTTTATTTCACTGTCATTGTCGGGCTTGACCCGACAATCCAGAGAATTTGAACACACTCAGGCTGTTATCTATAAGTGCCGGAAGACACGCCACGGTTTTTCCGTACCGTCCGCACCCACCAGGAAGAAGCGCATCATCACCATGTTATAGTCGTCGACGGCTTGCTTGATGGCGTTGTCCGGTTTCAGGAAGCCGGTGGTCAGCAGTTTACGGGTCGGTTGCACCACCACCGCCGCGCCCAGTTTGTGCAGGATGTCAATATTTTCGTGGTCGAAGATAAAGGAATCGGTGGCCGCCGCCGAGTCTTTTAGCGATACTGCAAATTCGGCTGCGCGTTCCCCGGCAAATTTGGCGGAATCTTCACGGTTGGTCTGCCCGCCGCATTCGGCCAGCAGCACCGCGTCTTTGACAAAGGCGAATGAATTGGACTGAATAGCTTTAGCGCCAATCCAGGCTAAATGGGCGTCTTTTAGTTCGCTGTCGGTCGGCTGGCGTTTGCTCAGCACTTCAAACCCGTATTTCGTATTGAAGAAAGAAGTCTTATCCACTTCGGTAATCACCGGTTTATTGCCGATAGTCCATTTCATGTTCAGCCCGAAAATGCCGGAAAGGATTTTCTCCCAGCTGTCAAGCGGGGAAACGTCAATGATGCGCAGGTTCTTCATTACTTCCGCCAGCTTTTCGCCGCAGCCCGCTTCGAATCCGGGCGCCGCCAGCACGTCCAGCACGAATTTTTCGGTTTTGTTCTTTTCCACCAGGAAATCGGCGGTCTCGCAGGTCAGTTTGGAGGAGGTACACATCACGCCGCCGAATGGCGACTTTTTATCGGAGGTCAGCGCGACTTTCAATGCATCCAGCTGATTGGTGCGCGCTGCGTAAACGGCCGGATTGGTATGTTTATTGATGACCACGGTTTCGGTGCGTTTGTCCTTGAGGAAAGCCATGGTTTTGCTGATTTCCGTGGCTACCGCGAAGCCGTTGAGGTCGATGTGGTTGGTAAAACCCATGCCGCGTCCTTCGATGACTTCGGTGTAGGAGTTGCCCGGCTCGCCGATGTATCCGGCCTGGTGGGGGTTATCGCCGCTGCGCATCGGGTTCAGGACATATTTCACTTCTTTCTTGCTGCCGTCATCATAGGAAATCACAACTTTCATTTCTTTGGGCGTGGACATGTTTGAGTACCTCCGCTGTTTTTTTGAAAAATGATATGAAAAATATCAGGAAATTGGCTGGGGATAGAGGATTCGAACCTCTCCTCACAGATTCAGAGTCTGCTGTCCTACCACTAGACTAATCCCCAGCGCCGAATGAAATTATAGCACAGGCGTAAAATACTGACAACTTTATCATTGTCATTTTGAGGCCCGCAGGCCGAAATACTTTTGCTGTTAGGGCAAAATGTACTGAGGTTACCGCCGTACCCGAAGAATCTAGTAATCATTTCTTTGTCGAACCGGCGTCAGCTGGATCCCGTTTTTCAACGGGATGGAATAGCTATCCGTAGGGTCGGGTTTTAAACCCGACCGCCCCGTTTCTTATAACTCTGTTTATCGCCCCAACTTCAGTTCCCTTGCCTTGATGGGCGAGGGCCGAAGAGCCATTTTCGGTACTTGACGCAGTCAATGTATACTTTGCTTTGGTAGAATTACATCAAAGCAAATGTACAGGGAGATGGTGTACAAAAAAACTGAAAGCTGTCCTTTGCCATTCAGCAGTCAGTGGATAAACTTTTCACATCCTGAAAGTATTGAAGTGTCTCCTTATGACTAAACGAACTCCCATTGTCATTCTGAGGATACATAGTACCCGAAGAATCTAGTAATCATTTCTTTGTCGAACCGGCGTCAGCTGGATCCCGTTTTTCAACGGGATGGAATAGCTATCCGTAGGGTCGGGTTTTAAACCCGACCGCCCCTTAGTTAATGTAAAAAATCCCCCTTAATCCCCCTTTGCAGAAGTGCACGGTTGGATACCAATTGGCTGTACAGGGAACAGGGATTTTACTTCGACTCTATCATCGAATACTGACAGCCTTACCTGTAACTTGTCAAGCATTTGACGTTTTGATGTTGGAAAACCTTCCGCTTTGCTCTGATCCGGATCATCTCTCTCCACTAACTTGAGGACTTCGTCATGAGTTTGAAATACCAACCTGTACATTGTCCCGTCCTCATTTTCCAAATTCCAGTTAACCATCCCGCGGGCTTGATATTCCCAATAATCAAGCAGCTTTCTGGTATTCTCTAACTGTGCAATCTGAGCAGGATCAACCGCGGCTCTCAGGGATTTCATTCTGGCTTCTTCCCCATTTAAACTTTCCCGTAATTCCGTAAACCTTTCAACATTCATATTACGCATAATCCAATCGTCCGCTAGCCTGGCTTTTTGGGCAGCGATCTCAGCCAGTCTTTCGTCAATCGGCCTAATCCGCTCGCTCAGATCCGCCTCGGCGCGTCGGAGATTATCGATACTCTCCTTGATTAGCGGGAGCAACTTATTCGGGTCATTCATTATTTCTTCAATGCGTTGCCAAACCTCTGCTTCCAGCCAATCTGCTCGAATATACGGAGCCTTGCACCGCGATACTCCATCAGGGTGAACATATTTCATTCTTCCCCGGCAGGTGTAATAGTGCCGCTTGGACGCGAAATGGTATCCGCAGATCGCACAGGAAATCATGCCTTGTAATAAGTGCGTTCCCTGCGCGGTCGGTTTTACATGTTTGTTGCCCACCATGCGGTTTTGGGCGATCTGCCATTCCTGTTCGCTAACGAGGGCAGGCACGCTCATCATAATTGCGTTGCTTAAATCCATAGATTTTATTAGAGAAATATGGGCATGACGGTTGACGATTTCAGTACCTTTATATACCGGGTTTAGCAGCACTTGTCTAACAGCTGTTTGCCACCAGCCTTGAGAACGCTTCGCCCTGGGAGGAATGTGGTCCAGATTCAATCCCTGGCTTATGGCGAAAAGCGATTTTCCATCGACATATTCGGCATACATGCGTCGAACAACCCTGGCTTCGCTTTCGTTTATCACCAACTTTCGCGTTTCTTTGTTACGGGAATATCCGTAAGGGGCTTTGCCGGCTGCCCAGGATCCTTCCTTGTATCTTTGCAGCCTTCCGTTCTTGCAGCGCTCAACGATGTTCGACCGGTCCCATTCCGCGACCATGCCGAACAACTGAAAGATCATTTTGCCGGTGCCGGAGGAGGTGTCGACGCTTTCCTTCATCGAAATTAGAGTAATTCCGTGCTCTTTTAAAGTCTTTTCTATCTCTAAAAGTAAGCTGAGACTGCGGGCGAGTCGGTCCAGTTTAAAGACCACCATCTTGTCGAAGAGTCCCAGCTTTGCGTCAGTTAATAGCCGTTGTAGTCCAGGCCTATCCCCATTTTTGCCAGTAAAGCCGGCGTCAACATAACTGTTTACGACGGTCCAACCTTGAAGCTGGCAATAACCCGTGAGCTGGCTCGCCTGGAAATCTAGCGAAGTCCCTTCCGAAGCCTGTTCGGTAGTGCTTACACGACAATACGAAACCACCCTGATAGAACTGTTCTTTTTATCCATCGTTTTTTACCTCCGCAGCCGGAGGCGCTAATAGTTTCTTGCGCTCCTTCATGTAGGAGTCCACCAAAATTTCAAATCTCTGGTCGCCGAGCCTTTTGTCGAGATATGTAAAGAACCATTTCCATCCGGCCACTTCAAGATCCTGCCCGTCATCTTGTGCCTGCCATAATGTAGCTAGCAATCCCTGAGCGGAATTCAATGCCTCGGCTTCAATCACCCCCATTTTCCCTTTGACATCTTTCATCACTTCAGCACTTAGCGTCGCTCTATCTAGATGCTGCTCCCATTTCTGGCTACAGACAACGGCTTCCTCGACCCTTAAAAGTTCATTAACCCATAATTGAAATCAACGCAAACTGCAATGTATCTGAAAGAAAATTAATATGATTGTTATATGTTGATAATATTTCAGAAACATCTCTTCTTTAAACTAATATTGTAGGCAAACGTATTACCGTTTAGTTTTAGAAAACAACATTGCCAAGAGAGCCTCGCAACATCGAGCTTTTCGTTGAAGATAAGGATAAAATGGAAAGTGTAGTTACCAGAATGAAAGTAGATGATTCCGGAGGTAGGTCGAAAAATAAAGAATTATTATTGAACGACCTCTACATTGATCCCATCGGCTACCAGGTTAAAATTGGGCAAAAAGAAATAGATTTAACAGTAAAAGAATTTAACTTACTTTATCTCTTCGCCAGGCATGTTGGAAAGGTAGTAAAGCGGTCAGAAATCCTTCAGGTTATTTCAACTCCAAATATGAGCGATCAGGAAAGATCGATTAACATCATAATATGCCGTCTCAGGAAAAAACTTGAGGTCAACCCACATCGGCCAAGATTGTTGGTTTCAGTAAAAGGTCTCGGATATAGACTCAAAGAACAGAAACCTATGTAAAAATGAATCTTATCAATACTAAGTCGGGATATTAATTGCAGGAGTCATAGGCTTATGGGGATGAAGAAAGTTGAAGCGATTATACGTGAAGAAAAGCTGGAAAGAGTAAAGTCTTTACTTGAGAATGGCGGCTACTTCGGCATGACAATCAGTGAAGTCCAAGGTCGGGGCAAACAAAAAGGTCTTACCATGAAGTGGGGTTCCAAAGAAATTCGATATGACATGTTACCTAAACTGAAAATTGAGATGGTGGTCATAGATGAAGATGTGTCGCCAGTGGTGGATGCCATTGTAAAGGGAGCGAGAACAGGAGAGATTGGTGACGGGAAAATCTTTGTCTTTCCTATCGAAGATGCAATACGCGTACGTACAGGTGATTCCGGCGCTAGCGCAGTATAAGGAACCACGAACAAGCTCGCTGTTCTTTAAGAATTCTAGCTTCGCTTGACCTAAAGTTGGGTAATTATATTTAAAACGAGCGAATATCCCTGCCGTTTATATTCGCCCATGTGCAAGCACGTAATGCACTGCCCTTCGGGTTTTGAATAGATTAACGTAAAAGTTTGGTATTTGAAAAATTTAGTAATTTGCTCCTGTTGGCAATTTTTAAAGAAAGCTGAATGAAAAACGATAATTACAAATCACCCAAAGGCATCAAGAGAACTTTAAATCTTACCTCACTTACAATAAACGCAATGGCACTTATTGCCCCTGGAGCTTTTCTTTGGACAACGTTCCAAATCCAAGCTGCTCAAATGAATGGGTCTGTATCTACTGCTGGCGAAATGTGGACCGGTTTAGTAGCTGCCCTCGTTTTAGCATTTTTTACAGCTGTTTCGTATGGGGAACTCGCTGATATCTACCCCAGGGCGGGTAACGGTTCATCATATTATTTCGCCGAGGCCGCTTTTTTAGAAAAAGAGGAACCTTCTCAAAGACAGTGGGCTCGAATTGCCAAATTCGTTATCGGATGGATTTCCCATCTATATTATTGGATATACCCGGGAATTATGGTAGCTTTCAGTGCTACTTTGATCGTGTACATTTTTGGTTTGTTCGGGATACCTCTTATGATGTGGGAAAAAATACTCGCTGCTGCCGTATTCGCAATAATCAATGGATATATCGCTTACCGTGGTATTACCGGGTCTACGATTACTTCAGTAGTAATTAATGGCATTCAATTGGTTTCACTGTTAACATTTTCAGTTTTGGCGATTATATACAGGCTTTCTCATCCTGGCTTAGGCTACGTAACGACAGTGCCCTCAATTCTACTTCCTCATAATTTCACCAATGTGATATTCCAATCGACAATTGCCATCCTGTTGTTAGTGGGGTTCGAGTTAGTAACCGCATTTGGCGCAGAGGCAATCAATCCAAAAAAAGATATTAGGCGAAAGCTATTCTACTCTCTCTGCTAATACAAGGAGTTTTTGTTTATTTGTTTGAATATTTCGCTGCCAATTATTTTGTTAGCACACAGCTAACTTCGAAGAGCACGAATGGTGTTATTGCCAGTGGTTATTCAGCGGCGGCTGCTTCAGGTGCTCCAATTGGAGATATGATACGACTAATTGGAGACAAAATGCTTGGAGGTACAGGACTTATTTTGGTTCTGGTCATGGCATGCACCGTTGTCTTGGCCCTGATTGGAACAACTTTGGCATGTTTGAACACCGGCGTCCGAATCACCTATGCTATGAGTAAAGATAAGGAACTTCCATCGATTTTCGGGTTATTGCACGGCCGTTTTGCCACGCCGCAATGGGGTATATGGATTCTTGTAATTGTATCGGCAATTTTGGGAGCTTACGGTGCAATAAATGTTGACCACCTAACGCAGATTACATTGGCATCCAATACTGGCACATTCCTCGTGTATGGGTTTACGAATCTTATTGCATTAATTGCCTTTTGGAGCCGACCCAAGGCGACATTTATTAAACACATACTTGTTCCGTTACTTGGTGTTTTTGCTAATCTGATGATGCTCTTGGGGGTAATAGTTTTAAGTTTCAAAGCCGGTGGCAACACATCACGAGATACAACCATAGCTTTTAGCAATGGTCATAGTTTGGTTGTTAATAGGGATCATCTGGTTTATTTTTAATACTCGAAACCGAGGCCATAACATATTAGTACCGAACCAGAGGAGACCGCACGAACTCGATGATTTCAATGATTTGAATTTGAAGTTTCTTTTCGCAAATATTTTAGCTGTTTATAAAGCCAATCTTTCGCATTTTTCAATTTAATTTTGCATCTGTAATTGTAAGACATCAACGATTGGATGTTTTATTGGTTATTTGAGTTTATAACCGAGCCCCCTAACCGAAATGAGATGTTTGGGATGATGAGAGTCCAATTCTATTTTTTTTCTTAGTCGGCATATCATGACATCAACACCTCTGGACCTGTTGTTATTGTCTGGACTTGAAATAAATGAAAGAAGTTCAGAACGTGTCACCAGTTTTCCTCTATTAGCAGCAAACAAAAATAACAAATTGAACTCTTTTAAGGTTAGGTTTAGTTCATTTTGTCCAACTTTAACCTGATACCCGATAGGGTCTATAAAAAGGTCTTTGATGAAAAATGATTGCTGCATCGATAACATGGGTTGATCCATTGAGCTCTCCTTAGTCCTCGGCCGGAATTCTAGGAACCGTTTTTAGCAACGGTCAGAAAATACATTTAGGTTACGTTAAACTGTGTCTGGAGGATGTTGAATAGTCGGTTTTTTAAATTATAGAAGTCTCCAGATTACTATTCATTCGGTAACCAACTCCCGATTCGGTAGTGATATATTTTGGGTGGTTGGGGTCAAGTTCTAACTTGCGACGCAAGTTGCTGATATTAACGTGCAGGATATGGAATTCTTGCTCAAGACCGTATCCCCAAACTTCATTCATTAACTGGCGGTGTGTAATTACTTTACCAAAATGCATTACCAGCGTTTTTAAGAATCCCATATTCGTGTGGAGTGAGTTGTATTTTCCTGCTCCCCAAGGTTACCAAACGTTTATCAACATCTACCTTCTAATCTCCAATTATGAATATTGTTTCGTTGGTTGGTCGGTCTGCCCGACGAAGTGCCACGCGCAATCGAGCGAGTAATTCAGGAATACTAAACGGTTTGGTTAGGTAGTCATCAGCCCCAGCGTCCAGAGCCAAGATTTTATCATTTTCAGACCCTCTTACAGAAAGGATAATAATGGGTGTTTGTGTCCATTCCCTGAGTAACTTGGTGATTTCAACTCCGTCAATATCAGGCAAGCCTAAATCGAGAATTATTATATCCGGATGCTTGGTTCTAGCTACGGCAAGTCCGTCTTTACCTGAAGCAGCCTCAGAAATTTCATAAGATTGTCCACTTAATGCAATACGCAAAAAATTGCGAATGGGTTCCTCATCATCAATAATAAGGACGCGTTTATCGCTCATTTCCAGTTCCCTTTTTCAGAGTCTTTACTGGTAGCACTAATCGTATAATAGTGCCGCCACGCGGATCGTTGGCGGCATTTACAGTACCTCCATGTGCCTCTATTATGCCCTTGATAATTGACAGCCCCAGTCCGGTCCCGGCAACGCTATTCGGTCGTTGGAGGCGATAGAACTTGTCAAATACATGTTTGAGATCCTCAGGCGGAATTCCTGGTCCATGATCAACGATGGCAATTTCAACTTGCTCACCAAGCAATTCCGCATTTATATCAACGCCGGATTCTGGCGGTGAATACTTAAAAGAATTATCAAGTATATTTATAAAAGCCTGTACCATCAAACCTGAGTCTACAAAGTAGATAGGGGAGATTATCGGGTAAATTTATGTTTACTGAATGAATTCCGTGACGATTTCCGACTTGTTCCAAAGCTGCCTTAATCAAATCCTTTATATCTACTATCTCGAGCGATAACAGTAAGGCTCCCAGCCTCAATGCGTGACATATCCAAAAGATTCGATAGCATGTGGTTCAATCGATCAACTTCTTTCAAACCTCCATCGATGAGGTCGTGTCGTGTTTGATCATCCACTGCAGCATTTCTCTCTCTTAGCGAGTTCAAGGCATTGAGTACGGAAACCAGCGGTGTGTGTAAATACTGTGAGAAATTGAGTTTAACAGTGCGGTTTGGAGCTTCTCCGTAGCACCTAAAATTTGTTCCTCATGAGCTTTTTCGGTCAACGATATTCCTTCAATTGTAACCGCGGCTAAATCAGCAAAACTCGTTAACAATTTTTCTTGCTCAACGGTTAATATAGTTTTTGTTTCTCCCGTCCAGATAGCAAGCACTCCCACTTTCCCTCGCGCGGTAGTTAACGGGATGTAACGAGCCTTGGCGTCGGGCAAAGTATCTGTTCCCAATCCCACTTGTTTATCATGTTCGTAAGACCAGACTGCCGCGGCTCGCTCATGCTCATCCAACTCTAGATTGGAGTAAGATACGTATAAGGTAAGCTCTCCTCCCTTCTCAGTGTCTGTCAGAAAAATTGTAACGTTATGTCCGAAAGTCTCACCAATACTTTTCACGATAGCATTAGCGTAAGATTCAAGATCATTTAATGTCGCAAGCTCTCTTCCTAAGGCATAAAGAGTAGTCATCTGTTGTTCATGGCGCTTTGCAATAGCAGTCTGTTGTTTCAACCTTGAGGTGAAATAGCTGATAATAATGCCCACGGCAATTAGGGCAAATAATGTCAATGTGTACTGGATATCTGCAAAAGAGTGCTTGGTTGGATTAAAGAAGTAATCAAATGCCAACACGCTGATAATGGAGACCATAACAGAAGGGCCAAGACCAAAATAAACTGCCGAGATCACTACACCGATGAGATAAAATGTTATCAAAACAGTCGGTGCCAATGAATAATGCAGTACCCAGTTAACCAGAGTTATAACGGCAACAATGCCTAGGCTGCTAAGGTACTGTCGAAAATGGAAATGATTTATACGGACTTCGTCGGGTTTCGTTTTAGACTCTATGTATTGACCCGGACAACTAATCGAACATCGTAACGATCGCTCAATTGGAGTACTTGGCTCAGCAGTGGAAGGACGGAACATTCTGCTCGAACGTCTTTTTGATCTAGACACTATGATTTTCGTAATATAATTCTTAATTGCAAATTCTGACAAGCTTTCTGCTACCGAATTGCCTTGTATGAAACTTACTTTAGCGCCAAGGCGTCCTGCCAGTTTTAGGTTGTCGGAAAATACGCTTGTCTTGAAAGGCTGAGAGCCGCATGTCATTCGGTGTTTCGACATGAACAGCAAACCAAACACTACCATATTGGGCGGCTACCCTTCTCCCCACCCTCACGAGGTTTGTTTCTTCCATTCCCGGACCGACACATACCAGAATGCGCTCCGATGTCGCCCAGGTCCCTCGGATAGCATTCTCATCCATGTAATTGCGGACTTGATCGTCGACACGCTCCGCAGCAGCCCGCATTGAAAGCTCGCGGAGTGCAATCAGATTACCCTTTCTGAAGAATTTTTCTATTGCTTGCCCAATTAGTTCCGGTACATAGACTTTACCCTGCCGCAAGCGTTTTATCAGTTCATCAGGCGGTAGATCAACCAGTTCGACTTCTGAAGCTTCATCGATGATGTTATCAGGCATAAATATCCCGAACCCATATCCCCGTCATCTGAGAAACTACATCTCGCAAGCTTTCGATATGTTGAACATTAAGTGTGGTGTAAACATCAATTCCCGCATCCAGCAATTCTTCAACGTCCTGGTAACGCTTGGGATGACGAGAACCATCTGCGTTTGTATGGGCAAGTTCATCGACAATCGCAAGTTGAGGTCGCCGGGCGAGGACGGCATCTAAATCCATCTCGGTTAAGACTACTCCACGATAGTCTAATTGCTTACGCGGGATTATCTCTAAACCACTTAAAAGCGCTTCAGTTTCCGCTCGTCCATGCGTTTCCACCAGTGCCACGACTGTGTCTACTTCTTTCATACGCTGGAGAGCTGATTCTAACATGGCAAAAGTTTTGCTGATACCTGCGTCATAGCCGAGGAATATTTTAAGCTTGCCACGCTTACTTTTCTCTTCCTCGGCCTTTACTCGATCGAGTAATTCAGTGGGGTTAGGGGCGACTATCTTGCGCTGTCATGCTTTTTTAAGTTCCGCTTAGTTTGTCCATTTTATAGTTTTATTTTTGTCATAGCTAAAAAATAGCTACTTAAGAGCATCGAGCGACAAATTGAGTTTTAGAACATTAACATGGGGCTCTCCTAAGAAACCAAGCTGACGTCCGGTAGTGGCTTTTTTAACTAACGCCTGTACCACTTCCACACTTAGTCCACTGTCCCTTGCTACTCTTGCTTCCTGATAATCTGCAGCTCTGCAATACTGATATCATGGTCCAGTCCGCTTCCCGATGAAGTTACTAAATCGACCGGAATGGGTGCGGTATTATTCGGGTCGACTGCTTTCTAGGGCATCAATTCTGGCTTGAACCTCGTTTATCAAAGCCAGGATTGAACGGACCGAGGTTCTGAACCGGAAGAAGTGGCAGCATTGTGCGGGAAAGCTTATCTGTCGCCGATAGCCTTCCCCAGAAATAAGACAGGATCGCTGAAAGGCTGCCCTCTATAAGCTCTGAACCTTCCACCGTTCCACCTGTAGTTATCAACGTTCCGTTAACCTGGTTGTGAAAAAATTAACTGCCCAATTCCAGTCACGCACAGCGGATAAATCACTCCACATAACAGCGTGAAAGCGACCAGGAATATCGCGGCATATTTTAATTGACGTAACATCTTATTTGTTCTCCTTATGCTATATGCAGGGCCACTAACAGCATGTCGATTAGCTTAATTCCGATAAACGGAGCAATCACCCCGCCGAGACCATAAATAAACAAATTATCCCGTAGCAAACGTGCTGCTCCTACTGCCCTGTACGGTACACCGCGTAATGCTAGTGGCACTAGAGCCATGATAATCAGCGCGTTGAAGATTACGGCGGATAATACGGCGCTTTCCGGTGTTGCCAGGTGCATTACATTCAGTGCTTTCAAGGCCGGCAATGTGCCCCCGAAAGCCGCCGGTATAATGGCAAAATACTTTGATACGTCATTAGCGATGCTGAATGTGGTCAATGCCCCACGGGTCATCAGTAATTGCTTGCCGGTTTCCACGATGTCAATTAGTTTCGTCGGGTTGCTGTCCAGGTCAATCATATTGGCGGCTTCACGCGCCGGTTGCGTGCCGGTATGCATCGCCACGGCGACATCGGCCTGGGCTAGGGCCGGGGCGTCATTGGTGCCGTCCCCGGTCATTGCTACCAGTTTGCCGCCTTCCTGATTGGCGCGGATTAGCTGCAGTTTGGTCTCCGGCGTGGCCTGCGCCAAAAAATCGTCGACTCCGGCTTCGGCGGCGATGGCAGCCGCAGTTAACGGGTTATCACCGGTAATCATTATCGTTTTAATGCCCATTTTACGCATCTGCACGAACCTTTCTTTGATGCCGCCTTTGACGATATCCTTCAGGTGCACCACGCCTAAAATATCCCCGTTGCGCACCACCACCAGCGGTGTGCCGCCGGCTTTGGCAATGGTTTCCACGACATTATTCAGATCGGGTGGAATTGATTTTCCCTGTTGTTTAACAAAAGCAAGGACAGATTCAACCGCGCCTTTTCTGATAATTAGACCGTCAGCATCAATCCCACTCATCCTGGTCTGGGCTGTAAATGGAATGAAATGCCGGTGCGCCCCCCCTTCCATTGTTCCCCCTTAGCCCATATTTCTCTTTGGCTAACAGCACGATGCTGCGGCCTTCCGGCGTTTCATCGGCCAGCGAGGCTTCCTGCGCCGCTTCCGCTAGTTCACGGATGGTCGCTTTGCCCACCGGGATAAAATCTACCGCCTGCCGGTTGCCCAGCGTAATCGTGCCGGTTTTATCCAGCAGCAGCACGTCTACGTCGCCCGCGGCTTCCACCGCCCGGCCGGACATTGCGATTACATTTTTTCTGATTAGCCGGTCCATGCCGGCGATGCCGATGGCCGGCAGCAGCCCGCCGATGGTTGTTGGAATCAGGCAGACCAACAGTGCCACCAGCACTGTCACACTTATGGCTTTCCCGTTACCGGTAACCTTTACAATATAGAGTGAATATGGAAGCAATGTCGCGCACACCACTAGGAAAATTATTGTAAAGCCGGCGATTAATATCATCAGCGCAATTTCGTTAGGCGTCTTTTGCCGTTTCGCGCCTTCTACCAGACTTATCATCCTATCCAGGAAACCTTCGCCGGGGCTGGCGCTGACTTTTACAACCAGCCAATCGGAAAGTACCCGCGTGCCTCCGGTCACTGCGCTGCGGTCCCCGCCGGATTCCCGGATTACTGGCGCACTCTCGCCGGTAACGGCGCTCTCGTCCACCGATGCCACCCCTTCCATGATTTCGCCATCGGTAGGAATGATATCTCCAGTTTCCACGAGGAAATAATCATCCTTCAGCAAATCGCCTGATGAAACGGTTGTGTAGGGGCTGTTGCGGTCTGGTTTGGCTAGTTTTTTAGCATGGGTTTCTTTGCGCGTTCGACGTAAAGCCGCTGCCTGGGCTTTGCCGCGCCCTTCGGCCAACGCCTCTGAAAAATTAGCAAATAAAACACATAGCCACAGCCAGAGTGAAACACCGCCGATGAATGCTGTTGGGGCTTCCCCGTGTCCCGCCAGCGCCTGAAACCAGAGCACTGTGGTCAGAAAACTGCCCACTTCAGTAACAAACATCACCGGGTTATGTATCATCCAGCGCGGGTCGAGTTTTGCAAAAGCATCCACTATCGCCCGCTGGTACATTCGCCTAGTAGCCCCCGGTTCTTTATGCGAAGTTGATGATACATCTTCAGTTTTTGATTTTTTATGCCAGAACAATAATTTCGTCATATTTCTACCTTAATTTCAAGAACTCACCGATTCGGCCAAGCGACAAAGCCGGGAAGAGCTCAGCGCACCGACAATAATCACTACAGCTATCAGCCAGAAAATAAATAGCGGCGTATACGTCGGCAAAGTGCCCGAAGTGACGGGAACCTTCTTCTTTTTCACTACACTGCCTGCAACTGCCAGTATAGGGATTTGCAGCCAGAACCTGCCGATGAACATACAAATGCTTTCGGTGATGTTCAGGAAGGTATTCGAGCCGTAGCCGGCAAAAGCCGAGCCATTATTATTTGAAGTCGACGAAAAAGCGTAGAGAATTTCGCTGAATCCGTGAATGCCGGGATTAGACACCGCGGATTGCCCGGAAGCAGAAATTACCGCGACCGCTGTCCCTAACAGCGAAAGCAGCACCGGAATCAGCACCATGATTGCCGCCATTTTCATTTCATAAGATTCTATTTTTTTACCCAGGTATTCCGGCGTGCGTCCGATCATCAGTCCGGCAATGAAGACGGCGATAATCACGAACGCTAGCATGCCGTACAGGCCTGAACCGACCCCGCCGAAAATAACTTCCCCGAGTTGAATCAGCCACATCGGCACCAGACCGCCCAGTGGGGTGAAGGAATCGTGCATCGAATCAACTGAGCCGTTGGAGGCCGCAGTGGTCGCGGTTGCCCATAATGCTGAATTTGCCGCCCCGATCCGCACCTCTTTCCCTTCCATGTTACCGCCCGACTGCGTAGACGTCGCCGATTGATTGATATTCATATTATTGAGAGCGGGGTTGCCGGCCTGCTCCGACCACACGCACACCGTCAGCATCACCACGAAAATAATCGTCATCGCCGCCAATATTGCCCAGCCCTGACGGGTATCGCCGACCATTTTCCCGAATGTATAGCACAGCGCAGCCGGAATGAGTAATATCGCCAATACTTCTAGGAAATTCGTTAACGGTGTAGGGTTTTCAAATGGATGTGCTGAGTTAGTATTGAAAAAACCGCCGCCGTTCGTGCCCAGCATTTTAATTGCTTCCTGGGACGCGACGGGACCTACCGCGATGATTTGTTGGGTAATAGTCTGGCCACTACTGCTTTGCGTCGATTCCAGAAGGTCAGCGGTTTTATACTTGCTCAGTGTTTGCACCACACCTTGCGACATCAACACGATTGCCAATACTAATGCTAACGGTATCAGGACATACAGGACACTTCGTGTCATGTCCACCCAGAAGTTACCGATGGTTTGTGCGGTATGCCTGGTAAATCCTCTTATTACCGCCATCAATACGGCTATTCCGGCTGCTGCCGATAAAAAGTTGTGGACGGTGAGGCCGACCATCTGCGTGAAATAGGTCATCGTCGTCTCGCCGCCGTAATTCTGCCAGTTTGTGTTGGTATTAAAGCTTATAGACGTATTAAACGCTAGCGCCGGAGAAACTCCGGGCAGGTGCTGCGGATTGAACGGCAGGACACCCTGCAATAGTTCAATCAGAAACAAAGTTACTACGCCCAGCAGCGCAAACAGCAGCACCGCCACGGCGTATTGTTTCCAGTTCATTTCTTCGTCGGACTTAGCACCTAGCATACGGTAGGTAAAACGCTCCACCGGCGCCATTACCGGGCTCAGGATGTTACGTTCGCCGTTGAACACCCGCGCCATGAAAGACCCGAGCGGCTTAGCCAATGCAATTAGAATAACTAAATACAGTACAATTTGGAGCCAATCATAAAAACTCATTTAAACCACTCCGGTTTCAATAATGCCAGCACCAGATAGACCAGCAAAATCAGCGAAATTATTCCAGCCACAATGTAAAGAACATTCATTTTGTACCTCCCATGAGATAATCGCATAACCTTAGCACTGCAAAGGTCAGCAAAAACAATACCGCGGTTAGTAAAATGCATAGTAAATCGTTCATATTTCACCCTCAACGAGCCTACCTAGGATCCGCACATTTTGAAGCATAACACAGCAAATCAGGGGGAAATGTCAAGATAGTGTCAAGAAATTTTATCAATCTTTTTCGGAGAATTAGAATATATTGAACATAGAGAGAATATTCACTGAAATGGCAGCTTCAATTTTCTTGTTTGTTTACGTTTTCCAACAATGACCAACGCGACTGATGCTCAAAAGAGTTTTGAATAATTAATATTCCGGTTACCCTGCGGTTTAACAGGAAGTAATATTTATCAAATTCAAGAAAGGCTTCGAAAAATATAACGTTAACATAATTCAGAAGTTGAGCTTCATTGCTGAAGTTACCAATCAATGGAATATTGCGTATTTGCTGCCTTGATCAAATTAATACTTTTTCGGAGGTCTTCTACTTTGTCCCGTTGTAGAGTATTCTCGCATTGTTTGGCGATCATCTCAATGATTTGCACATATCTTTTGGTTTCTTGAGTGTATTTTTCAACCCACGATGCCTGTAATTCGTGCCAAATACCCAATTTTTTGGATTCACTCTCTACCACCAAGAGCAGGGTTACCTTGGTCATCATTTTTGCTTGTATATTTTGTATGGGATCGAATGATTCACCTTCTAGTTTTATAGGTGGTAGCTCTTGGTCCTGTAAAATTAGTAACCCTCCACTTTCGGAATATATGATACCTAAAAATTTATCGATTACCTTCTTTTTAGGTAACTTTTCCAACCAATCCAAATATTCTTTAATTTTTCCCGACTTTATCGATTTGCACATTAAAAGAGCATCTCTAGTCGGATGTTTTTCGGCGATATTATTATTGTTTTGACGCCATCGTAGTTTCATTTTCTATTCTTCGTCATTTGTTTAATTCGTTTGGCAATTGCCAATTGTGTTGTGGTATGAGGACTAACAGCGGACGAAGCAAAGCGAAAGGTACTAAAAAAATCACGACCGTATTTAGTTCTTCGGTTCATATTCCATTTATTAAAAAGTTTAACATGATGAATGAACATAAAATGTCAAGAAAGCATCAAGATTTTGTCAAATTTTTGTCATGGT
The DNA here is from genome assembly GCA_963772985.1 of uncultured Chloroflexia bacterium. Classification (GTDB taxonomy): domain Bacteria; phylum Chloroflexota; class Dehalococcoidia; order Dehalococcoidales; family Fen-1064; genus Fen-1064. Next base: position 19,329 of record CAVYZP010000029.1, read on the forward strand.
CAGAACATATTTCACTAAAATCAAAAAAGTTATACTTGCGAATAACGTTTGTGAGTTAGGGGGGATTCCAATTTTAGATAAAAGTATTTAAAAGAAAGGCAACCGCATTCATTTCTGAAATCTAAAGAAACCCGAAAGGCAGAGTTCCTCGTGCCGAGCACGTGGTTGAAGGTAAGCAGTACCAGATCGCTTTATTAACAAAATTATATACCCAACTTTAGCTCAAGCGAAGCTTGCATCGTTAAATACCCCCGAACTTGCTCGTGGGTATTTATTTAAGCTAAAATCTATTTGGTCTGCTGTTATGCTGCAGAAGTTGTCACTTGCAAGTAAAGAAAAAGTTAAAAATTCAATTCACTAGAGTCTCTTTTTGTTTTACGAGTCCAAGGCTTTACCAAATATATCGTAAAATTGACAGCCAATAGTGCACTTCCCTTTCGAAAGGGGGAGAATTAAATTATAGGAAACGCCGGCACCAACAAAAAAGAGGGGGCTTTGAAGCCCCCTCTTAAATAACCTGATTCGGGAAAAGAACTTATAACCCTTTCTTGGCGACGAAATCGGCCAGGTCGCCGAGGCGGCAGCTGTAGCCCCATTCGTTGTCGTACCAGGCGATGACTTTAATCATGTTGCCGCCGATGCCGATGGTGCTCATGGCGTCGACGATGGCGCTGTGGGCATTACCCTTGAAGTCGATGCTGACCAGCGGTTCTTCGCAATATTGGATGTAAGCGGACATCGGGCCGGCGGCGGCTGCTTTCAGCGCGGCGTTGACCTGTTCCGGGGTCACATCCTTGGAGAATTCCAGTGAGAAGTCGCAGCATGAAACATCAGGGGTGGGGACGCGGATGGACATGCCGTTCAGTTTGCCTTTCAAATCCGGGATAACCTGGGCAATCGCCTTGGTGACGCCGGTGGTGGTGGGGATGATGCTGACGGCGGCGGCGCGGGCGCGGCGCAGGTCTTTATGGAAGACGTCCAGGATTTTCTGGTCGTTGGTGTAAGAGTGAATCGTGGTCATAAAACCCTTGTTGATGCCGAAGGCGTTATTCAGCACTTTGGCGATGGGGGCCACGCAGTTGGTGGTGCAGGAAGCGTTGGAAATGATGTTATGTTTCGCAGGGTCGTATTTATCTTCGTTGACACCCAGCACGACGGTGATGTCTTCGTTGGTGGCGGGGGCGGAAATGAGTACCTTTTTCGCACCGCCCTTTAAATGCGCGGCGGCCGCTGCGCCGTCGGTGAAGAAACCGGTGGATTCGATGACGATGTCAACGCCTAAATCTTTCCAGGCGATTTTGGCGGGGTCTTTCTCTGCCAGTACTTTGACCTTCTGCCCGTCAATCATAATACCGTCGGCGACCGCTTCCACGGTGCCCTTATACTGCCCGAAGGTGCTGTCCCATTTTAAAAGATGGGCATTGGTTTTATTATCTGTCAGGTCGTTGACAGCAACGATTTCCAGATTACCCTTGTGATATTGGTTGATGGTGCGCAGTGTGAGTCTTCCGATGCGGCCGAAGCCATTGATACCGACTTTTGTTGTCATTGTTTTCTCCTGTTCTGTTCTAATTCGTCAATTTGATTTTATCAAATATATTTGTAGTACACAACGTTATCGCGTGTTTCAGAGGTCACTTTTTTGTCCACGCTCATCGCTTTTAAATGCGCCAGTGTCTCCGAGACCGCGGAAAGCTGGGCGACCGGTTTTAAATCCGCATATTTGATGCCGCCCTGTTCCGGCATCCAGGTTACCCGTTCGGCGATTTGATATGCCGTCATTTCCTGATGGTTCATCGCTTTCAGGATTTCCGCGCTGCGCATTTCATGGTGACGGATGATTGCATCCACCCGTCTCGGCAGGTCGCGGAAAACATTTTCGTGCGCCGGTAAAACCAGCTCCACGTCCAGTTTTTTCACGATCAGGAGTGAATTGATGTAATCGCCCAGCGGATTCGTCGTCATGGTCGGAGTGAGGCTGATATTCGGCGTAATTACCGGCAGCACATGGTCCCCGGAGAACAGCACTTTTTGCGAAGGCTCGTAGAGGCAGATGTGTCCCGGCGAATGCCCCGGCGTCCAGACTACCTGCAGGTTGAATGTCCCGCTGGCGATGGTCTCGCCGCCTTGCAGCAGGACATCGGGCGCAGCCGGGATAGGATTGCGGAAACCGGCAATCGGGACATGTACCGCTTTAATCATTTCCGCCGGCACACCGTTCGTTACAAACCAGGTGTCAATCCGGTGTAAAAAGTCATCCGTCACCTCATAGCGGGTGCGGAAAACTTCTTTTTCCAGATCGTGGATGTATATTTTTGCGCCGGACGCCTGTTTAATCCTGCCCACCAGCCCGAAATGGTCGAAATGGGCGTGCGTAATCACAATTTGCCCGATATCCGGCAGCCCGACGCCGACTTCCGCCAGTTGGCGGTTAATCGAATTGAACGCCGTGTCGCTGTTCCAGCCGGCGTCAATCAGCGTGTAATTTTTATCACCCTGAATAAGGTAAATATTGGTATTCTCGAGCGGATTGTTCGGTATCGGCGCTTTTAACTGGTAGATGCCGTCCCTGATTTGTGTTACCATTATTTACTTTTTCACGCTAAGCAGTGCCTGCATCCCGGCGAAACGGGCGTTTGCGCCCAGTTCGTCTTCGATTTTCAACAGGCGGTTGTACTTGGCGGTGCGTTCGGAACGGCAGGGCGCCCCGGTCTTAATCAGGCCGCCGTTCAGTGCGGTCGCCAGGTCGGAAATTGTAGTGTCTTCAGTCTCGCCGCTGCGGTGGCTGACGACGGCTTTCCAGCCGACTTGCTGCGCCATATTAATGGCGGCAATGGTCTCGGTGAGACTGCCGATTTGATTCAATTTAATCAGTACGGCATTGGATGATTTTGTTTTAATGCCCTTACTGATGCGGGTGACGTTGGTCACGTACAGGTCGTCGCCGATGAGGTGAATTTTCTCGCCCAGTTTCTTGGTCATCAGCTGCCAGCCTTCCCAGTCGTCTTCGGCCATGCCGTCTTCGATGCTGCAAATCGGGTAGTCGTTAACTAACTTGACATAAAAATCAACCATTTCCTGGCTGGAATAAGAAACACCTTCGCGTGCCAGCACGTAGCGGCCGTTGTCGTAGAATTCGGAAGAGGCCGGGTCGAGCGCGACGAAGCAATCCTTGCCCGGTTTGTAGCCGGCTTTTTCGATGGCGGTAATAATTACGTCCACCGCGGCCCGGTTGGTGGGCAGGGAAGGCGCGAAACCGCCTTCATCCCCGACGTTGGTATTCAAGCCCTTGTCTTTCAGCACTTTTTTCAGTGCCTGGTAAACTTCGGCGCCCATTCTCAACGCCTCATGGAAAGTTTTGACGCCGGCCGGGACTACCATGAATTCCTGCAAATCGGTGGAATTGGTGGCGTGCTTGCCGCCGTTCAGAATGTTCAACATCGGCACCGGCAAAGTGTGAGTTTTAGTATCGTTCAAATAGCGGTAAAGCGGTTTTTTGGCGTCGTTGGCGGCGGCATGGGCCACGGCCAGGGAAACGCCCAGGATGGCATTCGCGCCGAGATGGGATTTATCGGCAGTGCCGTCCATTTTAATCATCGTATTATCAATCGCTTCCTGCCCGGCGGCATCCATACCGTTCAGGGCGGCGGCGATGTCTTTATTCACATTATTGACGGCTTTCAGGACGCCCAGTCCGTTGAAGCGGGCTTTGTCGCCGTCGCGGAGTTCTACGGCTTCATATTTGCCGGTGCTCGCGCCCGAAGGCACGGCGGCGGCCCCGATGGTGCCGCTGTCCAGCACGACGGTGACGGCGATGGTGGGGTTACCGCGGGAATCGAGGATTTCACTGGCTTTGATGCTCTTGATTTTAGACATAATACTTCCTTTTCATTAATTTCAGGGCTTGGCAGACTGTCTCCGCAAAAGAAACAGGTGGTTAGTGTCCAGTCCCGGTTGATTAATTTGATTATATCATTAGCGGCGAACGGTAGTAAAAAACAGGCTGATAAAAATCATATTCATTCACTTGACTTTTCGTTTAAAATCCACTTGTAACCCGGACTCAAATATAGTAGCCTAGAAGCAGTTACCATCCTCTTATACTAAGGAGTTTCAAATTGGCCGATAACCGTGCACCGGAGAAAAAAACGAAAGCCAGCCTTCCGATAACGGGCATGACCTGCACGGTCTGCGCGCTGACGATTGAAAAAGGCCTGTCCGAAACGCCCGGTGTGGAGAAAGCTTCAGTCAATTTCGCCTCGGAAAAAGCTTCGGTGGAATACGACCCCGCTAAAACCAATCTTACCAAACTGGCAAAGGCCGTGGCCGAATTAGGTTACGCCGTCGCCACTAAAAAATCCATCTATCCCGTGGGCGGGATGACCTGCGCCTCATGCGTCGCCCATGTCGAAGAAGCGCTGAAAGATGTGCCCGGCGTGATTTCCGTTGCGGTCAACCTGGGTTCGGAAAAAGCGACGGTGGAATATATCGAAGGCACCGCTTACGCGGATATGAAAAAAGCCGTCGAGGACGCCGGTTATGAACTCGGCAAAGAAATCGAAGGGCTGGAAGATGTCAGCGAAACGTCCCAAAAAGAAGTACGCAAAGTGCGCAACCGTTTTGTCGTCGCGGCCATTCTCACCGTCCCGATTGTGGTGATGATGCTGACGCCCATGTTCACCGGCATGAATTACCTGCTCTGGGCGCTGGCTACGCCGGTGCAGTTCTGGGCAGGTTGGCGTTTTTATAAAGGTGCTTGGGGCGCGCTCCGGCACCGCACTTCCGACATGAACACATTGATTGCCGTGGGTTCGTCTGCGGCTTATATCTACAGCGTCATCGCGACCGTGTTCCCCGGAGTTTTTACAGCTAACGGCATTAAGGCCAATGTTTATTTCGATACTTCCGCCGCCATTATCACGCTGATTTTATTGGGGCGCTATCTGGAAGCGCGGGCCAAAGGCCAGACCTCGGAAGCCATCAAGAAATTAATCGGTTTGCAGCCGAAAACCGCGGTTGTTTTCCGGAATGGACAGGAACAGCAAATCCCGATTGATGAAGTGGTCGCCGGCGACCTGATTCAGGTCAAACCCGGCGAGCGCGTGCCGGTGGACGGCATTGTCCGGGAAGGTTTTTCCAGCCTGGACGAATCGATGATTACCGGCGAAAGCATCCCCGTGGAAAAGAAACCCGGGGACGAAGTCATCGGCGCGACGATTAACCGGACCGGCAGCTTCAAGTTCGCCGCCACCAAAATCGGCAAGGATACCACGCTGGCCCGGATTGTGCGGCTGGTGGAAGAAGCGCAGGGCAGCAAAGCCCCGGTGCAGAAACTGGCGGACGTCATCGCCAGCTATTTCGTGCCCATTGTCATCGGCATTGCCGTTGTGACGTTTCTGGTCTGGTTTTTTGCCGGGCCGTCGCCGCAGCTCACTTACGCTTTTCTCAACTTTGTGGCGGTGCTGGTGATCGCCTGCCCCTGCGCCCTCGGCCTGGCCACCCCGACGGCGATTATCGTCGGCACGGGTAAAGGCGCGGAACAGGGCATCCTCATCCGCAGCGCCGATACGCTGGAGCGTGCGCATAAAATCAACGCCGTGCTCCTGGACAAGACCGGCACGTTAACACAGGGCAAACCTTCGGTGACCGATATTATCGCCGCCGCCGGTTATTCTCAGGATGAAGTTTTACGGTTGGCGGCCTCCGCGGAGAAAAATTCGGAACATTCGTTGGCGGAAGCCATCGTCAAAACCGCTGCCGAAAAGAAACTGGCATTGTCCGCCGCCGCGGAATTCAGTGCTATGCCCGGTTTAGGCATCGAAGCGGTGGTGGACGGGAAAAAAATCGTGCTGGGCAACCTGAAATTAATCGAAGAGCGAAAAATGATGCTGGACGAACTGGTCATCAAAGCCAACGAATTGGTATCCGCCGGCAAGACGGTAATGTTTCTTTCGGTGGACGGGCAGGGCGCCGGGCTGATTGCGCTGGCCGATACGATTAAACCCGAAGCGCAGAAAGTGGTCCATCAACTGCACAAAATGGGGATTGAAGTGGCGATGGTCACCGGTGATAACAAACGCACCGCCGAGGCGATTGCCCGGCAGGCCGGCATCGACCGGGTTTTTGCGGAAGTCCTGCCGGAACATAAAGCCGATGAAGTCAAGAATCTCCAGAGTGAAGGTAAAATCGTGGCGATGGTCGGGGACGGCATCAACGACGCCCCGGCGCTGGCGCAGGCGGACGTTGCCATCGCCATCGGCACCGGCACGGATGTCGCCATGGAAACCGGCGATATCACCCTCATTCGCGGTGAACTGCACGGCATTGTCACCGCGATTGCGCTGAGCAAGCGGACGCTGCGCACCATCCGGCAGAACCTTTTCTGGGCGTTTGCCTATAACGTGATACTGATTCCGGTAGCGGCCGGTGTGCTCTATTTTGCTTTTAAAAACGGGACTGTGCCGTCCGGGTTGAAATTTGCTCTCGGCGACCGCGGCTTTTTAAACCCGATTCTGGCCGCCGCCGCCATGGCCCTCAGTTCGATTACGGTCGTGACTAATTCTTTGCGCCTCCGCTCTTTCAAACCGGCAAAGGATTAAAATAATAGGGAGAGAACCTCTTAATATCATTGCGAGGAATCCGCCTCAGGATGATGACAAAGCAATCTCCGTGGATGGGGATTTACCGCTCGTTTAAGATTGTTACGACTGCCCGATAACTCCCTACCGACGAAAGTCGGTATCCAGAAATAAAAATTAGTATTCAATAGTATTTGAATATTATTTGGAATTTGGATTTTGCCGATAGGCTATTTTCGGTACTTGACGTAGTCAATGTATAATCAGCTTTTAGCTGATGTAAAATTTGGAATTTATTTGAAAGGAGTCTGAAAATGGCCATCGACCCGGTCTGCAACATGGTAGTGGATGAGAAAAAAGCCGCCGCCACTTCCGATTACAAAGGAAAGAAATATTACTTCTGCGCCAAAGGCTGTAAAATCGCCTTTGACAAGAACCCTGATTTATATTTGCCCCGGAAGTGATAAAGGCGATGAACCGACCTGTATGGCCGGTGTAATACTTTTCTATCTCGCCAGTCGCTGTAAATAGCGGTCGGCCTGGAGGGCGGCTTTTGCCCCTTCACCGGCGGAAGTTGCTCGTACGAATTCCCTGTTAATCAGAATAAAAATATTTTTTTAATTCAATTTCCGGAATGTACCGTGTCGCTTGCCTTATAATCGCTTTTAATGTGCCGATGTCAAGCTCGTGGTACAGCGGGATAGTTAATGTTTGTTTTTCATTATCAAGGCTAAGGCGGCGTAGTTTAACATGGCTGCCTCTTTGTGAAAAAGTTTGAAATCCAAATGTTTTCAGGATATCAACAACCTCGGAGCCGGATAAACGTTTTAGTTTAGGAGACAACTAACGGCTCCATCTCAAAGGTAATCAACAGAGATGGATTGAGGGCCAGGTCAAAATCCGTCAGGTCTTCACCTTCGAGGTGTAATTTGACTGCTTCCTGTAAATTGGAGATGGTTTCATCCAGTGTCTTGCCCTGTGTCACCACTGCGATTTCTAGGCACTCCGCAACGTAGTATTTTTCACCGCGGTGAACAAAGGCTTTTATGGTATGCCGCACGTTTTCCACCTCCCGCAAATATGGTTGGATATTTTCATCCTGACTGTACCACAAGGTCGTTTTATCGTCAAATGCTAATATCATTAATCAAGAAAGAAATAAATTTATCTCGCCATTCTCTGTAAATAGCGGTCGGCCTGGAGGGCGGCTTTTGCCCCTTCACCGGCGGCAATCACAATCTGTTTTTCCGGCACCGTGGTGACATCCCCGGCGGCATACAGGCCGGGAATTTCCGTCTCGCCGGAGCAGTTCACCGGCACCTCGCTGTTCTGATTCAGCTTGACTAAGTTTCTGACCATATCCGAATTTGGTTCCAGTCCGATTTCGACAAATATCCCGGTAATGTCCAGCTGCTCTGTTTTGCCGGTTTTGATTTCTTTAATGACGATGCCTTCGGTCAGACCCTGCCCCAGGATTTTTTCTGTCTGGTATCCCGTGTAAATTGTCAGGTTTTTCGCGTCCGCCAGCTTCTCGATCATAATCGGGTCGCCGGTAAGCGGTGTGACTGAGACCATGTCCACGTGCTCCGCCACTTTCACCATGTCCAGGGTGGCTTCGATGGCGGAATTTCCCCCGCCGATGACGGCCACTTTCTGCCCGGCAAAAATCGGGCCGTCGCAGGTGGCGCAATAGGTCACCCCGCGGCCGGTCAGTTCTTTTTCTCCCTCGACATTCAATCGACGCGGACGTTTGCCTGTGGCCAGCAGCACCGTTTTGCCCTGATATTTTTCCCCGGATTCTGCAGCGACTTCAAACCCGCCGTCAATTTTCACAATACCCGCGACTTTGGCGCCGATTTTCTGGTCGATGGGGAACTGGTTCACCTGCTGCTGGAATTTCCCGATTAAATCGGCGCCTTCGATGAACTGGTAGCCGAGGTAATTTTCCACGCCTGACGTCCAGTTCACCTGCCCGCCGATATCGCCGCTGATGAGCAGCGTTTTTAACCGCTTGCGGGCGGCATAAACCGAAGCCGCCATGCCGGCCGGCCCGCCGCCCACGATGATAATTTCGTACATCTATGCCTCCGGGGGTTTAACATCGGCTGTAGTCTGAACTGCCCGTGGAGTCTGAACTGCCGGCAGGGTTTGTTCAGCCACAACCGGAATTACTGCGCCGGGCCTTGCTGTCGCCAGCAATTCGTCAATCCGGCTCTGATTAAACCCGACTATGATCTGGTCGTCAATCACGATTACCGGCACGGACATCTGCCCTGATTTGGTAATCATTTCTTTGGCTTTTACCCGGTCTTTGCCGACATCATATTCCTGGAATTTTACACCCTTTTGTGAAAGATACTCTTTCACTCTAAAGCACCACGGTCAGGTCGAGGTCGAATAAACGGTGATGTTTTTCGGTTCGGACATTTTCATCCTCCGGTTTGATATTCCTGCCAGTATTATACTGGATTTGCTTCTAATATATTGGAACCTGGCGCGTGGCGCTGTGATTAATATCACCATAAAACAACTTTATGGCTGTCTTAAAATAGATATGGAAAGTTAATTTATGGATTCCCGCCTGCGCGTACGTTACGACTGCGGTCGTAAGTATTTCACTTTAAGGCTCAAGAATGACAAACCGGGGAAAACAGCTTCAAGCTTTGCTTGAAGCTGTTTTCTTTTCATTGTCATTGTCGGGCTTGACCCGACAATCCAGAAATTTCGGAAAGATTCATTAAAAGAAAGTAATAACTTCATCTTTCTTCTTTTTTATGGCAAATAACAAAAACTGTAATTTGAGGTTGTTGTTGCTACAAGAACAAAAATTCTCTAGTTCAAACTGATGGTTGAGCCTTCCGCGGTTTTTACAACGTCAATGCGCGCCGGGAAAGCGTCCCGCAGTTCTTCGACATGAGTAATCACCAGGATTTTCTCGAAATCGTCCTGGATGGAATTAATGGCTTCTTTCAGTTTCTCGATTCCTGAGGCATCCTGCGTCCCGAATCCTTCATCGATAATCAGGGTGGGGAGCGGCGCGCCGGCCCTTCGTGCCAGCATGCGTGACAGCGCGATGCGGATGGCGAAATTAATCCGGAAGGCTTCGCCGCCGCTGTACATCTCATAATTACGGGTGCCCAGTTCGTCCGAGATTTTAATTTCCAGCGTCTCCGCGACTTCGCCTTTCTGCGTTTCTTTCTGTGTTTCAATTTTCACGTGCATGCGGTTTTCAGTCATTTTTGCTAACAGTTTGTTCGCTTCATTTTCGATTTCCGGCAAAGCTGTTTCAATCAGCAGTGCCTGGATGCCTTTCTTGCCGAAAGCCTCGGCCAGTTCATGATATATCGCGGCTTCTTTCACCGCCGAATTCAACTGTGTTTCTTTCTCGGATTTTTCCAACTCGCGCCGGGAATAATATTCCAGTTTGCCTTTAATCATCCCGATTTTTTCCTGAATCTGTTTTTGCCCGGCGGTTAGTTTTTTAACTTCGGTATCCGCCCGCTGCAGGCTGCCCGCAACCTGAGGCAGCGCCGCTGTTTCCTGCGTTAATTCCTGTTTTTGCTGATTATCGTTTTTCAGATTTTCCTGTAATTCGACGGCGGATTTTTCGGCGCGGCCGCGGTCTTCTCTTTCCTGCTCGATGAGCCGGTCGGCCTCCGCCAGGCGCTGTTTCGGCCCTTCGTATTTTTGCAGGTTGACCAGTTCCAGACGGGCCTCTTCATGTTTTTGCGCGTCATATTGCAGTGCGGCCAATTCGGCAATAATCTGCGCGGCGGCTTCCTGCTGGGCTGTGGCGAAGTCCTTGCGTGCGAGGCGCTCCTCCACCTGTTTTAAATCTTCCCGGATGTCTGTCAGCTGCCGGCCGGCTTCTTCGGCCCGGCTGATTTCTCTTTCTACCGCGCCGTAACGGCCTTGCGCCTGTGCCTTTTCTTTGGCCAGCGTTTTCTCCGCCTGTGCGATTTCAGTTTCGGTTATCTTTGCGGAGGCTTTCTTTTGTTCGATTTCCGCCGCGATGTGTTGCAGCGCGTCCGATTTGCCCTGTTTTTCGGCGTTGTAGTGGGTGGAAATGTGCTCCAGTCCGGCGGCGCCCAGTTCGGTCTGGCAAACGGGGCATCTGGCGTTACCGGGCTGGCGCAGCAGCAGGTTTAATTTTTCGTCGATTTCCGCCGATTCTTTTTCCAGGCGGCTTTTGTCTGCTTCCAGACTGCGGATTTGGGCGATTGTATCCTGGGAGGCTTCTTTCTTACAGTGTAGAGTCTCCTCTGCCGCCGCGAGGCCCTGTAGTTGATTCTGTGCCTGTGATGCTTCTGCTTTCAGCTGCGGCAATTCCTGAAAAGTTTTTTCCAGCTCGGTGACTTTGCTCTGCAGCAGGGCATGTTCTTTGGTCAGCGTCTGGCTTTCCCGTTCGACGAACATTTCCAGTTCGTGACGGCGCTGACTGAGTTTATTGACCAGCGCCAGGTTTTTATTTAACGTATCGTTTAAAGTTTTTGTTTCGGTCAGTTTCCGGTAGGCTTCTTCAATCCCGGCCCGCTGCGCCATCACGGCTTCATGCTCCGCAATCCGGGTATTGAGCTGCCGGATATGTTCCTGCCACTGTGTCAGCGTCCGGGTCCGTTCCGCGATGTTTTTTTCCAGTTGCAGTAAATGCGCGCGTTTGCTCTCCAGTAATTCCTTTTGCTGCCGCAGTGAATTCAGTATTGTTTCCTGTTCTTTCAGGAATTTATCGGTCACTTCCAGTTCAATCTGGGCTTTTTGCAGTTCTTCTTCACCGGCGGCTTTGGTCTCCAGCTCGCGGTTAATATCGGCGATTGAGACCATAAGCTGTGCCCGCAGCATTTCACGCTGTCTGACGATGTCTTTGGCCTGATTTTCAAATCCGTCGTAATCGGTGAGCCCCAGGATATTTGCCAGCACCTGTTTGCGTTTCGCCGGGTTGGATGTTGTAAATTCGTCGGCGTGCCCCTGCCGCAAAAAGGCGCTGTTAGTGAAAGTGCTGTAGTCCATATGCAGCATATCGATAATTTTCTGCTGGGTCTGGGGAATCGAGTCGCCGTCCAGCGGCCGGAACCCGTTTTCGCCCGCAATTTGAAAACTCAACGACGTTTGCCCTGAAGTCCCTTTCCGTTTCGGACGGGCGTGTTTGCGGATGATGCGGTATTTTTGTTCCCCGACGGCAAACTCGAACTCCACTTCTGTCTCGTTGGCATTCTGGTGAATCAGGTCGTCATCCCGTTTGGCGCGGGTTTCGCCCCACAATGCCCAGGTCATGGCGTCAATAATCGCCGATTTCCCGTTGCCGTTGTCCCCGCAAATACTCACCAGATGAATGCCGGTAAAATCGAGCGTGGGCACGTTTTCCCGGTAAGGCATGAAATTGCGCATCGTAAGTTTGATAGGAATCATCGGCTTATTTTAACACAGACGGAACATTGACAAACAGCAGCGGGAAACTCTAATATCTAAATCCTAAGCGCTAAACAAATCCAAATATAATAAAATAAAAATATCGAGAACATAAATTACCTTTTTTTGATTTTAAACTTCGAATTTGTTTAGTATTTAGAGTTTCGGATTTAGAATTTCGACACAAGGAGAATTTTATGCAATCTACCGAAGGGAAAATGGGTCGTGTTTTTGTTATCCGGCTGGAAGAGGGCGATTTGCTGCCCGCTGCGCTGGAGCAATTCGCGGAAGAAAAAAAGATTAAGAACGGTTTTGTGCTGCTCGTGGGCGGCATTGGCAGCGGGCAGGTGGTCGTCGGGCCGCGTATCTCCGACCGGATGCCGCCGGACGCGATGCTGCTGCCGATAGATGGCGCCCATGAAGTGGTGGGCGTTGGTGTCCTCGCGCCGGGTGAAAATGGCAAAACCGGGATGCACATGCATGCCGCCTTGGGGCGTTCCGGCAAAACCACCACCGGCTGCATCCGTCCCGGGGTTAAGACCTGGCTCGTCGCTGAGGCTATTGTCTACGAAATCACCGGCATTGATGCCCGGCGTATCCTCGATAAAAAGAGCGGTTTTGCCCTGCTGCAGGTGAAATAACATTAAGGAAAAATTAAGATGAAAAAAATTTTAGCGGCTCCCCAGCCTCTGATTTGTACCCCGCCCACCGTTTTAGTCGGTACCATGGTCGACGGTAAACCTAATTTCATGGCCGTGGCCTGGTGCGGCGTGGCCTGCAGCAATCCGCCGATGGTTTCCGTGGCCATCCGTCCGGCGCGCTACACGTTGAAAGGAATCCAAAACCGGGAATTTTCGGTCAACATCCCCTCGGCTGATATTGTCAAAGAAACCGATTACTGCGGCATGGTCTCCGGCGCGGAAGTGGATAAAGTCGCTGCCTGCAAATTCGATGTTTTTTACGGCCAGTTGACCAATGCGCCGCTTATCGAACAATGTCCGGTCAATCTGGCCTGCAAAGTGGAGCACATCCTGAACCTGGGCACGCACCAACTAATCATCGGGCAGGTCATCGAAACCCACGTTACTGAAAGCTGCCTCACCGACGGCAAACCGGACCTCAATAAAATCCAGCCGTTTGTCTACGGCATGGGTTCCACTACGGAGTACTATACTTTAGGCAAATCCCTCGGCAAATGTTTTTCTGTCGGCAGGGAAATCGGAACGAGGAAATAGTCTCAAGGCGGTTATGGAGATTACTGAAAAAGTTGTGTAATCAATAAAGTAATAGATTTTACAAATAACTCTCCCTTTTCGAGAAAGGTAGCAGGTCCCGGATGTACGAACGGGAGTGATACAGATGGATTTATCTTCTATAGTCTGTCTGTGGAAATCCTTTTCTTTTAGAAAATACACTAATTCAGTAGTCCCGTTATGGTAAGATAGTGAATAAATTCTGCGGTGAAGACTGATGTCCCAACCAATCAATCTGGCTGAAAAAATTGAAAAAAATTTACCGGCTGACCTGACAGCGCTGGTGAACGATGCTGTCGCAATTGCCGGCGAACGGAAGCAGCGGCTTTACCTGGTGGGCGGCGTTGTCCGCGACCTGCTGCTGGCGCAGGCAAGTGATGTCTGCGATGTTGACCTTGTCGTGGAAGGCGATGCTGTCGGTCTGGCCGCCGCTTTCGCCGAAAAAACGTGCGGTAAACTTGCCGCGCACCTGATGTTTAATACCGCTAAAATCGAACTGGGCAAATGGTCGATTGACATTGCGATGGCCCGCACCGAAACCTATGCCAGACCCGGTGCTTTACCCGTGGTTACCGCCGGCACTTTGCAAACCGACCTTTTCCGCCGTGATTTTACCGTCAATGCGATGGCCATCAGCCTTAATCCTGACAATTACGGAGAATTGATCGACCTTTATGGCGGGTTGAAAGACCTGAAAAACAAATCTATCCGTGTTCTGCATGATAAGAGCTTCAGTGAGGATGCCACGCGGATCTGGCGTGCCGTGCGTTATGAACAGCGCCTGGGTTTCCGCATCGAACCGGCGACGCTTTCGTTACTAAAAAGAGACTTGCCGCTGATGAAAACTGTCGGCGGGTACCGCCTCCGGCATGAAATGGAGTTGGTACTGAAAGAAAAAGAGCCGGAAAAATACCTGCGGCGTGCCGCTGAACTCGGTGTTTTAACAGCGCTGCATCCTTCCCTCAAAGCTGATGATTGGCTGGTTTCTCGATTCCAAAAAGCCAGTCAGTCCGGTGAGGCCAACCCCGATACTTATCTCGGGTTGCTGCTGTATCGTTTGAATGCGGAAGATTTGCTGCAAATTACCCGTTACCTGCGTTTTTCGACCCGGCAGACAAAGATAATTAACGAAATCAGGGGGATGATTCTAAACTAAAAATCATCCCCCTGTTTATAACCCGACTGACAGCTAAAAGCTATTATTTTACGTTCCGGCCGGTTTATTCTCCGCGACTTTGGCTGCCGGTTTACTGAATTCCTGTTTACCCATGGCTACAAAAATAATTGCCAGGATGCCGAAAATGCCCCAGGGATATAAAGCCGTGATTGCTCCGGCTAATGCCGCACCCCAGGCTTTCCGCATTAAAGCAAAAATCCCGCCGATAATTGACATAATGCCCATCAGCAGCACGAAAATGCCCACCACCCGCCATCTTCCGGCATGGGCAATTCCCAGCGTGATGACTTCATGCCTCCCCAGCATAGCAAATGCGAAGATGATTGCCAGCACTCCGGCAACCAGACTGAGGACGCCGGCTGTTGTTGATTTCCATGTATTGACCGGCTTGTTTTGAGAGCTTGTCGTCATTTTAATTTTCCTGTTTTTTCCTATTCGATTTTTTTGAATTTACTGCCGGGGGTGCCGCAAATGGGACAAATGTCCGGGACGTTACCGGCAACGGTGTTCCCGCAGACCGGGCAGACATAATACGGCTCGTCTTTCAGGGCTTTTTTGGCTTTAACCAGTTTCAGCATTTCCTGGTACATGTTATAGTGGATTTCCTCCACGGCGTTGGCCCATTCGAATGATTTCTGCGCCCGGGCATTTTCCTCTTCAGCCGCCTTCTCAATAAAACCGGGATACATCCGCGTAAATTCAAGGTGCTCCCCGATAACGCCGGCGCTCAGGTTATCCACGCTGGAGCCGACGCCGTCCATGGCGTTAAAGTGGTTGCGGGCATGCACTGTCTCCGCCTCAGCGGCAGCTCGAAAAAGGCGCGCGACCTGTTTCAGCCCTTCTTTTTCCGCCTTTTCCGCAAAAAAAGTGTAGCGGCGGTTCGCCTGGCTTTCCCCGGCAAAAGCTTCCCGTAAGTTATCATCTGTTTGCGTCATTTCGGCCCTCCGTTATTTTTAATATTTGCCACTATTATATCGTCATTGCATACTTTCTGCCAGTGGGTGCCGTGAAATCAAATAATTGCAAATAACAAAACAGCAGGCATTCCATCCCGCCGCAAGTCGGGATCCAGAGACACAATTATTAAGTGGTGTAATAAAGTGATAATGAACAATTTCGATAGACAGTGCAAATTTGGTCAGGAATTACGGGTCTCGGTTAAATAGACATCCATCTTTAGGTCTTTCAGCCGCTTCCACAAATCTTCTGCCTGTGGTTTTTTATCCAGCATCGTGAATAAAGTCGGCCCGGAACCTGCCAGGTGAATGTTGGGTGCGCCCAGTTTCAGTAAATGGTCGCGGAAATTGGTTAATTCCTCCCCGTGCGCAAAAACGACGTTCTCAAAAATATTGAAAAGCGCCGCCGCGTTAAACTCGCCGTGTGATTTCAAATCCGTTACCAGTTTGTCTGTAATTTTCCCGTCGGTGAAATAAGACGGCTGTAGCATGCTGTAAAGCCGTTTTGTTTTTCCCGGAATTCTGGATACGTCCGGAATAATCAGGATAACCCACTGGTGCGGCAGCGGCGGCAAAGCGGTGATTGTTTCCCCGCGGCCTGCCATTAAAGCCGTCCCGCCGGATAAAAAGAACGACACGTCAGAACCGAGATTTTGTGCCATGTCGTGTAATTTATTCGGCGGCAAATTCAATTCCCAGAATTGATTCAACCCGCGCAGCACCGCCGCCGCATCGCTGCTGTCACCGCCTAAACCGGATATCAGCGGGATGCGTTTTTTTATTTTAATTGCGGCGCCTTTTGTGCAGCCGGCAGCTTCCTGCAGCATTTTTACGGCTTTGGCGACCAGGCTCTGCTCGCCCGACCATTCCGGGATGTTGCCTTTAATTTTAATTTCCTTTCCGGGCGTAAATTGCAGCGTGTCGCAGAAGCTCAGCGTTTGGATGACGCTGCGGATTTCATGATAGCCGTCGGTGCGCTTTCCCAGCACTTCCAGTGTCAAATTAATTTTTGCCGGTGCTTCAACCATTAACATCAATTTTCTTCTTTTTTCACAATATCATTCTGAGGTTACGCCGGTACCCGAAGAATCTCCTCAGGGTTCAGGGATATCTTCCGTTTTGTTCTTAGAGTACCTTACACTTTACTTTTAAACACCCTGTGAAGCTTCTCCCACTCCTCGATGGTCAGCGTCTCGGCCCGCCTTTTCGGGTCGATACCGGCCTGTTCCAGTAGCGGGATAATGTCCGTTTTTGCCAATTTCAGGCCGTTAGCCAGCGAATTCGGTAATTGCTTCCGGTTGGCGCTGAACCCGGCCCGGACAACGTCGAAAAAACCGGTTATATCTTCGGGCCGTATTTTCGGTTCGGCATAAAGGGCAATTTTGAGAATCGCCGAGTCCACGTTCGGCGCCGGGTAAAAACAGCCGGCCGCCACTTTACTGACGATTGCCGGTTTGCCGTACAGCTGGACGCTTACGCTGAGCAGGCTCATTTCCCCCGCTTTGGCGGTAATCTGCTGTGCTACTTCTTTCTGCACCATCAGCACCAGTGTCTCCGGTTTGACCGGCGCTTCCAGAAAATGGCGGATTACCGCCGAGGTAATGTAATAAGGTAAATTCGCGACAACCTTATATTCCGTCTGTTTTCCCAGGATGTCGGCGGGGTTGATTTTCAGGATGTCCCCGTTAATTACCGTGACTTTATCCGAATCGGGAAAATTGGTTTTCAGGATTTCCGCCAGATTGTTATCCAGTTCCACGGCGATGACTTTTCCGGCTTGCTCCGCCAGCGTTTCGGTCAAAATCCCCAGTCCGGGTCCTACTTCTATCACGGTATCTGTTGGCGTTAATTCGGCGGCGGCGGCAATCTTTTTCAGGATATTGCCGTCAATCAGAAAATTCTGTCCCAGCCCTTTTTTGGCGTGCAGGTCATAGCTTGC
Organism: uncultured Chloroflexia bacterium; assembly: GCA_963772985.1. GTDB lineage: Bacteria > Chloroflexota > Dehalococcoidia > Dehalococcoidales > Fen-1064 > Fen-1064. The sequence continues at coordinate 36,638 of CAVYZP010000029.1, forward strand.
CAGTAATCTTTTCGTCCGTGCCGCGATTGATTCATTTTGCATAAATATTTTCTGGTAATCAGGCCATGCCCAGTTTTTTCTTGATATCCGGAACTATTTTTTTAGCGGCAATGACGCCGGCTTCGATGCATTCTTCGGCACGCTGAAAATCCGTAAAGGAAATATGTACGACATCCGGTTCAATCACGGCGTCCGCGGTGCTGAGGGAAGTCTCAATAAATTTGGAATCGAGGATGTAAAAAGCTTTCAGCATGATCGAAAAGATGCTCGGTTCCCGGTTGTCGCTAACCGCTTTATACGGCAGCACATTTACCGAAATCACAAAATCGGCGCCCATGTCCCGGACGGTTTTTGTCGGTACCGGGTTCATCAGTCCGCCGTCCACCAGGTTCCGGCCGTGCCATTTTACCATCGTAAAAATAACGGGAACGGAAGAACTGGCCCTGACTGCTTCCCAGACTTTACCGTCATTAATGACCACTTCCTCCCCGTTATCAATGTCCACCGCCACGCAGGAAAACGGGATGCGCAGGTCCTTGAATTCAGTATTACTGCCGATGACCGTTTTTAGTTCATCTTCAATCCGGCGGCCTTTGATAATCCCGGTGCGGGGCACGGTGAAATCGGAAAAGTAACGCATTTTCCGGAAGCCGAAAGTGACGGCCACCGGCCGCATCGCTCTGGCGTTCCCTGTTTTGGCGTAAACCCCGCCGATTATCGCACCCATGCTTGTGCCGGCGATTATATCGATGGGGATGCCTTCTTTTTCCAGTACCTCGAGTACCCCGATGTGTGCCAACCCGCGGGCGGCGCCGCCTCCCAGGGCTAATCCGACTTTCTTTCTATTCACCAAATAATTCCTCGATATCTTTTTCCGCTTTTTTCTCTGAACTGTCCCCGCGGCTGAATTCTTCGTAAGATTTGGCCGTGCCCCAATCGCGCGGCCGGAAAGCCACCGGCATCGGCACGGCGTGCCCGAAAATCAAAGCCTGCTGTTTCGGGGCCAACCGGGCTAACACGGTTTTCAGGTCGTTTTTCCCGTTAACGCCGGCCAGCACCGAATCGATGTCCCGTTCGTTGTCCAGCAAACAGGTGATTTTTGTGCCCAGTTGCGACATGATTTCTTCGTCGATGGCGCTGGGACGCTGGTCGATTACCAGCAGCGTCACGTTATATTTTCGCATTTCGCGGGCGATTTCTCCGAAAATCGTCTGGTTGGCAATTTCGTGATTCAGGAATTTATGGGCTTCCTCAATTGTAATCACCAGCGGTGTCGGCGGTGTAACTTTGCCGGCCATCGCCACCTCGGTTTTCTCCTGGTAGCGCTGGTAAATCCGGCGCGCCAGCATATTGGCCACCAGCATGTAGGTGGTAATATCGCGGTGCCGCCCGAATTCCAGCACGACGTTCATGCCGCGGTCCAGGTAGCCCAGGATGGTATCCACCGCGTTGATTTGGGCGTGGGGCACCAGGAACGGCAGCCGCCGGATGGTGGCCAGTCCGCGCTTTAAATTGGCGAAGCTGCTTTCGTGGATATTCATTCCCTGCAGCAGTGTTTCGACTTCGTCGGCATCGGAAATATCCAGTGTTTTCTGCATCCACCCTTTACCGAAATGGCGCTTGAGTTGATAGACCGCTTCTACCGCCTGTTCCGTGAGGTTCAATGTCTGGCGCAGCAGCGCGATATCTTCCGGCTCGATTTCATCGTAGCCGATTCTAACCACAAAGTCGGTGGAGACGCCGCGGTGTCTGGAATTCTCTTCGTCCAGTGTAAACACGGCCACTTTCGAGGGGAAGAGTTGCTTCAATGCTTTGACGCCGCCTTTGCCGCCCTCGAAACTGCCGGCCCAGCCGTACTCGTTGTGCATATCGAAAATCAGGTTGGTCGCTTTGCTTTTTTGCAGCATCCCGATGAGCAGCAGACGCGTCAAAAATGTTTTCCCCGTGCCGCTTTTCCCGAAAATGCCGTTGCTTCTTTTTACCAGCTCTTCCAGGTTCAGGCAGAGCTTTGTTTCCATGTCCAGCGGGTTGCCGATGAAGAACCGCGCCGCGTCCTCTTTCCCGAAGACCTGTTCCATGTCTGCTTCCGAAGCTAGTTTTACCCGGGAGAAATGGCTCGGCACGGTTTTTACCGGCTGCGGCCCTTCGCTGACGGCTGTAATTTCCCCGCCGATGGTCAACATCGGCAGCACATGCAGTGAGCCGTACGTCGCCGTGCCTTCCAGAATTTCGGCTGTGAAGGCGTCTGTTGTATCCGGCGGCGAAATCGTAATCCCTTCGTCGGTTACACCCAGGCTGATATCGGTTACCATTCCGAAGAAACGGCGTTTCTTGCCTTCGATGGTCACATACCGGCCTACTACCATGTCCTCAACCGAAGCAGAGCTGTCCAGACGGACTTCCGTGCCTTTCTCTACCGAACCGGTAACTACGATGCCCAGATTTTGCTCAGGTTGCGTTTCCATTTATTGTTTCAGCCTCGCTAAAATTGTCTTCAGGCGGTAATAATCGCCGCTGAGGATTGAGGTTAGTGCTTTCCCGCCGGCCACCAGAAATGCGTGCGGGTCGCTTTGGGCCTTACTCATCTCGCGTAAACCGGCGGCTATCAGTTCTTCCGTGGGGATGGGCAGGCGGTTGTTCAACAGGATGCTGATAAAATCGAGCGACTCGCTGAACTGTTTAATTTCATCCGGACTGCAAACCTGCACAAAAGCGTGGATGTGGGCCGGTTTTGCCGGCAGGTACTGGTATATTTTCCCGTCAATTTTATGCCCGACCACCAGCGCCTGAAATTCGCTGCGCAGCAGTTTCATCAACTGCGGGTTGGCCTGATACACGGCTTCTTCGGACGTTTCGTCCTTGCCGCGCGCCACCGGATGCCGGCCCGGTTCGATGCCGGCGGTGCCGGCCTGACACACAATCCCGAAAATCTCCTCGGCCGGAGAGGATACTTTTACCAGGCTGCCGAACGCCGGAATTTCGTGCAGCTCGTAACATTCCGCCGTAAACCCGGTGCTCGCCGCTTCGACTATTTCCCCGATTTTATTCATAATTGCTCTCGAAACTTTTTTGTGTTTTTATTATTTGTTGGTTGTTTGGCATTTGGAATTTGTAAATTGGATTTTCGTTTGCTACCCTGAGCGTATTCTATACTACCTGCGGATTCCGGTCAACCATCGGTTTGCATTCAATGTGAGATGGTGATAATATCCTGATAATATGCCTCAATAATGAATCAGTAAATCCGGCTGAACCTGAGGCTTTCGCAACTGAATTTGAACGATAAAATTCAACAGGAGTTTGGTAAAAATGGAACAAAAACCCGCTGATGAAAATCAGGGCGGCGGACAACAACCGCCGGAAATAATGCCATCCTCGACTCCGCCTGCCGGCACACCGCCGGGGCCCGATAAAATTTGTCCGAATTGCGGCGCTGCCAGTCCGTCTGCCGCCGTTTATTGTTTTAAATGCGGTGCGAAATTGCCGGACGCGGCAATTCCCGATAAAAAAATTTGCAGCGGCTGTCATGCGGTCAATTCCGCCGCGGCTCAGTACTGTTATAAGTGCGGTTTGCCGCTGCCGCAGACGTTGTCCACCGGTTACGAGAATCAAATGCGGTATGCTGGTTTCTGGATTCGGTTGGTGGCCTGGTTTATTGACATAATTATCATCGGGATTGTTGCTGATATCGTCACTGTTCCGCTGTTTATCCACTATATTGGTTTCTCCGGTAATTATTCCTGGCTGACAGGCGGTACTTTGCCCGCATCTTTCTGGACGTATTATGGCTGGGCATTATTAACTAATTTTATCGTTGATATTGTTTATTACACTGTTGCCATCGGAAAATGGGGCAAAACTCTTGGAAAATTAGCTGTAAAAATCAAGGTTGTTAAGCCAGATGGTTCCCGTGTCAGTTACTGGCGGGCTTTGGGCCGCAGCCTGGCAAATTATTTGAACGCGTTTACTTTTGGATTGATGTATTTAGTCATCGCTTTTACATCCAAGAAGCGCGGTGTGCATGATTACATTGCGGACACCGTTGTCATTAAAACTGACTGATTAAGGTAAGGTCCGATGATGCGTTTCCTGCTGATTCCGGTTCTCGGTTTAGCGCCGGGTTTGCTGTGGCTTTGGCTTATTTATCGGGGTAACAAAAACCGGCCGGAACCGAAAGGGCTGGTCATCCGCACTTTTGTTTTCGGGATGGTGGCAACTATCCCGGTCAGCATTATCGAGACGGCCCTGATTCTGCCTTTTATTTTTGCCCATATTCACGATTTACAAAATTATGTGACATACGGTTTTAACAACATGTCATTCGCACAAACGGCCTATATGTCTTTTGTTGTCGCCGGTTTTACTGAAGAACTCTCCAAATTTCTCGTCGTCAGGTTGAGTATTTACAAATCGCCGTACTATGATGAACCGATTGACGGTCTGGTGTATTCATCCGCCGCCGCGCTCGGTTTTGCCTCTTTGGAAAATGCCGGGTATTTAATTTCTTACGGTTGGCAGACCGCGCTCATCCGGGCCCCGCTTACGACACTGGCACACGTCACGTTTTCGGCATTGTGGGGCTATCCCCTGGCACAAAAGAAATTAAAGAAGAAGAATTCGACGGTTGTATTGTGGCTGGGGTTATTGGGTGCGATGGTCGGGCACGGCCTGTTTGATTTCCTGGCATTCCAGGAGAACGGCACACTGAATAATTGGCCGGTCCTGGTTGCATCGGTTGTCTTTTTCGGGTGTTTGATTGCCTTCTTTGTCTTCCTCATCCGGCGTGGGCAAAAAACCTCCCCGTTCAACGGCATGAATGCCGGATTGCGCATCGCCTGCCCGAATTGTCAGGCCCATATTCCGGATTATGCATCTTTTTGCCCGTCCTGCGGCGTTAAGCTGCCGGAAAACCGCGACGGTACCCCTCAATATTGCGGCAAGTGCGGCGCCGCACTGAATAAGGACGCCGGTTTCTGCACGTCCTGCGGCAGCCGTATCATAAAAAAATCAGGTTCTGACAATGAACATCGTCGACGAAAAATTCAATGAATGGACTGAGGGTTTAGACCCGCTCCAGGCGAGAATCAGTGTCTTTCGCCACATCCGGGATATCCCTTATGCGGTCGTGCCGTCCGTCATGGATTACCGCGGCTACCGGAATATTTTGAAAATCGGTCAGGGTTCCTGTTCTCCCAAACACTTTCTGCTGTGCGAAATGTTTCAACGTTTGGGCTTGCCGGTTTTTTATGTGGTTTATCCCCACCGCTGGGCAGAAATCGCGAAAATCATGGGTGAATATTCCGAGCGGCTGGAAGAAATGGCCCTGGCGCTGCCGGTCACCCGTCACCTTGCCTGCAAGGTGGAAATTGAAGACCGGCTGGTGCTGGTGGATGCCACCCTCGATTTGCCCCTGCAGAAAGCCGGCTTCACCGTCAATGCCGGTTGGGACGGCAAAAGCGACATGCTGCTGCCGGTCACTCCCTGCGGCCCCGAAGAATGGTATTCCCCTGCTGAAGCCCGCCTGATGAAGACCAGTCTCGCTCCGCAGTTTGAGGTATTTTATCCCGAATTAAACCGCTTCCTGGACCAGATGCGCCGCCTCTATAACTATCTGCTGGTAATTGACGAGTAGGAATTTTGTCCGGAGCTCAAAACCTATAATGCGGCGCTTCTTAAACAGTGTTAACCTTGGTTTTATCCTATCCCGATGGAAATCGGGATCCAGTCGGAACTTAACTGTTTCTGGATACCGACTATTGCGGGTGATGGAACAGAGCGTTCTAACGGGCCGCCGGAAACACTTCACTGATTTGTAAATGACAGCTTACGGCTGACCGCTGATAGCTTTTTATGTGATTTCTGGCTTTGTATTGAATCTATCCTTGGGTTATACTAAGTTTGTATCGCTGACAAGGTGGATTCGAACGTGCCCCTGAGTGATTTAATCGAGAAAGCAAAAACCTACCTCCCGCCTGAAAAAATCGCAGTTATCGAGCGGGCCTATGAATTTGCGGCCAAAGCCCACGAAGGGCAGGTGCGGAAATCCGGCGAACCTTACATCGAACATCCGCTGCATGTCGCCATGATTCTCGTTAATCTCCAGATGGATTCGAGCGCCCTGGCCGCTGCTTTGCTGCATGACGTCGAAGAAAATTGCGGCGTTCAAAACTCCGAAATCGTCGAAAAATTCGGGCCGGAAATCGCCAAACTCGTTGATGCCACTACCAAGCTGGGAAAAATCTCCTTGCAGACGGCCCCCGCCACGCCGCGCCGCGGCAGCGCTTTAAGCGGCGCCAGCCAGGCGGAGAACCTCAGAAAAATGCTGGTGGCCATGGCGGAAGACCTCCGTGTCGTTTTCATCAAACTCGCCGACCGTTTACATAATATGCGCACACTGCAGGCTTTGACTCCGGAACAGCAAATCCGGATTTCCCGGGAAACACTGGATATTTACGCGCCGCTGGCGCACCGCCTGGGCATTTGGGAAGTGAAATGGCAGCTGGAAGATCTTTCTTTCCGCTACCTGGAACCGGAAAAATACCGCCGCATTGCCAATCTCATCGCCGGGAAACGGGCGGACCGCGAGCGTTTTATTGCCGACGTTACCTGGAAACTGAAACAGGAGTTTGAAAAAGCCGGTATCCAGGCTGAAATCACCGGCCGCGCCAAACACATTTACAGCATCTATCAGAAAACTGAAAAATACCAGGCAATGGGCAAGGATTTTGATGATATCCATGACCTGCTGGCGCTGCGTGTCGTTGTGGAAACGGTGCCGGACTGTTACGCCTCACTGGGCATTGTCCATAATCTCTGGCACCCGCTGCCGGACCAGTTCGATGACTATATCGCCAACCCCAAAGCCAACGGCTATCAATCGCTCCATACCACTGTGATGTGTGAAGGCACCACCCCGCTGGAAATCCAGATCCGCTCACGCGAAATGCACCGCATCGCTGAATACGGTGTCGCCGTGCACTGGCGCTATAAGGAAGGCGGCAAACAGGACGAAAATTACGAGAACGGCATCGGCTGGCTGCGCCAGTTGATTGACTGGCACCGGGAATTGAGCGGCGCGGAAGAATTCCTGGAGTCCGTCCGCACGGACGTTTTCAGCGACCAGGTTTTTGTTTACACCCCGAAGGGTGATGTTAAAGACCTGCCCAAAGGCTCCACTCCGCTGGATTTTGCTTACCGCGTTCATACTGATTTGGGCAACCGCTGTATCGGCGCCAAAGTCAACGGCAAACTGGTACCGCTCAACACCGAACTGCACAACGGCGATATCGTTGAAATTTTAGCCAGCAAAGCCCCGCGTGCCCCCAGCCGCGACTGGCTGAATCAAAACCTCGGCTATATCAAGACCACCCATGCCCGCGCCAAAATCAAGCAGTGGTTTACCAAGCAGGAGCGCACCGAAAATGTCGAACGCGGCCGCGAAATGCTGGACAAATTCATGCGGCACCTCGGCATTAAATTTACCGAACGCGATAACATTGCTAAATTATTCAGCTACGACACCATCGATGAATTTTACGCCGCCCTGGGTTACGGCGGAGTTACCACCCAGCAAATCGCTGCCAAATTAGCGCCCGAACAACCGGAAGAAGTTGCCAAACCGGCCGGCACGGCTGCCGCGAAGACCTCAACCTCTTCCATCCGGGTCCTGGGGGCCGGTGATATGTTGGTTAGTCTGGCTCAATGTTGCAATCCGGTGCCCGGAGATGAGATAATCGGATTTGTGACACGGAGCCGCGGTGTCAGTATTCACCGCAAAGACTGTGTTAATATTATTAATGAGGACGAAAAAGAACGGCTGATTGAAGTTGATTGGGGCCAGGTCGGTTTGACCTATCCGGTAACGGTGGTGGTGGACGCCTGGAACAGAGTGGGGTTGGCCCGTGATATTACTGTTGTGGTGGCGGCGGAAAAGGTCAACATTGCCAACATGAATGTTTCGGAGAAACCGGACCGGCAGGCAGCAATTTCAATCACGTTGGATATCGAAAACCTGGGGCAGTTGAGCCGGGTCCTTTCCCGGATTGAAGGTGTCCGCGGCGTCATCAATGTCACCCGGGCGGGTGAAGGGACTTCCATTAAGTCCAATCCGCAATCTTAAAATATTGGTAACGAAATTAAAAATACAGGCTAGCAATAAAGCATAAGGAGTCAGAAATTGCCTAATATAGCTTCACAAATCAGACAGCTGCGTACCGATGTCAAACGGACAAGCCGCAATAAAGCTATCCGCACCGAGTGCAAGAGCAGTATTACCAAAGCGGAGAAAAAAATCACCGCCGGTAATGCGGATGAAGCCAAAGCTGCCGCCGTCAATGCCATCGCCACGCTGGATAAAGCTGCCGGCAAAGGGATTATTCATCCCAATAATGCCGCCCGCCGCAAAGCCCGTCTGGTCAAGAAACTGAATGCCTTAAAGAAATAACTGCACTAGTTCTAAATTGTAGAGCCGGCTGCTTTAAGCAGCCGGCTCTTTTTTTATCCAAGATAACTCTCGCAGCTTTTATTTCCGGTGTTAACCTTGCATATTTCAGCCGGAGACGATAGACGTCGGTTTCTTTTTCCTGCGTATTATCAGAATAATCGCGGCCGCAATCACGATGATTATCCCTGCCGCAATTAACCCGATGTTCAGGTAATTATAAGCAAAGTCGGCGTTGATGTTTTGCGGCGCATCCAGCACGGTCGCGATACTGCTTTTATTATCCGTCACCGCGCCGGTCCAGCCTGCAAATGAATAGATAAATGATTTCGGTTTGGCCGTGAGCTGAACGCTCGTTCCCACCGGTGCGTAGATTGTTTCGGGTGCGCCTGCAGGTACCGCGCCGGTTACCGTCCCGTAAGTATAGCTCACTGAAATTTTTCCGGATACCGTCATTGTCAGACCGGGATAGAAAACGGCCGTTTCCGTCACCGGCGAATCGATGGTGACGTTTCCGCTGCTGTCAGTCCCCGAATAGGACCCCGTCCCGGACCCGCTCCAGTTCTCAAATTGCCATCCGCCATTGGCGCTGGCATTGGCTTGAACGGATATGCCAGCCTCGTACCAGTCATTCTTCGAGGAAATTGACCCGCCGTCAGCAGAATTTTGACTGAACGTTACATAATATTGATGAAAATAGGAGACGCTGATGTTCCCTGATGCGTTTACCGTGCCTGTTGTCGCAGCTTTTGGCAGCCAGCGTTCCGTGGCGTTGGAACCCGGCAGCAGGCTGTCAATGGAATAAGACGCGCTGCTGTCAACCCACAAATTTTGCGGTTGTGTTGTTAAAGCCCGGTCAAACGCCGTGCCAAAATAAGTGGCATTGAAGGTCGGTGCTCCCGGTGTCCCGCCGTCAATCACCGCATAATTCACGATCGTCAGGAACTGATGGTAGTATTCTGTGGTAATGCTGCCCGTCGCAGAGATGGTGCCCGAAGTCGTAGCGGGCGCATCCCAGCGCTCGGAGTCCGAAGAACCGGTCAGCAGCGTAGGGAAAGAATATGGGCCGGCGTCTGCCCAGACTGGTGTGCCTGCAGCCTGGGTTGCCGCGCTGCCGAATTGCTGGCAATTGACCGACGGCGCGCTATAATTCGTCCCGCCGCCGGTAATATTAAAAGCGAAGGTCACCAGGTATTGATGATAGTACACCAGGGATATTGTCTGGGGTGCTGATGCCGTGCCGGTTGTGGCCTGATTTGTCTGCCACCGTTCCGTTGCCGCAGACGAGGAAAGCTGGCTCGTAATGCTCCAGGCGCTGCCGTTGTCCACCTGAATCGCCTGGCTCGATTGGGTGAGTGTCGCGGTCTTTTGTACTCCTGACGTCACATAAGTCAATACCGGCGCCGGGGCGCTGCCGCCGCCGGTGATGGAATAACTGAATGTCAGCGAAACCAGGGCGATGGTTCCGCTGACAAATTGCGTGGCATTTTCGGCCACAGTGGCGCCGTTTGAAGTCAGCGACTGCAATTGAGTTGGGTTGCTGCTGAAAGAAATGGGGGCGGGACTGTTTTTCCCGAATAAACCGCCGATGGTGCCGTTTGGCGCCACTGAAAATTCATCCATCCACAACCATGCCGAACTAATTCCGGCACTGGTGGTTGTGTAAGTCTCTTTTTGTTGGTCGCCGTAATAGGGGACGGTATGGTACCATTCGGTCATCAGGCCGGTGAAGAAACCGTTTGAATTAGCTATCGCAGAAGGGCTGCCAATAAAGGAAGTCGCTCCCATTGCGGAATAAGTTTTCTGAGCTTGTGCCCCGGTTGTCTGGTCGGTAGCTTGCATCACGACGTTACCGTTGGCGAAGGTCAGGCTGAGCAGAATCGTATCTCCCGCGTTTACCGGTGAGAACGGTGCCATGCCGCCTCCTCCAAGGGCCGGATAGACGCTGTGGTCTGAGGAATTAAAAACTTCGTAAGCTAACTGAAATCCTGTCGCCGTGCTGCCGTCCCAATCGTAAGAAAGACCGACCTGGTACCAGTAGCCGGTGTTTCCCAGGCCGTTCACCAGGTAAGCCGGACCGTAGCCGTCCGTTCCCGTTTGTGCGGTTGCGGTTATGTTATAAGCCAGGGATGTGAAGTTTTGGGTAAAACTCGTGCCCAGTTGCTCGTCATACATCGTGATGTTCGGTTGCCCCGCGAAGGGGTAGGCCGCTAATCTGGGTGCAGCCGGCAGGCGGCTCGTCGTTTGAGACGCGGTTTGCGCCGCCGACTGGCCGGCGGCCGGGGAAAAAGACGTTATTGTCACCAGCGATAAGCAAGCGAAAGACAATGCAAACAATTTTCTCACGTTTTTCACGCCTTTGATTGTCTGCATGCTTTTCTCCTTATCCTGTTACCGGTTTTCAAAAAGTAAAATTTAAAAATGGTTCCCGCTACTAAAAAATTGCAGCTGACATTATTATCCGGTAAAAGAAAGAGGCTTTTTATTAGCCTCCTTCTTTTAATATATCTAATATATCCTAAAATAAAGGCAAAATGCTACGGTGTTGGTTGTGTCCCGTCGCTGTACAGCCAGGATATCGCATGACTTATCGGGGACACGATGTATACGTTGCCGTCTGCGCAGCACACTTCATTATCGCCGTAATATGTTCCGCTCATGTTAACAATATAGACATCCATGATATAACCGGCTTCAGTTGCCAGATTTTTCAGCTTGACCGAACTATTATAGAGGTCGTTGATACTAAAAGTAGGTTGACTTGCAAGCCATGTGGCTAATGCAGCCTGATTGGCAAAATATTTTAGTGTTTTTGCCGCCAGTTGGCTTTGCAGTGAACTCACCTGAGACTGGGCTGTAGACAGTGAAGATTGCGTTGAAGACAGCTGCGTTTGAAGTGAAGACACTTGTGAATTAGCTGCAGCCAAATCGGATTGTGAAGTTTTCAGTTGGTCCTGGGTTGACGATAGCTGATTCTGGGTGCTGGTTAATTGTCCCTGGGTGTTTGCCAGCGTGGTCTGGGTTTGGCTTAACTGCGCTTGTGTCGCTGCCAGGCTGGCATTGGCCGTGGATAACTCGTCCTGGGTGCTGGAGAGCTGGTTCTTTGTCGTACCTAATTCTGTCTGGGTTGAGGCTAACAGGTTCCTGGTATTATCCAGTTTGCTGGAAGTGCTGGATAGTGCAAATCCCAGTCCTCCTCCAACCAGTACCACGATAATAATTAGTGCGATTGCCAGATACATCCAATTGAATCCCTTGGCCGTTTTCATCTCCATCCTTATGTTTTCTCCTCATAATTTTGCTTGTACGAATTACCGCACAAATTATGGAAATAATAACATTAATATGTGAGAATAGTCAATAGGAATCAACATGTATCAATCGAGTCATAGAGAGTTGGCTGAGAGATGAAAAATTACAATGAAAATATTTCTTTGTGTACTTATATCTGATGCAAAAACAATTACCGCACAAAATAAAAATTCTCAACGGCCCCCGGATTTGAATTTCACCATCTGGACGGCCATTGAGAATTTTAAAACGTTTAAAAGTTTACTGTTACTTGGCGGGTTTTTCGGCTTTAGCCGGGGCTTCTTTCTTCTCGCCCTCAGCCGCCGCAGCACCGGCCTCAGCAGTTGCCTCAGCGCCTTCTTCAGCAGCCTTCGGTTTTTCAACAACCTCGACTACCTCGACGGCAATTCTGGCGACGACGACACCCGGGTCGTTGACGATGTTCACGTCTTTAATCGCGGGCAGGTCTTTAACACGAATCAACTGGTCGGCAGTGACCAGCGGCGTGATGTCCACTTCGATTGCGCTGGGGATGTTGGCCGGTAAACAGAAAACGGTCAATTCGTTCAGTTCCTGCACCAGGGAATTGCCTTTCATCTTGGCCGCGGCGGATTCTCCCTTTAAAATAATCGGGACATTGACTCTGATGTTTTCCGTCAGTTTTACCTGATAGAAATCAACGTGCAGGATGCCGCCCTTGAAATTATCCAGTTGGACCTCGCGAATCATCACGGTGCGCGGCGTGTGCTCGTGCCCGAGTTTCAGGCTGACGAGCTGGGTATGTCCGGCATCCACCAGTACATTGGTCAGCGCCGGGGTCTCGCACTGTATTGCTAAAGACTCCACACCGGGACCGAAAAGGTGCGCCGGGGTCTGGCCCTGATGGCGCAGCTGCTTTACTTTCTTGCCCTCGATGTGGCGTTTCGTTGCTTTCAATTCAAAAGTTGCCATGTTATATGTCCTCCAATATAGTCAACAAATATATATTAAAGCATATTTTGACCCAAATGTGTACTTTTGAAGCTAATTATATTTTAGTAAGGAAGATACCGGTTAAAATATGTTAATAAAGTGAAGAAAATATCTCTATTTCCATCCCGATGACAATCGGGGTCCGTAAAAGCAGCAGGATACTTGTTTCTTCGGTATTCGAAAGACGATTATTCCCCATTTCGATATTCGGCATATCCTGCCATTTTCGCCAGGGCGTTCACCGCCCGTTTCGGGTCCGGATAAACCGGAACATGTTGTTCCTGTAAATATTTAACCTGCGGTTCGACCAAACCCGAAATGTCGAATAATGAAACTACCATCGGCTTGTTCGCAGACTTCGCAACTTCTGCCAGTCCTCGTACCGTGGCCGGATTATCCGGGCCGGTAATCGTAATCAGCATATCCACATTTTCATCGTCCAGCAATATTTTGGCGGCCTGACCGTAGAGCGCGGGATTCACCAGCACCCCGGCGCCGATATCTGTTGGATTGGCGGCCGTCGTGCCGATGGCCGGCAGAATTTCCAGCAGTTTTTTATTCGTCTTTTCAGTGTATTGCGCCAGTTCCAGTCCCATTATCAGGCAGTTGTCCGCCGTGCCGACATTGGTGCCCGCCATGCCGGAAAGTATCGCCGTTCTTTTACCTTTTGGTAAAGGCAGCCGGCTGAACGCAATGACGCAATCCGTGACTTCTTCCACGCTGTGCACGCTGATGATGCCGGATTGTTTGAACATCGCTTCCCAGACCTGCCGCGAACCCGCCAGCGCGCCGGTATGTGCCAGAGCCGCTTTGGCGCCCGATTCCGTCAGACCGCCTTTCCAGAGGATAATCGGTTTTTGTTTGGATACTTTTTTCGCCAGTTCGTAAAAACGGCGGCCGTCCTTTATCCCTTCCAGATAACCGGCAATCACGCGGGTTTTTTTATCTGCCCCGCAATATTCCAGGAAATCAACCGCGCCCAGGTCGCTTTCGTTGCCGTAGCCTGCCACCTGACTGAACCGGATATTTTTACCGGCCAGCACCTGGCAGGTGTAATCGGCAAATGAGCCGCTCTGGGAAATGATGGCCACCGAACCGCTTTCGGTGGGTAACCCGCCGACCATTAAAGCCCCGGGAAAAGTACAGATTTTCGCCGCCGGGCAGTATAAGCCGTTGGCGTTGGGTCCGATCAACCGGACGCCGCCCTGCTGTGCCGCCCTGACGATTTCCTGCTCGAGGTTGCCGCCTTCATCGTCCTTTTCCTTGAAGCCGGAAGTGAACAGTATCAGGCCTATGACGCCTTTCGCGGCGCAGTCCTGCACCACTTTCAGCACTTCCGTCCGCGGCACCAGCGAGATTGCCAGGTCAATGTCAACCGGGATATCTTTGATGCCCGGATAAGCCTTTAATCCCAGCAATTCTTTTTCACGGGGGTGCACCGGATAAATTGCCGGGTAGCCCATGCGGATGATGCCTTCTAAAAAGAGCCGTCCGAAACTCCCTTCACGGTTGGAAGACCCGATGATGCTGATGGCGCGCGGATGAAAAATCCGCTCCAGGTCCTGCATTGTATTGTTCATCGATATTCCCTTAAAAATGCCGGCTATTTTCCCCATAATAGCACGGGCAGCAAAACGAATAAAAGCAACCTTAATCAATCCGGGGCGGGGAATGAAGCTGAAAGCTGTCCGCTGAAAGCTTACAACTGTACGCTATTTATCAACTTGCATTTCTCCCGGTTTTTATCATACAATCTAATCTGAATTGCGGGAGTAATTCAGTGGTAGAATGTCTGCTTCCCAAGCAGAAAGTCGCGAGTTCGAATCTCGTCTCCCGCTCCACAAATCCATCTCGTTTTTACAGTTGTTTTCCTGTGCGGCAAAATCCTTTCTAATTCATCACACTGTGGGTTTTTATCCCTCGGTATCACTAATCTGAACCGATTAGGCCTTGTGGGCGCGCCGGGGTAATGGCAGAATTTGAATAGTAAATGTGACTTCATCGGGGCTGCAGGGAAATCCGGTTAAAATAATTTGCTGAAGGAAGTAAATCAAATGGTTACTTGCTTTGGTTGTGGCGGGTCAATTGATGTCTTTGACCGGTACTGCCGCTGGTGCGGCCGGACGTTTATTCCGGATAATTATGGCCCGCAGCCGCCGCGTGCCGTGGATTCCCCCGCCTTCGAAAATATTCACCCGCACGGTATTAACGGCGTTGATGGGTTTACCGATTACTTAGAATCCGGCAGCATCGGGCTGGTGCTGACGCAGAGCATTTTCCACGACGATGAGGAAGACCTCACCGAAGTCATCGATTTGATATCGGATGAAAAAGCGGGTCCTGACATTAACCAGGGCTATTGACCGCTCCGGCTGTTATTCATCTACTCCCGCTAACTCTCTCTCTATCCGCTGCTTTTTATCCGCTTCCCTGGCCTGCACCCTGCTTTTGTAGTCGGTTTCGATTTCGCGGGCAGTTTCAGGACTGAATATCCAGGATTTATTTTTTTCATGGATGTCGGGATAATACTTGCGCAGAAAAATCCTGATCATCGCTTCGCTGGCGCCAATCCGCGGTACCAGGTCTTTCGGGGTCAAAGGCCTGAGGATTTTCTTTTCCGGGTTTCGAATTCGCGGCAACGGTTTGGTCACGGTTGTCATTTTGTCCTCCTCATTTTCGCTGCGAACCTTACTGACTATTTATACGAAAAATTAGGGAGAACTTTGCAACGTTTTTTTTAGCCTGATGTTTATTCCGGTGTTATAATAGTGTCAATATCTATAGTGTGGTGCTTCTTAAATACCGCTAACCCCCGGTTTTATTCCATCCCGATGAAAGCTTGTCCCGTACTTTGATACGGGATCGGGATCCAGTCGGTTCCCTGTTGTTCTGAATTACGACTCTTGTCGGTATGGGGATAGAGTATTCTAACGAAGCATTATTGACAATATATTAGATCAGGTTATTTATATCGGAGGGAAACAAATTGTATATCGGAATTGGTATTGGCGTTGCCGTCATCTTAATCGCTGTTGTTTTGATGCTGCGTTCCCGCAAAGGAACGGTCAATGGGCCGGTGATGCTGTCACACCTCAAATGCCCGAAGTGCAATACGGAATTTGATTATGCTTATTTACCCGGCGCTTCTTTCACCTCCTTGCGCCTCGGTAATTCCCGGCTGCTGCAGTGCCCGGAATGCCACAAATGGTCTACTTTTAACCTCAGCAGCACCCGTGTCGACCCGAAAACCCATCATTGCGAAAGAAGAATCGGCCCGAGTTAGATATTTTTGGGCAGTCCCTGTTAATTCTTTTTGTCGTTCCCGCGAAAGTTGAGACCGCAGTCGAAATACTGAACGAAGTGAATGTACAGGAATCCAGTCTCATTCCATTGCGAGGAATCCGCCTTAGGCGGATGACGCGGTAATTCGGCATCGCAGTGCCGTACTGAGTCCTTCGGCTGAAGGACGAATGTATCCCATCGCAATGTCATACTGATTTTTGTTTTCAATGGGATAAACGTATCACGACGACAAAAAGCCGCCTGCTGACACTTTATCCTTGTTTTGTATTTTATATTTTAATATTGTTTAGGATTTCGAAATTCGGATTTAGGATTTTTATTCATAAATTGGTGACAAAATCTCCTTGACTGCTAATCCTTCATATGTTATCTTATTCTTGCGGATTCAGCGGATAAATTGAGGTTAGCGGTATGACAAAGACAAAGAGAAAACGTGGCGGCCAGAAAGGTAATCAGAATGCCCGGAAACACGGTTTTTATTCCTCAGTTCTCACCCCCGACCAGATGAGCCAGTTATGGAACATCGTCACTAAAGAGAACGTCCCTCCTGAATCGGCGATCATGCGTCTCAAACTGCAGTCGATGCTCAGTCAAAGCACTGCCAATACCCGCACCCTCAAAGAAGCCGTCCGGTTAATTGTCAGATGGTCTGCGCAAAAATATCATCTTGACCGGGCCGGCCGGGTTCATATGCGCGCTTTTATTGAAAGTGCTTTTCAAGACTATTCCGGCATCCCGTTGTGCAAACCCGAAAAACTGCGTAAAGCTATCGCTTATTTGGAAGATGATTGGCTGAAAAACCAAATCAGGCACGGATTAACTTCAAATGACTGAAAATATTGTTGGAAAATGAAAAATGATACTGGGCAGGCGTAAAATTTTTATGAAAGAACTGAAAAACGAATCAGCTTCAAAAACCATAATTGTTTTTAACGTTATGGTAAATAAAATCCGTTTTTAGCCTCAAACCGATGGGCGGATAATTTACTAAAAAATCACTTTTTACAAAACGAATCATGTGTTAGTTCTTTCGCCATTGATGGCCGGAGGCCGCAGCCGGAGGTACTTTACTGAGTTTATTCGAAGTAAATGTAGAGGGGGCTAGGGCGGGGGTGTACAAAAAAGCTGACAACTATCCGCTGCCAGCTTTAATGGTTAAATCCCTGCATCGCACCTTAATAACCGAATATCATCCAAAATGTGTTGCTATTCCATCCCGTTGCAAGCTTCACCCATACTTGATAAGGGAACGGGGTCCGGTGCTATATGGAATGCCTCAGCAAGAAAGTACTGTATTCTTCGGTACATCGTATCCCGGAATGACAATGGTGGCTTTAGCCCTTGCCGGTCCGGGCCCCGCATGCTAGATAAAAAATCGGGGCGGGTAGAAAAGAGATTACCTGCCCCGGCTTGATGGTTATTGCTTCAGTCTGTTAATCGCACAAACGCACGCGCACAACCCCGATATCCCCCTCGACCCACAAACCCCAGTCAATCTGCCCGCCGTTGCGCCGGATGACGGTCACAAATTTATCGTTCTCGTCGAAATAACCCTGGTCCACGGATAAATAGTGCACTTCCGGCGATTCGAACAGCCAGTCGGCCAGGCACTGCACCGCGCGGTTCTTATCCGGTTCAATCTTCGGGCGGAGGTACAGCCGCCAGCCGAAGCCGGTCAAATAAAACTCGTGTTTGGCGGCCTGGATTATCAGCCCGCGGCCCGCTGTGCTCGAGTTCCAGCCGGCAGCCGGCGCCGGCGCTTTGCGGTGACGGTAATCGGACGGGACGCCCATGCGCGGCGGCCCGAATTGCACGACGCCGACATAGCCTTCGAGGTCGCCCAGCCAGAAACTGTCCATGCCGAATTCTTCCTGCACGGCATGAACCCGGCCCGTGCCTTGATATTTCAGCAGCAGCGGAATCACCGATGCCACGCACCGGATATTATCCGCGATGTGCTGGGTTGCCGGATACACCACGCCGTCTTTATCAATAATGTTTTCGATGCCTGCCATGTGGTAGCCCACGGCGTTAAACTGGGCGATGGCGCGGAACATATTCTGGTCGCCGGAGGTCTCGGTGGTAAACAGCGGGTTATCCTCGCGGGTGTGGATTTCGCACAATTTTTCAAACGCCCGCGACTCCCGGGTATAGATGTCCGGTGCGATTGTCTCCAGATGCGGCGTCGCCCAGCGGTAAATATCCATCAAAATTTCGCGTTCCACATAATCCACGGCCTGTGCGCCGTGCAGCGTCCACCACTTCGGCGGTATCCAGAGGTTGGTGAACATCGGCAGGTAATAAACCGCCTTCCCTGCGTTCGCCACCGCATCAATATAAGAAGCGATATGCCAGACGTACATGAAATGCGGCGCGTCCGGCATCCAGCCCAGCACTTCGGACCAGGTGCCGGTTTCTTTGGCCCCGGCTTTTTGCCACAGGTCATAAGTGGCGCCTTTGCCCTGCTTCTTCATCGCCGCGATGAACTGCGGCGCTACCGGCGCTCTAAAGGCGGCTTCCCCTTCCGGACTGTAATCGCGGTCTGTGCCGACGATGCCCGGCTCGTTCTCCACCTGGATGGAAATTACGGTCTGTTCGTCGCTGTCTTTGGCTTTCAGGTATTTCATTAAAGCGGCGAAGGCTTTTTTATCGGCTTCCAGCGTCGCTTTGCAGTGAGCGGAGAGCGACCATAAATCACGGCCGTGTGCGTTGAGCGCCCTTTTGAACCGCTTCGGGTTCGATTTTATCCATTCCGGAACATATTCCATGCCGCCGTTTTTCCAGGTGCCGAACCATAACAGAATCAGTTTTAAATTATATTTCCGGGCGTCCGCAATCAGCGTGTCCACGCTGGAGAAATCGAATTTTCCTTCCTTTGGCTCGATGGCGTCCCAGTGGACGGGAATGGCCATGCTGTTGCCGTGGATTGCTTTTAAACCCCGGAAAACATTTTCGTGCTCTTCCGGTGTCAGCGCATAACCGGCGTAAACCGTCTCCGTGCCGATGGGGAAGAATGGTTTACCGTTTACTTTGAAAATCCGGTTGATTTCTGTCATTGACGCTCTCCTTTTTTCATCATTTTCTCTTGATTCCCGCAGGTACTCAGCCCAACGGGCTGATGTATTGACTCTTTGTCCTTTACTGCACCATAATCCTGGCGTCTACCACCCAGTAGCCGTTCCCGTCCGTTTGCACTTTGACCGGGTTCAGGTCCATTTCGGTGATTTGGGGATTATCTTCCACCAGCGCCGAGATGCGCAGCAGCAGTTCTTCTAGCGATTTCACATCATAGGGTGCCATGCCGCGGTAGCCTTTCAGCAGCTGCGCCATTTTTACGGAATTAATCAGCTCATGGGCTTTGATGTCGGTCAGCGGCTGCAGCTTGATGGCCGTGTCCTTTATCAATTCGGCATAAATCCCGCCGAGCCCGAACATCATCACATGCCCCAGCATCCGGTCGGTGCTGACCCCGACGATTACTTCGGCGCCCTCAGAAATCTGGCGCTGGATGGTCACACCCTGCATTTCCTTCTCACGTCCCAGTTTCGTCAGGTTGGCTTTGATTTGCTTGAAGGCGGCTTTCACTTCTTCCGCTGATTTTACATTCAGTACCACCCCGCCGACATCGGTTTTGTGTGTAATTGTGGCGGAATTCAGTTTGACGACGACCGGGAATCCCGTTTTGGCAGCGGTGGCGGCGGCTTCTTCACCGGTGGCGGCGGTCAGTGTTTCCGCGTAATGGATGCCGTAGCATTTGAACAGTTCGTTGACCCGGCTGTTATCAATCCACAGCGGACGCTGTGGGCTGCTCATTAGCACTTCGTTGACGATCTGGCGGCTCCGGCTGCGTTCGATGTCTTTGAATTCCGGCACTGTCCCGATTTCTTTATTTTTCAATTCCTGGTATTTCACGGCGTTGGTCAGAGCCGCGGTCGCGTCTTCGGGGAAAAGGTAGTAGGGCACGAAATGCCCCTCCATCGTTTTCCCTTTCTTGCCGGACATGCCCAGGAAGCAGCAGAGCAGCGGTTTTTTATTCTCCCGGACCAGCGGGGATGCGTTGCCGATGGCGTTTTCAATGGCGGAAATGTCCTGTCCGGCCGGCGGCACGTAGATGGTCAAAATAGCATCGTAGCCCGGGTCGGCGGCCAGGATTTTCAAGATGGCTTCGAACTCTTCCGGGCTGACCCCGGCAGTCAGGTCAATAGGATTGCTGATGTGGATATCGCGCTTGCAGGCGGATTTTATTTTAGTCAAAGTGTCGGCCGCTAATTCCGGCACGGTCAAGCCGTTGTGCGCGCAGGCGTCGGCGGCTAGTATGCCCGGCCCGCCGCCGTTGGTGAGAATGGCCACTTTTTTACCTTGCGGCACCGGCTGGTTGGCCAGTAAAATCGCCGAGTCGAAAAGTTCCCCGATGGAATCTACCATCACGATGCCGGCTTCGCGGAAAAGCGCGTCCGAAACGATATCGGAGGTAGCCATAGCCCCGGTGTGGGAACGGCTGGCCCGTGAACCTTCCGGCGTGCTGCCGCCTTTGATTGCCAGGATTGGTTTTTTGGTGGAAATCCGCCGTGACACGCGGCTGAATATTTCCGTGTTATCGAAAGATTCCAGGTACAGCAGGATCACCCGTGTCGCCGGGTCCTGTTCCCAGTATTGCAGTAAATCCGTCGAGGCGATATCGGAGCGGTTGCCGACGCTGACGAAACTGGAAAAGCCGATGTTCATGCTTTTGGCATATTCCAGAATGCCCAGCCCCAGCGCGCCGCTTTGGGAAATGAAAGAAATATTGCCGTGCGCCGGGTTCGTCAATGCGAAAGTGGCATTCAGTTTCACGTGCGGGTCGGTGTTTATTAAACCCATGCAGTTCGGCCCGACGATGCGCATGCCGTAGCCGAAAGCCATATCCACCATTTCCCGTTCCAGGGCGGCTCCTTCCTCGTTTTTCTCCCGGAAACCGTCGGAGATGACGATGATGCCTTTCACTTTTTTCTGACCGCATTCGTCCACTACGTTCAGCACCTGCGTGGACGGCACGGCGACGATGGCCAGGTCGACGTCACCGGGAACGCTTAATACCGAACGGTAGGCTTTGACCGACATCACGGCTTCGTTATTGGCGTTTATCGGGTACACTACGCCGTTGAACCCGCTTTGAATCATTGACTGGAAGACCAGC
Organism: uncultured Chloroflexia bacterium; assembly: GCA_963772985.1. GTDB lineage: Bacteria > Chloroflexota > Dehalococcoidia > Dehalococcoidales > Fen-1064 > Fen-1064. Next base: position 57,820 of record CAVYZP010000029.1, read on the forward strand.
TGCCCGATGGTTCCCGCCCGGTTGGAAGCGCCGATAACGGCCACCGAGTGCGGCCTTAAAATATGTTCCAGCGAATGCAGGGTTGCCTGGGACGCGCGCTGGTCTTTGGCCCGGACCACCTCTTTGGTTCGGGTCAGCGGGAACGTAATGTGGTAAACGTTATTTTCCAGCAGCTGCTTCATGTGGAAGCCGTAGCCCTGGAAGACGGACATCATCTCGTGGTTCTCCGGCAGGACAAAGGCTTCGAAAGTGTCAATATCGTTTTTCCGGGCGACCGTGGCCAACCACTCTATAAATTTAGTGCCGATGCCTTTTTCCTGATATGAGTCAAGTATCACGAAAGCGATTTCGGCGGTTTTCGGTTCCGCCGGCAGACGGGCATAGCGCCCGATGGCAACGATGTGTTTTTTACGGTCTTCGATTGCCTCGGCCACAAAGGCGAACTGATTGACATAATCCACGGTGCTGAAACGCAGAGCGTCTTCCATGGTCATGTTCGGGGCAGAACGCTGGAACCGGAGATATTTCGAGCGTGAGCTCAACCGGTGATAAAAATTCAGCCATTCCGTCGCATCATCTTTTTTAATCGGGCGGAATTGTAGCACCGAACCGTCTTTCAAAACTACTTTAACGTTATATTCGGTGGGATAAACGGGTGTCGCTGTTGTCATCTTTTGTCCTTTTACCGGCGGGATTGAATGCCCGGAGGTGAGAATAATTGAGGCTGTTTTTGCCTGTGCCTAATTTTCATTATACTCCGAACGAATCGCGGATTCCCATGATAACGAGACTCGGAAAAAGTTAAATAAAAGTAAAGATTTACAGTTTTAAGCTTGAATTGACCGGTTAAATATTCCAATGTAGTATTAACAAAATCAGAACTGGACCTTTCAGAAACTACCATTTTCTATTTGGATAATATGTTATAATAATGAACAGGTGTTAGCTAATGCAAATACTGAAAGATGAAATAAAAAACGCGATAGTGGAGGCTGCCGTTAAGGAGTTTGCGCTTCATGGTTATGAGAAGTCATCGATGCGGGATATTGCCCATTCTGCGGGCATCAGCGTCAGCAATACTTATCATTATTACCACAGCAAAGAACAGTTATTCGGCAGCCTGGTCGAACCGGTATGCGAGCAGGTTAAAACTATTTTTAAGGCCACTCTGGCACAATCCGCTGATGGAAGATTGCACGCAAATCAAATTACGGTATTTGTAGGTAATCTTATCCGTACGTTGCTGGAAATGGACAATCGCCAGCGCGGTTTGCTTCTGATTCTCGCCGAAAAAAGCGCCGGTACAAAATATGAAGGCTTCAAGAAAGAGATTGTGTCGTTATTAGGAAAACATCTGCTGGAAGCTGCGGGAAAACTTGGTAATGCCTCTGAATCGGCAGAAAGTCGGGATTATATTTTCCACATCATCGCAGCCAATTACATTGACGGATTATTGAAAATCATGAAGGATTTCCGCAGCCGGAAATGGGCCGAAGCGAATTTGAAAACACTGTTGATCTATCATTTGAACGGCATCAAAGCATTGATTTGAAAAAATTTTAGTTGTAATAACGAACATAAGTTCATTATATAAAGGAGAAAATCTTGGGGAACAACAAAGCAATTATCTGGCTAAAAATATCTTTCTTAATCGGTGCGGTAACGGATGCGCTGGCATTAATTCCCATGGTTATCCCTGCAGCGGCGAAGATTTTCTGGGGATTCAGTAATTTTTCAGGGATTTACTATTTTGCCATGGGGATGGGTGCTTCTTTAATGTTAGCCTGGACAATTCTTTTGTTCTGGGCTTACCGCAGACCGCTGGAAAGGAGATATATCGCACTGTTTACGGCTATGATTGTCACTGGCTTCGTGATTACGGAAATTATACTGGCGAGTCACGGCGATATCCCAATCAGTAAAGTTTTAGGGTCACTGGCGATGCAAGCAATTTTACTGGTGCTTTTCGGTTACAGCTTTTTAATCTCGGGTAAAACGCAAAAATCGTAATAACACGACACAAAGAAGGAGCCCCTCATCTTGCGAATCGGGGCTCCTCTTGATTATTGGTTTGGCGGGAGGACTGTAAGCTGACAGCTATAAGCTGAAAGCTCGAATTAGTACATTCCTTCCATGCCGCCCATTCCGCCGCCGCCACCGGGCATTGCGGGGGCTTTCTCTTTCTCCGGAATGTCAGCAACCAGGGACTCGGTAATGAGGACCATGCTGGCGATGCTGGCTGCGTTCTGCAGGGCAGACCGGACAACTTTGGTCGGGTCGATGATACCCTTGTCAATCATGTTGACGAATTCGTCTTTGTCCGCATCATAACCGACGCCTTTCTTGCTCTTCTTGACGGCATCGACGATTACGGAACCGTCTTTACCGGCATTGTTGGCAATCCAGCGGATGGGTTCTTCAACCGCTTTGCGGATGATATCGACACCGGTCGCTTCGTCGCCGGTAGCTTTGATTTTGTCCAGAGCGGGGAGGGCGTTCAGCAGACCGACGCCGCCGCCGGGCAGGATGCCTTCCTCGACCGCTGCGCGGGTGGCGGACAGGGCATCTTCAACGCGGTGCTTGCGTTCTTTCAGTTCAACTTCAGTCGCAGCGCCAACTTTGATGACGGCAACGCCGCCGGATAATTTGGCCATGCGCTCCTGGAGTTTCTCGCGGTCGAAATCGGAGGTGGTTTCTTCAATCTGGGCCTTGATCTGTTTGATTCTGGCCTTGATATCGGATTCCTTGCCTTTTCCTTCGACAATGGTGGTGTTGTCCTTATCGGAACTCACACGGCGGGCGCGGCCGAGGTCTTCGATGGTAACAGAATCAAGTTTCCGTCCGACTTCTTCGGAGATGACGGCGCCGCCGGTCAGGGTAGCGATATCATCGAGCATTGCTTTCCGTCTGTCGCCGAAGCCGGGGGCTTTGACGGCCAGAACGTTAATGGTGCTGCGGAGTTTGTTGACAACCAGTGTGGCTAAGGCCTCACCGTCGACATCCTCGGCGATGATTAAGAGGTTCTTGGAAGTCTGTAAGATTTTCTCCAGGGCCGGTAAAATATCGGCGACGGCGGAAATCTTCTTATCAGTAATCAGGATGTAGGGGTCTTCGATAACCGCTTCCAGTTTATCGGCGTTGGTGATGAAGTAGGCCGAGATATAACCGCGGTCGAACTGCATCCCTTCGACGAATTCTGTTTCGTAGGAAATGCCCTTGGATTCTTCAACGGTAATGACGCCGTCTTTGCCGACCTTTTCCATGACTTCGGCGATTAAATCACCGATTACCTTGTCTTTGGCAGTGATGGTCGCAACCTGGGCGATCTGTTCTTTGCCTTTGACTTCGGTGGATGATTTCTTCAGTTCATCGATGACGGTTTCAACGGCTTTGGAGATGCCTCTCTTTAAAGCCATCGATTCGGCGCCGGCGGCGATGTTCTTGAAGCCCTGGGTAATGATGGCATGCGCCAGAACGGTGGAAGTGGTGGTGCCGTCGCCGCAGGCATCATTGGTTTTGCTGGCGGCTTCTTTAACAAGCTGCGCACCCATGTTCTCAAAAGGATCCGGTAATTCGATATCTTTAGCAATGGTTACGCCGTCGTCAATAACGGACGGGGCGCCCCATTTCTTGTCCAAAGCGACGCAATGTCCCTTCGGGCCTAACGTAACTCTGACGGCTTCCGCCAGAGTGTCGACGCCTTTCTTTAAGGAGTGCCGGACGTCTTCTCCGAATATAATCTGTTTAGCCATTTTTTTCTCCTGTTAATTTCGAGTTATTTCTTTTTCTTGGCGAGAATATCGCTTTCCCGCATGATGATGAACTCTTCACCGTCAATTTTGATTTCAGAGCCACCATACTTGGTGTAGATGACAATGTCACCGACCTCGACATCCGGGGTAATCCGGGTCTTGCCGTCTTCGGCCATTCTGCCGGATCCGACGGCGATAACTTTGCCTTCCTGGGGTTTTTCTTTGGCGGTGTCCGGAAGATAGATCCCGCTCTTGGTTTTTTCTTCTGACTGCATGGGTTTCACTACTAAGCGATCACCCATTGGTTGAAGTTTTACAGCCATAATTCTTCTCCTCTATCACCTCACTCAATATTTAGCAGTCTCTAGGGGAGACTGCTAATGTTTATCATAGCCCAGATACAATTTCAGCGCAACAAAATTGACAGTCATCTACAGCAATTGACAGCAATTAAAACACAAGAAACAAATTCAAATAATTAATTATCTGTCACCAGGTCTCAGTATTAAATGAATATCTCTTTGATATGAAGCTAAAAACCCGTGTTTTTCTTTCATTGTCATTGTTGGGCTTAACCCTACAATCCACAGATTTTGGGCAGCCTCTCAGGTGTGGGTAGCTGTGTAATCATCTATTGCTATGTTTTTATACAACTGTTTGTTATTGGCTAAAACACAAAACAAGTCTACAATAAATCAAATATCCCTTTTAACATCTATAGTTATTCATGTTATAATCGTGCCAATGGTAATTGATTTTCACACTCATATCGTATCGCCCAAAATCAAGCAGAACCGGGATGAATACGCCCGCCGCTGCCGCAGTTTTGCTTCCATTTACTCCGACCCCAAAGCCAAACTGGCTACGGCTGAAGAAATAATCGCCGCCATGGATAAAGACGGGGTCGATGTCTCTGTGGTATTGAACTACGGCTGGTCGACACAATCACTTTGTATTGAAGTCAACGATTATATCCTGGAGGCGGCGGCCCGTTATCCCCGGCGCCTGGTCGGCTTTTGCAGCGTGGTCCCGTCTGAAGATGAATCGGCTCTCAAAGAGGTGGAACGCTGCCTTAAAAACGGCGCCAAAGGCATCGGGGAACTGCGGCTGGACGACCATCTCAAGAAAAAACATTCAACGGCATTGTTAAAGCCGATAATTGATATGATTATTCAGAATAATCTGATTTTGTTAACCCATGCTTCGGAGCCGGTCGGCCACCTGTATTCCGGCAAAGGCGCGGCGACCCCGGAACTGCTTTACACCTTAATCACCGCCTTCCCGGATTTAAAACTGGTCTGCGCGCACTGGGGCGGCGGCCTGCCTTTTTATGCCCTGATGCCGGAAGTAAAAACCGTTCTGAAGAATGTTTATTTCGATACCGCCGCCTCGCCTTTCCTTTACATCCCGCAGGTCTACGGCCAGGTGGCGCAGCTGGTGGGCGACGATAAAATCCTGTTTGGCAGCGATTATCCACTGATTCCGCCGCGCCGTTTCCTGAAAGAAATTGCGGGGCTTGATTTACCCGAAAAAACCAAAAAGAAAATTCTCGCCGGCAACGCCAAAAAATTGCTGGGGTTACCGGACAGGTAATCCAACTATATCGCCATGTCCGCGAAAGCAGGAATCCTTGATAACCACATTTAGATTTACCACGGCGATGTATCAAATTTAAGGAAGATAGATGTCTCTTATCCGTGCTTTCATTGCCGTTGAACTCCCAGGGGAGCTTAAACAAGAGCTCGCCGCGCTCGAGACACAACTCAAGAAAAACAGCCCGCCGGTCGTTAAATGGGTGGACCCGGAAAGCATCCATATCACTCTAAAATTTCTCGGTGAAACATCGGATGCCGTGATTGATGAATTACTACTGGCGATGGAAGAATCGGTTGCCGGCGTTTCACCTTTCAAGCTGGAGGTGGGGAAACTTGGCGCTTTCCCGGCTGTCGACCGTCCGCAGGTTATCTGGGTCGGGGTCAGCGGTGATATGGAAAAACTGGCGCAGCTTCAGAAAAACCTGGAACAAAACACGGAACAGCTCCGTTTCAAACGCGAGTCCCGTCCGTTCAGCCCGCATCTGACGCTGGGCCGCGTCCGCGAGGGAGCCCGTGTCAAGGAAATCCAGCGCATCGGCAAATTACTCAATGAAACCCCATTTACGGCTAAACATAATATTGAGGCGCACGAAATCAACCTGTTGAAAAGCCAGCTCACACAGGCGGGCGCCATACATACAATAATCGGGATGGTTAAACTGCAATAAAGCGGCGGGTATAGATGTTAAGAAAATGCGGGCCGGTTTTAAAACCGGCCCGCCCGCTCTTCTGCTATTGAAAAATTTATCGGTATAAACTGATAAACTGCTTAATTCCCGTTGACCGTGACGCCTGCCGGTAAGGCAAACGTACTGTCCGGGATTGCACTGAAATCATAGTTTTGATTAACAATGGTGTAACTGCCGGCGGCGGGATTTGTCGCTTCCTCTTTCAGAACCAGGCCTTTTGCTTCCCATAACCAGATTTTGATGGTTGTGCCCTGATTTACGTATTGGATGATCTGGCACAAATTACCGTTAATCGTATCTGTACCGGCGGTTGTTGGAGTGTACTGTAAAATGTCATTCGGATCGTCATATACTGTGGTCGGGTCTATTGTCGTTTTCGTCGCCGCATTTTGTGCCGGGATATACGAATACATTACATGGGCGTCATAATCGTACAGCTGAATTACTTCCTGGCCGCTCTGGTTAGTATCCATTTTTACTTTATGGCCGCTGACCCAGACGTGCGTGGTGACGGTGCCGTTGCCGCCTTGCACTCCGACCAGTGAATTCGTTTGCACCATATCAAATTGCATCGAGGTTATTGACGCAGCCCTTGCCAGGATATCGGCGATAGTTCCCCCTGTCGCACCGGCCGTTGTCGTCGTTGTTTTTACGGCAGAAGTTGTCGTCGCCAGACTTTTATTGTTGGCGGTGGTTGTTGCCGCGGCAGGTGGCGTGGAAGTCGTCGTTCCACCCGATGCACAGCCGGCCGTCGCCGCTATTATTGCAATGGATATGATGATTAAAGCCGTAATCCCGATGCATTTTTTCATGGGCTGCTCCTTCTTTTGTATATTAAATGAACCAAGCCTATCAAGTATATTTAAATATATTAGTTTTCATATGTTACATTGTTTGGTCATTGTTGTCAATCAGATTTTTCTCTCATTTTTATTTTTGGTACGGAGAAATTTCCCCAAACGGGTTTCAACTAAATCAGAATCAGTCAGCTGCTTACATAACCTTGAAAAACACTCGATTTCGTTGTATACTTGGTAAAGATTTATTTCGGTTGGGAGGTGGACTTCGTGGAACAAAACAGTTTCCCCAAATGCCAGAAATGCAAGGAAGGGGACCTCGTACCTCTATCGGATTTCGGCAGCCAGGGGGCAACAATCAACTACAAAGCCTGGGTATGCACTAATCCTGCCTGCGGTTTCAATTTGAAAATCAGAAACGGCGATGTCTATGTTGACGAACCGATTATGAGCGGCGCTTTGCACAACAATAACCGTGCCCGTCAGTAAATCAACAGATTGAATCTTTAGGAACTGTATATGGTGAGCGTGCTTCCTCAATTACAAGTACTCAAAGGGGCGGCACTGGACCTTTTGTTTCCGCGATTCTGTGTCGGCTGTGGCAAAGAGGGCATCTTTATTTGCAATTCCTGCGAAATTGAACTGCCTCGTATTGAAGCTCCTTTCTGTCAAAAATGCGGCCAGCCGCTAACGGGTGGGAGTGGTTTTTCCTCAGCCCCTCCCTCATTTTGTCCAGAATGCGCCAATTGGGAATCTGACATTGACGGTATCCGTTCACCGTTCCGGTTCGAAGGCGTCATCCGTAAAGCCGTCCATGAATTTAAATACCGGAACTTGCGGGCCGTTGCCGGTCAATTAGCGCAGTTGATGGGGGATTATTTATCAACTGCTGGAATTCCTTTTGATGTTATCGTGCCGGTGCCGCTGCATCCCAAACGGTTGCGGGAACGCGGCTATAATCAGTCTCTGCTGCTGGCCGGTGAACTGGGTAAGATTACGGGTTTTCCGGTAAATGATACCGGTCTGGTCCGGAAAATCTACAATCTGCCGCAGGCCAGAACCCACAGCGTTGCAGAAAGAAGGCAAAATGTTATCGGGATATTTGCCGGTGTTGGTGAAGACCTGCTTGCAAAAAAGGTATTATTAGTTGACGACGTCACCACTTCAGGGGCAACGCTGAATGCTTGCGCTGCAGCGTTAAAAACCGCCGGTGCGGCGTCCGTCTGGGGCTTGACGCTGGCAAGAGAAATATAATTCTAGCGATTTAAAATAAAGAGGAGGAGCGTGCGCAATGGACTTAATCATCACCGGTCAGAACATCGAGGTATTACCCACGGTCAAAGACTACATCGAAAAAAAATTCGGTAAACTGGACAGGCATTTTCAGAATATTAATAACACTAAAGTTGAATTAAGCGAACAGCAGACAAAATCACAGGAACAACGTTACCGGGTTCAGGTCACTCTTGATGCCAATGGTACTTTACTGCGCGGTGAAGAACGCGCCGAGAATCTACTGGCTGCGGTGGATAAAGTCGTGCCGGTCATTGACCGCCAGATTGAACGGTATAAAGGCAAATTAACCCGCAAGGGCAACAAAAACGGTCCGTCCATCAAATCGCAGCTTAGCGAAGAAAACGAATCTCAAATCGTGCGGACCAAGCGCTTTACGATGAAACCGATGTCCGTGGAAGATGCCGTTACCCAGATGGAACTCCTCGGGCACGATTTCTTCCTGTTTTATAACTCCGCCACCAAAGAATATAACCTGCTCTACCGCCGTCAGGACGGCAAATATAGCGTGATTGAACCGGAGTTGCAGTAATTTAACCCGGTGAAAGAAAAATGACGCGAGTTATCGGTTTGACCGGCGGCATCGGCAGCGGGAAAAGTACCGTCTCCCGGTTTCTGGCAGAATCGGGGGCCGTCGTTCTTGACGCGGATAAAATCGGCCACGAAGTTTATCTGCCGGATACGGATACCTGGCGGGAACTGGTGAAAATATTCGGCGAAGGGATTCTCGCTCCGGATAATACCATCGACCGTAAAAAATTGGGAGCAATCGTCTTCGGTAACGATGCCGAACTAAAAAAACTGGACGCCGTCATCCATCCCCGCATCACGGAAATTATCCGGCAGCGAATTGATGAGTACCGCCGTAAGGGCGCCAAAATCATCGTGCTGGATGCGCCGGTATTATTTGAGGCTAACGCGGAAAAGCTGGTTGATGAAATCTGGGTCGTGGTTGCGGATGAAAAAAATGTCGTTAAGCGGGCGGCGGCGCGGACCGGCCTTCCCGAACAGCAAATCCGGGCCCGGATTCATTCGCAGCTCACGAATGCAGAACGTACTAAAAAGGCGCAGGTGGTAATCCATAACGATGGAACCACCGAACAGTTAAAAGAAAAAGTACAGCAACTGTGGCAGCAAATAAAAACCTGAGATTGGCGCTTGACGCTGTATTACAGAAGCTGATATAATACTTGTTTTGTGGAGGGTACGAACATTTACGCTATAATTGAGACAGGTGGAAAGCAGTATCGCGTTACTCAAGGGCAGACACTCGATGTCGATAACCTGAATGTAATTGACGGCGATGCTGTCGAACTCGATAAGGTTCTGGTAATAGGCAACGACAAAAATGCCACCGTCGGTACACCCACGATTGAAGGTGCTAAAGTTACAGCCACTTCAAAGGGTACCGTTCGCGGCGATAAAATCATTGTCTACAAATTCAAGTCCAAGGTCAGATTCCGCAAGAAGACCGGACACCATCAGTTGTACACGCGTTTGGCCATTGATAAAATCGAAGCTCCCGGCATCGAACAGACGGAGCTGGTGAAAAAGGCTAAACGGACCAGTAAAGAGGAGAACGAAAGTGGCTCATAAGAAGGGCGGCGGCAAGAGCAAGAACGGGCGCGACAGTCAGTCGCAACGCCTCGGCATTAAAAAATATGCCGGGGAAATAGTTACTTCAGGCTCCATCATTGTCAGACAGAGAGGCACCAGGATTCATCCCGGCGTTAACGTCGGTTTGGGTAAGGATTACACCATCTTTGCTTTGATTGACGGTAAAGTGAAGTACGAACCTTATAGCAACGACAGGAGAAAGGTCAGCGTTTACGCTGAATAGATAAAATGAAAGAAAAGATTCACCCTCAATATTTCCCCACTGCAAAAGTTACCTGTTCCTGCGGTAATACTTTTACCGTCGGCTCGACCAAAAAGGAAATCAGCGTAGAGTTGTGCAGCAAATGCCATCCCTTCTACACCGGTGAACAAAGAGTTGTTGATACTGCCGGTAGAGTGGAACGCTTCCGCCGTCGTTACGAGAAGACGGAGAAGAAAAGTTAACTGCGGACTTAAAGAAAACAGGGAGCGGAATAAAAAACCGCTCCTTTTCTTTATTGAGGAGAAAAATGGCGGCGAAAAAATTTCATTACGGCGGGCAGGCAGTCATTGAAGGCGTCATGATTCGTGGCGAAAAGAACATGGTCACCGCCGTCCGCAAGCCTGACGGTGAAGTGGTCGTGAATAAAGAACCGCTTCCCAAAGCCTATACCGGCAAATTACGCGCGACTCCGCTAATCCGCGGGATTATCGTTCTGATCGAATCGCTGGTTTTCGGTATCCAGACGTTAACTTATTCCGCTAACGTCGCCATCGGTGAGGAGGACTCAAATCAAATGAGCGGCTGGGTCTGGGTGGCCCTGGCGGTTTCGATGGTTTTCGCGGTCGCGCTCTTTTTTCTGGGCCCGCTCTTCTTGACCAAATTAATCGGCGTGCAGACTTCATCCGGATTTTTCAGTCTGGTCGAGGGCCTGATCCGCCTGGCGATGTTTTTGATTTATCTGTGGCTGGTATCGCTGATGCCGGATATTAAACGGGTTTTTGCCTATCACGGTGCCGAACACAAAGCCGTCAACGGTTATGAAGCCGGTGCGCCCCTCGAACCCGACGCAATTAGAAAATACAGCAAAGCCCATGTCCGCTGCGGTGGCAGTTTCCTGTTTGTAGTACTGATTATCGCCATCATTGTTTTCTCGCTGGTGGGCAAACATGCATTGTGGATTATGGTATTAAGCCGCATTCTGCTCGTGCCGGTGATTGCGGCATTGGCTTATGAATTCATTTACTTCGGCGCCAATCATGTTGATAACCCGGTTGTCAAAATTCTGTTGACTCCTGGGCTGTGGCTCCAGGCGCTCACCACCCGCGAGCCCGATGACGCTCAGCTTGTTGTCGGCATTTCCGCCATGAAAGCTGCCATCGAAGGCGATATGGAACCTGCGCCGGTTGTGCCTGAATCTGTTTCTGGACAGACTGTTTAATTTCGGCTATGAGCCAGTAATCTCTCTCCCTGTTAGGGAGAGATTAAGAGAGAGTTGAAAATCACCCGGGAAATAACCTTTTATACAAACTTCGCATTTTCGGCGACGTATTCCGCCGCACTTTCTCCCGCCAGGAACCCTGTCGAGAAGGCCGCCTGCAGATTGTAACCGCCGGTTTCCGCATCAATATCCATAACTTCCCCGCCGAAGTACAGCCCTTTAACCAGTTTTGAACCCATCGTTTGTGGGTCAATTTCTTTCAGGGCGACACCCCCGGCAGTCACCATTGCTGAGGTCAGCGGCAGCGCCGATTTGATATTGAACCGTAGTGATTTCAGTAAAACCAGCAGCCGTTCCCGCTCTGCCGCGGTGATGTCGCAGCCGCATTTTTCCGATGGGATGCCGCTCATTTCAATAAACGGGGCAATCAGTTTTTGCGGCAGCAGTTCTTTCAAAATGTTGCGGTAGCTCCGCTTCCCATAGCTGTCGAAATCACGCTGTAATCGTGCCTGTAGTTCCTTGTAACCGACGGCCGGTTTCAGGTCTATCGCCATGCTGACCGGGCCGCTTGCCAGCGCGTCTACCGCCGCCAGGCTCATCTGCAGCGTTACCGGCCCCCCGATGCCGAAATGGGTGAACATCATATCGCCCATGTGGCTTTCGATTACCGGCGCCTGCGGCTTTTTCCCCGGTATTCCACGGCCCGTGTCTTTTGTTGGCGTTTTAACCGGGTCAATCTCACTGGCGCTGCACCGGTAAGCGGTCAGGCGGATATTTTGCAGGCTGACCCCCTGCATGCTTTTCGCACATTCAATTTCTTTGACTACCAGCGGCACCAGCGCCGGGCGCAGTTTAACTATTGTGTGCCCGGTTGCCGCCGCCAGACGGCAGCCGTCGCCGGTGGAACCGGTGGCTGGATAAGAAGCACCGCCGGCTGCCAGAATGACCGCTGCCGCCGAATATGTTTTAGTCTCAGCCTGCACGCCGGTCACACCGCCGTTTTCCACCAGTATTTTACTGACGCCGACCCCGGTTTTAATCTGCACTTTGTTCTCGGCTAGGTATTTGCGGAAAGTTTCTACCACGTCCCCGGCGTTGTCCGAAACTGGAAAAATCCGGCCGCCGCGTTCGATTTTAGTCTCCACGCCGTAACGGCTCAGGAATTCCAGCAGTTCTTTCCGGAAAAAATGGTTGAATGCGCGGTACAGGAAGTTGCCGTTCGCGCCGTACATTGTGATGAATTCATCCAGTTCTTTGGAATTAGTGAGGTTGCAGCGCGTTTTTCCGCTGATCAGGATTTTTTTGCCGGGCTGTTCCATTTTTTCCAGCAGCAGTACCGACGCGTCGGATTCCGCCGCTCTCCCGGCCGCCATCATCCCGCTGGCCCCCGCCCCGATTACGATTACTGTGTTATTACCCATCGGATATTTTAATTCACTCCGAATATAATATGCTGATTAATTATACGATAAATCTATCAGGCTTAATACAAAATACCGCTAATCCCTGTTCTAGTGTAAAATATACTAGATGTCCAAATTATAAATTTATATTTTTGGCGAATAATAAAGGAGAATAAATGTCCAAATACAAATTCGACCATATCCATGTAACGAGCACAGACCCCGCAAAAACAGCCGAATTCTACGAGAAAACATTCGGCGCCAGGCTGGTAGAAAAAATGGACATGGGCAAGGGCCGGTATATGCTGAAACTGGACCTCTGCGGCGTCACGATGTTAATCAGTAAAACGGACGACGAAAAAAAGGCCGGTTTAGGCCATTTCGGCATGTGCGTTCCCCATCTGCAAAAAGCGGTGGATGAATTAAAAGCTAACGATGTTAAGTTCTCGATGGAAGTCACTAAAATCAGTCCCCAACTCACGATATCCTTCCTGGAAGCCCCGGATAATCTGGGCGTTGAATTATCCGAAAGTGAAAGCTAGGGATTACCGGTTTAAAGGAATTATTCCGGTTTAGAAATAAATTTATTTCGGGATTGAACTTGAAAAACTTATTAAAAAGTAAATCTTTCTGGGAAAACGTCGCCATCGTTGTCTTCGCCGTCCTGTTGTTTTTCGGATTACGCGCAGTTATTCAGGATTATGTTGTCATCAGCGGCAGCATGGAAAATACCCTCCAGGTTAACGAAAGGGTGCTGGTGGATAAACTGGCCTACAAGTTCGGCACGCCGCAGAGGGGCGATATTATCGTCTTCCATGCCCCGAACCCCCCGATTACTACTACCACTCCTTTAATCAAGCGTATCATCGGCCTCCCTGGCGAGCAGGTAAAAATATCCAACGGCACCGTTAAAATAATCGAACCGGACGGCAGTGTTCTGACGCTGAACGAACCGTATATCAAAGAGCCGCCGGATTATACCTATACCAGTCCCATTATCCCTGCGAATAAGTATTTTGTGCTGGGCGATAACCGCAACGACAGCGATGATTCTCATACCGGATATCTCGTTTCCCGCAGCGAATTAATCGGCCGGGCTTGGCTGGATATCTGGCCGCTGAAGGATTTCGGTTTAGCGCACAATTATTCACATTATGGCACTGCCGTCCCTGCGGCGGTTAACTGACTTAACCCCGGTGTGCCGTGTCGGCTGAAGGATGCTGCTTTGCCATTCGCCCCTGTCAAAGCAAAAAGGGTATAATTGGACTTGATTTGAAGAAGTTATTCAGGAGTAAAGCATTCTGGGAAAACATGGCAATCGTAATCTTTGCGGTATTGCTGTTTTTCGGTTTGTGTGCGGTGATTCAACCCTATTACATCTCCGGGCCCAGTATGGAAAATACTTTTCAGAACAATGAGCGTATATTGCTGGATAAACTGGTCTACAAATTCCATGCCCCGCAGCGCGGCGATATCATTGCCTTTCATGCCCCGAACCCACCGATTACCACTACCACTCCTTTAATCAAACGTATTATCGGTCTGCCGGGTGAACAGGTAATAATTAAAAAGGGTGTAATCACTATCGTTGAGGCAAATGGCAGTCATTTTATTTTGCAGGAGCCCTATATCAAAGAGCTGTTCACTTATAGTTATAACAGCGGCGTAATCCCTCCCAACGAATATTTTGTGCTGGGCGATAACCGCGATATTAGTGAAGACTCGCATTACGGCTGGTTCGTCTCGCGTAATGAGATAATCGGTAAAGCCTGGCTCAACATCTGGCCGGTATCTTTGTGGGGATGGGCGCATAATTTTACACAGCCTGCTTCAGTAGTGACTACGACGGTCAACTGAAAAATAATAAATTAAGCGGTGGTGATCATGAATACCGAAGAAATGTTCCGCAAATCAGGGGCCATCCTGGACGGTCACTTTATTCTGACCTCAGGCCGGCATTCCCCGGTCTATTGGGAAAAGTTCAAAGTGATGCAGTATCCGCAGTACGTGCAGCAGCTCTGCGGCATGATTGCCGAAAATTTCCGCAAGGAGTCGATAGATCTGGTAGCCGGGCCGACTACTGCAGGCATTATCCTCGCTTTTGAGGTTGCGCGGCAGTTGGGTACCCGCGCCGTTTACGCGGAAAAAGCAGAGAATAAAACTTTTGCCTTCAAGCGTGGAGCCGCGATTAATCCCGGCGACCGCGTCCTGGTCGTTGACGATGTTCTGACCACCGGCGGTTCTATCCGGGAAGTCATCGCCGCTGTAAAAGAAAGGAAGGGAATTGTCATCGGCGTCGGGGTGCTGGTGGACCGCACAGAACAGAAACCGGATTTCGGTGCACCGCTTTTTGGCTGCCACCGCGCGGAAGCCGTGAGCTACCCGGCGGATAAATGTCCGCTGTGTGCCGCCAAAATCCCCCTGGTCAAACCGGGCGGCAGTTAACCTGAAATATGATGGAACAGACTTTCAAAGAAATTACTCTGGTATCGGGAAGCACCGGGGCGAAAATCGCGCCTGCGCGGGGCGGGCTCGTCACGTCTTTCTCGGTTAATGATACGGAAATACTCTTTCTGGAACGAGCCACGTTTAATGACGTTGCCCAAAACGTGCGCGGCGGGATACCGTTGCTTTTCCCCAATGCCGGCCCTCTGCAAGGTAACCTTTACCAACTGCCCCGGCATGGGTTCGCCCGAAATACGGCCTGGAACCTCACGGAACAGAATCAAAATTCGATTACCTTACAGCTTCAGTCCGGCGGAAACACCAAAGCAATATATCCCTTTGATTTTACCCTGGAATTGAACGTGGCAATTTCCGGAAATCAATTGACCCATAATATGACGGTAACGAACATGGGTGCCAGACCGATGCCTACGGCCTACGGCATCCATCCTTATTTTAAAATCAGTCAGGCTGAAAAACATCTTTTAGTCTCTAATATCGCCCGTTTTCATGCCGGAAAAATTGATTGGACCTCAGAATTCGATAAATCATTTCCTAACCCTGGTCGCATTCAAGTCCGGATGCCGGGCAAAGAATTAACCATCGAAAACGACCCTGCTCTTTTTCAATTTGTCCGGATATGGCATTTAGCCGGAAAAGACTTTGTCTGCCTCGAACCCTGGACGCGGGATAATTTTGCCCTTGACGACCTGGCGCGGAGCCTTTGGGTAGAGCCGCAGCAGTCGGTGAATTTTTCGGTCGCAATCCGCGCCGGAATCCCTAAATAACTAACCGTGTTTTTCTTAACCTGATATTGCACTCTTGTCCGCAATATAAATCAAATATTATCATTTTCGTTCTATCCGTTTTTTAATGATGGAGTGGATGGGATAATGGGTTTGCATCGGGCAAGCGAGGGTGTTTGCCCTCGCGCAGCCCAAAAAAAATAACTTCCCTTCCCACACTGGGAAGGGACTAAAGGGATGGGGCGTAGTGACATCATTTATACTGCTCCAACTATGATTGGATGAATTTTAAAAATGTGATAGTTGGAGAGGTATTCGTTAGTGTCTATTATATTATTTCGCATTAGTAACGAATACGCATTTATTCTTTCTTAACCGGTTATTGCACTCTTACCCGCAATACGACTACAATTAGTTGTCATCTGTTGAATCTTAGAGACTATTCTCGCGAAGGAGGGCAATATGGTTGATGAGAAAGCTGTCCAAAAAGCCGTAGCTTCGATTGTTACCGCGATTGGGGAGGACCCGGCCAGAGAGGGTCTGGCAGATACGCCCAAACGGGTGGCGGAAATGTATACCGAGTTGTTCGCCGGCATGACCATGGACCCGGTTGCCGAACTGAAAGGTACCTATGAACTGGGGCACCGCGAAATGGTCATCCTCAAGGATATCCCGTTTTATTCAATGTGCGAACATCACCTGCTGCCCTTTTTCGGCGTGGTGCATGTCGGCTATATCCCGGATATCAGCGGGCGGGTTGTCGGCATCAGCAAATTCGCTAGGGTGGTGGAAATATTTGCCCGCCGTCCTCAAATCCAGGAACGGATGACCACACAAATCGCAGATGCGATTGTGGAAGGGTTAAAGCCGCAGGGTGTGGGCGTGGTTATTCAGGCAGAGCATCTCTGTATGGTGATGCGCGGCGTGAAAAAACCTGGGACAAATATCATCACTTCGGCGATTCGAGGGTCGTTCCGGAAAAATGCCGCAAGCCGCGCTGAATTCTTCTCGTTGATTCAGAACGGAAAATAAAAAAATTTAGTCGGATGAAGGAATCGGTTTAGCTTCCGATGATTTCAATTCTTTGCCGCAGCAGGTCATAACGCCAGTGCCGGCTTTGATGCACAGGATTTCAGTACCGCAAACTTCACATTTATATCTTTTACCAAGTTGACTCGCCATCGAAAAATCCTCCTTAGGAGAACCGTCTTATTTCTTGATTTCCATGGGTTGGCCGCAGCAGGTAAGGGTACCCGCGCCGGCTTTGGTCACGATGAATTCGCTGCCGCATTTTGTGCAGTGATATCTTTTTCCAATCTGGTTTGCCATTTTGTGTCACCTTCCCGTTTGCATTACTCTACTTTCATTTAAGCACTTCTAAAATTTAAAATCAAGGAAGATTATATTCCTATCTTCTTATTTTATTTCCTATCAAGCAGGGCTTGAGTTATGAGGGGCGCAGCCCCTCTAAATCAAATTTCTCTTCCCGTCGGGAAGGGATCAAGGGATGGGGCATTGCGGCTATGCAAGACTCAAAGAGCATGTAAAAACATTAATAAGTGTAATCAAATATATATCAAACCAATTAAGTTCCAATGTTAAATGATTCTATTCCCCCATCACCTGCACCACCACCGTCCTGTTTCTCGGCCGGTTATCAAAATCCACCAGAATGATTTGCTGCCACGTGCCCAATACCATTTTTTTATCCGTAAATGGCACCGTTAATGAGGCCCCCAGCAGGGAAGCCCGCACGTGAGCGTAGCCGTTGCCGTCGCCCCAGTGCGCATCGTGCCCATAAGGGATGGCTTTCGGCGCCAACCTTTCCCACGCGTTCGCCAAATCCTCGATTAAACCCGGCTCGTATTCCACGGTTGTAATCCCGCAGGTGGAATGGGTGACGAATACTGTCGCGATTCCGCTGGTAATGCCCGATTCCGCCAATATTTTCTGTACTTTGGCTGTAATATCAACAATCTCGCCGTCAGCCTGTGTCCGTAAACTGATTTCGCTGTAATAAATCATCACTACACCTCATAAATATGTTTCATCATATTTTACCTATTTTTCAAATCATTGCAAAATATTCCCCGTTTTTCCGTATAAATAATTATAGGAGATTATTTTCAAATTGAGGAAATAACGCGACTTTATGATAGCTGAGTGGGAATATGAATGATAAAATAGCAAAAGTTTCCGTACCATTAACTGTTATTCTGATTTTAATTTTAAGCTGCAGTTGTTGGTCCGAGCAAACAACAACACAAATCGTACCCGCAACTTTAATAGAATATAACAACCTGGAGTTTTACAAATTAGGTTCTATCACTGCTGGTCCCGATGGCAATCTGTGGTTCATGGACACTGATGGCAATATCGGCAAAATTTCCCCCAAAACGGGTAAGGTAACTCAATATCACATTCCCGGGGTACAAGAAGACGATGACATTAATGGTGACATTACCGGCGGGCCGGACGGTGACCTGTGGTTCACGGAATCTAATGGCGGTATTTCGCACATCTGTAAAATATCGCCGAAGAGCGGCAAGATCACCGAATATAAAATCCCTGACGCTATTGGCCCTAATGATATTACTGCCGGTCCGGATGGTAACCTGTGGTTTACGGGAACAGGCGGGAACAATACTTGCGTCTGTAAAATTTCTCCAAAGACGGGTAGTATTACCGAGTACCCGATTCCTGCGCCAGGCGCTTATTCTTTGGGAATTACTGCCGGACCTGATGGTAATCTTTGGTTCACAGAAAACAGCGGGGATAAAATCGGCAAAATCTCTCCGGTTACAGGAGACATCACCGAATATAGAACTCCTGAAATTGGCGATAACCCGGAAAATATTATTACCGGTCCGGATGGCGACTTGTGGTTCACTGAATCAGATGGGGACATTGGCAATATATCTCCCGTTACAGGTGTCATTACCTTATATCCGGCCGAAGGCACTGATATTATAATAGGTTCCGATGAACACCTTTGGTTCACCGAAGCTGACGTAAACGAGATCGGAACATTCTCTCCCACTAATGCCTGGAATACTACCGATTATTTTATCCGCACCGCGAACTCCGGTCCAGTGGATATTACCTTGGGGCCCGAAGGTAACCTGTGGTTCACCAATAATGATGGTACCATCGGTGAACTCTCTCCCCTAACCGGCAAAATTACCGAGTACACAGTTCCCGAATAATTGTTATTGTCTCGACGGCACACTTGGCGATGCCCCAATGCGGGCGGGAAGGAGAATCGAAATGAAACGGATGTTAGCTACAGTAGCTCTTAGCTACGTACTGGTACTGACCGGTTGTTCCAATTTAAAATCAACGGCATCGTCAACACCCGTTAATCCAATTCTCACTGAGACCATCTCTGCGATGAATCTAATGCAGTCTTACTGTCTGAACACCGATTTAACCGGGAATTTCACGATCTTTGAGAAATCCAGCTCTCCGTCAACGGAGACCTGGGAATGGAAAAGTCAAAGACAGGTTGATGTGTCCGATCTGGACATGCATTATTCGATGGATTGCCAGGCGATTCCCGATGACGTCAGTTCCTTCATCTTCGAGAGATATCTCATCGGAGGATGGATATTTTTCAATAGCAGTTCTCCGCCTTTGTATTCATCGGCAGGTGTGATTCAACCCTGGACAAAATATAACTCCAGCAATCAGGATTATTTTTGGGCCTATTATTCTCAGTTATCGCCTCAGATTGAATTACTGCAATCCGCGAAAAATATTGCTTCGGTTGGTACTGCGCAAATTAATGGACGTAATTATGAAATCATTCAATTTGTCCCTTCCGCTGCCGCCGCTGCCGATTGGGTATTATCGCAGGAACAGGGTAACGGCCCTTCCGTGGAATGGTGGAAGACCGGTGTGGAAAGGTCAAAAGAAATTTACATGAAAGCCTTAAAAGGCAGTTCCGTGAAAATCTGGATTGACCAAGATGATGATTCACCGCTTAAGGAAGATATCAGCCTCAGTTTTGATGTTGTATCGGGCAATGTCACCGCTATTGATGTCGGTGTGAATAGCGATAATGTCGGGTTTCAGCATATTCTGGTGACATTCAACGGCGAATGGGATTTTTCCGGCTATAACCAGCCGCTTCAGATTCAATTACCTCAAGCAGCTCAGAGTGCGCAGGATGAATCAAATTAAATCTGTTTTTTTAAATCCTTGCCATCTCGTCCCAGATGATTTCGTTCAAGTCGAACACAGGCCCGTCTTTGCAGACCTGTTTCAGCCCGTTTTTCGTCCGGATGGTACAGCCGTAGCAGACGCCCAGGCCGCAGGCCATCCGCATTTCCATCGATATGAAGACCGGTTTTCCCGTCAGTCTCAGTTTGTTCTGATTTTCCGCCATATTTTTCAGCATCGGCATTGGCCCGCAGGCGACGACCACGTCGGCTGTCGTGGCAAAAGTCGGGATTAAATCGGTAATAAACCCTTTATGTCCGGCGCTGCCGTCGTCGGTAGCTTCGGTCACGCTGGCACCCTGCGGCAGCAGTTTTTTTGGATACAGCTTGGCGGCGGCGGCCGCGCCCTGTAAAACAATGATTTGCCGGCACCACGGCTTCACTGCCTCTACCAGGTACCGCAGCGGCGCAATTCCGATGCCGCCGGCAATTATCAGATAACTCAATGTCCCCGAAGGTTTCGGGGATATTTGAAAACCGTTTCCCATCGGCCCCAGGACATCCAGTTTGCTCCCGTTTTTCAGGTGGGTCAACTGTTCCGTGCCTTTTCCCACTACCGCGTAGAGCAGTGCAAAATTATCATGCTCCACGCTGTGTACACTGATGGGACGCCGCAGTGTGTTTGCCTCGCCGCATGCGACCATCACAAATTGACCGGCATGCGCCCGGCGCGCAATTTCCTGCGCCTGCAGCCACATCAAATAAACCCCCGGCATCAGCTCGTTATTGGAAATCACATCGCAAATTTCCCGGTTCACGGTTCTCTCCTGTTGCGGTAGGACGCCAGCGGCTGGACGTGATAATCATGTTTGTCCCTGACCAGGATGTCCACGGCCGCTCGTGCCGTGTCCAGTGAAGTGAAGCAAGGGATTCTTCTTTCGGCGGCGGTCCGGCGGATGGCGAAGCCGTCGCGCATTACCGTCCCGCTGCTGGTCACGGTGTTAATCACGCCCTGCACGTTTCCGCCGATAATCACATCCAGTACGTTGGGGTGCCCTTCGCTCAGTTTTTTCGTAGTCATGGTCACCGGCAGGCCCATTGCGCTCAGCATCGCAGCGGTGCCTTCGGTGGCGTATAATTTATAACCGATGCCGGCCAGTTTCTTGATAATCGGCACGGCTTCCGGTTTATCTCTGTCCGAGACGCTGAGCAGGATGCCGCCTTCTTTGGGTAGCATCAACCCGGCGGCTAATAAGGTTTTTGCCAGGGCTGCCTCAAAACGGTAGTCGATGCCCATCACTTCCCCGGTGGATTTCATTTCCGGTCCGAGGTGTGTGTCCACTCCGATTAATTTGGACATGGAAAAGACCGGCGCTTTAATCGCCACCAAATGCTGTCGTTTGTAAATACCGGTTTCGTAGCCCTGCTGTTTCAGACTGGTGCCCAGCATCACTTTCACGGCTACTTTCACCATCGGCACGCCGGTCACTTTGGAAATGAACGGCACCGTGCGGCTGGCCCGCGAGTTTACTTCCAGCACATAAACCGCCGCGCCGCCCAGCGGATGGTCCGGCATAATCACAAACTGGATATTCATCAAACCTTTGACATTCAAAGCTAACCCGATGCGCACCGCGTAATCGGTAATCGTGTCTATTTCCGCTGTCGTTAGCGTCAAGCCGGGATAAACGGCCATCGAGTCGCCGCTGTGCACCCCGGCGCGTTCCAGCTGCTCCATCAGGCCGGGAATCAGCACCGTTTCGCCGTCGCAGATGCAGTCTACTTCCGCTTCTTTTCCTTCGAGGTATTTGTCAATTAACACCGGGTGCCCGGTATTCAATTCGGTGGCGATGCTCATATAGTGCGATAATTCGGAGGCGTTGTGCACGATTTCCATGCCGCGCCCGCCGAGCACGTAGCTCGGCCGCACCAGCACCGGGTAGCCGATGAGTTTGGCCACTTTCAATGCTTCCTCGATGCTTGTCACGCCGGCTCCGGGCGGCTGCGGTATTCCTAGGTTCCCTAAAAATTGTTCAAATCTCCGCCGGTCCTCCGAAAGGTCGATGCATTCGGCGCTGGTGCCCAAAACGGGCATCCCGGCCCTGGCCAGCGGGTCGGCCAGGTTAATCGCAGTCTGGCCGCCGAACTGCACGATTGACGGCGTGTTTGCGGCGTCCTCGCCGTTATTCGAATTTTCATTATCCAGGATATCGCGGATACTCTCTTCGTCCAGCGATTCGAAATAAAGCCGGTCGCTGGTATCGAAATCGGTGGAGACGGTTTCCGGGTTGGAGTTAATCATGATGCTTTGATACCCGGCTTCTTTCAACGCCATCGCGGCGTGTACACTGCAGTAGTCAAACTCGATGCCCTGTCCGATGCGGATTGGCCCCGATCCGATGACCACGGCCTTTTTCTTATCGGCGGCAATGGCCTCGTTTTCCGATTCGTAAGTGCTGTAAAAATAGGGTGTGGCGGCGTCGAATTCCGCCGCGCAGGTGTCTACCATTTTGTACACCGGCCGGATTTTCCATTCCTGCCGCATTTCCCGGACCTGTTCCGGCAGCCGGTCCGCCAGCGTCCCGATCATTTCATCGGAAAACCCGAGTTTTTTCGCTGCCCGCAGGAAATCCGGAGTCAGCGGTTGTGAAAGCAGTTGTTTTTCCATGTTGACGATATTAACCATTTTATCCAGGAACCACATATCAATGTTTGTTTTCTGATGAATTGCCGCGTGGCTGATGCCGCGCCGCAAGGCCGCCATCACGGCCCAGAGCCGCAAATCGGTCGGCTCCAGCGGATAAGTGTTGATATCTGGACCCAATATCCATTTACGGTCTTCCCAGAGCAGCGTTTTTTTGCCGAATTCCAGCGAGCGTACCGCCTTTTGTAAAGCCGCCTCAAAGGTGCGGTCGATGGCCATCACCTCGCCGGTGGCTTTCATCTGCGTGCCCAGCAGCCGGTCGCCGCTGGCGAATTTGTCGAAAGGCCAGCGCGGGATTTTGACCACGATGTAGTCCAGCGCCGGTTCAAAAGCCGCCATCGTTTTACCGGTGACGGCGTTCGGGATTTCATCCAGCCGTTTGCCTACGGCGATTTTAGATGCCACCCGCGCAATCGGGTAACCGGTTGCTTTACTGGCCAACGCCGAACTGCGGCTGACGCGGGGGTTTACCTCGATGACGTAATATCTTTCGCTTCTCGGGTCGAGGGCATACTGCACGTTGCAGCCGCCTTCGATGCCCAGTGCGCGAATTATCTTCAGGCTGGCGGTGCGCAGCATCTGATATTCTTTATTGGTCAGCGTCTGGCTCGGCGCCACCACGATGCTGTCGCCGGTATGCACGCCCATCGGGTCGATATTTTCCATGTTGCAGATGGTGATACAGTTGTCCGCGCTGTCGCGCATCACTTCATATTCCAGTTCTTTCCAGCCCGCCACCGATTCTTCCACCAGCACCTGGTGAATCGGACTGGCCGTCAGCCCGCTGTTGAGCACCAGTTCCAGCTCTTCCCACGTGTGGGCGAAACCGCCGCCCGTGCCCCCGAGCGTATAAGCCGGACGGATGACTACCGGCAAGCCGATTTCTTTGGCCACCCGCCGGCCGTCTTCCATCGTTTCCACGGTTTCGCTGCGCGGTACCGGTTCCCCGATTTTAATCAGTAATTGTTTAAAAAGCTCGCGGTCTTCCGCGTTGCGGATGGTCTGAATCGGCGTGCCCAGTACGCGCACGTTATATTTCTCTAAAACCCCGGCATCGGCTAATTCTACGGCCAGATTTAACCCGGTCTGCCCGCCCAGCGTCGGCAGTAGCCCGTCCGGTCGCTCTTTTTCGATGATGCGGGCAATTACTTCCACCGTCAGCGGTTCGACGTAAACCACGTCGGCAATATCTTCATCGGTCATAATTGTGGCCGGGTTAGAATTGACCAGCACCGAAATGACGCCTTCTTCCCGCATCGCTTTGCAGGCTTGCGTGCCGGCATAATCGAATTCCGCCGCCTGCCCGATGATTATCGGCCCTGACCCGATGATTAATACTTTCCTGGGTTTATTTTTTATTGTCATGTTATTCCTTTGGTTTTAAAATATCCCTCCTTTTTAAGGAGGGATGAAGGGAGAATTTTTTTATTTTCTTTTTGCTTGTTTGGTACTTGGATTTTGGAACTTGGAATTTGTTTCGAATTTCGATATTCGGATTTAGTGCTTCTCTTCCATCATCTCAATAAACCTGTCGAACAGGTATCTGTTGTCCATCGGGCCGGGGGAATCCTCCGAATGATACTGGATGGCGAAAATCGGCAATTCTTTATGCCGCAGCCCCTCCACCGTTCCGTCGTTTAAATTGATGTGGGTCACTTCCAGACCGTTCTTCATCGTGTCCGGGTCTAGGGCATAGCCGTGGTTCTGCGCCGTGATGTGGACGCGTCCTGTGGCAAATTCCTTCACCGGATGGTTGGCGCCGCGGTGCCCGAATTTCAGCTTGAAGGTATTCGCCCCGAAAGCCCGCCCCAGCAACTGGTTCCCCAGGCAAATGCCCATAATCGGTTTTTTCTCCACCAGCCCCTGTACTGTTTTCACCGCGTAATCCAGCACTTTCGGGTCGCCCGGTCCCGGCGAGAGTAAAATCCCGTCCGGATTCATTTTCAAAATATCCTCCGCCGTGCTGGTGCAGGGCACTACCGTGACCTTGCAGCCGCGGGCCTTCAGCAGCCTCAGAATATTGTATTTCAGGCCGCAATCGTAGGCGACAACATTATATTTATATTCAACCGGTTTATCTTTTTCCCAGACGAAAGGCTTTTTCGTGCTGACTTCCTTGACATAATCTGCGATACCGTAGTCCGGTTTGCTCTTCAGTTCCGCCAGCGCCTGGTCCGGTGTCATACTGGATGTTATCATCCCCATCATTACCCCGACGGAGCGTAATTTTCGCGTAATCGCCCGCGTGTCCAGCCCGTATATCCCGGCGATGTTTTCATCGCGCAAATATTCGTGGATTGTCTTTTTATTCAGGTAATGGCTTGGCTGCAGGCATTCTTCCCGCACTACAAAACCCCGGACTTGAATCCGGTTCGTTTCGTTATCTTCGTCGTTCACCCCGTAATTCCCGATGAGCGGGTAGGTCGGCACCAGGATTTGTCCGGCGTAGGATGGGTCGGTGAGCATTTCCTGATACCCGATCATGCTCGTATTGAAAACCACTTCCCCGAAAGTATCCGTCTCCCCTCCGAAAGAAAATCCTTCGTAGAATGAACCGTCCGCCAGCACCAGGTATGCTTGTTTCTTCATTATCTCAATCCTATTATTACAGAATCGTCTTTATACACCAGGTTGCCCTGATAAATCGTCGCCACCACTTTGCCGGTCAGTTTTGCTCCGGCCAATGGCGTGTTTTTCCCCAGTGATACAAATTTATTCATGTCCACAACCCATTCTTTATTCGGGTCGATGATTGTTACATTGGCCGCGGTCCCTTCGACGAAACTGCCTAGCGGTTTGTTTAAAATCGCCGCCGTTTTGCTCGTCAGGCAGGTAATCAGCTCCGTCAAAGTCAATTGTTTGGACTGCACCAGCCACATCAGGCTGCCCACCGCGGTGTCAAATCCGCTGATGCCGGCCGGGGCGTCCGCATAGGGGCGCTGTTTTTCCTGCATAGTGTGCGGCGCATGGTCCGTGGCGATAATATCGATGGTGCCGTCTTTGATTCCTGCCACCAGGGCCTGCCGGTCTGCTTCCGTTCTCAAGGGCGGATTCACCTTCGCTAATGAACCCCGTTTTTGAATCATATCTTCCGTCAGCAGCAGATGGTGCGGCGTTGCTTCGGCGGTGACCTTGACGCCCTTAGCTTTGGCCTGCCGGATGAGGTTAACCGCGCCGGCGGTGCTGACATGGGCGATATGCACCCAGCCATTGGTCTTTTCAGCGACTTCCAGGTCGCGGGCTACGATTTTTTCTTCACCTTCGGGTGGCCCGCCGTTGGGGTCTTCACAATGGTCGATTATCGGTAAATTGAACATTTTTCCGATTTCCAGCGCCTCTTCCATTAATTCCGGCGTTTTTACCGGGTCGCCGTCGTCACTGAATCCGACAACGCCTGCCTTTACCAGCGGTTCCATGTAAATTAAATCCTTGCCCTTCCGGCCTTTGGTTACGCACCCGATGGGGAAGACCTGAATCATCCCTTCCTGTTCCGCTTTGTTTTTCACCGTGACAATCATCTCGGCGGAATCCAGCGGCGGCCGGGTGTTCGGCATGCAGCAAATTGTGGTAAAGCCGCCGTAAGCTGCGGCCTTTGTCCCGGTGGCGATTGTTTCCTTGCTCTCAAATCCGGGCTCGCGCAGGTGGCAGTGGAAATCGATAAATCCGGGGCAGACAATCAGTCCTTTAGCCGTCAGCGTATCGTAAGCTTTGCCCACCGGGTTTTCGCGTCCCTCGCTGACCCAGCTGATTTTATCGTCTTTGAGCAGCAGGTTGCCGACACGGCTGATTTTACGCGTCGGGTCGACGAGTCTGCCGCCCTTAATTAACAGTGCTTTATTCATTCTTTGGTTTTTCCTTAACAGCTTGGGATTGGGCATAATGTCCGGGCAGGTAGCCGTGTTTTTCGGCTTCTTCCGCCGAGTCGAACGCAATCAGGTTTTCCGGCCGGATTTTCTTCGCCAGGTGGCTGTTGGCGCGGTTGTAACGTTTCGCGTCCGTCGTCCCCTGGTGCCATTCAGTGCTGGCGACGTATTTTGGTTCGGTGCCGTGCTCGCAGTAGACGCAGCGGAAAGTTAGCGGCTTCAGGCTGACAATCTTGAATTCGGGTTTCAAATAATTTTTCTCCGTTTCCTGCCAGGTGACGCAGCGCGGATTGGAACATTTCACGCCGTATTCGCGGCGGTAAACCGGATAGTCTACTTTGGTGGCCGGTATTGCGTCCGGCATCGTATTCTTCTTTACCCCGAGCGCCAACGCGATCAGTGCCATGCGTACCGGCACGCCCCGGGCGGCCTGTTTGAAGTACATGCTGCGTGGGTCGGCGTCCATGTCATAAGCCAGTTCGTCCACACGCGGCAGCGGGTGCATTACCAGCGCCCTTTGCAGTTCTTTGCCGCTCATCAGTTTCTGGTCGACGATAGGGAACTGCAGGTCGGCGGCTTTTTCTTCGCTGGTGAAGCGTTCCCGCTGCGGCCGGGTCACATACAATGCGTCTACGCCGGCTTTCATCGTTACTTCCAGGTCGATGCCCGGCATCATCGTCAGTTGATGCGGTTGCTCGGGGGTGATATAAGCCGCGTCTACGGGAAAAGCCCCGGTCTGGTTCTGTTTGTGGTTTTTGCTGAATTTTTCCAGTTCGCCGCCGTATTCCGTCACCAGTTTATGCATGATGTTATCCGGCACTTCCAGCCCGGGACTGGGACAGAATAATATCGTCGCCCCGAATTTCGCCAGCGCGAAAATCAGTGAGTGTGTCGTGCGTCCGTATTTTAAATCGCCCCATAGCGCGATTGTCATCCCTTTGATGTCGCCGCGTTCTTTCTTCAGCGTATAGAGGTCGCATAAAGTCTGCGTGGGATGCTGGTGCCCGCCGTCACCGGCGTTAATTACCGGCACTGTTGCGTAATCGGCCATCAGTTGCGCCGCACCCTCCCAGGGGTGGCGCAGCACGATAATATCGGCGTAAGAACTGATAATCCGGGCCATGTCCGCGATGCTTTCACCCTTGGCGAAAGAGGTTGATTTCGGGTCGGCCACGGAGATGACGCTGCCGCCGAGCCGGTGCATCGCCGATTCGAAAGAGAGCCGCGTGCGGGTGCTCGGCTCAAAGAAAATGGTGGCCATCACTTTACCTGCGCACAATCCGTACTGTTCCGGCATTTTGTCTGACATTTCGTCCGAAAGGGAGAAGATTGATTCGATTTCGCTGTTGGTCAGGTCGTCGATGGTAATTAAATCCCTATTCTTTAAATCCATTTTTGCCTCCCTGCGTTCCGTTTAGCGCTCCGTTCTGGCTGGTTTTCACGGGGGATGGGCTGATAATTGCGACTTCATCGAGGCCGTCTGTTTCCTTCAGTTTCACGGCGATTGATTCGTCATGGCCGCTGGGCACGTTTTTGCCGACGTAGTCCGCCCGGATGGGCAGTTCGCGGTGGCCCCGGTCGATCAGGACGATTAATTGAATGGATTGCGGGCGGCCCAGGTCAATGATGCCGTCCATCGCGGCGCGGATGCTGCGCCCGGTGTAAAGTACGTCGTCTACCAGGATGACCGATTTGCCGACGATGCTGAACGGGACTTCGGTGCGGGTTACTTTGGGCGGGACGTCGTGCTGCACGTCGTCCCGGTAGGGGAGAATATCCAGCGCCCCGACTGGCACCGCGGTTTGGTTGTAGTTTTGAATGTTTTGCGCCAGCCGCCTGGCCAGCGGTACGCCGCGGGTATACATCCCGATAAGGACCACATTATCCAGCGACTTGCTCCGCTCGATGATTTCGTGCGCGATGCGGGCCAGCGTCCGCCGGATATCTTCTTCGGTCATCAGGACTTTTTCGGCCATAAAAAAACCCCTTGCCGTGGATGTGGCAAGAGGTTCATGTTTCGGACTCTGTCTTTCCCCTTACCAGTCTCACGGGACTAGCTTAAAGGCTCTGGTATTCATATTAGCAGAACAAAAAAGGGATTACAAGGGAATTTTTAAAATATTTTTCAGAAATAAAAAATCGTTCTGTAGGGTGGGGTTGGAAACCCCACCGCCCATACCCCCGAAAGTCGGCATCCAGCCACCACCCAACCTCCTTTGCGAAGACGAATAGTACGAAGCAATCTCAAATTCGGGGATGTAAATTGTTCTGTAGGGTCGGGTTTCGAACCTTGAGTCCATTAAGGACGAAATACTTTAAACCGCAGTTAAAATGTACGCTCGCCCATATCGACGAAAGTCGGTATCCAGTGTTTTTTCACACTACTCGAAAGGGAAGCTGAATATTCTTCTAGTATTTAATAATTTGATATTTGAATTTATTTCGTATTTCGATATTAGTTATTAGTGTTTTCTTGATTATTTTGAAGTTTTTCATCCCATTGCGTTGATAATCTCTTCAAGCATCGTCCGCCAGCCCTTCCCCGGCTGCCGCAGGCTCATCCGGAGCTGGCTGTTCCCCAGTTTCACCCCGTCCCGGTAAAAACGCGCCAGTTTCTTCTTGTCCAGCTGCATCCCGGCAAATAACTGGATGATTATCTCGCCGTCCAGGTTGGAAATGGACTCGATGCCGCGGTCTTTCGCGATGACCCTGATTTTCAGGATGTACAGCAGGTTTTCCACTTCTTTCGGCGGCACCCCGAAACGGTCGTTCAGTTCCTGCGCCAGGTTCGGGATTTGCTTTAATTCGCTGATGTCCGCCATCCGCTGGTATAATTCCAGCCTCGTCACCATATCATCTACGTAATCCTCGGGAATCAGGGCGGATAATGGCAAATCAATGGTCGGCGGCGGCAACTTCGAGGTGCTCGGCGTCTGGATTACGCCGCTCTTCTGCATTTTCAGCTTTTCTACCGCCGTCGCCAGCATCTGACTGTACAGGTTGAACCCCACAGAACTGATTTGTCCGCTTTGTTTCATCCCCAACAGCGTGCCCGCGCCTCTGATTTCAAGGTCTTTCATCGCAATGCTGAATCCCGCGCCCAATTCTGTGGCTTCGTAAATTGTCCGCAGCCTCTTTTCCGCCACCGGCGTCAGTCTCTTGCCTTTATCGAACAATAGATACGCATAAGCCAGCGTTGCCCCGCGTCCGACCCGCCCCCTTAACTGGTGCAACTGCGTCAGCCCGAAACGGTCGGCCTGGTTGATTATCATCGTATTCACGTTGGGCATATCCAGCCCGGACTCGATAATTGTGCTGCAGACCAGGATGTCCGCTTTGCCCTGCATGAATTCGGTGGTGACTTTTTCCAGCCCGCCTTCCGGCATCTGCCCGTGTCCCACACTGACTCTGGCTTCCGGAATCAGGTGTCTTAATTTATCCGCCACAATTTCAATGGTCTGCACGCGGTTGTGCACGAAGAAGACCTGGCCGCCGCGTTCCAGTTCCCGCAGCACCGCTTCCCGGATTAAACGCTCGTCATATTCCGCCACGTAAGTCCGCACCGGCAGCCGGTCTTCCGGCGGCGTCTCCATCGTGCTCATGTCCCGCACGCCCACCAGCGACATGTGCAGGGTACGCGGAATCGGCGTGGCGCTCAGCGTCAGCACGTCCACTTCCTGCCGCATTTTCTTTAGAAATTCTTTATGTGCCACCCCAAACCGCTGCTCTTCATCAATAACCAGCAGTCCCAGGTTCTTGAACTGCACGTCCTTTTGAATCAGGCGGTGCGTGCCGATGCAGATGTCTACCGTGCCCTGCTGCAGTTTTTCGATGATTTTATCCTGCTCTTTGCCGGTGCGGAATCGGCTCAAGACGTCTATTTTCACCGGGAAGGCTTTCATCCTCTCGGTAAACGTCGCGAAATGCTGCTGGGCGAGCACGGTTGTGGGCACCAGCACGGCCACCTGTTTGCCGTCAATCACCGCTTTAAATGCCGCCCGGATTGCCACTTCGGTCTTGCCGTAGCCGACGTCGCCGCAAATCAGCCGGTCCATCGGTTTGTTTTTCTCCATGTCCGCTTTGATTTCCTGCTGTGCGGTAATCTGGTCGGGGGTTTCGATGTAGGGGAATGAAGCCTCCAGCTCCCGCTGCCAGATGGTATCCCTGGAAAAAGCGAATCCCGGCACGACCTCACGGCTGGCATATAAATCCAGTAAATCAGCGGCCACTTCCTCCACTTCCTCTTTGACCCTTTCTTTGGTGTGCGCCCATTCCTGACCGCCCAAACGACTGAGCGTGGGTGGTGTTTCCCCGCCGCCAACGTAACGGCTGACCCGGTCCACCTGGTCCGTCGGCACGAAAAGTTTGTCTCCGCCGGCGTACTGCAATATCAGAAATTCCCGGTCCATGTCGCCGTTGCGTATGACTGTAAATCCGTAAAATTTCCCGATGCCGTGTTCGATGTGGACGACATAATCGTCGGGCTGGATATCCGCGAAGATTTTATGCCGGGCCACCAGTCTTTTCTTCTGCAGCCGCTGCTGCTTGGTAAACCCGAAAATTTCCGCGTCGGTAAATAAATGAGTATCCCGCAGACTCCAGCCGGAATTCAGCAATCCCTGTAATAGTGTCAACGAGCCGGGTTGGGGCAGTTGTTTGATTTCTGTCAGCACCGGGGCGATGATATCTGCTTCCCCGAGCAATTCGGAGAGGCGGTTCGCCTGGTGCGTCACCAGGATGATGCGCTCTTTGGCTGCCAGCATTTGCCTGACTTTGGAGATGAAAGTTGGCATTTGTCCGCCGTAGCTCGGCAGCGCCTTGAACTCAATCCGGTGCGTGGTCGCCCTATCGGACATTCCCCGTTCGCTCAGAATCAGCTGCGGTATTTTCTCCAGCGCGGGGCCTGTTTCCTCCCAGCTGAAATAAGGTTTCGGGAAATTCGCCGGCAGCTCGCCCTGTGCCTGCTCTCCCTTGTAGATTTCCACGGCTTTATTATCGAAATCCTCGATGGTGCGCTGTACGGAGAGCGGTTCGTCAATTATCAGCAATGTATTCTCCGGCAGGTATGAAAGCAGACTGTCCTGATTGAACAATGGGGCGTAAAACTCCTTGCTCACGGTTTTTTGGCCGCGGTAGAGTTCTTCCAGCTCTTTGGCGAAGGTCTGCCGTGATTCTTCGCTGCAGTTGTTGAAGTCGAGATTTTTCAAAATATCTTCCGGTTTCGGGCCGTTTTCGGCGAAAGGCGCCGCCAGTTCTGTCGCCGGTCCGATGCTGATTGCCGGTACTCTTCTCACCGAGCGCTGGTTTGCCGGGTCGTAAAGCCTGATGCTCTCTACCATATTCCCGAAAAACTCCAGCCTTGCCGGCATCTCACTCGTTGGCGGGAAGATGTCAATGATGCCGCCGCGTTTGCTCATCGTGCCCGGTATCTCGACGGTGCTCTCGGTTGTGAATCCCAGCGCCTGCCACCGTTTCATTAATATCATCGGGTCGTAATTCTGCTGTTCTTTGATAGTGTGAAAAGCGGATGTGAATTCGCTGAATGAAGCCGTTTTTTGAATCAATGCCGTGGCCGGGATTATTGCCAGTGGCAGGCTCTTCCCGTGATGCGTATTCGCCAGTGCCGAAAGCACCCTCAGCCGTTCCAGTTCCGTCGGTAAATCGGAGACAATCCGTTCGTAGGGCAGCGCGTCGGCTTCCGGTATCAGTTTGACTTCGTCGGAACGTGTCCAGATGCTGATTTGTTCGTACAGTTTGCGGGCTTCTTCGGCCTGTGCCGTAATCACGATGACCGGACGCTTCAACGTCTCGTAAAGCGCCGCGATCAAGTACGGCCGCGCCGCCTCGATGACGTCCGCTTTTGCTAATGCGTTTTTTTGCCGCAGTTCATCTACGAGCCGGCCGTATTCCGGCACCTCGCTGATTAAATTCAATAATTCCGTTAGATTTAATGTTTCCATATTTTTCAATCGTCATTCTGAAGTTGCATAGTACCTGAAGAATCTCCACACTACTTAATTGACAGGTGGTATTTTCTTCCGTAAGGCAATCTCCAGATAGGGCGGGCTAGATCCGTCCTTACAAAACGCGATATCATACAACGCCATTTGGGGCTAGCCGAACCGGACTAGCCCTTACAAGTTCATTTTAACATAATCCTGTGATATAATGACTCTGAACAATTTTAGCTGCCAGTTGTTTGCTGAATGCTGAAAGTTGGGATAATAATGGTCAAACAAAAAGTTGATACCGCAATGACCTGCCGCCGCATCGTTGCCAAGTTCGGCACCAGCCTGCTGACTGCCGGCTCCAACCGCCTGAACCTGGAGCGCATGACCGGCCTGGTTAACCAGATTGCGCAGCTCCACGACCGTGGCGTAGAAGTGGTCATCGTTACCTCCGGCGCCATCGCTGCCGGCCGGGAGCGCCTCGGTTTGACCAAAAAATCCAAAGGCGTCGCCCTCAAACAGGTGCTGGCTTCCGTGGGGCAGGGCCGTCTGATGAATATTTACGAGCGCCTTTTCGAAGCCCACGATATTACCGTCGGCCAGGCGCTGCTCACCAAATCGGTGCTCGTCGACCGCGCCGGTTATCTGAATACCCGCAACACGCTGCTGGCTTCGCTGGAAATGGGCGTGATTCCGGTTATCAATGAGAACGATGTCGTGGCTGTGGATGAAATCCGCGAAACCCGTTTCGGCGATAACGATAACCTTTCCGCCATGGTCGCCAATCTCATTGACGCCGATCTTTTGCTCATCCTTACGGACACTGATGGCCTTTATACCGCCGACCCCAACAAAGATCCCTCGGCGGAAAAGATTCCTTTGGTTGAAAAAATAGATGCTCAAATAGAAGCTCTGGTTTCCGGTTCCGTCAGCGGTCTCGGCACCGGCGGCATGGTTACCAAAATCGAAGCCGCCCGTTTGGCGACCGCTTCCGGCGTGGCGGTGGTTATTGCCAACGGTGGTGAAAAAGACATCATCCTGAAAATCGCCGGCGGCAAAGCCTGCGGCACCCGCTTCCAGCCGGTAAAAAACAAACTGGACAGCCGGACCCGCTGGCTGCTTTCCGGCCTCAGCACCCGCGGTAAATTAACCGTGGATGACGGCGCCGCTCTGGCCCTGAAAAAGAAAAATTGCAGTCTTATTGGCCGCCGGCGTCGTTGAGGTTGATGGTGTTTTCCAGCGCGGCGACATCGTGGATATTTGCGACGTGAAGGGGACAAAACTCGGCAGCGGCATCACCAACTACACCGCCGTCGAAGTTCGCTCCATTAAAGGCGCCCATTCCGGCAATATCACTGACCTTCTCGGCTATGACTCCGGCTCCGAAGTCGTTCACCGGAACAATCTGGTGATTCTCTAGCAGTGGAATTAAAAAGGCCTGCGTTCTAAAATAGCAACACAGGCCTTCATTAACCTCGACTCAAACCGGTTCGAATTTATTTTTCTTCTTTTTCTTCCTCGACTTTGAGCGCTTTATTCGCGGCTTCTTCCTGCCCCAGTTTCAGATCTTCAATCTGGTCGTTGATGCTCATGTTTTCCCACCAGATGCCGAAACCGCTGCCGATAATCAGCAGCGCTCCGAATCCGGTTAATCCCCAGCTCACGCTGTCCATATTATACAGGCGGATAAAATGCGTGTAATACGGCACCACGACTACAATCACGATGCCAACAGTCAGGATAACACTGAAAATGTTGTTGTTGTTTCTGGCAGATTTAATTTTTTCCTGCATCGCTACAATCCAGGCGCGTTCCGACGGGGCTTTGGAAAGCTCGACGCCGCACTCCGGACAAAAATTTGCTTTTTCATCTAATTTGGTGTTACAAACAGGACAATTGGTCATTTTATCCCTCCTTGATTATCCATATTATCCCCATCTTAGCATCTTTTCAAGAAATTGTGCTGTTTTTGTGGTTTAATCGTGCCTGTTTCCTTTGCCGTCTTGATTGGATTTAACTGTTCCCGGTTTAATATCTCATTCTGCCGAAACGGACTATTGATTAATTAAATCAAAAGGGATATAATCGTTTCAAATTTATCACCGGGCATCAACAACCACATAAATCCGAAACTGAGTCCGCCGGATATTGGCATCAGTACAGGGGCAACTGTTCGAAGCAGGTCGGCCGCTCATTTATTGGCTGGATAACAAATAATCAGGGGGGATATGTGAGAAAAAGATTTATCGGTGTAATAAGTTTCTTCATCGTAGTACCGTTGGTTCTCGCGGCCTGTGGTTCATCCGGAACAACGACCTCTACAAAGACGGCAGCTTCGACCACGACCACGGCCGCTGTGCAGCCGATGGTTGTGTTGTCAGCTACGGGGCCTCTGCAGCCGGTTAATCCGGGCGGGCCGACCGTTCAAATTACCCTGGAAAATGTGACGGCTTTGTTTGTAACTTCATTAAGTGCCGTTTTCACTACCCTGGGTTCCGGCGACAGTCCCTTTAGTTTCACTGTGTCTGATTCAGCCCCATTGCGGGCGATGGCCAATGTCAGTGCCACCCGGACATTAATCAATGCTTCAATCAATAACGGCACTTCATATCCCCTTGAGATTAGCGGAACTATGCAAGACGGTACCAACTTTGATTACGTAGTACAGGTACAGATTACCGCCCCATCCAATTGATGCATCAGGCCTTGCCGGGAAAATACCTGTTGGCTCTCCGGTAGAAGCCGGTCGTGGCAATCATCTTGTCTTCAGCAAAATGCTGCCTGCATCGGAATCTGTATTGAGCCGGAAATTCGGACCTGTTTGATTGTTAAGATGGTACCCCTGTATCCGGAATTTAAAAACACCGGCAATTTACCCGTTTAGCAGAAGCAAACTTCCCGGCAATTTAACAATGTTATAATTAAGCAAAGATTCCCCTTAGCGGGTTGATTGTTGGAGGTGCGAATATGTTGGAAAAAATTCTGGTCTGCCTTGATGGTTCCACTCCCGCCGAAAGGATTTTACCGGTAATCACCCCCGAAGCCGCCGCCCGGCACAGCAAACTGGTTCTCCTTACGGTCATTGACAACCCGGAATCCATTATCCCGCTCAACATTCCCGGCGCTCCGGCGGTTACGGTCAGTACTTCCGGCGCCGTCAAACGCACTTTTACCGAAGAAAAATCCGCCGAGGGTTACCTGGAAAACGAGGCCAAAAACTTAACTGCCAAAGGCCTGGACGTTGATTACGTGGTGCTCTCCGGCCCTCCGGGTGAAACCATTGTCAGCTACGCCCAGGAAAATGAATGCACCCTAATCGCAATCGCCACCCACGGCCACGGCGGCTTCCGCCGTTTCGCCCTAGGTTCCACCGCCGATTATGTCGTCCATCACTCTGCCGTCCCCGTCCTCACCGTTCGCAGATAATCGCGTTAAAAATAAATGTGTCTATTGT
This sequence comes from uncultured Chloroflexia bacterium, assembly GCA_963772985.1. Lineage (GTDB taxonomy): Bacteria > Chloroflexota > Dehalococcoidia > Dehalococcoidales > Fen-1064 > Fen-1064. The sequence continues at coordinate 93,707 of CAVYZP010000029.1, forward strand.
AGGGGCGAGTTTCCGTAGGCCGCAGCCGTGGAGTCATTTTCGGTACTTGACGTAGTCAATGTATACTCAACCTTAGTTGATGTAAGAACTCGCCCGCACGGATTCTTGCTTAATCTTAGACATTGGAATTTTCCTTGAATCACTGCGGTGCCCTTCAATTGGTAAAAGGAGATTTCTCTTTGCCTTGTTCCCTCCTGCAGCTCCAGCCTTTCAAGTTGTACAATAAATAGGGGAGTCGTAATCAGGACTCCTTTATTATGTTCTTAGTTCCCTGCCGGTTCCTTTATGCTCACAATTTGAGGCGAAGATTTTTTATTTGTCTGCGGAGCGGAAAAAGCTAAAGCCTCATCATGGCCTTGTCAGAAAACTAGAACAAATGTTAGAATAACTTCGGAAGGAAACAAAAACATGCCTCTCGATTCAATTGTTGTCAAAGGTGCCCGCGAGCATAATCTCAAAAATATCGATGTCACTATCCCCCGGGACAAGCTGGTCGTCATCACTGGCGTCTCCGGTTCCGGTAAAAGTTCGCTGGCGTTCGATACTATCTACGCCGAAGGCCAGCGGCGCTACATGGAGTCGCTCTCTGCGTATGCCCGCCAGTTTTTAGGCCGCATGGAAAAACCGGACGTGGACTACATCGAAGGCCTCAGTCCGGCCATCTCTATCGACCAGAAAGGCGTCGGCAAAAATCCCCGCTCCACCATGGGCACTATCACCGAAATTTACGATTATCTCCGCCTGCTTTTCGCCCGCGTCGGCCATCCACACTGTCCCAAGTGCGGCCGCGAAATTACCAGTCAGACCGTCGAACAGATTGTGGACGCCATTAAAAACCTGCCCGCAGAGCAGCGTATCCTGATTCTTTCCCCGCTGGTCAAAGACCGCAAAGGTGAATACCAGGCCATTTTTGATGACCTCCGTAAGCAGGGTTACGTGCGCGTCCGGGTTGACAAGAAAATCTATGACCTCTCCGAAATAATTACGCTCGATAAAAATAAAAAGCACACCATCGAAGTGGTTGTTGACCGTCTCGTGACCGGCCAGAGCGATAGCCAGACCCGCATTGCCGATTCCGTGGAAACCGCCCTCAAACTCGGCGAAGGCGTCGCCATTGTCTCTATCGTTGACGGCGAAGAACTTCTTTTCTCCGAGCATTTTGCCTGCGTCCATTGCGAAATCAGCCTCGGGGAAATCGCTCCGCGCACCTTCAGCTTCAACAGTCCCCACGGCGCCTGTCCCGCCTGCACCGGCCTCGGCTTCAAACTGGAAATTGACCCGGACTTGATTATGCCGGACCGTAATCTCTCGATTAATCAGGGCGGCATCAAACCTTATCAGACACAGTACTGGTATTTCTACCGCCTCGAAGACGTCGCCCGGGAACACGGTTTTTCTCTGAATACCCCGATTAAGAACCTCACCAAAGAACAGCTCGACCTAATCCTTTACGGCGAGAATTTCGAGCGTACCAGATACCGCACCCGTTACGGCATGGTCCGGGAGCACACCGAAGGCTGGGAGGGCGTTATCCCGCGTATGGAGCGCCTTTACCGCGAAACCCAGTCCGAATACTCCCGGCAGGAAACCGAGCGCTACATGGTCACTAAGCCGTGTCTGGAGTGCGGCGGCAAGCGGCTCAAGCCCGAAGCGTTGGCCGTTACCATCGGCGGTAAAAACATTTACGAAATCAGCGGCCTGCCTGTAGCCAAAACGCTGGCCTGGGCCAAATCCCTCAATAACGGCGAAAATCCCATTCTTTCCGAAAGGGAGCAGCTTATCGCCCGCCAGATTATCAAGGAAATCCTCTCCCGGCTCGGGTTTTTGAGCGATATCGGGCTGGATTATCTGGCGCTGGAACGCCCCTCGATGACCCTCAGCGGCGGCGAAGCCCAGCGTATCCGTCTGGCTACCCAAATCGGCAGCGGTCTGATGGGCGTCCTCTACATTTGCGACGAACCTACTGTCGGCCTGCACCTGGCGGACAGCCACCGCCTGATTGAGACACTAAAAAGACTGCGCGATATCGGCAATACCATCCTCGTCGTCGAGCACGATGAGAGTGTGATGCGCACCGCCGATTTCATTATTGATATGGGCCCGCGCGCCGGCGAACACGGCGGCCGGGTCATCGCCACCGGCACCATGCAGGATATCATGGACTGTAAAGATTCACTTACCGGCCAGTACCTGAGTGGTGTAAAGTCCATCCCCATGCCGGCCAAACGCCGTAAAGGCAACGGCGCCGCGCTCACCGTTAAAGGCGCCCGCCAGAATAATCTTAAAGATATTGATATTAAAATCCCCCTCGGAAAATTTGTCTGTATTACCGGCGTTTCCGGCAGCGGCAAAAGTACGCTGGTGGATGACGTCCTTTCCCGCAAATTGGCCCAGGTTTTGTACGATGCCAAAGACCCCGTCGGGGAATGCGATGAAATCCTCGGCATCGAGAATATTGATAAGGTCATCAATGTCGACCAGTCGCCCATCGGGCGCACCCCGCGCAGCAACCCGGCCACCTATACTGCCACCTTCGGGCCTATCCGCGAGCTGTTTGCCTCCGTGCCCGATGCCCGCATCCGCGGCTACGAAGCCGGGCGGTTCTCCTTCAACGTTAAAGGCGGCCGCTGCGAAGCCTGCCGCGGCGAAGGCTACATCGAAATTGAAATGCAGTTCCTGCCCGATGTTACCGTCCCCTGTGAAGTCTGTAAAGGCAAACGCTACAACCGCGAAGCCCTCGAAATCAAGTTTAAAGATAAAAATATCGCCGAAGTCCTGGATATGACCGTCGAAGAAGCGCTGGAGTTTTTCAAGAACTTCCCTGCTATTAAACGCAAGCTGGAAACCCTCAACGATGTCGGCCTTGGCTATATCCGTCTGGGTCAGCCCGCCCCCACCCTCTCCGGCGGTGAAGCCCAGCGCGTCAAACTCGCCACCGAGCTCGCCAAGCGGTCCACCGGCAAGACCCTCTATATTCTGGATGAGCCCACCACCGGCCTCTCTTTCGACGATGTGGCCGCTTTGCTGCGGGTCATGCAGCGGCTGGTGGATGCCGGCAATACGGTGGTGGTCATCGAGCATAACCCGGATGTGATGAAGAACGCTGACTATATTATTGACCTCGGGCCGGGCGCGGGCGATGCCGGCGGCTACGTCGTCGCCAAAGGCACCCCGGAAGAAGTGGCCCAAGTCCCCGAATCCATCACGGGACGGTACCTCAAATCCATCCTCGCCGGTAAACCTGTCGGCAACATAACAACCAGTGACCTGCAGGGTCAGGTTTCTAATCTGACCGCCCCGTTCGTCACTCTCCCTTAATCCCTCCCTGAGAGGGAGGAGACTCTATTCCGGCGGAGGCCGGAATCCAGATACAACCGTACAAAGCATAATCTTCTCTCCCGGGTACCGGAGAAAGCCGAAGGTTGGAGATAACCGTAAACACTGAACGAAGTACATGTATACTTTGCTACGGGAGACTTACCTCGAAGCAAATGTATTGAGTGAGGGGTTAGACCCGCTCTTAAAAACAATCGGAGGCTACAATGACTATGAATCGTGAATCAGCGCTCCAATCAGTCCGCCAGAATATTAAAAACGAAAACCTGGTCCGCCACATGTTGGCTGCCGAAGCTATCATGCGCGCCCTCGCCAAACGCTTCAACGAAAATGAAGACGAGTGGGGTCTGGCCGGCCTGTTGCATGATATTGACCTCGAGCTCCTCGGCGACGACTTGACCACCCACAGCAAACGCAGTGCGGAAATGGCCCAAGACCTTGGCGCGAGCGGCGCCGTCTGCCATGCCATCCTCTGCCATAACGAAGCCCACGGCGAGCCTTTTCAAACCCTGATGGATAAAGCCCTGTTCTGTGCCGACCCGCTTACCGGCCTCATCACTGCCGCGGCCCTCGTCCGGCCGGAAAAGAAACTCAGTTTTGTCGAAGCGAAATCCGTCCGTAAACGCTTCAAGGAAAAAACCTTTGCCGCCGGCGCTAACCGCGAACAGATTGCCAAGTGCAGCGAACTGGGGCTGGAACTGGATGATTTTATTGCCCTCGGACTCCAGGCGATGCAGGGCGCGGCGGAGAGTTTAGGGTTATAAAATGCTAAAATTATTTCAGCCTCCAAATTTATTCGTTTCGTAAAAAATGATATTTTAAAAATTATCCGCCCATTGATTTGAGGCTAAAAACGGCGTCTATTTAACATAAGACTAAAATCAATTACGGTTTTTGAAGCTGATTCGCTTCGTACATTTTTACTAAGGTTAAAAGTATCTCCGGTTGCGACCTGCGATAATATTTTCATTAGATAATCATGCGTACTCAATCTCATTGTCCGCTTTGCAGAAACAATAATGCCGGCCAGGCTCATTCGAGGCTGTTCCGCTGTGCAAAACATCAAATCTCTCCCGCCAAAGTTACGAATTAAAACCGAATTTCCGCCGCGTAAAATAGTGAGATTATTATACGACGGATTATTGGTGAGCGGTCAAGGAGATTTTGTCACCCCCTTAAATAAAATAATCAAGAATCAAGAATCAAATATCAAGCAATTTCTAAATACTAATATCGAAATTCGAAACCATATCAAAATTAGAATTACAAAACATAAAGAAAGATATTTCGACAATCAACTGTTGATCCCTCTTGATATACTTCGCTCATCGCTGCCGCTGCGGCTTAGCTCTGTCCAGACAATTCGGCCGGGGAAATTGATGATATTTTGCTCTCTTGACAAATTTATTTAATTGACATAATATTCTATACACATTAGCTGAAAGACAACAACTGACAGCCTTCAGCTTTCAATAAGACTTTTGTCACATACCCGTCAATTTCAATATATTAAAGTAGAAACAAATATTCAGGAAATAGGAGAATGATGATGGCTTATATGTCTAAAGATTACAGTTCACTTATCGGGATGCAGGGATTCAGCGAGACGCTGCTGAAGAACCATTTCACTCTGTACCAGGGCTATGTTACCAACACCAACAAACTGACGGATTCCCTAACTGCGATGCTCAAGGACGGCAAAACCGGGCAGCCGGAATATTCCGAATTGAAGCGGCGCATGGGCTTTGAGTTTAACGGCATGCGGCTGCATGAGCTCTATTTCGATAACCTCGGTGGCAAATCGCTACTGGAAAAAACCTCGAAATTCAGTCAGAAAGTCTCCGCGGCTTACGGGATGCATGAAACCTGGGAAGCGGATTTCAAAGCCGTCGGCGCGATGCGCGGTATCGGCTGGGCGGTGCTCTACCAGGACTGGAACGGCCAGCTTTTCAACCAGTGGATTAACGAGCATGAGTCCGGGCACCTCGCCGGGTGTACCCCCATCCTGGTGATGGATGTCTTCGAACATGCTTATATGATAGATTACGGACTGAAGCGCGCGGATTATATTACTGCCTTCTTCAGGAATATCAATTGGGATAATGTCGAGAAAAGGATAAAGTAGGGTTCATCCCGATGATGCAATGATGTTGCGTTGGGATGTTGGTGACCGCCTACGGTCAATTCCCTTTCCATTTGATGCGAGAGGGCGGAGTTCCAATTAGATTGGAGAATGTATGACGGCTGAAATCAACTTCATGGTGGGCGGGGAAGCGGGGCAGGGCGTGCAGTCGGTGGGGTTGCTGCTGGCGAAGGCGCTGGCCCGCTGGGGCTACCGGGTTTACGCCGACCAGGATTACGAATCACGGGTGCGCGGGGGACATAACTTCTTTCGTATCCGTGCGTCAGATGTGCCGGTTGAGGCTGTTAAAGAGTCCGTGGACATTCTGATTGCTCTGAACAAAGAAAGCATTGACCTGCATCGTCGGGAAATCAGGGATGGCGGGGTCATTATCTATGACGGTGAAAAAGTGCCCGGTTTAACGGGCAATGACCTTTTTAGCGTGCCTTTCGATCGGCTGGGCCGGGAAGCCGGGGACGCAGTGATGGCCAATACTGTCGCCCTGGGCGCGGCTTTAGGACTTATTGGCTACGATTTCAGTCTGCTCAACGAATTGCTAACCGGGTTCTTCAGCGGGGAAACCGGCGCAAAAAACGTCAAAGCGGCAGATGCTGGGTACCAGACCGTGAAAATGTTCGGCGGCGGTCGGTTAAAAATGACCCGTGCCGGTGATACCAAACGGATGCTGCTGAACGGCAATGAAGCGATGGCGGTGGGAGCGATTGCCGCGGGCTGCAAATTCATGTCCGCCTATCCCATGACCCCGACGACGGCGATTATGGAATACCTGGCGGCACATGCTGCCGAATTCGGGCTGGTGGTGGTGCCGGCGGAGGATGAAATCTCCGCGATGAACATGACGGTGGGCGCCGGTTTTACCGGAGTGCGGGCGATGACGGCGACATCCGGCGGCGGTTTCTGCCTGATGGTGGAAGGTCTGGGGCTGGCCGGGATTACAGAAACACCGGTGGTCGTCGTCGAAGGGCAGCGGCCGGGTCCGGCCATCGGGCTGCCGACGCGAACCGAGCAGGGCGACCTGGAATTCATCCTGCATGCCTCACACGGCGAGTTCCCGCGGGTGGTTTTCGCTCCGGGCAACGTCGAAGACAGCTTCGATTTGATGGTCAAAGCTTTTAACCTGGCGGAAAAATATCAAATACCGGTTTTGATTATCACCGACCACAACCTGGCCAATTCTTATTTCACGACGGAAAAATTCGACTTGAGCAAGGTCACCGTCGACCGCGGGATTTTGTACGATAAAAACAAATCTACCGGCGAATATAAGCGGTATGCTTACACCGAATCGGGGATTTCACCGCGAGCATTTCCCGGCGACCGGAATGCGCTGGTAGTGGCTGATTCCGACGAGCACGACGAAGCAGGGCATCTGATTGAAGACGCCGAAACCCGGACCAGGATGATGGACAAGCGTTTTAAGAAAATGGAAGACCTGAAAAAAGAGATGGTACCGCCGAAGATTTACGGCGGGGAAAATGCCGAAACGCTGCTCATCGGCTGGGGCAGCACCTGCGGAGTTATCCGGGAATCAGCCGGGATACTGAACAAAGCGGGCGGCAATTACGCCCATTTACATTTGACGCAGATCTGGCCTTTCCCCGCGGATACTGTCGCGGAGAGGATGAAAAAAGCCAGACAGACCTATGTGATTGAAAATAATTTCACCGGACAGCTGGCCGGGTTGATTCGGGAACAGACCGGTTTAGCTTCCGTCAGTATCCTGAAGTACGATGGACGTCCATTTACGCCCGACATTATTCTTCGGGAATTAAGGAAACAGCGATGACAGTGACGATGGAAGACTTCAGCGGTTTAGTCCCGGCATGGTGCCCCGGCTGCGGGAATTTCGGGATACTCGCAGCAGTGAAGAAAGCGCTGGTGGAACTGAACATCGACCCGCACGATTTGCTGCTGGTGAGCGGCATCGGGCAGGCGGGGAAATTACCGCATTACACTAGGGGGAATGTTTTCAATTCTTTGCATGGGCGCCCTGTTCCGCCGGCGGTGGCGGCCAAGCTGTGCAACCGCGATTTGAAGGTGATCGCCTTCAGCGGGGACGGGGACGGCTACGGCGAGGGCGGGAACCATTTCATCCACGCGGCGCGGCGCAACCACGACATTACTTACCTGGTGCACGACAACCAGATTTACGGCCTGACCAAAGGGCAGACTTCCCCGACGAGCGATTTCGGTTTTGTGACGAAAACGACGCCGCAGGGGGCGCCGCCTCCTTTTAATCCGCTGTCCATTGCGATTGCGGCCGGGGCGACTTTTGTAGCGCGGTCTTTTGCCGGGGACCTTGACCATCTTTCACAGATGATTAAAGAAGGCATCAACCACAAAGGTTTTGCCTTGATTGATATTTTGCAGCCGTGCGTGTCTTTCAATCATAAGAACACGCATGCGTGGTACAAGGAACGCGTGTACCGGCTGGACGGCGACAGGTCTTACCGTCCGATTGATAAATTTGCGGCTTTCCAGAAAGCGCAGGAATGGGGGGAAAAGATTCCCATCGGGGTATTTTACCGGGAAGAAAAGCCGACTTATGAGAGCGAATTCCCCTGGTTAGAGAAGGGAACGCTGGTATCGTCACCGATTGAGCCAATAAAAGCGGAGAAGCTGCTGGCGGAGTTTTTTTAAGGGGTTCCTCCCTCTCTAGCTCTTTCCCACTGGTGGCGAGAGAACCGAGCACAAATACTGATCTTTCACTATTTTTGGAGAAAAAGACTGATGGTGGTTTAAAACTTTTTACATAACGATTAATAGGAGCCATAGATGTCTGAAGTAAAAATATTAAAAAGTTTCCGGAATGTGGCGATGGTGGGAGCTTCTGCCGACCCGCAAAAACCGAGCAACGTGGTGTTCAGATACCTGACGGTGCACGGCTATAACGTCATTCCGGTCAACCCGACGGTTGAGGAAGTTTACGGGAAAAAGTGCTACCCCAGCCTGAGCGCGATTCCGGGGAAAATAGAAGTCGTGGATGTTTTCCGTAAATCCGATGACGTGCCCCCGATTGTGGACGAAGCGATTAAAATCGGGGCGAAAGCCGTCTGGATGCAGGAAGGCGTCGTGAACAAAGCCGCGGCGAAAAAGGCGGAATCGGCGGGTTTGCTGGTGGTGATGGACAAATGCATGCGGAAAGAGCACATGCGGCTGAGTGAAGAGGATGCGGAATTTTTAGGGTAGAATGTTATCCGGATTCCCGATCGGGTCGGGAATGACAAGCCATAAAAATATGATTCCAGTTTTACTGGAATCATATTTGGTTGATATTGATTTTACGCCATGCTTAGATAATCGGGGATTTTTCAATAATCTGTTCGCGGGCCGGGCCGACGCCGATAAGATTGGCAGGACAGCCGGAAAGTTCTTCCATCCGCCTGACATAATTCTTGGCATTGGCCGGTAATTCTTTATAGTTACGTATGTTTTCCGTGGAGGTCAGCCAGCCCGGTAATTCTTCGTAAACCGGCTCGCACCGGGCGAGGACATCGATATTGGACGGGAAGTAATTGATGATCTTGCCGTCCAGTTTATAAGCGGTGCAGACTTTCAAAGTCGGGAGCACATCCAGGATATCGAAGCGGGTGATGACCATGCCGGTGAAACCGTTGACCCGCTGGGAGAACCTTGCAGCCACGCCGTCGAACCAGCCGCAGCGCCGCGGCCGTCCGGTGGTGGTGCCGAATTCATGGGCACGTTCCCGTATTTGGTCGCCGATGGCATCTTTCAGTTCGGTGGGGAACGGTCCGCCGCCGACGCGGGTGCAGTAGGCTTTGAAGACGCCGAGAATGACGTTCATTTTATTTGGACCGATGCCGGTGCCGATGGAAGCGCCGCCGGCAATGGGGGAGGAAGAAGTGGTGTAGGGATAGGTGCCGAAATCAGGGTCGAGCAAGGTGCCCTGTGCTCCTTCGAGCAGAATGGTCTGACCTTTTTCCAACGCTTCATTGAGCGTCAGCGTTGTTTCTTTGACGTAAGGGGCCAGGCGCTGCCCGTAGGCAAGATATTCTTCATAAATCGGTTCGAGCGCGAGGGGTTCGACGCCGTAGATTTTGGTGAGGACCTGGTTCTTGCGGTCGAGGGCCGCTTTTAACTGCACTTTAAAAGTTTTTTTATCCATTAAATCGCCGACACGGATGCCGCGCCTGGCGACTTTATCCGAATACACCGGGCCGATCCCTTTAAGGGTGGTGCCGATGGCGCTGTTGCCCAGGGATTGTTCTTCGAGCTTATCGAGCAGCAGGTGATAAGGCATGATTAGCTGCGCGCGGTCGCTGATGGACAGACGCGCCGGAGAGACGTCAACGCCCCGTGAGGTGAGCATATCCATTTCGGTGAAAAGTGATTTCGGATTGATGACCACGCCGTTGCCGATGACCGAGACGGCGTCTTTGGAAAAAATACCGGAAGGAATCAGATGCAGGGCGAATTTACCCAGGTTATTGATGACCGTGTGACCGGCATTATCGCCGCCGGAGTAGCGGACCACCACATCCGCTTTCTCCGTAATCAAGTCAACGACCCGCCCTTTACCTTCATCCCCCCATTGTGCACCAATAATAGCTATTACCGGCATATTGTCCCCCAATTAACCCGATTTTGTTTTATTCCAGATATGCACCAAACGCTGTCCGGCGGTAAGGAAGCTGAGGACAGCGATAATAATCAGCGCTATGAGTAGAACGTTAGTAATCCCGGCGAGCAGTAACCCCAAAGCCAGGATAATCACCCTTTCCGGTCGGGTAAAGAGCCCGATTTTGCCGTTGATATTCAGGTTTTCGGCTTTGGACCGGATGTAGCTGGGAAGCTGCGAGCCGATTAAAGTAATACCGGCGATGGCCACGCCCCAGACGGATTGGCGGTTGGCGTAAAAAACGGCGATGCCGATAAGTACGGAGGCTTCGGAGATACGGTCGAGAGTGGAATCCAGCACGCCGCCGAATTTGGAAACTTTGTTCGTGCGGCGGGCGAGCGCGCCGTCCAGCATATCAAACAACCCGGCAAATAAAACCACCCAGCCGGCGGCAAAGGGATGTTTCAAGGCGACCAGCGCGGCGGCAACGAAGGTAATCAGCATCCCGATAACGGTCAGGGCATTCGGGGTGATGTGTGTTTTTTCCAGCACCGTCACTACGGGGTCGGCGAAATACTTGCCTAACGTCCTGCGGGCGCCCTCCAAACTTGCCATGTTATTTCACCAGGCCTTGCGCGCGGGTCTTTTCGATAGTTTTCTGATAATAGGCTAAAACTCGGGCGGCAACGCCTTCCCAGTCGTATTTCTGCGCCGTAATCAGACCCTGCTGCCCCATCTGCAAACGGCGCGGTTTATCATTCAGCATTTTGAGCAGGGCATTCGCCAGCGGGCGGACAGTCATCGGCGGTACCAGAACACCTTCTTTACCGTCGGTGACGACGCTGGCAAAGCCTTCGATATTGGAGGCAACAACCGGCCGTCCGGTGGCCATGGCTTCGATTAAAATCAAACCAAAACTTTCGTGGCTGGTATTGGGTGCACAGAAAACGTCCGCGGTGCGATAGTAACTCGGCTGCTCGTCAAAATTTACCATACCGGTGAAAACGACATCCTGCAGCCGGACGTCTTTGACCCATTGTTCGTAGCGTTTGCGGAGACGGGTGCCGGGACCGCAAATGATAAGCCGCGTCTCTGGCATTTCCTTTTTCACGTCATAGAAAGCTTTTAACAGGTAGTTCAGCCCTTTACGGAATTCCAGCCGGCCCATAAAGACGATATTGAGCTTGCCGTCATTATATTTCTCAATCAGAGGGACGTTAGGACGGAAATATTTCGTATCAACACCGTTGGGAATAATTTCATAATCGCCCGGGACGAAACGACTTGCATAATCCATGGCCGGTTTGGAAACGGCAATATGACCGTGCAACTTTTTTGCGCGGGCCTCTAATATCCATTTAGTAACCGGACGGCCAAAGCCGTAGCCCGGCTTGCCCTGGGCGGCGTGAAAAGTGCCGACATTGACGGTATTGGAGAACTTTAATGTTGCGCTGCACAACATCGGCATAAAAGGCTCGTGCAGATGCACGACATCGAACTTCTCTTCGGCCATCACTTTTTTAATGGCCGGCGCCAGATGCAGAGAAACCGGGATGCGTGTTACCGAATCACTGGCCGGAATAGGGAACGGCCTGCCGATGCGGACAAAATGCTCGCCGAACTCATCAACATGATGCGAAGAAGGCGCAATGACCTTGACTTGATGCCCCGCCGAGGTAAAGTTGTTAAAGAGTGCGGTGATATGGCGTCCTACCCCACCCGGATGGGAGAAATCATACGGAGATACCAGTGCAATCTTCATCATACTGTCCAGTTAACTTGCTCAGCTCAAGCTTTTAAAAGCCTTGAAGATTAAGCGAGTTTGTTCTCAGCGATAAACTTTTCCGTCTCAGCATGAGCCTTGGCGTCGGTGTACTGGACCGGCGGCGATTTCATGAAGTAAGAGGCCGGCCCGACCAGCGGTCCGCCGATGCCCTTATTCAGTGCCAGTTTGCAGCAGCGGATGGCATCGATGACGACACCGGCGGAATTCGGGCTGTCCCAGACTTCCAGTTTCAGTTCGAGTTTCAACGGCACGTCGCCAAAGGTGCGCCCTTCCATATCGATGTAGCAATACTTGCGGTCGAGCAGCCACGGCACATGGTCGCTGGGTCCGACATGAATGTCACCGGGGTCAAGCGTGTAATCCAATTGTGAGGTGACGGAATTGGTCTTGGAAATCTTCTTCGATTCCAGTCTTTCCCTTTCCAGCATGTTCAGAAAATCGGTATTACCGCCGAAGTTCAACTGGTAGGTTCTTTCCAGCCTGACGCCGCGTTCCCGGAACAGGTTGGTCAGGACGCGGTGGACGATGGTGGCGCCGACCTGTGACTTGATATCGTCACCGATAATCGGCAGGCCTTTTTCGGCGAATCTTTCGCCCCAGTCTTTCTGGCGGGCGATAAAAACCGGGATGCAGTTGACCATGGCGCAGCCGGCGTTCAGGATTTGCTCGACATACCACTTGGTGGCCATTTCAGAACCGACGGGCAGATAGTTCAGCACGACGTCGGTCTTGGTGTCTTTCAGGATTTTGACGATGTTGGCGGTGGGGCCGGGGGCTTTTTCAATAACCTGGGAGAGATATTTACCCAAGCTGTCGTTAGTCATGCCGCGGTTGACGATGACGCCGCTCTTGGGGACTTTATCAAAAACGATGGTGTTGTTCGGTTTGGCATAAATTGCATCGGCCAGATCCAGGCCGACCTTGTTCTTATCAATATCGAAGGCGGCCACAAAGTTGATATCTGAGATATGATAACCGCCCAGGTTGACATGCATCAGACCGGGCACGAATTCATCTTCTTTGGCGTTCCGGTAGTAATGGACGCCCTGCACCAGTGAAGAAGCGCAATTTCCGACCCCAATAATGGCTACGTTAATTTTT